>CAZLMW010000011.1:0-28646 GCA_964560875.1 uncultured Enterobacteriaceae bacterium
TCGCCGCCGTGCACCATCGCCGCCGTGCACCATCGCCGCCGTGCACCATCGCCGCTCCGGCCGCTGCTAACCCGCAACGGCGACCGCCGGGCACCGGTCCGCGATCGATGCTGAGCGCAGTGGAATTCACCGACGCCCGGCCTTGGGGTCGTTTCTGCCGCTGATGGAACGGCCGAGCCCTGACGGGCCGGCAGCGCAAACGCGATACCTAAAAGTACAGTAGTGTACTTTTGAGTGTGTCGGTTTCGGCCGTCAGGCTTTCTTGGACAAATCCAACACCGTGCCCTCGATGTAGTCCTCGATCGCAAATCCGGGGTCTTCGCGGTCCGTCACGGCCTTGAGCTCGTCGCCGCCAAACACGTCCAGGTAACGCTGCCAGACGCCGACGCAGAGCCGGTCCCAGTTGCAACCGCCGCAGATCGCCGCCGGTTTGACGCGCTCATCATCGCAGGTACGCCCGCCGGAGAAATCGCCGTAGCAGTCGTAGTGCTCGAGGTAGTCGGGCATCACACACGGGGGCACGCAGGCGGATTGGCTGGTTTCGACAAGCAAGCCGGTGCGGCGGCCGAGCTCGAATGCCGCGGCAAACGGTCCGCTGCATTCGCTGAACCGAACGGCGCGCTTGGGATTGAGAAAGGCGTTGCCGCGCGGCATGGCATACGAAAACTGGAGGCGGTCGAGCCGTGGCCCCCAGCGATCCCAGCAAAACGAGGCGAAATCGGGCACCTGGTCGAGATTGGGGCGCATCACCACGCAGGTGATCTTGATGCGAAAACCAAGCTCGGCAGCGGCATCGATCGCGGCGAGTTTGGCCGCCAGTCGACTCGTGGGTGCGGCGCCAGGTCGCGGTCGAGCTGGCTCGGTGATGCCTTGCTTGAAGCGCTGCGCGAGGGGCATCGTGGGTACGTCGAGTGCGCCGGTCATGCGGTCGGACAAGTGGCCGTCGATCGCGTGCAACGAAAAGCCGATGCCGAGACGATCGCGATAGGGCAGGTAGGGATCAAGCGCGCCGGGTTCGCCGAGCCGCACGCCGTTGGTCTGCACGATGATGTCGCGCGCCCCCGCTTCATAGGCGATGCGCACATAGTCGGGCAGGGCTTTGACGAGGCTCGGTTCGCCGCCCGAGAAGATCACCTGGGACAGCGCGCCGGTCGGCAAGCGATCGAGGATATCGCGCAGCTCGGTCTTGGACGCGATGATGTTGGCGTTGCCCTCGGTCGCGTTGCAGAAGATGCAGTTTTCGTCGCAATGGTCGGTGACGCGCAGGTACAGCTTCTTGCCGGGCATCACCTCGAGGTATTCGTCCGGACGCGGCCGCCGAAAATAGCGATCGTGCAGATCTTCGGCGCTGAGTTGAGCGTCGCGGGAGACCCACTCGAGGCGTTTGGCGACCTCGTTGAGCAGAGCCTCGGTCACCCGATCAAAATCCGCGCCCCGGTAGCTGATATTCCACCGAGCGGTGCGCAAGAACGTATCTTCGGCGTCGCTGCGGGGCATGACGAGCACGGCGAAGTCGCGCGGCTTGTCGTCAAACGCGACGTCCATGCGATGCAGATCGCCGATCGAGGACCAGCCCCCGACCGCGACGATGCCAATCCGATCGCCCGCGGCGAGCTCAGCGGGTTTGACGATGTCGGCCAAAAAGCCGGCAAACCGCGGCACGGCGGCGGCGCTGCGAGCGATGACGGCGCGATCGAGATGGGGTTCCATGCGATGAACCGGAAAACAGGCGGTGTGGGGCTCCGCGATTCAGCGGCGATCGTACCACGACCGGCTGGTGACTCGTCCGAGGCGAATCCGGCGCAGCGTGACGTCCATCAGCAGCAAGAGCAGCGCGAGCTTGACGAGGTCGGGCCATCGCCACTGCCAACGCATCCAGGTCTTGCCCCGGTTGTCCCGCCAATCGGCCGCGACCGCGCCACTGACGCCGCCCGTCGCCTTGACGATGCCGGGCAATGCGGTGCTGTCCGCGGACGCGATCCGGTACTCGTCGGGATAGGGATGAACCGCGGTGGCCTCTCCGATCGCGAGGGGCTTGGCGCCCTTGTTGGCCCGCAGCTCGACACGGACTTCGTAAGGTCCAACCTGGTCGAGGGGGGCGGACGTCTCGTAGCGACCAAGAGCAACTTCGGGCAACGGGACACGGCGCACGTCCCCGCTCGGCACCGTGATCTTCGCGACGCCATGCAGGTCGCGCAGGAACTGGTCATCTTCATCGACGGCATCTACAGCGATCCGCAACCGGGACCGATCGCGATGGACGGCGACGGCGACGCGTGTCCCGATCTCCTCTTGCAGCAAGTCGCGGATGAGCTGGCGCGCGAAGACGGCGTAGTCGGGCCAGTTGATCCAATGGTGAGCCCAGCGATTTTTCAGATCGGATGTCCAGACGGTGACTTTGCCGAGCCCCTGCCGCCACCGAACCAACAGTGGCGCGTTGGTCGACGTTCGCAGGATCTCGTGCGCGCCGGGCTTGACCTTTGAAGGCAAATACCCAAGCAGAATCGGAGCGTTGGGCAGGTCCACGCCTTTGAGCATGTCGACACGACCGCTGCCTGGGGCGCGCCGCACGCGGAATCGCTTCTCGACCACGGACTCGCCGCTGACCTCCTTGGTCTCGCGAACAAAGATGCGCGGCAAGGTCTCGGGGCGGTCGGTGAAATAGGATCGTCCGCCGCCGCGGTCGGCGATGGCTTCGAGCAAGCTCCGATCGACTTCAGCGCCGACGCCAACGCTCGTGACGGTCATGCCGGAGCGGCGCATCTGGTGAACGAGCCCGTCGATGCCGGCGCGCGGTGCCTTGCCGTCGGACAGCAGGATGACGTGTTTGACCCGAGCCGCCGCAGTGTTGAGCGCGTCGTAGGCTTGCTGCAAGCAGGGATAGATGTTGGTGCCGCCGCCAGCGGTGAGCCGGCCGATGTCGGTTGCGATGCGATAGCGGTTGCCGGCGCGTTGCAGCCGAACGACCGCGCGCGTGACGTTGTCGAACGCGAAGATGCCGATCTTGTCATCGTGTCCGAGCGCTTCAGCGGTGGCGCGCGCGGCTTCCTTGGCGAGCTCGATCTTGGTGCCTTGCATGGACCCGCTGCGATCGATGCACAGGACCATCGCGATGGTGGGCTGTTGGATCTCCGACTCGATCTCGACGCGCACCGGAAGCACATGCTTGTCGAGGTATGTGCCCTGGTAGCCGCCCGAGCCGAGGCTGTCCTCACCGCCGATCACGAGCAAGCCGCCGCCGGCCCTGGCATAGGCGTGCAGGTTGCGCATATCGCCGTCTGTGAGCTGCGGGACGCCGGCGCGGGAGATCCTGGCGACGTCGGACAGAATGATCGCGCTGTAGCGACGCAGTTCGCCGATCGTGCGCGGCAATGCGTCGGGCGGTCGCGTCTGGACCTCGTAGTCGTCGGCAAGCGCGCGGGTGAGATACAGGGACTGGCCGCGCGCGCCTTCGATGTAGAGCAACCGCGGCCGCGCATGGACGACGACGCTGGTGCGCATGGCGTTGTTGCCGGCGAAGCGATCGGAGCCTTCCGCGAGCTTGCATTGGACCCGTAACTGGTGGGTCCCGCCATCGCGAATTCGGAGCTTGCCCAGGACGATTCGGTGGGTCCCCGGCCTGACTGCAATCGTGCGATTGAGGTGCTTGATCGACTTGCCGTCCACACTGCAAGCGACGGTAGCGGGAGCGGTTGCTCGCACGTGCACGGCCGCTTCGAAAGGCAGGTTGGAGCGAATCTTCGGAGGCACTTCGAACCGCTCGACCAGGAACTCGGCAGCCACGGGACTCTTTTCGCGCTTGGGCGTGTGGACGCGAACACCGATCGCCGCCAGGGACCCGACCAGCTCGGTGGCGTCACCGTCGGTTTCGATGCCGTCGCTCCAGATCACGGCGTGTACAATCCTTCCTTCGTCGACAAGACCAACCGCGGTGTTGAGCGCCGACTCGAGGTCGGACGACAAGCCGGTCTTCGCGTCACGGGAAAGGTCGGGGCCAGCGAGTTCGGCGGCGTCGGTGGCGGTCGGCGGCCACGGGAGGCGGCGGGCCTGGCGATCAAACCGCACCACATCGACGCGCAGCTCGGGATCGGCCTGCATCGCCTTGCCATCGGCGAGGATCGCGGCGCCAGCTTGCCTCAGCATCACATCGGGGACGGACGCTGAACGGTCGACGAGGTGGATGATCTGCACGCCCCGCGGGGTCTGTTGGCGGCTGCGAGGGCCCGCGAGAGCGACCGCGATCACCGCAATGAGTCCCATGCGCAGCGCGACCTGGAGAGCCTGCTGCACACGTGGCAAGTCGGTAAGCGACCACGCCGCTCCAACCGGGACAACGAACGCGAGAAGGGCCCACCACAGGTGCTCGGGCCACGCAAACTGCCACTGCCCAAGGCCTTCGGGCTGCAAGAGACCGTCGCGAACCTGCAGCCACCAAACCGCGGTCGATGCGGCGGCCACGACCCAGGCCACGGACCACAGGACACGCAAACGTGCTGGATTGGCGGGAAGGCGGCGGCTCAAACCGTCCTCCTGCGCACGTAGAGCCACCATTCGCCGGCGACCAGGACCATCGCTGCCAACAGCAGGTAGATCCACGCTTGGCGAGGAGGCGGCTGGTTGCGGGACTGCTCATCGGCAGGCGGCGCAGCCCACGCGGTTCGAATAGGGCGCACCTGGTCGGGTCGCTCGGTCGCGGGAAGCCGGGTCGGGCGGACAATCCGCTGCTCTTCTGCACGCCACTCGTGCACGCCGGAGACACCGCTTGAGCACGTGATCATCCGGCCGGCGACACGAGCGGGCCGCGGTTTTCCCGACGGTGAATACCAGGTCCATTTGCGCCCGGCGACCGGTGTCTCAATCCCCCAGACCAGGCCGACTTCGAGCGGCGTGAGCAACGGGTTTTCCTCGCCGACCAGCCATTCCAGCGCGTTGACCATCAGCAACGGCAAGGCATAGCGGCCGCCGATATCCGTCTCCAGCACGTCGAGCCCGAAATCGAGGCGCCGGACCCCGTCGTCGCTGGCCGTGAAGATCGGCGCGCCGGAACCATCTACCGCGAGCACACGGTCGCCCGACACACGAGTCACGACCCTGGCCTTGTCGATGTTCACATCGTGGAAGACAACGCCGGCCATGACGGGATGCTCGGCCGAGCGGATCTTGAGATCGATGCCCTCGACGATCCGCGGCTTCTGTTCTTTGTTGCCGGCGACGAGCGCGAGCCGCAAACCGGGCGTTCCCGGCGGCAGTTCAGCCGCGACGCCATCGAGAACGACGACATCGATTCCATGCTTTCCCCGCGCGGCGGTCGTCCAGTCTTCGGGCTTGTAGCGCTCGGGGGTCACGCGTTTGACCTGCGCGCGATCGTCGGCGTGAAGGGCGGCTTCGAGAAAGAGGTTGTCACGTCCGGATACGAGCAAAACGCCAAGGTCGCGACGGGCTGCGAGCACGGCAAAGCCAACGTCGTCGTAGGGGGCGAGGTCGGTCATCGCCGTGTTTTCGCCGGGTTTGACGCGCACAGCGAAACGCCCGGCCGCGAGGGGCAACCGATCGAAAGCGACCGTGGTGGTGCGGCGCGCGGCGAGAGCTACGGTCCGCACGGCCTTGAGCGCGCCGGCTCGGCGGAAGTCGCGATCGGAGTGGGCGGTTGAGCTCGCGTGTACGGATACCACCGCGTCCACGGGTTTGGCGGTGTCGTTGCGAACCTGGGCGAGCAGGAGACCGCGACCGGGATCGCCGGGCAACGAACGAACGCTCACCTGGACGATGGCGAGGTTGTCGAGCGACGTCACAGGATCGCCGCCGGGTTTGGGACGCGGGCCGACCGCGATTTGCTGTAGCGAACCGGCGACGGATGCCCCGTCGCCATCGTTACTTGAGGCGCCGTCGTTGCTCGCGTCGCCGTCGATGCTTGGGCCGCCGTCGCTGATCATGACGATTCGTGCGCCGGGCCGACCAGACACGCCGTCGGTAGCGACCGCGAGCGCCTTGGCGCGGGCAAACCCGGCATCCGAAGCGACGATGGAGCCGATCGCGCGCTCGAAAACGTCCGGATCGTCGGTCCATCCACCCCGGGTCCGGACGCGTGAATCCGCGCTGATCACGAGCACCTTTTCCAGCGGTTGGCGCGCATCGAAGAGCTCGCGTGCCTTGCGAATCGCCTCGGCCAAGCGCGTGATGCGCGGACCGTGTGGGTCGTCTGGGGGCCGTGTGCCATCGAGCGTTCTCATTGACGCCGAGGTGTCGATCACGATCGCCGTGTGTTGAGGCGCAAATGAACGCGGCTCGGAGCATCCGCGCAGGCCCAGGATCCCTTCGCCGACTCCGGCAAGCATCAACGCGGCGATCGTCCACATCAGCAGCATGGACAGCAGCCGTCGCCACCGACGCCCCATCGCCCGCGCTTCGGCCTGCGCGATCACCCGCTGCCACAACCCGCCGAAGGGCACCTCCACGCGGCGCCGACGAGGACGCAACAAGTACAGCAGCGCGATGCCTCCGAGCACCGCACCGACCAGGGTCAGCCACGGTTGCCAGGCCGCCATTGGAGCCATCGCGGTTGGATTCATCCGAGGAACCCGCCGCTGCGAAAGACCTTCATCACCACGTCATCGAAGGGCACGCCGACGTCGACCTGCAGGTGGCGCGCGCCCATTTGGGTTGCTGCGTTGCTGATCTCGAGCGTGAACGCCTCAAATGCCCGCTGGTATGCGCTGAGCAGGTCAGGGGTCAGACAGATGTCGCGAACGTCGCCGGACTCGCAATCGACGAGCTGCAGGTCGCCGAAGTGTCCGCCATCGAGGATCCGCTGGTCGCTCAGCTGCACCACGAGCGTCTCGAAGCCGCGATAGGCGAGCATTCGCAGCCCGTCACCAAGGCCGGATGGGTCGTAGAAATCGCTGATCAACACCACCAGGCCGCGTCGCAGCCGGGCTCGAGCGAAGTCCCTCATGGCGCCGCTGATCGCGGTGTTTCCGGACACTTCCAACGTCGACAGCTGGCGCAGGATGCGAAAGAACTGGCCCTTGCCGCGCAGCGAACGCTCCGGCCGGATGATCTTGTCGGTGAACGGCACAACGGCCACGCGATCGAGGTTGGAAAGCGAGATGTACGCAAGCGCCGCCGCGATCTGCAGCGCGCGGTCGAACAGCGTGATCTCGCCCGGTGGTGCCATGCCCATCGAACGCGAGGCGTCGACCATGAAATAGACGCTCAGGTCCTCTTCTTCTTCGTATTGGCGCAACAAGAGGCGCTCGGTACGCCCGTAGACCTTCCAGTCGAGGTGTTTGGGGTCATCGCCGGGCGTGTAATCGCGGTGGTCGGCGAATTCGATTCCGCCGCCGATCTTCTTGCTGCGCCGCTGCGCACGCTGGCCGGAGGTGACCATACGCCGGGCGATCAGCGCGAGGTGTTCGGTGCGCCGCAGAAACCCCGCGTCGAACAGGTCCTCACGAATACGGGAGGCTGGGGCGGTCACTTGCGGTCGGTCCCCGCCGCCTTGTCGACCTCGCCGAGCAGGTTTTCGATCACGTGATCAGTTGCGATGCCGTCCGCCTCGGCGTCGAAGTTGAGCTGCACGCGATGGCGCAGCACGGGCAAAGCGAGCTTGCGGATGTCGTCGATCGACGCGTTGGCCCGACCGTCGAAGATCGCGCCGAGTTTCGCGCCGACGATGAGCGCCTGGACCGCGCGAGGACTGGCGCCCGTTCGCAGGTATTGGCGAGCGGGACCGAGGCTGCCATGCGTTCCTTCGACGAGGCGGATCGCGTAGTCCACGACGTGGTGAGCGATCGGGCATCCGATGGCGATCCGACGCACAGCGAGGATGTCGACGCCACCCATCACCGACTCGATGGTGGATTCGTTCACTACAACGGTGCGCTGAACGATCGCATGCAGGTCTTCACGGCTGGGAAAGGGCACGTGCAGCTTGAACATGAAGCGGTCGAGCTGGGCTTCGGGCAGCGGATACGTGCCTTCCATCTCGAGCGGATTCTGCGTGGCGATGACAAAAAACGGCGCGTCGAGCTGGAATGTGTCGCGGCCGACGGTCACCCGGCTCTCCTGCATCGCTTCGAGCAGGGCGCTCTGGGTCTTGGGCGTCGCGCGGTTGATCTCGTCAGCGAGCAAGATGCTGGTGAAGATCGGGCCCTGTCGGAACGTGAAGCTGCGGCCCCCCTTGTCGTCGGTGACCAGGACGTGCGTGCCGATGATGTCGGTCGGCATCAAGTCGGGGGTGAATTGAACACGGGAGAAAGGGAGGCTGACGGCGCTGGCCAGAGCGCGCACCAGCATCGTTTTGCCGACACCGGGGACGCCTTCGAGCAGCACGTGGCCGCCCGCGAACAAGCCGATGATCGCGCCTTCCACCACGTCGGTCTGGCCGACGATGATCTCGCCGATCGCGCCGCGGAGCGCTTTGACGTGGCCGTTGACCCACGCGATTTGCTCGTCCAGGGGGGCATCGGCGGGGAGATGGTCGATGGTCATCGGGGCTCCGAGGGTGTCGGTGAGGGGGCGTCGCAGGGAAGCGCGAACGGGTTCAGGGCGCTTTGGCGGGCGCGGCGCGGGGACGGATCAACTCGAAATAGCGTCGAACGAGAGCGCGGCGTCCAACCGGCAGACCTTCCTTGGCGATCATGCTCTCGGCGACCTCGCTGTAGTCGGCGTACACGGACCGCCACGACTGGCGCGCAAAGCCCTTCTTGGCCGCGTCGAGGAAGACCTGCTTGACCGTGGGGCCTTCGTTATCGATGCCGCGCACCTTCTCGGTGCGTCCAACGCCGATTCGCTTGGATTTGCCGGGCCCCTTGGGATCGTTGCCGTCGTCGATGCCAACCCCTTCGCCGCCGCCCTTTGGAGGACCGCCCGCCTGCCGCATCATCCGCATCCGCGGGTTCTCGGGCATGTCGGAGTCGCCAAGTTTGTAGCTGTAGTGACGCTTCTTCTTACGTTGAGCGGACGATCCCGAGCTGCCGCGCGCCTGGGCCCGCTTTTCCGAAGCCTTGCGCCCCGCCGCCTTTGCCTGCCGCATCCGGTCGCGACGGCCCTGGCCCGCTTTCTTCTTGCCCTGGCCGCTTTTGCCCGCCTGTTTGCGCCGTTGCCGCGCGCGCCGTTCGAAATCGCGACGAGACGCCGACCGCCGCCCTGCTCGGCCCATCGACTCGCGCAGCTGGCGCATCCGAGACTGGCCGATCCGCTGAGCCTGGCGCTGCTTTTGTTGCTGGCTCATCCGGCGCATCTGTTGTGACGCGCGCCGCATTGATTTGCGGAACTTCTGCTGACGTTGCTTGTGCTGACGGCGCGCCTCGTCCTGCGCCTTCTTGCGATTTCCACGCCGCCCGAGCCGCCGCTTGTTGCGCTGTCGACGCAGCTCATTCATCGCCTTCTTGGTCTGGCGCTGCAGCCGCTGGAGCCGGTATTTCGCGGCCTCCATGTCGCCGTGCTTGCGACGCAGCTGTTGGTGATTTCGGCGCGCGCTGCGAAGCCGTCTTCGATCCGCGCTGCTCAGCCCGCCCTGGCGTCGCCGTTTTTGGGTCAGCCGCTGAATTCGCTTTTTCAACTCATCGAAACGTTTGGGAATCTTCCGGTCACCGAGCTTCTTGGCGAACTTCTCCGCGACCTTGATCCACTTGTCGAGCTCCTTGTCGGTCCAGTTCTTGTTCGCGAGCTTTTCGACCATCTTCGCGATGCCATCGAGGCTCTTGTTCTCGGAGGCCTTGCGCAGCTCTTCCCGTTCTTTGCCCTTCGGTGCGTCGGCGAGGCTCTCCTTCATCGCGCGAGAGATGGAGTTGCGGACCGCCTTGTCCTCGGACGCTTGCCGTTGCTCGCGCTCGGCCGCGGATTTGCGCTGTTGGGCCGCTTTCTTGGGGTCCTTGCCGGCGTTGGGAGAGCGCGAGTTGGCGCCGCCGGGTTCACGCGGATCGCTCTTGGAGGGTTTTTGACGCTGCAGCTCAGCGAGCTTTTCCATCGCGTCGCGTTTGTCGATCCGAGCGTTCACAACGTCGTCGAGCACCTTGCGTACCTTGCCGAGCCAAGCCTTGGTCGCGCCGTCGTCGAGCTGCGCTTCGATGTCCTGGAGCAGCTCCACGTCGGCGGCGATCAGCTCGAGGTCGTCTTCTCCGAGGAGCTCAGCGGCGGAACGGAGGTGCGGGACGGCGACGGGCAGACCAACGTCGACGGCATCATGCGTACCCGGATCGCGCTCGGCCAGCAGCCAGGCGACGGGCACGAGGATCCCGATCAAGGCGATCGCTGCACCCCCGAGGGCCCATCCGACGTGGCGTGGACGACGCACCGGGACGATCGCCTTTACGTCGACGTTTTGACCCCAGGCCACGGCCTCCGCTGCCTGGATCTCGGCCCACGCGTCCTCGCGGCCGACGGCGGCAAGTTCAAATGCGGTCGCGACCCGGTCCATCCCTTGGCCGCGTTCGTCGACCAACATGGCGGCCGAAAACCAGCGATGGCGATGGGCGACGATCCACGCACCGCTGACGACGGCGACCGCGGCCACCGCGAACATCCAATTGCCATCGTCCGCGACGAAAGCGCCGCGAATCAGCAGCGCCACGACACCAAAAACAGCGGCCCAGATGGCGACGCTGACGGCGGTGCGATCAGCCGTGACCAACAGCCACGAGCGACGGCGGACAGCACCGAGAAGCTCGATCAGGGGTTGAATGCGTTGAACGGCGACCGGTTGCATCGCCCCGGGTGCGACGTCGACGGGCGAACGACGCGCCCATTGCCCGGCGAGCGCGGTGTCCGGTCCCTCGTTGTGTTCGACCGACAGCATTATCACCCCGACGCATAACGCCCGATCGGGCGACCCGCATTCCTTCTGTCGGCGTGTAACCGACGGCGGACAGCGTCGCGCTCATCTCAACGGGTCATGGCCCTTCGCGATTCGCGCCCTTGAATTCGACCTGAGCCCGGCAGCAGCGTCAAACGACACGCGCCGCTCTTTGCTGTTGACGCGCGAGGACGACCATCGGTCTGCGCAGTACGTGACCTGAACGATGCGATTTGAAGCAAAAAAACCACGCGCGGCCATGAAGACCGCGCGTGGTATGTCTGGGAACGATCGGTTGGGCTAGCGGGTCGGAGGCAGCGAAATCTTCTCGCCGAGCGCTTCCTCAAGCCGTTTTTCGGCCTGGATCCGTTGGTCGCGACGAAGCTCGCGCTTGCGGGTAGAGCCCGACTTGACGCGCTTGTTCTTGCGTTTGCGCTGCGTGGTCTTGCTGATGGAGCCCATGTCTTCACCTCGATCTCTTCGATGGCCGACATCTCGTGGTCGGTGGCCTTCCCCTTCTTCGGAGGCCGTGACCGGTCAGTGGCCAAGCTTGCGCCTGATCGCGCGAGCGGGTTGCGGTTTGTGCACCAACACCCATGGCGAGTCAAGCACTTTGTCCGAGGTTCTCCCGTTCGTTTTCGCGGTGATTGATTCGTGTTGAAGAGCGGCTCAAAGCTTGCGGAGCTGCTCGATAATGGCCTGCTTGCGGCGCAAGTCTTCGCTGTTGCAGAGGTGGGACGCAGCCCGCTCCTCGATCGCAGCGAGTCGACGAGCGACCTCAGGGTTATCTTGTCCGCGCTGTTCGAGCTCGGCGTCCATTTCGACTCCGATCCCGTAGCGCATGCGCATGACTTGCTGCTCCAAGTCGGACAAGTCTGCCTCGCGAATGCGCGTCTGGACGCGCGTCCGTTCTCGAACCGTAACCTGTGTGCGTGACTTGCTCACATTCAACTCCGTGGCTGGTCGGTCCGCGCCGATCGAATTGACCGACCCGGCCGAACGCACGACAGAAAGCCCATCGTGCCGTTTGACCACGCCCTTGAACACCACGAATGCGATGCTCGTTGAGCGTTGGCGTGACCATCAGACTACCGCCATGGCGCAACTCAGCAATTTTTTTCAGAGACCACCCGTTCGCAGTCATGCGTTTACGCGATAATCTTCAAAGCTGCCGGCGCGTTCTGCAGTCGTGTTGACGGGCATTTATTGGGGCGTGGGCCGCTTGAGGTCGAGTTTGCGGACCAGGTACTCGAGCGATTTGCGGTGCAGACCTGTCTCACGAGCAGCCGCAGAAACATTCCAGCGGTGGCGTTCGAGGGCACGTGCCCAATACTCGCGCTCAAAGGCATCGACGAGGCGCGCTTTGGCGTCCTTGAAGGGCAGGTCGAAATGAACCGGCAACCCCTCGGCGGAGTCGTTGGTGTCAGCGACGTCCGAGGAGTCCAGCTCGATCTCAAGCTCTTCGCCGGCGGACAACACAGACGCCCGCTGGATGTAATTGCGCAGCTCGCGAACGTTGCCCTGCCAGGGGTGAGACTGCAGCCGCTGCATCGTCTCGAAGGAGATGGTCAGCGCCCTTTTCACCGCGGCGCCACGCTGGGTGTCCTGCATGAAATGGTGCACGAGCAGCGGGATGTCCTCGGGCCGTTGACGCAGCGGAGGAAGCCGAACCGGAACGACGTTGAGGCGATAGTAGAGGTCTTCGCGAAACGAGCCTTCGGCGACCATCTGCTTCAAGTCGCGGTGGGTGGCGGCGACGATACGGACATCGACCCGGCGGCGCTCGTTGCTGCCGACCGGTCGCACCTCACGTTTTTCCAGCGCGCGCAGCAGCTTGGGCTGAAGCTCCAGGTCGAGCTCACCGATCTCGTCGAGAAAAAGCGTGCCACCGTCCGCATCCGACATCGCGCCCTTGCGACTGGTGTGTGCACCGGTAAAGGAGCCGCGCAGGTGGCCGAAGAGCTCGCTCTCCATCAAGTTGCGCTGCACGGCCGAGCAGTCGAAGACGATGAACGGCCCATTGGTACGGGCCGAATGCTGGTGAATAGCCTCCGCGACAAGCTCTTTGCCGGTGCCTGATTCGCCGTGAACGAGCACTGTCACATCGGTGGGAGCGACGCGGGCGAGCAGCGCGAAGATCTCCCGCATCTGCGACGACTGGCCGAGCATGGAGCCGAAGCGCGGTTGCTTCGACAACGCGATCTCGTGGGTCTCGTCGAGCAGCTCAAAGGCGATCTCGGTCTGGCCGACGCGCAGCTGTGTCGACGCGGTGATGAGCGCTTCGACGATGCGGGTCCCCGCCAGCCATGTGCCGTTCTTGGACCCGAGATCACGGACTCGGTAGCCCTGCTTTTCACCGTCGATCTTCAGGTGGGTGCGCGAAACGGAGACATCGTCGACCACCAAGTCGTTGTCGGGCGCGGAACCCACGTAGCAGAGCCGCTTGTCGAAGATGCGCTCAAACCCTTTGCGCGGGCCGCTCAACACCCGGAGGCGGAACTTGGGAAGGGTGTAACGCTCAGCAAACGCTGAGGTCAGTGTGCGTGTGGCCTCGATCATGGCGCCACGATAACGACCGCCACCCACGATGCAAAGCGACAGACGACCGGCTCACGGGACGCCGGCAACAAGCTGGAATCCGGGCAGTCTCAGCTCGCGGCCTGCGCGCATTTTAAAGCGGCGGCTGCGCTTGTTGCCCGACACAGGATCGCGCACTGCAACCGTGTGTGTGCCAACAGATACGCGGAGCCGGTACCGCCCGGTCTTGTTGTGCGCCACAACCGCACCGTCCAACCGCACCTCGGCATCGGCGGGCAGGACCAGGAAGACCACCGTGCCGAAATTGCGCGCGGGCCGTGCGGTGACTCGTCGGATCTTCGCGGCGTCGTGGGCCATCCGCCTGGAGCCTCTTGCGTCGGCATTGTCGGCATTGTCGGCATTGTCGGCATCGTCGTCATCGTCGGCGGACGAACCGGTTGCCCCGGTGTCGCGATCGACGGCGGCCAAGCTCCCATCGGGTGGGGAACCGTCGCGCGCATGGGCCAAAGGCACGCCCGCAGAGCCGGCGTCATCCAAGGCGCTCAACGCGGCATCAGGAGTTCCGGTTTCGCCAGCATCTGCTGCGCCGACCTGCGCAGCTGCCTCGGCGTCTACGATGGCCGCGATCCCCACCGGCTCCGTTCCGGGTTGCACGGCGATCGCTGGGGCGGGTGTTTGGACGGCCTGGCTGCCCAGCCACCAACCGACGAAGCCCACCAGGCCGAGCAGCGAGAGCGCCGCGAATACCACCCTTTTGCGGAGCCGAACTGGGGACGCGGTTGCGGCAGGGGCGTCTTCGAGACCGGGTGCAGGGGCGGGGACGGCCTGGCCAAGCGAGATGCCGGGCAAGCTGACCGTGCCGGTAACGGGGCCGGCTGCCGATGGACCGGAGGGGCCGACAAGCGACGCCAGCGTGGCATCGAAGCCGCTCGCTCGCTCCTGCAGGGCGGCGAACGCGGGAGCAAGCGCCTGGGCGAGAGGCCTCTCCAGCGACGACTCACCGAGTGAAAGCAGGCGCGCTCGGGCTCGTTCGGCGACGTGGCCGGCTGACGGGACGCGCTCTTTTCGAGCGAGCACCGTCATGTCGCGCAGCAACGACACCGTTTCTTCGTGTACGCCGAGGTCGGCCAGCCGACCGATCGCTGACGCGAGGTTTTCGTGCGCCACGGCGAGTCCGGCCAGATCGCTGACGTCCAGCAAGCGACGTCCCACCAAGAGCTCAGCGCCGACGAGGCCGAGGGCGAACAGGTCGGTGCGGCCATCAACCGACTCCATGCGCGCTTGTTCGGGGCTGAGGTAGGGCAGCTTGCCGCGCAGGGCGTCGGCCGCGAGGCGTTGACGCACCTTCGACCGGGCGATGCCAAAATCGACGAGTTTGATGTGCCCATCGGGCCGCACCATGATGTTGGACGGCGTCACGTCGTGGTGGACGATCCGCATGGCGCGCCCTTCCGGTCCGGGCCGTGTCGCCGCGTGGTCCAGCGCCTCTGCAACCGCAGTCACCACGCACAGAGTTGGCGCTTCGGCGAGCCGTTGCTGGCCGTCCGATGGCAGCGCCCGCAGCAGCGCCCGCAAGTCGAAACCCTCGACGTATTCCATCGCCAGGAAGGTCGTGTCGTCGACGATACCGAGGTCGAGAATCGACGCGATATTGGGATGATCGAGCGCTTCGAGCAGGCGCCCTTCAGCCACGAACTGGTCCATGAGCCGCTGATCGGACGCGAGATCCGCGCGCAACGTCTTGATAACGAGCTTCTTGGCGAAACCCGCGGCCCCGACCGCCTCGGCGAGATAGACCTCGCCCATGCCCCCCGTCGCCAGGTGGCGCAAGATGCGATAGCGGCCAAGTGTGCCGATCATCGAGATCCGGTTCAGGCCGCGACGCGTTGCGCGCGCTGCACCAACCAATCGCGGAGATCATCCAGAATCGGAGCTCGCGCCGAATCCATCTCGTTATACAGCTCGTGGTAGCAGTCCGCGTAGACCTCGACCCGGCAGTCCGACGAACCCGTCTTGCCGAAGAAGTCCACGTTGACGACCGGATCGGCGATCATGTCTGCGCTGCCCAGCTGCACGAAGATATGCGGGGTCTTCACGCTGGACGCGGCGTCCGCAATCGCGTCCTGGGCGGCCAGGAATTCGCCCCCCCAGCGCGTCGTCGCTTCGTTGAACACCAGCGGGTCATCGATGTAGGCGCGGACCTCTTGCGCGTCGCGGCTGATGTGCTCGGGCGGGATATCGGTCGGAATTCGGACGTGAGGCAGCCAGCGTGACGCGGTTCGGGCGGCCATGATTTTCCACTGTGGGACCGCGACCTTGACCGCGAGAGCCGGGTTGCTCAGCACCAGGTGGTCGACGTCCAGCTTGCCCGCGGCGGCGACGGTCGTGGCGATCAACCCGCCCATCGAGTGAGCGAGCAGGACCAGTGGGCCCGGCAGGCGTTCGCGCGCAAAGGCGATCATCATCGTGAGGTCGTCGCCGTAGTCACCAAACCGGTCAACGTGGCCGCGCCTACCGCCGCTTTCTCCGTGTCCGCGCTGATCAAAAGTCATCACCGAGAATCCGGCGGGGACCAGCACATCGATCACGTGGCCGTAGCGCATCCCGTGCTCGGCGAAACCGTGGGCGATCAAGACACCGCCGATGGGGTTTTCAGCCCGCCACGTCCGGTGCACGAGCCGGATGCTGTCGAACGCCGCGAGACGGCCGCTGTCGGTGGGTTGCAGATGCATGGACGACCTCAAGTTTTTGCGCGCGCGAAGCGTACGGGCCCGATGGTCGCGTCGCAAGGCGTGTTCCCCGCGACAACAGCGATGCGCAGGCGCCCGACGACGATTGCAACGCGACGGCGATTTCTGCACGATTGCGCCGACCTTCACGACGCCGCCTCATGGCAGAGAACGGCGCGATTCCGCTTGACCTGGACGGCTCCGATCGCCGCCTATCCCTTCTGCTTCACGAGGCCCCCATGAGATTCGGTCCAGGCCACGCAACAACGCTCATCTTCGCGGTTTGCGGGGTGCTGTGTGGCGGCTGCCTCGAGGTGTCCGAAACCGAGCAACGCAAGTGCGACCTCGTGTCCAACGACCGCTGCAACGTCGGCGAGATGTGCATCGGCCACAAGGAGGAGAGATGCGTGCCCGAGGGAACGACGGCGGTCGGCGATGCGTGCACCAAACACGATGACTGCGTCGGCACCGCGATTTGCGCGTCCGTCGATGGGGTCTTGCAGTGCGCGACAAAATGCGACTTCGAGAGCCCCGACTGCGCCGCCGGTAGGGAGTGCTTCGAATTCGACGCGGGCTTCGTCACGCCCGACAACCTCGGGTTCTGCCGCCGCCCGATCTGCAATCCGGTTGAAAACTCCGGCTGTGATGCGGGCCAGGACTGCATCGGCGGATCGGCGCCCCGATGCGGCAAGGCGGGCGCGAAGAAGGACGGCGAGGCGTGCGGCAAGCACAGCGACTGCGCGGCCAAGCACGTGTGCGTGGAAAAGACGTGCCGATCGCTGTGCGACGCGTCGGTGAAGCTGGGCAACAAGGCATGCGGCCCCGAAGACAAGTGCTCGGCCCTGTTGGATACGACCGACAACCAGCTGCCGCGCAACCAGGGCCTCTGCTCGCTCATCCACTGCAACGCGCTGACCGACGCCGGATGCGCCGCCGACAAGAAGTGCTACGCCGTCTCCAAACCCATCTGCGGGGTGCCCGGCGACGCCAAGGTCAACGAGGAATGCAAGCTGGTCAGCGACTGTTCGAAGGGCAACATCTGTGTGCCGAAGAGCGCGACCGCGTTCATCTGCCGGCCCAAGTGCGACCTATCGCACAAGAACAAGGACTTTTCGTGCAACGGCAAGCCGTCTTGTTGCGTGTTGCTCAAGGGCAGTGACGGCAAAGCGTTGCCCAACGGCACCGGCGCCTGCGGGTGTTGATTCCGCTCTCACATCGCGCTCGGGTCGTCGCCCGCCTCGTCCTCGCCGCTTCCTTGGGTTTGGTGACCGGGTGCGCCTTGACCGTGCGCGCACCGATACCCGATCCGACGTCCACTCGTCCCCCGCGTCCGGCAGCCGAGCGTTCACAGGTGGCCGCTGTGGTTCGCGTGGCCTATGCCGACATCGCCAAGTCGCTGCAAAGCGCGCCCTTTGCCAGCAAGAAAATGGGTATCAAGGCGTCGATCGGCAGCTGGGGCCTGCACGTCGAGCGCGCTGGACAAGTCACGGTCCGTCCATCGGGCGACAAGGTGTGTGCGGCGATCCCGATTGTCGCCAACGGACACATCGCGGCGTTCGGCAAGAAGCTCGAGCGGCGCTTCCGACCGACCCTCACAGCTTGCGCGCGACCGGTGCTCGGGGCCGACAAGACCGTGCGGCTCGAAGACCCTGATGTGCGCATGCAGTCGGCCAGCGGGAGCGCGGTGGATCTGAACGCGAGGGTCTTGCGTGAAAACCTCACCAAATATCTGCAAGGAGAGCCGCGCCAAGCGCTCAGCAAATGGCTCAAGGGCATCAAGATCCCCATCCACGAGCCGATCGCGGCGTTCACCAAGGCGATCAGCAAGCCCATTGCGATGAAGGCTGGCAAGGCGGCAGATGCGTGCCTGGTTCTCGCCCCAACCCGCGTCGTCGTCAGCCAGCCCGAGGCGGATCCGAGCTACCTCCGGCTGTCGGTGAGCGTGCAATGCCGGCCGACCGTACAAAGCCCCTGCGCAACCCAACGAGCGACGTCCGAGCCGCCCTACGACGTCGTTTCATCGATCGACCACGAGCCGACACGCCTTGTTGTACCCGTCCAGGTTCCGCTGGCTCCGATGCAAGATCCGGTGACCCGTGAGCTGGCCAAACGCGGCCCGATCAAGCTCAACAACGGCGAGGTGCACGTCGGCAAGGTCACCCTCGCCACCGCTCCCGGCCGCATCATCGCCTACGCCGACATTCGCGGGCAGGTGACCGACTCGCTGCTGTTTGTCAGCTATACGCGGGACATCGACGGTCGGTTCGCCGTGTGGGGAGCCCCGATCATACGAGGCGACCGAATCGTCATCGACAAGCCCAACGTTGCGCTCGAATCGGGCGACGTCGTGGCCGATCTGCTTGTCGCGCTGCAGCGAAAACGGGTCGTCAACACCATCGCTCGCCACCTTGAGATCCCGCAGCACCGCGTCCTCGGGGGCGCACGAAAACGGCTGCAGTCCCTCGCCAAGGGCGTCAAGGTCGGCGGAAAAACCGTGCCCGTTCGCGTCGACGTCAAGAAGCTGCGCATCACGCGGATCATCCCGCGCGGCGGCAATCTCGATGTGCACGTCGCTTTCGAAGGATGGGTCGTCGTCGGCGATGTCAGGCGGAAATAGGCCGAACCAGTCGAATTCAGGCGAAGACGAGCGAACTACGGCGCTTTGGCCTTGGCGGGTGCCGCTCCCTTGGCGGGTTTGGGGGGCGGAGGGCGACGCCAGGTCCACTTTCCCGAGACTTTTTTGAGCGCCACTTCGCCTTCCCACTTGCCGGTCGACAGGCCCTTGCCGGGCTTGCCTTCGAAGCGAATCCAGTCGCTCTTCTCGCGGCCAAAGAGATGAGCCCGGTCCGCGTTCATTGCGCCCTTGAGCGCCCACGATGTGCCCTTGAGCTTGCCGGTTGTGAACGACGCGGTGCCCTTGACCTCGCCGTCTTTCGCTTCGAAGGCGAGCGCGCCGCCCATCTTGCCTTTGAAACCGCCGACGAACCGGCCTTGGAGCTGAGCTTGCCGGGCGATCTCGAGCGGGTCGGGGCACTTGTCACGTCGCTGGGTGTGGGCCTGGGTGGTGATGTCGTCGAAGCGCGCCAGGACGAGCCCGAGCCGCGAGAAGTCGCGCGCCGTGAAGTTGTTCTTCTTGAACAGCGTGATCGACGCCTCGGCGTGCTTGAGTGGATCGACCTTGCCGGACTTGTCGCGCATCGTGATCTGCAGACACGAGATGCCGACGAAGGTGTCGACGTAGCGCTTGACCAGGTCGTCGTCGATCAGCCCGATCTCCTTGGCGTAGCGGCACTTCTTGACGGCGTCATCGATCGGTTTGGCGACGTCTGGCCGTTTGGGCAGCAACGAGACAGCCTTCTGGTACTTGTCGACGCTTTCCTTCACCTCGGCGGAGAGCGGGGGGCGGCCGGCCGGCGTCAACGGGTTGACCTTCTTGGCTTTGTCGGCGGCCTTGGCGGCGGCTTCACCCTTGGCAGCGGCCGCTTTTGCGGCGGCGGAAGCGGCAGAATTGGCGGCAGCCTTCGCGGCGGCGGCGGCGGCTCCAGGTGCGACAGCAGCGGCAGCGGCTGGCTCGGGCGGCGGCGCGTGACCATGACCGAGCAGCATGTGGATGGCGACAACGAGCGCGTCTTCGTCGCTTTCCCCGTGCTTTGTGGCGCAGAGTTGCACGATTCGGGCTTGCGTGAACTTGTCGACGGG
The DNA here is from genome assembly GCA_964560875.1 of uncultured Enterobacteriaceae bacterium. Lineage (GTDB taxonomy): Bacteria > Myxococcota_A > UBA9042 > UBA9042 > UBA9042 > CAZLMW01. The sequence goes on from CAZLMW010000011.1 coordinate 19,762, forward strand.
CAGCCCAAGGTCGGGCGGCTTGGGCTTGCTGGGCTTTTCAGCGGCTGGTTTCGCCGCGGATCCCTTGTCGGCAGCCTTGGGCGACGCTTTGTTGTCGTCTGCTTTGCCTGCGTCAGGCTTCTTGCCGCAGCCGGCGGACATGGCGACGATGAGCGCCGCGATGCATGCCTTTGATGACAAGAGCCGAAGTCTGCTTGGTGCCAGCCAACCCACGGGCGACCTCCTGGTGATGCGGACGCGCGCTTCCGGTCGGCCCGGGCCGTGGTGTGGCGGCGTCGAACCCAAACGCGTCGGAGGATGCGGCTTGAAGCCAGACGGAACGGGCGCGCAGCGAGCATGCCACCGGGTCTTGCGGTTGACCACTATCGCGCTGGTGGCCGTTCTGTGGCTCGCATCCGGGTGCGAATCGGCCGGCGTACAAGCGTTGGCGATCGGCGACCACGAGGTGCATGTCGGGGAACCATGGCGTCACGTGCTGCGCTGCGAGGGCGGTCTCGAACCGGTGACGTGGCAGGTCGTCGAAGGGCCCGCGGGCATCGCTGTCGTCAGCCGCTCCGAGACAGCGTTGGTGTGGACCGCGACGGCACACGACCTGGGCGGCCAGCTGCCGGGACAGGCGCGAAACCCCGGCCCCAGGCGACCTATTCGGGTGCGCGTGACCGATGCGACCGGCGCGAAGGCGACCGCAAGCGGGTCCGTAACGGCGGTTCCGACCCCTGCCAAGAACTGACCGCGGGTCATCGCCAGTGTCGCGGCGGCCGCTTTTCGACCGCGCACCGTTTGTTATGGTCGGGCCACTTCATGCTCCGCGATCGCAATCCACCCACCTGCAGCCTCTCGCCCGTACGTCGTCGACTCGGCGCATTGGGGTTCGTCGTGGTCTGCCTGACGCTGCTAATCGGGACCACCACCACCGCGCAGGCGAAGAAGCCGAATCGCCGGGCTTCGAAGATTCGCATCGCGCACCTGGCTTTGGGTGGGGACTCCCCGGCGATTCGCCGCGCGCTGGTCACGTGGGCGCAAGAGGTTCGGCTGCGGACAAGCATCGAGATCGCCCAGGAACCGGCCCGTGTCGGACCGACATCGCCGCAGTTGTTTCACCATCCGCTGCTCTACCTCGCAGGGGCATCGACGTTTCCAAGACAGACCGACGCGGCCGTCGCGCGCCTCCGCCAGCACATCGCTACCGGCGGGACCCTCATCATCGACAACACCGGTCGCAGCGGACCATCCGAGGCGTTCGACCGCGCCGTTCGACGCCTGCTCACGCGGATCGTCGGCCGTCCGCTGGTGCGACTCCCGGCGACCCATGTGCTCTTTCGCAGCTTCTATCGGCTGTCTTCGGCGGTGGGACGACGCGCGGATGTGCGCCACGTCCAGGGCGTGCGCATCGGCAAGCGCTTCGCCGTCATCTACCTGCGCAACGACCTGCACGGCGCCTTCGCGCGCTCCCCGACTGGAGGACCCGCTCTTCGCGCGGTGCCCGGTGGTGAAGCCCAGCGAGAGCGCGCCTACAGGCTCGGTATCAACCTGCTCATGTACGCGCTCTGCCTCGACTACAAGGACGATCACACCCACGTCATGACACTGCTCAAGCGGCGCCGCGGGGTGCGCGCGCCACGCAAGGGTCGCTGAGGTGCGCTCGGGCATCGACTGGGCGCTGGACTGGCCCGCTGGCAGCGTCGTGGTGGCTTGTCTGGTCGCGGCGATCATAGTCGCCGTATCCTGGCTCGGATCCGCGCGCTTGGCCGACACACGAAAACGTGTCGCGCTGCTTGCTCTGCGCGTGTTTGCGGTCGGCACGGTCGTCGTCGCCCTGATGCAGCCGGTATGGATCGCGATCAAGCCAGCGGCAGGCGGCCGAGCCGTCGCCGTGCTCGTTGACACCTCGGCGTCCATGGCGCGCGGCGAAAGGTCGAGGTTGAACCGGGCCAAGGCCGCGATCGCCGGCTTGCGCAAGAGTCATGGGGTTCGCGTGTTCTCGTTCTCGGCGGATGTACAGCCCATCGCGGCCGACGCGCTGGAGTCCGTGAAGGCGGACGGCAAAAAGACAGATGTCATGTCCGCGCTCGAGGGCCTTCAGGACGTCGCCGCAACGGGCGAGGTCGGGGCCATCGTCGTCATCAGCGACGGCATCGATCACGGCCGACTCGGTGCCGCCAAGCTCGACAGCAACGGCGAGTTGCCGCCGCAACTTCGCCGCGTTGTGGCCTCGCTTGGCGTCCCCGTTCACGTCGCAGGGCCGCGCGAAGAGACACTCGCCGACGCCGCGATCACCGAGATCGGCGTCAGCCCGTTTGGCTACGTGCGCAGCCAGCTCCCTGTCACCGTCGACCTGCGCCTGCGCGGATTCGAGAGCCGCCCGGGCAACGCGACCGTCGAGCTGCTCCGAGGCGGGCGCGTCGTGCAACGAACGTCGATTCCCCTCGTCGGTCCCCCGCGCCGCCGGGTGGCCATGCATGTGCAGCCCCTGCTCGTCGGCGACGATGTCGTCTCAGCGCGAATCGTCCCGCTGCCCGGCGAAGCGACGGTGTCCAACAACATCGCCCACAAGCGCGTTCGCATCCTCCGCGACCGAACCCGGGTCCTCCACCTGGCCGGCCACCCGTCGTGGGACACGCGTTTCTTGCGCAGCCACCTTCGCTCCGACCGGTCCGTCGATCTCGTTTCCTTCTACATCATGGTTGCGCAGGGCGCCGGCTACTTCGTTCGCGCCGCGGACACCACGCTGATCGAGTTCCCGACCCGGCAGCTCTTCCAGGAAGCGTTGAGCGATTTCGACCTCGTCATCTTCCAGGACTTTCAGTTCACGCGTTTTGGCATCGACGCCTACCTGCCCGGCCTGCAGCGCTACGTTCGCGACGGCGGCGCATTCGCGGTGATCGGCGGTCAGCAGGCGTTCGCGGCCGGCGGTTATGAGCGCACTCAGCTGTCCAATTGGCTGCCGGTTGCGATGGCCAACCCCGGCGCTGGGGCCCCGCTGTACAGCGAAAAGACGACCGAACTGCGGCTTTCCCAGACCGGCGCGACCCATCCTGTGACACGCTTGCGAACCTCCCCGTCGGACAACGCCGCAGCGTGGCGCCGCCTCGAGTTGCCGGGCCGCAACACCGGCCTCAGCGGACGCTCCGGGGCCCAGGTGCTGTTGCTCGGGGACAACGACGCGCCCCTTCTGACCGTCGCTGAGCACGGCAAGGGCCGGGTGGCCGCATTCGCCACGGCCGGGGCCTGGACATGGGCGTTCGGCCCTCACAGCGACGACCGTGCCCAACTCCGCGCCGACTATCACGCGTTCATCGATCGGCTGCGCAAGTGGCTGACCCAGGATCCCGAGCTCAGCACCATCCGCTTCGACGACATCGCGGTGTCCCCCGTTGTGGGAACCGGGTCGGGCATGACCGCGCGCATCTTCGACGCCGGTGACCGCCCGACTCCGGGCGCCGTTTGCCGCTGGCGACGCGCCGCGATTCCCGATCGTCCCGGGCCGTGGCAGGCAATCGCGCAAACGTCAGACGCCACCGGACGCGTGGCCTGGTCATGGGTGCCACCGCACGGGGGCGTGTTCGAGATCAATCTGCGATGCCAAGCCGGAACGCGCGACGAACGTGCAACAACCACCGTCGCCGTGCACAGCGCTTCGCTGGAAGAGCGCGACGTACAGCCCGATACAGCACGTTTAGCCGCTGTCGCCGCGGCTGGAGGCGGTCGGTACTACAACGTCGAAGCCCCGCTCAGGCGTTTGCAGCTCTCCCTGGACGAGGCTTCCGAACGTGTGCAGCGGGTGAGAACCGAGCTCTGGAGCCACCCGATCGTCGGCTTCTTGTTGGTGCTGCTGCTCGCCGCCGAATGGGCGTTGCGTCGCCGCTGGGGCCTCGCCTGACCGCCCGGCATAGAGGCCAAACACGCTGTACTTTGTTCCACGTTTTGGCGATCGTGCCGCCACCGCGCCTGGAGTCGCTCATGGTCGATCGCTTGTTCTGCCCTGCCGTTGCGGCGCTGGTTGTTGTCGCGCTGGTGGCCATGCCGCAGGTGTGCGCAGCGTCCGATGCAGTCTCGGTGTCCGAGCTGCTCGCTTGTCAAAGCCTCGAAACCGCGGCTTGCCCGGCAATGGCCAAGGCCCGCAAGAACCCGTCGCCCACCGCCACCAAACTCTCCGCATGGCTGGCCACGCCCGAGGCCAGCGCCGCCGATCTACGCAAAGTCGCGCTCGCTCTCGGATACCTCGGCAGCGGAGAACAGGGCGCCGCCGTGCTGGCTGCGGCCAAGTCGAAGACACGCGACAAAGACCTGCACGTCGATCTGCTCGTCGCCGCCGCTCGTCTCGGCGCAAAGGAAGCTGGAGCCCCGTTGCTGGACGTCTTCAAGGCCGACACCGACACGCGCCGCCGGATCCTCGCCGCCGGTTCGCTCGGACTGCTTGGGCATAAAGCATCTATCGACGCGCTGATCGCAGCGCTCAAGGACAAAAACACGCGCTTGGCAGCCACCGCCGCGCAGGCGCTCGGAATGCTCGAGGACCCACGCGCCATCGACCCGCTGATCGACCTGGCCGGCCAACCCTCGATGTACACGCCCGCACGAATGCACGCCCTCGGCGCCCTCACCCGGCTCAAGGCCAAACGCGCCGTGCCCCTCGCTGTTGTGCTGGTCGACGCCTCGCCGCGAAAGGTCGGTCGCGCTGCCCTTGATTTGCTCGCCGCCGTGCCGACCAAGTGGGCTCGTCCCGCCGTCGCGTTCGGCCTGCGAACACCTGATTTGCGCGAATCCGCCGCCCGCGCGGCCGTTACGATCCCCGACCCAGGGCTCGCCGCCGATGTTGGCAACCTCATCAACGCGCCGGACGTAAGCCGCAAGGAGCGCGACGCCCTCATCCGCGCGGCCGGTTCCCTCAAACCAAAGAGCGTCGCCAACTCCCTCGTGACCCGCCTCGAACAAGCCGATCACGCCGAGTCCGAGTTGATCCTCAAGACGCTGCCCAAAGTCGGTGACCGCACGGTCATTCCGCGCTTGGTCCGCTACTTGCCGCACGCCGAGCCGACGGTTGCCAAATTCGTCGTGTACGCGCTAGAAAACCTGTCCGGTAAGCGCTTGGGGCTCGACGTCACGGCGTGGCAGAAGTACGCCGGCCTACCGACCGAGAGCCCCACGACAGCGCCGACCACGCCCTAGCAGACTGCGCCAAAGCTCCGCCTCGGCGCAGGTGCTCGTTGTTTGCAAGGGGGCTGAAACAGCCCCCTCGACCGAAAAAAGTGTCATTTTTCCGGCCTCACCCCAAATTCGCGCTCCGCGCGGCAGACTGCGTTTACGTCCCCCACCTTGACCGATACGATTTACGGCGCAGTCTGCTAGCGCGTCACCCGCGCCCTCCCCAACGGATTCGCCATGCCCCTATCGCGCCAACAGATCGCCGCCCGCGTCGCCGACGAGCTGCAAGACGGCTTCTACGTCAACCTCGGCATCGGCATCCCGACGCTGGTCGCCAACTACATCCCCGATGGGATCGATATCGTCCTGCAGAGCGAAAACGGTCTGCTGGGCATCGGCCCGTTCCCCTATGAGGGCGACGAGGACGCGGACCTGATCAACGCCGGCAAGCAGACGATCACGACGGTCCCGGGCTCGGTGTTCTTCAACTCGGCTGAATCGTTCGCGATGATTCGGGGCGGCCATGTCGACCTGACGATCCTCGGCGCGATGGAGGTCAGCAAGACCGGCGACATCGCCAACTGGATGATCCCCGGCAAGGTGGTCAAGGGCATGGGCGGAGCGATGGATCTCGTCGCCGGCGCCAAGCGCGTCGTCGTGACAATGACCCACTGCAACAAGCGCGGCGCGCCGAAGGTCCTCGACGCCTGCACCCTGCCGCTCACGGGCACCCGCTGCGTCGACCGTATCGTGACCGACCTCGCCGTCCTCGACGTCACCGACGATGGACTCGTGCTGCGCGAAATCGCTCCTGGCCACACCGTCGAGGAGGTCTGCGAAAAGACGGGATGCGAGCTCATCGTCGCCGACAACGTGCGCACGATCGCCGCCGCATGAACGACTCAACACACCGAGCGAGCGATCATCTGGCCAGTGACCATCTGGCCAGTGACCATCTTATCTGCGCCATCATGGCGGGCGGCAGTGGCACCCGTTTTTGGCCTTTGTCACGGCACCAACGCCCCAAGCAGCTGCTCTCATTGCTCCACCCGGTGAGCCTCCTGCGGGCCACGGTCGATCGCATCGCGCCGATCTGCCCGGCGGAGCGCATCTTGGTCGTCACGGCCGAGCGACTCGCGGAAGCGACGGCCGCCGACCTACCCAACCTTCCACGCGGCAACATCATCGCCGAGCCGGCGCCACGCAACACCGCCCCGTGCATGGCCCTCGCCGCCATCGCCGCTCAGCAGCTCGATCCCGACGCCATCGTCGCGTTGCTCCCGGCCGATCACCACGTCGCCGACGCACCTCGATTCACCGCCGCCCTCGCCGAAGCGGCCGAACACGCCGCCCGCGGCCACATCACCACGCTCGGAATCGCACCATCCCGACCCGAAACCGGCTACGGCTACATCGAAGTCGGCGATCACGTGGACGGAGACACCTCCGCAGTCGTGCGATTCGTCGAGAAACCCGACCTGGAAACTGCGCTCACCTACGTCAGCGGCGGCAAACACCTGTGGAACGGCGGCATCTTCGTCAGCCGCGCCGATGTCGCCCTCGCCGCCGTGCGCGATCACCTCCCCGACGTCCACGAGGCGCTCGGCCCCCTGCATGACGGCGCGTCCGGCCCGTTCGCGAGCGACTCGTTCCGGCAGATCCTCGGTGAGCGATTCGGTGCGTGTCCCGGGGTCAGCATCGACTACGGTATCGCTGAACACATCGACGATCTCCGCACCGTCCGACTCGACGCCGGGTGGAGCGACGTCGGCACGTGGGCCAGCCTCATCCACGAAGGCCACGGCAAAGACGGCAACTTCATCCGCGGCGACGTCATCGACCTCGACAACGACGGCTGCGTGCTCGTCAGCGACGGCCCGACAATCGCCGCCACCGGCCTACGTGACATGGTGATTGTCGCCACCTCCGACGCCGTCCTCGCGGTCCCGACCGCCAACAGCCAGGACGTGCGCCGCATCGTCGCCGCCCTCAAAGACGGCAGCCGCACCGACCTCCTCTAAGAAGACGCATCACGGCCGCGCGACGCCTTCCCCGGACCGTTACCCAACGCCGCAGGAGCCCTACCCGCCATGAACCCTCACGTCTTTCGCGCCTATGACATCCGCGGCCGCGAAGCGATCGATTTCCCCGACAGCTTCGTCACCGATCTCGGCCGCGCCATCGCGACCCTCGCCGTCCGTCGTGGGCAAAAAGCCTGCCTCGCCATCGGTCGCGACGCGCGGTTGTCGAGCGATCGCATCCGCGACGCCTTGCTCATCGGCATGCACGACGCCGGTGTCGACACCATCGACGTGGGCCTGGTCCCCACTCCGCTGCTCTACTACGCGGTGCATAACCAGGAGGTCGGCGGCGGCGTGATGATCACCGGCAGCCACAATCCGCCCGAGGACAACGGCTTCAAGATGATGCTGGGCAAGGGCACGCTGCACGGCGAGGACATCCAGGAGCTCTACGGCCTGATGCAATCGCGGGACTTCGAGTCCGGCGCCGGAAAAGCGACCTCACACCCCATCATCGACGACTACCGCGCCCACGTGCTCGGCGATATCGACCTGGCCGACCGCAAGCTCTCCGTCGTGGTGGACGCCGGCAACGGCCCCACCGGTCCCATCGTGCCGCAGCTGTTGCGGGACCTCGGTGTGACGGTCGACGAGCTCTACTGCGAGCTCGACGGTACCTTCCCCAACCATCACCCCGATCCAACGGTCGAGAAGAACCTGGTCGACCTGCAGGCCCGCGTTACCAAGGTCGGCGCGGACTTCGGGGTGGCGTACGACGGCGATGGCGACCGCATCGGCGTGATCGACGAAAACGGCGGCGTGATCTGGGGCGATTCGCTCATGGTCATCTTGAGCCGCGCGCTGTTGGCTATCGAACCCGGCGCCACCATCGTCGGCGAGGTCAAGTGCAGCCAGCGCCTCTTCGACGACATCGAGAGCAACGGCGGCGTGCCGATCATGAGCCGCGTCGGCCACTCGTTGATCAAGGACAGGATGAAGAAAGAGGGCGCGCTGCTCGCCGGCGAGATGAGCGGCCACATCTTCTACAAACACCGCTGGTTCGGCTTTGACGACGCCGTCTACACGACGTGTCGGTTGCTCGAGATCGTCAGCCGCCACGACGGCCCCGTGTCGAGCTTGATCGCCGATTTGCCACCCGCATTCGCCACCCCCGAGCTGCGCGTTTCGTGTCCCGACGCCATCAAGTTCGACGTGGTGTCACGCGTCACCGCCCACTTTCGCGCTCGCAACGACGTGATCGACATCGACGGCGTGCGCGTGCTCTTCGACGACGGGTGGGGCCTCGTGCGCGCTTCCAACACCGGCCCCGTGCTGGTCGTCCGCTGTGAAGCCAAGAGCGACGAGGCCAAGGAACGCATCCACCGCGAGCTGCAGGCGGCCATCGACGCAGCCACTGCGGAGCTCGCGGCATGAGCGACACGATCGACCGTGCGACCGTTCAGCGTGTGGCTCGCCTCGCCCGCTTGCGGCTGTCCGACGCCGAACAAGACAGCCTCGTCGACGACCTTCAACGCATCGTGGCGTACGTCGAAAAGCTCCAATCCGTCGACACGTCCGCGATACAACCGTTGGTGCACATGACCATCGACGCCATGCCGGCCCGCAAAGACGTCGCCGGGCAGCCGCTTGGCACCGACAAGGCGCTCGCCAACGCGCCCGAAGCCGTGGTCGTTACGGAACGCGAAAAGCTCGCCGACG
>CAZLMW010000011.1:28656-76526 GCA_964560875.1 uncultured Enterobacteriaceae bacterium
GAAGCCGCCGATGACGCCTTCGTGGTCCCGCGCGTGGTGGGGAGCTGAACCGTGGCCAACGCCGCCGAGCTGCTCGACACCCTGTCGCTGGTCGATTGCGCCGCCGCTATCGCTGCCGGTGACGTATCGGCCGAGGCGATCACGGGAGCCGTGCTGGACCGGATCGATCGCTTCGACGGACAGTTCGGCGCCCTCCTTCATGTCGATCGCGAAGGTGCCCTGGCCACGGCCGCATCCACTGACCAGGCACGCAAAGCGGGCGCCGCGCTCGGACCTCTCGCCGGCGTGCCTGTGACCGTCAAGGACCTCATCTCTGTGCCTGGGATGCCATTGACCGCCGCATCGAAGATCCTGCGCGGCTACGAACCCCCGTTCACCGCCACCGTCGCCCGACGCCTGCGAGACGCCGGCGCCGTCATCATCGGCAAGAACAACCTGGATGAGTTCGCGATGGGCTCGTCCAATGAAAACAGCGCCTTTGGCAACGTGGCCAACCCGTGGGCGCCCGATCGTGTCCCCGGAGGTTCTTCCGGTGGTTCGGCAGCCGCGGTCGCCGCAGGGTATGGATTCGGCTCGCTGGGGACCGACACGGGCGGCTCGATCCGGCTGCCCGCCTCTCTGTGCGGCGTGGTCGGCATCAAGCCCACCTATGGTCGCGTATCGCGGTATGGCGTCGTCGCGTTCGCCTCGTCGCTCGACCAGGTCGGCCCGCTCGCCTTGACCGTCGATGACGCCGCATTGCTCCTTTCCGTGATCGGCGGCCACGACGCCCTCGATTCAACCAGCGCGACCGAGCCCCTCGGCGACCTGCGATCGGGACCGGGGTCACTCGAAGGCCGCAGAATTGGAGTTCCTCGCGAGTTCCTCGACGACGCCGAAGGCCTCGACCCCGGCGTCGCATCATGCATCCGCGGCAGCATCGACGCGTTGAAGTCTGCCGGCGCAACCATCGTCGACGTCAGCCTGCCGCACACCCCCCTGGCCATCGCCACCTACTACCTCGTAGCGACCGCAGAAGCGTCCAGCAACCTGTCGCGTTACGACGGCGTCCGCTTCGGACATCGAGCAACCCTCGCGCAAGGCGAAGGCATCACCGACCTCTACGAAAGAAGCCGCGGCGAAGGCTTCGGCCCCGAGGTCAAACGCCGCATCATGCTCGGCACCTTCGCGCTGTCATCGGGCTACTACGACGCGTATTACGAGCGTGCGTGCCGCGTGCGTCGCCTCATTCACGACGACTACGTCAGCGCGCTGAAGTCATGCGACGTGCTGGTCGGCCCCACATCTCCCGTGCCGGCGTGGCGTCTGGGCGAATGCACCGACGATCCCCTCGCCATGTACCTGATGGACATCTTCACAACCGGCGCCAGCCTGGCCGGCGTCCCCGCCATGTCTGTCCCCGTCGGCACCACCCAAAACCTGCCCGTCGGCCTGCAGCTCATCGGCAGACATTTCGACGAAGAGACGATGATCGACGTCGCGCGGGGCCTCGAAAAAGCGCTGAATCTCGGCGTCCAGCGACCAAATCTCGACGCGTTGGCCGATGAGTCCAAGCCATGAGGGAGCCTCGCCTATGAGCAACTGGCAAGCCGTCATCGGTCTGGAGGTGCACGCCCAACTGCGCACCGAATCCAAGCTCTTCTCGAACGCTCCAACCGCCTTTGGTGCCCGCCCCAACGACCAGACGTCGCCGGTTTGCCTCGGTCTGCCCGGCGCGCTCCCGGTGATCAACGAAGAAGCTGTGCGGCTCGCCATTGCCGCCGGACTCGCAACCGGTTGCACGATCGCCCACCGCTCGATCTTCGCGCGCAAGAGCTACTTCTATCCGGACCTGCCCAAGGGTTACCAGATCTCCCAATTCGCCAAGCCGCTGTGCCTCGACGGCCACTTGGAGGTCCCTACCAGCGAAGGGACGGTGACCGCCAAGATCATCCGCATCCACATGGAGGAAGACGCCGGCAAGTCCATCCACGGCGAGGGCAACGCGCACACCTCGCACATCGATCTCAACCGCGCCGGCACTCCGCTCATCGAAATCGTCGGCGCCCCCGACCTGCACAGCGCCGACCACGCCGCCGACTACCTTCGCGAGCTGCGCGCGATCCTCATCTACACCGGTGTCTGTGACGGCAACATGGAACAGGGCTCGCTGCGCTGCGACGCGAACGTGTCGGTCCGCAAAAATGGGACAACCACTCTCGGCACCCGCTGCGAGATCAAGAACATCAACTCCTTCCGCGGTGTTCGCGACGCCATCAACTACGAAATCGCCCGCCAAATCCGCCTGATCGAAGCCGGCGACAAGGTCGTTCAGCAGACGCGCCTCTGGGACGCCGACCGCGGCCGCACCGAGGCGATGCGCGGCAAAGAAGAAGCCCACGACTACCGCTACTTCCCCGATCCCGATCTGCCGCCCCTCGTCGTCAGCCAGGCAACCATCGACGCCATCGCGGCCGACCTCCCCGAGCTCCCACGCACACGGCGCGAACGACTCATCAGCCGCGGTGTCGCCGCCGACGTCGCCGCCAACTTGTGCGAGGAACGAAGCCGTGTCGACGCGTTCGAGAACGCACTCGGGCCAACGCGCGACGCCGAATCAACGCGCAGCGCGGCCGGCTTTGTGATCTCCCGCGTTGTGGGCGCGATGAACCAGAGCGAGCGAACTTGGACCGACCTCGAGTCCGCCATGGGCCCACTGCTCCAAGCCCACGATCGATGGCGCGCCGGCAAACTGAGCAACAAGATGCTCAAGGACGCCCTCAACAAGGCCCTGAGCGCCACAACGCCACTGTCCGACGCGCTCACCGCGGCCTTGGCAACCGCCGGCGAGGTCGTCTCCGACAGCGGCGCGCTCCAACCCGTCATCGATGCACTGCTCGCGCAACATGCCGCCAAGGCCGACGAATATCGGGCCGGCAAGACCAAGCTGTTCGGCTTCTTCATGGGTCAGGTCATGCGGCAACTGAAAGGCCAGGCCGACGCCAAGACGGTCATCGCGCTGCTGCGCCAATCACTCGACAACCAGTCACGCAACAACGAGTCCCTCGACAACGGCTGATTCGCGCGGGCCGACTTCGTTGTCGACCGCCCCAAAAGCCGATGACCCCACCGAGCTGGACTCGATGGGGCCATGGCGGTTCATCCATCAACGTTCGGTGATGGGGTGGGGGACCTAGGGATCGTAGCCCCGGGTGTAAGGCGTGCTGTAAATGCCGTTGCTGGCCTCGATTTCGTAGGTGGCGCAGGAGCTGCCCGAGCCGCCCTTGTAGACCTCGACGTAGAACCACGATGAGTTGTTGCGGCAACGCGTCTTGTAGTAGCCCTGCGGGATGCAGCGACCGGTGTTGCTTCGACGGTGAGCCGCGCAGTACGGACCCGGGTAGCCGTTCCAGTTGTAACCCGAGTTCCACGCGTGGCGCTGCGAGTAGCTGCTGTTGGTCTGGCAGGGGCACTCGCCCCATTCCGAATCGCCTGACGAGTAGTAGTTGCGACCGTACGACTTAAGCCAGGTGCCCCAGTTGAAGTCGGTCTTGCCGCAGCAAACCGCGTTGGGCTGATTCTCACGCGCGCTGTCACCGGGACCCGCGACCGGGTTGGTCTTGCCGACGTTGCCTCGCCACACCCGCATTCGCAGCGCGCCGCCCGGGTTCTTGAGGAACCGCACACGCACGCTGAAGTGGTCACATGCGTTTGATCCGCCGTCGCCGTTGTCCTGCGCGTAGAAGCGGAAGAAGTCGGTGTCGGTCGTATCCACAACACGACCGCTGAATGTCTGCGTCATACCGACGTCCTGGAGCGTCAACGTGCCGGTCGTCGCCTGACCAGCGCTGTTGTTCGGCTCGTTGGAGTCGGCGCCCGTGCACTCGCAGCCGTCGGTCAGCAGACCGTTGGCGTTGTAGTAGCCGTCGAAGCACTTGATGATCTTGCAGCCGCCGGACACGCACTTGGCGTATGCGTGCAGCGCCGAAGCGTCGCAGGCACCGGAAGCACCGTCATCGATGGTGTTGTTGCAGTTGTCGTCGACGTTATTGCACAGCTCAAGCGCACCCGGGTTGATGGTCTTAGCCGCGTCGTTGCAGTCGTTGCCACCCTTTGGACACACCTTCGGCACGCCGACAGTCAACATGCCCTTGTCGCAATAACCATCGCCGTCCTTATCGCAGTCTTCGTCGATCAGGCTGACCTTGCCGGTGATGTGGTGGCAGTACACCGTGCTGCTGTTGGGCGAGATGCAGATCCGCTTACCGTCGAACGCCGAGTTGTAGATGTTGTTGGCCGCGTAGATGCGCGTGCCGTCAAACGACCCGTTGCTCAGGTTGTAGCGATGGATCCAGCGCGACGTCGTGCCGACATACAGCTTGCCGGCGAAGATGTGCATTGAGCCGTAGCTCGAGCCGCCCTGCCAGTTGCTCAGCCCCATCGTCTTGACCTGCTTGCCGGTGTTCTTGTCGATCACCCACACCGTGTTGCCACCGGAGCGCATCGCGTAGACGTACTTGTCATCGGCCACGACCGCGCCCGCGGTGCTGCCCAGGTTGAACGTCCAGTAGTGCGTTTCCTTCTTCGCTTTGAAGTCGTAGCGCCACTTCGCGACCGTGTTATGGCCCCAGTTGGCGGTGTAGTAGAAGTCGCTGTTCGGGTCGCCGTTGATGTCCATGATCTGGTCGCGGCTCAGCGTGATGGCGCCCAGGTACTTGTAGTTGTTGTCGTAGCGGTAGACCGTGCGACCGGACCACTGCGGGTACCAGTACTCGTTGTGGAACGGGATATAACCGCCGCCGTGACTACGCGTGTTCATACTGTGCGTCGTGTACGTGTAGTCCACGTCCGCGCCGGGCAGCTTGTAGCAATAGTGACGCTGTTGCCCGTTGTAGTGGTAGCAAGCCTGCGCGCCGTTGAAGCTGCTGCCGTGAATGGCGCCGATCTGCGTGATCGGGAAGCGGATGTTGAGGAACTGCCCGTTGGATGCGCGGTAACCGTAGACCCAGTTGGTGTTGCCTTCACCCTTGTACAGGTGCCCGGCGTAGTAGTGCAGCGCGCCATACTGGCTGCTGTTGAACGGCGAGCCGCCGCCACCAAGTCCCATCGTCTTGATGAGGCCGCCCGTCTTCTGGTCGATGATCCACACGGTGTTGCCGGTGTTGCGCATCGCGTAGATGTACTTGTCGTCGCCGGTGACCGCCGCAACCGTACCGCCGACGTGGTAGCTCCACATCTTCACGGCTGTCTGCGCCTTGTACTTGTAGACATAGCCGCGGCCCCAGGTCGCGACGTAGTGATCGCCCTTACCATCCCAGAACATCTGCATGATCTGGTCGCTTCCCGAATCGAAGTAACCCGTGTACTTGCCGGTCGAGTTGTACAGGTAGACGCGACGTCCGGCCCACTGCGGATAGGTGTACAGCCCACGGGTCGCATCAAAGCCGCCGCCGTGGCTGCGGTCATTGAAGTTGACCTGCTTCACGTAGGTCGGCGTGGTCATGACCTTGTAGCCGCAGTCGTTGTCCTGGTTGTCGCAGATCTCCGGCGCACCAGGGTAACAAGCCTTGCACTTGTCGTTGCAGTCGTTGGTCTTCTTCGCCGTGAACAGCCCGTCGGGCTTGCACAGACACTTGCTCGACGTCGTGCCGTAACCGTCCACATCGCCGTCATAGTAGAACTTGGTGCAGCCGATGGCGCCCGCTTCGTCGACGAGCTGGTCGCAGTTGTTGTCCTTGCCATCGCAGACCTCGGGCGATTCCGGGTTGTGGTTCGGGTTGGTGTCGTTGCAGTCACCGCCGCCCTTGAGGCAAACCTTCGGCGTACCGACCGTGATGAGCTTGGCGTCGCAGTAGCCATCGCCGTCCTTGTCACAGCCCTCATCCGCTTCGTCGTTGCAGTTGTTGTCGGTCCCGTCGCACATCTCGTTGGCGCCGGGGTTGATGGCCTTGGCGTTGTCATCGCAGTCGTTACCCGACACGCACGAGTCGCTGATGAGCGGGTAGCAGTAGATCTGCGAGTTGTTCTGTGACGTGCAGATCTCCGTGCCCGTGAACGCGACCTGGTAGGGCGTCGACTCGACCTGGAACTTCTCTCCGTCATGACGACCCGTGGCGAGGTCGTAGCGGTACACCCAGCGGTTGCTGTACGAGGTGCGCCAGAGCTTGCCCTGGCGAACAGCGATGCCATACGTGTTACCGGTAAAGTCGCCGCTGAGCTGGAAGGTGCCGACCAGCTGGCTGCCCTGCTTCTTCTTGGCGAGGCGGTAGACGGTGCGGTCGTAGTAACGCATGCCGTAGACGTAGTTCTTGTCGACGGCGACGCCGGTGGCGTAGTGGCCGATGTTGTAGCTCCACTCCAGCTTCGACGTAGCGCCAACACGACGCGTGATCGTCCGGTTGTAGTGGTTGGCCGTGTAGTACGCGTCCTCGTTCGGGTCGCCGGCGAGCTGACGGATATACGACTGTCCGCTGTTGAAGCTGCCGATCGCCACCCCGTCCACATTGTAGCGGTAAACGGTCGTCGCGCCGCTGGTCCAGCTCGGGTACCAGAATTCGTTGTGGTACTCGTGGTAGCCAGCGCCTTCACCATGCGTGTTGATGTTCTTGGTCTTGGACTTGTACGTCTGCGCCTTGGCCGGGAGCTTGTAGCAGTACGTCTGGTCGCTGCTGTCGGAGACGCAGAACGTCTTGCCGTCCGCCTTCTTCGGGTGGTTGACGACCGCGTACGGCGTCACTTCGGTGGTGAACTTGATGCCGTTGGACTTGCCTGTGACCAGGTCGTAGCCATAGACCCACCGCGAGCTATTGGTGCGGAACAGCTGGCCCTTGTGAATCGCGATGCCGTAGGTGGTGCCGCCGTTCCAATCGCCGGACAGGCTGAACGTCTTGTCCGTGTTGCCGTTGGCGCGGTTGAGACGCCAGACCGTCTGGTCGCCGTAGCGCATCGCATAGACGTAGTTGGCGTCGACCGTCACACCGGACATGTAGCTGCTCGGTGAGCGTGACCAAATCACGGAGCTCGTCGTGCCGCTCATCTTACGGACACCGTTGTAGTACGTCGCGACGTAGTAGTTGTCCTCGGTGTGGTCACCTTCGAGGTCACGAACGTAGCGCTGTGCAGTGTTGAACTGCCCAACTGGCTGCTGCGTCGTGCCGTTGTAGCGGTACACGATGGTCGAGTAGCCGCTTGTGTAGCCCGCGTACCAATATTCCTGCCGCTTGTGGTGGAAGCCGCCGCCGATGTAGTAGGTGCGCATGCCGATCTGCTTGGTCTTGGGCGCCGGCATGTTGTCGAGGTCGTAGCAGTACCAGGTGCGCCAGCCGTTGTTGGCCGTGCAGTGCTCGTTGCGCTTGCGGTCAAAGTAGCCCTGGTGCAGCGAGTTGCCGGTCACAAACTGGGTGACCTTCGCGCCGCTGTTGAGGTTGAACGCCTCGACCCAGCCGCTGCTGGTACCCTTGAAGATCATGTCGTTGAAGACGGCCAGCGAACCGTACTGCGTGTAACCGCAGTAGTTACAGCCCTGCAGGTTGATCGTGTTCTCGTGGGCGCCGTTGCTCTCGTTGACGACGTAGATGGAGCTGGTGTTGTAGGCGTACTTCGCCAGGTAGACCTTGTTCTTGTACCAAGCGATACCGGCCGGGTAGTAGCGAACGAAACCGTTGCTGCCGTAGTGACGGCGCCAGACATGGTTGGCATAGGCGCTGCTGCCCGGGTTGGCCACGTAGTGCTTGTTGATCTCGTGGTAGCCCCAGTGCGCCGTGTAGTAGTTGCCCTTGTCGTCGGCCGCGCCGCCCATGATCTGGTGGCGATAGAGCCGGAACGCGCGGATGTAGCTGCGGCTATCGGTGTACCTGTAGACGTAGTTGTTGCTCCAGTGGGGCAGCCAGTACTCGTTGTGCTTGGTGCTGAACGTACCGCCGGAGTGGCTCCAGCCGTGCGGGAACGTGCGGTGGATGCGGTTGAAGCTGCCGCCGCCGGTCTTGGGCGTGTAGCAGTACGTCGGCCCTGATGTGCTGCTGGTGCAGACTTCGGTGCCCGTAAAGCTCGTCGCGTACGGCGTGACCGACGGGAAGGTCTTCCAACCGTCGTGGTAGAAGTAGCTGCTCGACGCGCCGTTGAACGTGTAACGGTACATCGACCGGCAGCTGCTCAGGCGGTACATCTTCTTGTTGGCTTCGTCGATGACCAGGCCACCGTAGTTGTAGCAGCCGTACCAGCCGCTCAGGTACTTGGTCTTGACGTAGCCGCCGTTGTCCTTGCGGATGACGTACAGCTGGCTGCCGGTGTAGCGCTGCACGTAGCAGTAGGTCGAGTCGCAAGCGACCGCTGACAGGTAGCTGGACGGGTAGCTGCTCCACAGGCGCGAACCGCTCGCATTGCCCTGCGCGTCATACTTGATCGAGTACTTCTTGATGCCGTTGTAGTACGTCGCCAGGTACATGTTCTTGCCGTCAGCGTCGACCCACACCTGCCGCACGTAGCGCTCAGCCGTCGTGAACACGCCCTTGAACTGGTAGGTCTTGGAGTCGTAGCGGAAGATCTTGGTGCTGTAGCTGCCGTTGTACTCCGGCATCCAGAACTCGCTCTTGGCGCGGTTGAACCCGCCGCCCCAGCTGTGCTGGTTGAGACCCAGCTTGGTGCCCTGGAAGCCGTCCGGGTTGATGACTGCTTGCTTGTTGAGGCAGGACGCGTCGGACGCCTTGCTCTTCGGGCACGCGACGTTGTTGAGCACCTTCATGTTGGCGTCGCAGTAGCCGTCGCCGTCGGTGTCGCAACCCTCGTCCTTGGTGCCGTTGCAGTTGTTGTCCTTGCCGTCGCAGTACTCTTTGCTGTTGCCGGTGTGGGTGGTCGGATCGTTGTCGTCGCAGTCACCCGCCGTCGTCGCGTTGTACTTGCCACTTGCAGCGCAGCGGCACTGGAACTTGTTGACGCCGTAACCGTCACCGTCGTTGTCGTAGTAGAACTGCTGACAGGCGTCGGCGTTGATCTGGTCGGTGCTGCCATCGCAGTTGTCATCGTTGGGCGTGCCGCAGTGTTCCTTGGCGCCCGGGTTGGCCTTGCTGTTCTTGTCGTTGCAGTCGTTGCCACCGTTGGGGCAAATCGCGGGGAACGAGCAGGTGTTGCAGCCGAGCTGCTTGACCGCCGAGGCGCACTGCGTGGTCCACTTGGACTTGCAGCCAGGGTAGATCTTGGTGACGCAGGCTTGGATCAGCGTGTCCGTGCAACCGGCGCCGAGGTGGGCGTCGCAGCAGTTGCCGAAGGGCAGCGGAGCTTCGGTGTCGCAGTAGCCGTCACCGTCCTTGTCGCAAACCTCGTCGACCTGGCCGTCGCAATCGTTATCCGCGCCGTCGCAGAGCTCGGTCGCGAGCGGGTTGCTCTTGGCGTCGTTGTCGAGGCAGTCATCGCCACGCGCACAGACGAAGGACGCGAGATCCCAGCAGTACTGCGTGCTGTTGTTCGGGCTGAAGCACCAGTTCTTGCCGTCGAACGTCGCGTTGTAAATCGACGTGTTGACCGGGAAGCGCAGGCCGTCGTACTGGCCGTTCATGCTGTGCCGCTCGACCCAACCGTTGTACACGCCGTTGTAGAACTTGCCCTTGTGCCAGATGAACGCGCCGTAGTTGGTGTAGTTGATGTAGTTACCACCGCTCAGGTTGAACGTGCTGATGACGTTGCCGTTGGCCTTGTCGAGCTTGTAGATGGTCGACTGCCACGCGCGCTTGCCGTAGATGTACTTGCCATCACCGGTGACGCCACCGGCGTAGTAGCCGATCGAGCGGGTCCACAGCCGGCTGCTGCTCTTACCCTTCATCTTGGTGATCGTGTAGTAGTTCCAGTTCGCCGTGTAGTAGTCGCCGCTGTCGGACTCGCCCCACAGGTCCATCATCGAGTTCTGGCCGGTGTAGAAGCTGCCCACGTACTGGCGGCTGGCGTTGTAGCGGTACACGTACGGTCCCGACCACTGCGACATCCAGTATTCCTTGAAGTACGGATGGTAGCCGCCGCCGTGTGAACGGGTGTTCATGCTCTCGGTGCCGGTGAAGAGCGGCTGGGTTTCTTTGCAGGCCGCCGACGCGACCGTACCCGTCTTCGGGCACGCGGTGGTGTTCGAGACGACCATCGCGCTGTCGCAGAAGCCGTCTTTGTCGTCATCGCAGCCCTTGTCGATGCCCTTGCAGTCGTTGTCCTTACCGTCGCAGACCTCTTGCGCACCGGGGTTGACCGTCGCGTCCTTGTCGTCGCAGTCACCGCCAGCAACGGCCGTGTACTTGCCTTTCTGGTAGCAGAAGCAGCCGGGCTTCTCTTTGCCGTCGCCGTAGCCGTCTTCGTCCGCGTCGATGAAGAAGTTCTTGCAGTTCAGAGCGTCCTGCTCGTTGAACTTCTGGTTGCAGTTGTCGTCGGTCTTCGTCGCGCAGTCTTCCTTGGCGCCGGGGTGGATCTTCTTGTTGTTGTCGTCGCAGTCGCCGCCGCCGTTGGGGCAGTTGCTGGACTTGGGCGCGTTGCCCTTGCAGTAACCGTCACCGTCGTCGTCGTTGCAGCCTTCGTCCACGCCGCCAGCGCAGTTGTTGTCGATCGTGTCGCACTCTTCCTTGGCAGCCGGGTTGATCTTGGCGTTGGCGTCGTTGCAGTCGCCGAAGCCATTGGGGCAGACTTTCGGCTTGCCGATCGTGCCCAGGTTGCTGTCGCAGAAGCCGTCTTTGTCGTCGTCGCAGCCGTTGTCCACGACCTTGTCGCAGTCGTTGTCGAAGTCGTCGCAGATTTCGGACTTGTTGGGGTGCACCGAGCTGTTGTTGTCGTCGCAATCCTTGCCGCCGTTGGGGCAAATCTTGGGCGTGCCAACGATGCCGACCTTGCCGTCGCAGTAGCCGTCGTTGTCGTCGTCGCAACCGTCGTCCGGCGTGCCGTCGCAGTTGTTGTCGATGTTGTCGCAGATCTCCGTCGCGCCGGGGTTGATCGCCGCCTTCGAGTCATCGCAGTCGTCACCCAGACCCTGGCTGGGTTTGCCAAGCTCGCACACGTAGCAGCGCGCGGAATTGACGTTGATGTCGTTCCACTTGCCGGTGCTCGGGTTGATCTCAACCGCGTCTTCGTTGCCGGAGTTGTTCGGCTCGCCACCGTTCCAGTTCTTGTACTTGTACGCGGTGCCGTCTTCCCAGACGTACTGACCTTCGGTGGACGTGTCGTTGAGGCCGATGAGCGAGCTCGTGCCGCCACACGCTTTCTGCGCCGCCTGGCGTACCGCCGTGTTTTCGGTCGAAGTCGCGATGCTGGCCAGCTTGCCGCCGACCGCAGCACACGCGTTGCGCGCACCGGTCAGGGTCTGCAGCGTCGAGAAGCCCTGGTAGCACTTGCCGTTGAACACGACGCCGGCGCAGCTGACGATCGTCTTGGGACACGTCTTCTCGGCGCCCGCGGACACCTTCTTGCCAGCGTCGCAGTAGCCGTCCTTGTCCACATCGCAACCCGCGTCGATCGAGTTCTTGCAGGTGTTGTCCTTGCCGTCGCAGATCTCCTCGGCACCCGGGTTCACGGTCGCGTCGTTGTCGTTGCAGTCACCGGCGAGGTTGGTGATGAACGAGCCTTCGGGCACGCACTGGCACTTCTTGGTGCCCGCGCCGTAGCCGTCCTTGTCCTTGTCGGCGTAGTAGTCCTTGCAGCCGGTCGCGTTCTCTTCGTTGCTCGTGCCGTTGCAGTTGTTGTCGATGCCGTCGCCGCAAACTTCCTTGGCGTCGGGGTTGATCGCGATGTTCGTGTCGTCGCAGTCGCCACCCTTCTTGGCGTTGAAGCCCTTGCCCTTCTGCGGGGCGCACAGGCACTGCTTGACGCCGCTGACACCGAAGCCATCGCCGTCACCGTCGTAGAAGAAGTCGGTGCACTGATCGCCGCCCGCGTCGGACTCGTCGCCGCTGCAGTTGTTGTCGATGCCATCGCCGCAGATCTCCTTGGCGCCCGGGTTGATGGCCTTGACCGTGTCTTTGCAGTCACCGCCACCGTTGGGGCAGACCGGCGGCTTGCCGATCGTGGCCATGTTGCTGTCGCAGTAGCCGTCGCCGTCGTTGTCGCAGCCCTCGTCCTTGGTGCCGTCACAGTTGTTGTCGACACCGTCGCAGATCTCGGTCGCGCCCTTGTTGACCAGGTTGTTGGTGTCGTCGCAGTCACCGCCCTGCGTGCCCACGTAATCGCCCTCGGGCTTGCAGATGCACTTGCTGCCGGACGCCGACGCGCCGTAGCCGTCCTTGTCCTTGTCGATAAAGTAAACCTTGCAACCGCTCGCGCCCTCGTCGTTGTCCGAGCCGCTGCAGTTCTCGTCGACCGTGTTGCCGCAGATCTCCTTGGCGCCCGGGTTGATGGCCGCGTTGGTGTCCGCGCAGTCACCGCCACCCTTCTTGCACGTCGGCGGGGTGCCGATCGTCTTCATATTGGCGTCGCAGTAGTCGTCGTTGTCGTCGTCACAACCCTCGTCAATCTTGCCGTTGCAGTTGTTGTCCTTGCCGTCGCACAGCTCGTTACCGGCCGGGCTGACGGTCGCGTCGTCGTCGTCGCAATCCTTGCCACCGAGCGGGCAGAGGTTGGGCGTGCCGATGACGACCATCTTCTCGTCGCAGAACTTGTCACCGTCGTCGTTGCAGCCGTCATCGACCTGCGTGTTGCAGTCGTTGTCAGCGTCGTCGCAGACTTCCTTGGCGCCCGGGTTGACCGTCTTGACGTTGTCGTTGCAATCGCCCTTCTTCGACGCGGTGTAGGGCTTCTCTTTGGCGCACAGACACTGCGTCAGGTCGATGCCGTAGCCGTCGAGATCGTTGTCGTAGAAGTACTTGGTGCAGCCCGTCGCGCCCGCTTCGTCAACGTCGCCGTCGCAGTCGTTGTCCTTCGTATCGCAGGCTTCGGTCGCGTCCGGGTTGATCGTGTTGTCGTTGTCGTTGCAGTCCTTACCGGTCGGCGCCGTGTAGGCACCCGCCGCAAGACAAAGGCACTTGCTGCTGTTGACGCCGTGCTTGTCACCGTCGGAGTCGAAGTAGAACGTCTTGCAACCCTTGGCGTTTTCGTCGTTCTTGCTGCCGTTGCAGTTGTCGTCGATGGCGTTGCCGCAGACCTCGTTGGCGCCCGGGTTGACGTCGTTGTTGAAGTCGTCGCAGTCGCCACCGCCGTTCGTGCAGACCTTCGGCGCCGGTGCCTTCACGAGCAGCCCCGCGTCGCAGTATCCGTCTTTGTCCTTGTCGCAGCCGGTGTCGATCGTGCCGTCGCAGTTGGTGTCGAGATCGTCGCAGCTCTCGGTCGCGCCGGGGTGAATGGTCTTGACCTTGTCGTTGCAGTCGCCAGGGCCGTTCTTGCAGACCGGCGGGGCGTCGAGCAGGCCGCCGGTGCAGACCACCTCGACGTAGAGGTGCTTGCCAACGCCACCACACGGGTCGCCAAAGATGGAGTTGTTCGCATCGAGGGTGCACGACGTCTTGCCGACACACGCCGCCTTGATCTTGTCGATCGAGACCGCAGCGTGGCACGTCGACGTCTTGAAGCCGCCGCACGTACCGGTCGGGGTGCCGTAGGAGGCGAAGACGACCGACTTGACCGTACCGCCGCCAGCGCAGGTGAGCGTCGTGGCAGGCTGGTGCTCAACCGCGGTGCCGCACGTGTTCTTGTCGCCGATCTTGGCCTTCGCGTAACCCATGTCCGCGTCGCAGTACCCGTCGAGGTCGTCGTCGCAGCCTTCGTCGGTCTTGCCGTCGCACTGGTCGTCGACGCCGTTGCAGATCTCGGTCGCAAACGGGTTGATCGCCGGGTCGGCGTCGTCGCAATCCTGCTGGTTGGTGACCTTGAAGACACCTTCAGCCACGCACAAGCACTTGGAGTTGCTGCCGCCGAACGTGTCGTTGTCGCTGTCAGCAAAGAGCTTGATGCAGCCGATGGCGTTGACATCGTTTTGGCTGCCGTCGCAGTTGTCGTCCTTGCCGTTGCCGCAGACCTCGGCCTTACCGGGGTTGACCGCCGCGTCGAAGTCGTCGCAGTCGCCGCCGCCGGACGGACAGACCTTCGGCTTGCCGACGACCTTCTTGCCCTTGTTGCAGTAGCCGTCTTTGTCTTGGTCGCAGTTGTTGTCGACGATGAAGTCGCAGTCGTTGTCGATGTTGTCGCAGATCTCCGGCATGCCGGGGTTGATCTGCGCATCGTTGTCCTTGCAGTCACCGGGCTGAACCGCGTTGAACTTGCCGACCGGGACGCAGGTGCGCTGGTTGTTGTTGCTGCCCCACTTGTCGCCGTCACCGTCGTAGAACCAAGGCTTGCTGTTCTTGGCGTTGATGTCGTTGTTGGTGCCGTTGCAGTTGTCGTCCTCGGGCGTGTTGCAGTCTTCGTTCATGCCCGGGTTGACGGTCTTCTTGCTGTCATCGCAGTCGCTGCCGCCGAACGGGCACACCTTGGGCTTGCCGGACGTGTAGATACCGGCGTCGCAGTATTTGTCGCCGTCCTTGTCGCAATCTTCGTCGGTCTTGCCGTCGGAGTTGTTGTCCTTGTCGTCGCAGATTTCCTTGCCCTCGGGGTTGATCGCGGGGTCGGTATCTTCGGTGTCACCCGGACCCTTGGGGCAAGCCAGGATCGGCTCGGCCTTCGGGTCGTACTTCATATTGGTGTCGCAGAACTTGTCACCGTCGTTGTCGCAGCCTTCGTCGACCGTGCCGTCACAGTTGTCGTCGAGGTTGTTGCAGATCTCAGCGACGCCGGGGTTGACCACCTGCTTGGAGTCGTCGCAATCGCCCGGCTTCTCGGACTTGAACAGCCCCTCGGCCTTGCACAGACACTTGAACGGCGCGGTGCCCCACCCGTCGGAATCCTGGTCGGTGTACTGGTTCTTGCAATCGACCGCGTTGATGTCGTTGTCGCTGCCGTTGCAGTCGTCGTCGTAGGCGGTGTTGCAGTCTTCCTTCTTGCCCGGGTTGATATCGAGGTTGCCGTCGTTGCAGTCGCCGCCCTTGGTGGCCTTGAACGTGCCGTCGGGCTGGCAGAGGCAGCGCGCGCTACCGGTGCCATAGCCGTCCGAATCGAGATCCTTGAAGTACTGCTTGCAGCCCGACGCGCCTTCCTCGTCGGTCTTGCCGTCGCAATCGTCATCCTTGCCGTTGCCGCAAATCTCGGTCGCGCCCGGGTTGATCGTGCCGACCTTGTCCTGGCAGTCGTCGCCCGGAATCTGCTTGTCGTCGGCAGGCTTGGTCGTGTTGACGCACTTGGCGCTCTTGGTGACCTTCATGTCGACGTTGCAGTAGCCGTCGCCATCGTCGTCGCAGAGCTCGTCGATCTTGAGGTCGCAGTCGTTGTCGATGCCGTCGCAAACCTCGGTGCAAGCCGGGTCGCCGCAGCAGGACGCCCAGTCATTGCAGTCGACGAGCTTGTTGTTGTTGTTGTCGAGGCCGTCGTCGCAAATCTCGCCCGCTTCGCACGCGATCTCGAGGTCGAACTGCGCGGACTTATCCTTCCCGGGCACGTCGACGACGATGTAGTACTTGATGCCCTTGGCTGCCGGGAACGCCAGCGAGGCCTTGCCACCCGAGACCGGCTTGCTGGTCGCGACGCAACCTTCGGGGTCGCAGCCCTTGGCAGTGGACTTGAGAACGAACAGACGCGCCTGGGTGTTGGTCACGTTGTTGAGGTAGACGGTGACCGGGCCGGACTTGTCGTTGACGAACTCGTAGGCAACTTCCTTGCCGTCGAACGCGATCGAAGGATCGCACTTGTAGTTCTTGACGATGTGCGTGGCGTCGCCGCCGTTGGTAACGAGCTTGGTGGCCTTCGCGCCGCATTTGAAGGAGGTCTGCGAAGCGCACAGGCAGGTGTTGGTGCTCTTGCAGTCGCCGGTCTTGGTGTCGCAAACGTCCGTCGTGCAGGAGTTGCCATCGTTGCAGTCCGTGTTCTTCTTGCAGTTGGGGAAGCCGTTATCGAAGAACTCGAAGATCTTCTTCATCAGCTCAAGCGGCGTGTTGTCTGTGCGGACACCCGAGAAGAGAATCGATGAGCCAATGGTGCGGTACTTCGCAGTCGGGTTGTCGTGGCCGACGTGGACCCAGAACTTCTCGACGCCGTTGTTGCGCAGCAGGTTGCCGGTGCGCTTGACCTCGGTCTTGCCCTGGATCTGGTCGTTGCCGGAGTTGTAGTCGAAGGACTGATCGTACTTCCACGTCATGCCGCCGGTGCCGTCTTCGTAGGTACGGAAGCCGAGCAGCGGGCCGGTGACGCCGTTTGGCGACTCATCGAGGACGCCCTCGATCTTGAAGTCGGTGTGCAGCGAAGTCGGCGTGTCAAAGACCCAGGTGTCGCCACCTTCCATGTAGATGCGGCCGCCCTGCGCCAGGTACAGCTTGAGGGCCTTGACCTCGGTCTCCTTGAGCGCGTGGTTCTTCGGGTACACACCCAGGAGGACGAACACGGCATCGAACTTGCTGTAGTCGGAGTAGAGCGACAGGTCTTCGATCACCTGCACGAACTTGCCGGCCTGCTTGATGTTCGAGCGGACGACCTCGGCGTGGACCTTCGGCACCTCGGTCGGCTTCCAGACGACGATGCCGCCCTTGTACGTGACCGTCACTTTGAGGGTGCATTCGCGGTACAGGTGGCCGTCGGTGACCTTGACCGTGATCTCGTGCTCGCCGACGTCGTCAAGGCTCGGGTTGAGCTTGAGCGTCGCGTTCCAGCTGTTGTCCAGGAAGAAGTAGATCGCGCTGCTGATGCCGGCGAACTTGGGCGCCTTGACGAGGCTGAAGCTGAGGATCGCGTCGAGGTCGGCGTCCTTGGCCTTGATCGGAACGGTCGTGATGTTGCCGACTTCGGCGACCTGGTTGGGCGGGCACGAAGCGAACGTCGGCGCTGAACCCTTGGCCGCGCAGAAGTTGTCCATCGAGAAGCGCGTCAGGTTGAAGGACGAGGTGCCGGCCACACACACCGCGAGACGCAGGCCGTTGGAGCCGCTCAGGTTCTGCGGAAGAACCACGTCGACAGTCTCGGGACCGAGGTTGCTGGTCGTCTTGAACGTGTCAACCAGCGTCGCGTTGGTCCAGTCGGCGTTTTCACCGTCGAGGCTGCCGAGGATTTCGATCGCGGTGTTGCCGGCGTTCTTCACGAACTCGCGGTCGAACTGCAGCGTGATGGTCTTGGCGCCAGCGGCCTTGAAGATCGGCGACTGCAGGCAGGTCTTGTAGTTGAGCTTGATCGGCGTCCAATCAAAGCGCGCGTGTTGGTCGGGGCCGAGACCGCCGCTCGTGCCGACCTTCCAGTTGGTCTTCGCGGTGCCCTTGAGATCGGTCGGGTTCCAGCCCATCAGGGGCAGTGTCTTCTGGCTGCTGAAGTCTTGGCAGTAGCCGATCTCGAAGGTGCAGACGGGCTTGGCGACGGCCACGCACGAGCGCGTTCCGTCGGGCTGCGTCAGGCACTTACCCACACCGCACTCGGAGTTGAGGGACGCGCAGTCAACGGCCTCGGTAGCGGCGCTGCAGCACAGCTTCTCGCCGCCAAGCGAGCTGTAGTTGAGGCACTCGTTGAAGACGCACAGGTCGTGGGTACACGCGTCGCCGTCGGAGCAGTCGAACTTATCGATGCAACAGCCCTTGATCGCGGTGTGGGCGCAGGCGCCGTTGAGGCAGGTATCGTTGGTGCACTTGTTCTTGTCGTCGCAGTCGGTGGCAGCGGTGAGCGTCGTGCAGGTGCAGTTGGCGTCGGGCTTGATCGTGCACGTACCGACCTTGGTGACCGCGTCGATGTTGTCGCAGCTGGCGACTTCGCACGCGCTCGACGGGCAATCCTTGACGCTGGTGCAGCAGCCGTTCTTCGGAGCAGTGTGGCGGCACTGGTTGTTGACGCAGAAGTCGATCGTGCAGCCGTTCTTATCGTCGCACTTGGTCAGCGCGTCCTTGTCGTCGATGCAGCAACCGGCCTTGCTTTCATACGCGCACTTGTTGGTCTTCTGGTCGCAGGTGTCGATGGTGCACGTCAGGTTGTCGATGCACTCGAAGTCCTTGGTGCAGCAGCCCTTGGCGGCCTTGTTCTCGCAGGTGCCGCAGCCGTCCTTGATGGCGCACGAGTCGACCGTGCAGGGCAGGCCGTCGTCGCAATCGATGTCCTTCTTGCAGTGGATCGGCGACGGTTTGTAGGCGCACTTGTTGTTGCTGTCGCAGAAGTCGATCGTCGTGCAATCGCTGTCGTCGCAGTCGGACGCGTCGTTGCAGCAGGACGAGTCGCCGTTGCTGATGTACTCGCACAAGCCTTCCTGGCTGTTCTTGAGCTTGCAGAGGTTGAACGTGCAGGCGTTGCCATCGTCGCAGTCAGCGTTCTTGTTGCAGCAGCCGGGCTTGGTGCCGTCCGGGCCGTGAGTGCAGGCGTGGTTGACGCACCAGTCGACGTTGCAGGTGACGCTGTCGTCGCAGTCCTTGTTGTCGTCGCAGCACAGCGGGCTGATCTTGTTGTAAACGCACTTCTTCTGCGCCAGGTCGCACTTGTCGACGGTGCAGAACAGGCCATCGCTGCAGTCGTTATCGGTGTCGCAGCAGCCATCGAGCTTCTTGTTTTGGCACTTGCCCTCGACCTTGGACTCGGGGATGCCGTCGGCCTTCGCTTTCTTGAGGGCCTCGGGATCCTTCACGCAGCTGTCGATGGTGCAGGTGCTGCTGTCGTTGCACTCGTTGTCGATGAAGCAGCACGCCGAGATCTGCTTGTTGATGCAGGTGTAGTTGACGCAGGAGTCGTCGGTGCACTTGTTGGAGTCGTCGCACTCGTTGGTCTGCTGGAACGGGTCGCAGCAGATGCCCTTCTTGTTGTCGGGGACCGTGTGGCTGCACTTGGTCCAGTTGCCGGGCTGCGGCTTGTCGCACTTGTCGGTCGTGCAGAAGTTGCCGTCGTTGCAGGCGGTGTTGCTCTGCGCCGAGCAGCAGTCCTGGCGGAAGACGTCCGGTCCGAAGCGGCACTCGTTCTCGACGCACTGACCGGCCTTGCATGGGTCATTCGAGACGCATTCGGAGTCGCTGCAGCAGGCGCCGGTGGGCTTGATGTGCTTGCACTTGCCGGTCGCCACGTCGCAGCTGTCGACGGTGCAGGACTTGCCGTCGTTGCAGGGGTCGTCCTTGGTGCTGCAGCAGTCGGGGTCGGCCTTGGCGTTGAAGCACTTGCCGACGGGGCCCGAGAGGTCGCAGGTGTCGTCGGTGCACTTGTCGTTGTCGTTGCAGTCGGCGTTGCTCTTGCAATGGGCGCACTGGGCCTTGGCGGTCTCGGGGTTGTTGCACACCGCGCCGGGGTCGCAGTCGAACTTGCTGCCGCAGCAGCCGGCCTTGAGCGTGTAGACGCACTCGCCGCCGTTGCAGCCCTCGTTGGAGCATTCGCGGTCGTCGGTGCAGTCGCCGGAGCCAACGCAGCTCGGTGAGATCGAGACCCAGATGCGCGCCCGGGCCGAGTCGTTCTTCAGCTCCTTGCCGGCCTCGGTGAGGACGCACGAGATGGTGCGCAGACCCTTGTTCACATTGGAGAATTTGAAGGGCGAAGAGGTGGTGGAGGACTTGAATTTGCCGTCGAGGTAGCAGTTGACTTCCTTGCCATTGCCGAGCTTGAAATTTTCTGTGACGAATTCGACGGTTACGTCTGCCTGTGTGCCGGCCGCAGGCTTGATGGTCGCCTTGTCCGTAGGCTTGACGATCTTAAGCGCTGGATCGCCCACGGCGAACGCTTCAACACCAAAATCAGCATCGACCCCCGACGCATAGTCGGAGAGCAACCCTGTTGGTGGTGCTTCGTCTTCGGCACAAGCGGCCGCTACGAGTAGCAGTATGGGGAACCAAGAGCGGAAAGCGCGAAGGCTTCTCTGAATCCGCATGGCAGTCCTCCGATCGTCAGGTCGGGCATAAGTGCCGGCACGCACAAATGACGTCACGTGATCGTTTCTCGCGGGGATCTTGGTGATCGTTGGGCCAGGACGAAGTCCTCCAACGGGCGCGAAAACACGGGGGTAGGCGACCGGAGAAGCAGGGGATCGAACCCTGGCCGCAGGCTCCTCACTCCCTTGGGGGCGGGACGCTCGTAGCCGTTCCCTCAAACGTTAACAAAGCGCACATTTCAAGGCAAGGAGATCCCATACGACACGGGCAGATAGAGCCGGTTCAGGCGCTCGCGAACCCGAGATTCGACGGTCCTCACGCGCGCGCGTGTCAGCGCGGGCGCTCCGCCGTGCGCGCGCTTGACGCGCTCGCGAGGGCCTCGGCTGCACGCGCGACTGCTCGGCGGCGGGCCTCGACGGTGCCCGTGTCGAACAGCGCGCTGTACCCCTTGGTAGCGGAGCCGCACAGCGCAAGACCGCCGGCCAGATCGCGATCGATCGCGACGTTCAGACTCATGCCGTGCAGCACGCAACGGTCGCGGACGCGAAGGCCAATGCTCGCCAGCTTGCCGTCAGCGGCCCACACGCCAACGTCCCGATCGACGTCGATGGTGGCCTGCTGACCGGCGTGATCAACGGCGACAGATCGGGCCGCAGTTAACATCGCGCAGACGAGCTCACGGATGGCCGGCAACGGCTGCGGAATCGCCACGAACATGACGAGCTGACCGGGCAAATGCAGGGTCGCCAGTCCGCCGCGGTCGGCGTCGATGACTTTGATCACGCGCGCATCGGCCAGTGCGAGGGTGTCTTCGAGCTCGCAGCGCCCCGGCTCTGTCTGAGCGCGACGACCGAGCGTCAATACCGGCGACGCGGGCTCGAAGAGGAGCACCCGCGATCGTTCGTCGCGGCGCGCCGCGGCGGCATCCGCATGGTTCCTCGCGACCGCATCGGCGAACGGCATGTCGCCTGCCCAGTGCCACGAGGCGTCACGAAGGCGGTCGGCAGCGGTCATCAGCGCGGGGCGGCCAGCGCGATCAGTGCGCGACGAGCAGGTAGAGATAGAACACGGGCGCCGCGAAGAGCACACCGTCGATGCGATCAAGCATGCCGCCGTGGCCGGGCAGGAGCGTGCCGCTGTCCTTGGATCCGGTCGCGCGCTTGAACAGCGATTCGGCGAGATCGCCGATCTGACCGGTTGCGCCACAGAAGAAGCCCAGCGCCAACGCGTGATGAAGGTCGATCGCCGGCAGGAGCCAATTCATGCAGACCCATGCGCCGAACGTCGACGCGATCAGGCCGCCGATGGTGCCTTCGATGGTCTTCTTCGGGCTGATCAGCTCGTTGAGCTTGTGACGGCCAAACGTCCGGCCGGCGAAGTAGGCGCCCGTGTCGCCCGCGAACACGATCACGAACATCATCAGGATCGTGCCGCGCGCGAAAGAGACCGCACCTTCCGCCGTGCCAGCCGGGACCTTGTGAGTCGCGATCGCGGCAATTGCGGCTGCCATTCCGCCGACATAGGCGATGGCAGCGAGTGTTATGGCGGCGCGACGCGCGGCGATTTCGAGGTTTTCCGGCTTGCGCAGGGCGAGACCAAGCGCGGCGACGTTGGCCACCATCCACACCGCAAAAGGAAGCCTTCCCGGCAACATCGGCGACGCGGCGACAAGGCCCGCAAGGCCTGCACCGACACTCCTGTCGGTCCCGCGCGTGAATGCAAACATGGACAGTAATTCACGCGTCGCGAGGGCGGCAGCGATAGCAATGGTCACCGCGATCGCCGGGAGCGGGCCGGATACCAGCAGCCAGACGAGGAGCGGCGCGAGCACGAGCCCGGTGGCCAAGCGCGTCAACATACGATCGGCTCGCTACGCGGCATGGGTGGATTCCTCAGCGTCATGATCGGCGCCTGCGGGAACGCCTGGAAATGGCCATGGACGGCGCCGAGCGAGCACCCAAAGCGCCCACAGCAGCATCGGGATGCTCACGAGCTGGGACGTGGATACAAGACCCCAAACCCATTCTCCGCGGTCGTCGGCGCGAACGAACTCCACCGCGAAGCGGAACAGGCCATACAACGCCACGTACTGGAAGAACAACTCGCCGCGGAAATGCCGGCCCCGGCGGAAGCGCCACAAGCCGAAGGCGAAGATGAGGAAGCAGGCGATGGACTCGTATAGTTGGGTCGGATGAACGTGCAGCGACGTGAGCGCGGCGTTGTCGATCAGGCCGTCCTTCAGGTGGCGATCCCAGGCGGGCGAATAGCGGGGGAACGCCAATCCGGTCGGAGAGTCGGTCACGCCGCCAAAACAGCACCCAGCGAGGAAACAGCCCATGCGGCCGATGAACTGGCCGAACGGGATGGCAAAACCGGCCATATCGCCCACGTCCCAGACAACGAGTTTGCGGCGCCGAACGAACCAGATCGCCGATGGAATGCACAGCAGCAGGCCGCCGTAGAAGACGTAGCCGCCGTACCAAATCTTGAAGACGCGCAGGCAGTCGCGACTTTGGCTGCAGAGGCCGGTTGCGGTGAGACAGAGATCGCCCAGCCCGGCGTCGAGGCATTGTTGATCAAACGTGCACTTGAGGCCCCTTGCGAGCGCGAGCGGTTTGAGCGCGGACGGGTCGACGCAGAGGTTGACGTAATCCATGAAATAGCCGTCGGCCAGCACGTGTAAAAAGCGCGATCCCAGCAACCCGCAGGCCATCATCAGCAGGCCGAGATCGAGGATGTCGTTGCCGTCGCGACCCTTGCGCACCCACTCGCGGTGTCCGAGCAAGATCGCGGCCGTGATGGCGATCATCAACAACGTGAAGTACGCCGGGAGCTTGGTGAAGCCGAGATCGAAGGTCGGGTGCAAGGGGACGACTCCGAACCGGACTGTCGAGCGAACGCGGGATGCGATGGGCTCGCTGCCTCAGGCCTCTTGGGTGGCTGAATGCGGCGAATTGTCGGGCGCTTGCTCGTCGTCGGGCAGGCGTCCGCGCTGCACAAACAGCTCGAGCAGAATGAGCACAACACCGACTGAGATGCCGATGTCGGCGACGTTGTAGACGGGCCAACGATATTCGCCGACGTAGTTGAGCACGAAGTCGACAACCACCTGGTACATGCCGCGATCGATGAGGTTTCCAACGGCGCCGCCAAGCACAGCTCCGAGCGCCCATGTGCCAAGCGCGCTGCCCATCCATCCGGTCCAAATCGCCCAGATCATGCCGAGCGCTGCGATGAGCGCGATGATGGAGAAGAACGCGGTGCGCAGGGTCGGGCTGGCGTCGCGCATGAAGCCCCATGCGGCGCCGGGGTTTTCCGCGTAGACCATCTTCATGAAGCCGTCGACCCACGCGATGTCGCGCTGGACGACGGCAACGAGGGTGTGCGAATCGACGACCTCATCGGCTTTGCGCACCACATCGACAGCGCGCCAGGTCGCCTCTTGGAGGACGGCGTCAACACGGTCGGGAGGGACGCGCCATTGGGTCTGGATCAAGCCGCCAAGGTCGCTGTGGCCCGCACCCGCATACACGCGCAAGCGGCGTGGCGGCGGCAACCCCGTCCCGGTCGTGGCGAGCAGCTGCCGCGGCGTGTCCTTGGAGTCGAGCTTCATATCAGCCCGCAGCCCGTCGGCCTTCTTGAACAGCCACACCTGGCGCGACGCGACGCGTTCGTCGACCTCGTCGGGCGTGAGGCCGCGGCCGGTCAGCAGGGACTTCATGGGGGCGCGACCATCGCCCTGGACAACCATCGGGTGAGCCGGACTCGCGAGGTTGTCGATGGCGAGGACTTTGGTCCACTGATCGACGACAAGCACCACGACGGCGAGCGCCAGGACGGCCCACGGATTCGCGAATCGGCTGGTTGTGGCGTGGTTTGCGGTCGACATCGCGGCTCCGAGCGCGGCAGTCGCGCAGAGTAGGGTCGCACACCGGTTGAGGCAACCAGATGCCTCGACCTCGCGGATCCACGGTTGGTCTCGAAGCTGGCGGCGGACGCCTAAACCGGGTAAGGAAAGCGAATGTTCCGACTGATCCTGACCGGCGGTGCGCCGCCTGAACCGGTGCCCAAGCAGGCCTGGCCAATGGCGAATCGCGGCGCCGAGCGCGACGTGGCCGCCCGCATCGACAAGGCCGTGGCGGTTGGTGTCGACCACCTCGTGTTCGCCGGAAGCGACGGGCTCCTCGACGCGAACGTGATCGCATGGCTTGAGCGAGCGCGCGACGCACGCGTGCAGCGAATCGAGGTCTGGACAGACGGGCGCGTGCTGACACGGAAGGGGGCGGCAGAGCGACTTGAAGAGGCCGGGCTCACGCATGTCGGCGTGGTTCTCTTCGGCGCCGAGGAGGCCGCGCACGACTTCGTTGCGGGCAGCCCCGGGCGCTTCAAGGCGGCGCTGCGGGGTCTGCGGATCGCGCGCAAGGCCGGGCTTCGAACCGCGGTCGTTGCGCCCATATTGCGGCCAACGTTTCGCGATCTGCCGGTGCTGGTCCAGAGGTCGCTCGCACTCGGGGTCGGTCGCTTCGAATTCGTCGCTGTCCGCGGACCGGACAGGCCGGTTCATGGCCTGGTGCCCCACGTCGCGATGGCGGCACCCTACGTTGAACGTGCGATGCGAGTCGCGCTCGGGCATCGACGAGCTGCCCACAGCTGGTGGACGCCCGCGTGTTTGCTCGGATCGATGCAGCGGCGCGCCCGCAACATCGGGGCCGACGCGCCCGGGATCGCGAGTTATTTCGCGCAAGAGCGTGTCCAACCGTGCCAAGCCTGCGCGATTTCGCCACAATGCGGTGGTCCCTTGACCGACTACGTCGCACAACACGGCGCCGACGGTCTGGTGGCGCTTGCCGATCCCCCAACACAGTGAGCCGCGCTGGCGACGCTCCGCCGGTCGGTTTCCGGCAGCCAATGCCATCGTGTAAGCTGGCGGGATGGTGGAGGATCGATGACCCAGATGGTTAGCGACGAAGGGACAGTCGGCGACGAGGCCGTCAACCTCGACGACCTCGCGATCGATATCGACAAGTTGGTTCGCGACGGCGTCCTGACGCGCGACGAAGCGCGAGCGCTCGAACACAGCCAGCAATCGGACAGCGGCGGGGCTATGCGCCTCGAAGCGATGCCGGGAACAGCCGGGATCGACGACGAGACCGAAAACAAGGACGCGGTCAAAGAAGCGGCGGTCAAACACAAGCGCCACTGGGTGCGTGTGACTCGGCTGTGCAACCAGCGGTGCACCTTCTGTCTCGATTCGATGAACCAGGACGGCAGCTACATCGACGTCGACTCGCTCAAGGCCTACATCGCTCTCGGCCGCAAGATGGGTCGGCAGCGGCTCATCCTGTCGGGCGGCGAGGCGAGCGTGCATCCCGCGTACATCGAGCTGATCCGCTACGGCAAACAAGTCGGCTACGAGTGGATCCAGACCGTCACCAACGGGATGATGTTCGCGTATAAGAAATTTGCGCGCGCATGCGCGGCGGCGGGACTCGACGAAGCGACGGTATCCATGCACGGCCACACCGCCAAGCTGCAGGACAAGCTGACCGGCACACCGGGCGCCTTCGTCACCGGCATCAAGGGCATCCAGAACCTGCAGGGAACCGGCCGCGTCGTGGTCAACGTCGACGTCGTGATCAACAAGCAGAATTACAAGCATCTCCCTGAGATTATTGAGTTCTACTACAACATGGGCATCCGCGAGTTCGACCTGCTGCACATCATCCCGTTTGGGCGCGGCTTCGACGAACATCGCCACTCGCTCTTCTTCGATCTCAACGACGCTGCGCCCTATTTCCGGCGCGCCTTCGAATGGTCCAAGAAGCCGGGCGTGTACCTGTGGACCAATCGCCTGCCCGTGCCCTACCTCGAGGGCAACGAGCGGCTGATCCAGGACCCGCACAAGCTGTTTTACGAGTTCGACGGCGGCCGCCACAACTTCGAAGGCTTCCTCAAACGTGGCATCAAACCGGATTGCTGGGGTGAGCGCTGCGACTACTGCTTCCTGGACGGGGCCTGTCGCAGCACGATGTTCCCGTATCGCGAGAGCCTCGAAGGTCACAGCTTTCCGACCGTGAAGCTGGCGACGCGCCACGCATGGCCGGGTTCAGCGGCGCGCCAGAAGTTCTTCGATCAGAAGCCTGAACGTCTCTGGCTGCGTGCGACCGACGGTGACGATGCGGCCAATGCGCTGCAAGACCAGCCGTTCGAAGGTGCCGCGATCAGCGTGCAGCTCGACGCCGGCGCCGATCCGGGTCCGCTCGCGGCCAAAGGTGGCGTCGACCGCTTTGTGATCACGACCACCGATGACGCGGCGCGCTACCTCGTCGGAGCTGCGCGACTGCAGGACGTCGAGGTCGAGATCTTGCTGGACCGTTCGCTGTCCGACTGGCTGCTGGCGCGACCGTCGACGATCAAAGCATGGGGCGAGCGGCTGGTGCTGACCCTTCAGAACCACGAATACTTGAGCGGTTCGCAGCAAACCGATCCGGCGCCGGCGACGCTGGCGAAGCTGGCCGGACTCGGCGCGCGATTGAAGAATGTGCCCAGCTGCATCGCGGGAGAGCAGTCGGTGCCGCACGATCACCTGCTGCTCGACGCGGCGATGCTCGACAGCGGCGGCGACCTCGACCTCGACGGGTACGTCCATCACTTCATCGAGTCGGAGTACTACGCCAAGTCGCTGCGCTGCCATCGCTGTTCGGCGTTCGAGACCTGCAAGGGCCTGCACGTCAATTACCTGCGAAATCACGGCTTCGAGATCCTGCAACCGCTGGACGCCAACGGCGAAAGACTCACCGATGCGGAGTCGTTCGAGCACGTGGCCGCCGCGCTCAAACAGGCGACTGAAGAGAAGGACAAGCGCGAACGCAAGAAGATGATCGGCAAGCACAGCCCTGACCGAAACTTCACCGCCGTCGCGCTGGACAACATGTCGATCCGCAACGATCCGGCGCGCAGCAAGGAGCGGGCGCCAACCGGCTGACGTTGGCGCGGCGACGCAGCGAGCAAAGCTGGTCGATATTCAAATCAACGGTCGCGCGATTCGACCACGCCAATTGACGATACCTGGACCGGGTGCTACCCGGTTCGTCCCCCCAGACAACCTGCATTCGAGGCACACCACACGCCCGGAAACGGCGACCCCATGGAGCGCTGCATGGCCCACCACAATGTCGAAGCGATCGACGCCACCAACGGCTCGGCGACCCTGTCGCTCGATCCCGGCCTTTACCCCATCGATGTCATCTACGGCGCGGCCTACGCCCTGATCGACCGCGCCTACGTGCTGCTCGACCGCGAGCCCATCGAGGGCGGACCCGGCGTCAAAGCGAAACGTAGCGGGCGCTTTCTCGTGCACCTGCGCGCCAAACGAGCGGTGGACGAAGCCGCGCTACAGAAGATGAGCGGCGATTTCGGCAACGAGCTGCTCAGCCAGGCGCTGCGCCGTAAGGTCGTCAAGCAGAACGGCAAGATCATTGAAGAGATCGTCACGCAGGCCATCGCCGGTGCCGCCGGTGCCGCGCTGCCCCAAGACTTCGTTGACGACGACGACGACCTGGACTTCCTCGACGATCCCCTCGGCATCGCCGTGCCGTGGGAAGAGAAGTTCAAGAAGAAATAGCGACGGCCCGGCCGACCACTGCCAACTGGCCGACCACTCTCACCTGGCCAACCACTCTCAACGGAGCAGCCCGTGGACGAGATCCGACTGCACAAGAAGCTCTACATGCGCCAAGCGGTGCGGCAGGCGATGGACACCTTCGAGGAGTTCGCCAAGCTGACACTGCGGGCCGATGGCGAACACTACGTCGTCGCCGTCACGGACATGGACCCCGATGTGGACGGCGACCTGCCCGGCGAGCTGTGCAACTTCGCGCTGGTCAACACCATCGAACGCAAGCGACGTATCCCCGGATAAGGATGTCCGTAGCAAGGCGACGGCCCACCGCGCCAACTTGCAGACCACGAATGCAGACCTGAAGGACGCACGATGACGGCAGACGCGATGAAAATGCACGACCTTGTTTCGCTCAAGAGGCTCAAGCCCGCGTTTGCGATGCCGTTTTACCATCGGTACCTCGACGACAAGTTCCTCATCACCAACGACCTGGGCGACTGGTATTTCCTGGCTCCCGAGGACTTCAAGCGCTTCGTTGAAGGCGCGATCGGGTCCGACGAACCGCTCTACCAGGCCCTCGCCGCGAAGAATTTCATCGCCGCAGAGGTCGACGTCGCCCAGCAGGCGGCGCGTTGGCGGGACAAACACCGCTACCTCTTCTACGGCCCCACGCTGCACGCCTTTGTGTTGACTCACCGCTGCAACTTCGGCTGCCAGTACTGCCATAGCTCCATCGTCGGGATGCATCGCACCGACACCGACATGAGCATCGAGGTCGCCGAGCGCGCCGTGGACATGGCGTTTTGCACGACGAGCCCGGGCATCACGATCGAGTTCCAGGGCGGCGAGCCGATGGCCAACTGGGACGTGCTGCAGCACACAGTTGAGTACGCGCGGCAAAAGAACGCGCTGGCCGACAAGGCGCTTACGTTCTCGCTCGTCACCAACATGAGCTTGATGACCGAGGAGAAGCTCGAGTACCTCATCGACCGCAAGATTCAGCTCTGCACAAGCGTCGATGGGCCGCCGGACGTGCACAACCAGCATCGCGTTTGGAAAGGCGGCGACAGCTTTGAGACCGCCACCGGCTGGATGCAGAAGATCAACGAGCGCTACGAGCAGATGGGCCTCGATCCGAACCTGTACCGCGTCGAAGCGCTGCCGACCGTCACGCGGACGATGCTTCCGCGCCCCAAGGAGCTGGTCGAAACGTACGTGAACATGGGCTGCCGAGCGCTCTTCTTGCGCAAGCTCGATCCGTTTGGATTCGCGGCCAAGACGCAGCGTTTCCTCGGCTACTCGATGGAAGACTTCATCCAGTTCTACGTGAAGGTGGTCGACCACATCATCGAGCTCAACAAGCAGGGCGTGCAGGTGATGGAGCGCAACGCGGCGATCATGCTCAGCAAGATGATCGCCGACTACGAGCCCAACTACCTGGACCTCCGATCACCGGGCGGCGCCGCGATCGGCCAGATCGGGTACGCGCCCGACGGCACCATCTTCAGCAGTGACGAGGGCCGGTTCGTGGCCGCGATGGGCGACAACATCTTCCAGATCGGCAGCCTCGACAACACGTACGAAGAGTTGATGACCAACGCCGGTACGCGGGCGCTGGTGATCGCGTCGACAAACGACGCACAGCCCGATTGTGTGCAGTGCACGTACAAGCCGTACTGCGGTCAGCAGCCCGAGTACAACTACAAGACTCAGGGCACGATCACCGGCCGCATGCGCGACTCGACATGGTGCCGTAAGCACAAGTACATATTTGACTATCTCGCGCGCCGCCTGAAGAACGCGGACGCCGACGAGATGGAAATGTTCATGCGATGGACGACAAATCGGCCCCAGGAGCATTTCTTACAGCAAGCGGGTCCCATCTAAGAGGGCTCGCCGCGTTCCCGAGCAAAGAGCGGCCTGCCATGCAACAAAGCTGCGTCGAGCCCGGAAATGGGTATGCTGCGGCCATGAAGCTTCCCCCCGAGCGCAACCGTCTCATGTCCCGCGCGGTCGGCGGCATCTCGCTTCTCGTTACCGTCTCGCTTCTCATTGCCGTCGCGATGGTGTCGCCCGAAACAGCGCTGGCACAGTCCGGTGCCCACCCTCCGCTGGCAACCCCGGTTCCCGGCGCAACGCGGGCCAGAACGACCCGGGCGGTCACGTCGCGGCGCGCTGAAGGCCGCAAGATCACACGCCAGGACAACGAACACGGCCTCGGACTCTCCGGCGGCTGGGCTCCGGGGAGCGGGTTTGCCTACCGACGGTTCTTCGGCAAGACGTCCCTGCAAGCCACGCTTTTCGCCATGGTGACCGAGCGCGGCGCAGACGCGACGGTTTTCGCGGGGCTGTCTGCGACCCACTACCTGATCGTGTGGCATCGCTATGACCGACCGGGATTGCTGCCCGGCACGTCAGCGCTGCGGATCACGGGCGCCGGCTCTTACCTGTACCGCAAGTCGAGCGAAGAAAAGACGACCAAGCGCAACCTCGACCCGACCTGCGTGGACCTCAGCAACAACCCCTGCAAGAAAGAAGTGATCAAGGAGACCGTGAACTCCACCAAGTGGGACGCTTTCGTCGGCGCCGGGGTCGGTTTTGAATTCGGCGCCGTGATGCGGCCCGGCTTTTCGATGTCGCTCGACCTCATGCTGACCGCGATGTTCGACGACAAAGGGCTCGATGACATCCTGCCCGTGCCCGCGCTCGGCTTGCTCTACAACTGGTAGCTATCGATGACAGCTCGCTTACATCGGTGCCGCTCCACGACGCTCATCGCAGCGTTCGCCCTGCTCGCGTTCATGGCGTCATCGTCGTCGATCTTCGCGAGCCGCGCCGATGCTGCGCAAACCCGCGTGTTGCCGGGCCACAAGCAGAGCATCCAAACCAACGATCACGCCATCGGCTTCACCGGTGGATTCGCGGGGGCAACCGGCTTTCTCTACCGCCACTACATCGGTAACACCTTCATCCAGGCCAACGTGCTGCCGCTGATGCTCGACCGCGGCGAGTTCATGATGTTGATGGGCGGAATGAGCGTCGGTCGCTACCTGATCGTCTGGCATTCGGCCCGCGGCACGTCGATTCTGCCCAACACCACGGCGCTGCGAACGGTGGCGCTCGGCTCGATCTCGCACACCAACAGCACCGACACGAGCAGCTGCAGCGGCAGTACCTGTCCGGATCCGCAGGAAACAATCGAGA
Source organism: uncultured Enterobacteriaceae bacterium (assembly GCA_964560875.1). Lineage (GTDB taxonomy): Bacteria > Myxococcota_A > UBA9042 > UBA9042 > UBA9042 > CAZLMW01. The sequence continues at coordinate 59,305 of CAZLMW010000011.1, forward strand.
AGAAATACTCGCTCGCTGGCGGCGTCGGCTTCGAGTTCGGCGCGCTGATGCGACACGGGTTTTCGCTATCTGTCGACCTGCTCTACACCGCTTGGTGGGACGAAAAGGGCTTCAATTCGCTGCTGCCGCTCCCGTACGGGACCATCGTCTACAACTGGTAGTCGTCACCGCGGGCTGGAATCTTCGGCTTGCACACCGGCCATGACCTTCCGCGCGGCCTCGCAATCGCGGGCGATCTGGGCCTTGAGGGCGTCGATTCCGTCGAACCGTCTCTCGCCCCGTAATCGAGCGATGAGCTGCAGGCTCACATGCTGGCCGTAGATGTCGGCGTCGAAGTCAAAGATGAAGGCTTCCGTGCGCCATTGCAGGCCATCGGAGACGGTCGGGCGCACCCCGATGTTGCAGACCGCATCGTGTCCGACGCCGTCGACGACCAACCGCGCCGCGTAGACACCATTGGCGGGGCGCACCTGGCTGGATGCGTCGATGTTGGCCGTGGGGAACCCGATGGTGCGACCGAGCGCGTCGCCGCGGACCACGGGGCCTCGCAGGGCGAAAGGTCGGTCGAGCAGGCGCGCGGCGGTGGCGATATCCCCGGAGCTGACGAGCGCGCGAATCCGTGAGCTGGAAACGACGTCCCCTTCGGCCACAACGGCGTCGAACCCTTCGACGGTGATGCCGCGGTCCACGCCAAGTCCGCGCAGTAGATCGATGTCGCCACCGCCGCCGCGTCCGAAGCTGGCGTCGTAGCCGGCCACAACGGTCGCGGGGCCGCACGCGAACAACACATTCTCGGCGAACCAATGGGCCGACCGGTCGCGCATCGATTCGTCGAACCGCAGCACGGCGGTCCGATCGACCCCCGCTTTGGCGAGCCAATCAAGGCGGCCGTCGAGGGTGTCTATCGCGGGCGGGGCGCGATCGGGGGCCAGGGTGTGGAGCGGGTGGGGGTCGAATGTAACGACAACAGCGGGCCCGGAAGAGCGCGCGGCGGCGCTGCGCAAGGTGGTGATAAGCGCGCGGTGACCAAGGTGGACGCCGTCGAAGTTGCCGAACGTGACGGCGCCTCGCGGCTGAGGCGACCCGTCGGACGTGCCAACGGCGCTTGCACGGAGCGCTGTGACGCTCCTCACCACCTCCACGGCGGCCCCCTCTTGTACGAACTCGGCGCGGGTTCTGATGCGAACAGAGCACCTGCCGACTGCGGCGCCAATCGCTCACAGTGCGTCGAATGCGTGGCATCGTTGCCGGTTTTTGTCAATCGGTCGCGGACGCTGCAGCGTCGTCCTTGATTTGCGGTGCGCCATTGGCCATGATCCCCCCACCTTCTCGTCCTATATGATCCCCAGTCTTGCGCGGCGCTCCCCTTCAGACCGCGCCGAGTTGAACGCTGTCCTCCGCCAGCGAACATCGAGGCCGAAAGCATGCACCAACGCGCCGCCGATCCTCGCGCCACAGCACGAATGACCGCCGCGATTGTCGCGTTGTCCGGTGCGCTGGTTGCTGGCGGCTGTGCGGGTGAGCCCACCGAGAATGTAGACGGGGAGAAGGTCGAAGCGGACATCGGCGGCAACCAGCTCGACGCCGGAGTAGGAAACGATACCGGTACGGTCGGTCCCGTCGACACTGGAATCGTCGATCGCGTCGACACCGGAAGCGACCAACCCGACGTCAAGATCAGCGACAAGGACACCGGGCCGACCTGTCCCGGCGAGCCGGGTTGCGAGTGCTCCGAAGCCAAAGATTGTGACAACGGTTTTTGCATCGAAACCCCGGTCGGATTCCGCTGTGCCCAAAAATGCGTCGACAGCTGCCCGATCGGTTTCAAGTGCACCCAGGCCAGCGGCGGCGGCGGCGGCGACACGTCCAATATCTGCGTGCCGCGCTGGGGCCGCATTTGTGATCCGTGCAAAGCCAACGCTGATTGTACGGCCGCCGGCAATCTCGACGCCGTGTGCGTCGATCGTGGCGATATCGGCGCGTACTGCGGGTCCAAGTGCAGCAAGACCGCCGATTGCCCGAAAGGTTACGCCTGTTCGGACGTCAAGGACGTCAACGGCAAAGACCACAAACAATGCGTGGCCCAGGGCGCGGCGTGTGGCTGCAGCGCGCGGGCGATCTCCAAAGAGCTCTCGACCAAGTGCTTCATCACCGCTGGCGACGGCAAGTGCCCGGGCAAACGGACCTGCCTGCCTGATGGCGCCCCCGGTGCCCCCAAGGGCGGCGGACTGACGGCCTGTGTCGCGCCCAAAGCGACGCCCGAAGCGTGCGACGGCAAAGACAATGACTGCGACGGCCAGACCGACGAGACGACCTGCGACGACAACAATGTCTGCACGGCTGACTCGTGCGGCGGCGACAAGGGCTGCAAGCACGTCAACCAGGACGGCGCGTGCGACGCTGATGGTTCCCAGTGCACCAGCGGCGACAAGTGCAAGGACGGCAAATGCGCGGCTGGTCCGGCGCTCAAGTGCGACGATGCCAACGAGTGCACGACCGACTCGTGCGATCCGAAGAAGGGCTGCCAGCACGCATCCTCGTCGGGCGGTGTGTGCAACGCGGACGACAACCCGTGCACGGTCGGCGACAAGTGCGATGGCGGTGTCTGCTCGGCCGGCAAACTCAAGACCTGCAACAGCGGCGATCAGTGCATCAAGGGCAAGTGCAACCTGCTGACCGGCAAGTGCAAGTACACCCCTCAGGTCGCCCTGCCCTGTGACGACGGCAACCCGTGCACAACCGGCGAAATCTGCGATAACGACGGCTGCAAGGCGACCAAGAAGACCGACTGCGACGACAAGAACACCTGCACCGCGGATTCGTGCGACATCAAGTCGGGCTGCAATCACAAGGCCACGCCCAACGCGTGTGATGACGGCGACAAGTGCACCAAGAACGATGCCTGCGCGGGGCTCAAGTGCGTGGGCCTCGCGGTCAACGTCACGGACACGTGCGGCGACGGCAACCCGTGCACGCTCAACAGCTGTGACGCCGCGAAGGGCTGCGTCGTCAAGAAGCTGCACAACAAGCCGTGCGACGACGGCAACCCGTGCTCGGCGCCGGACTCCTGCCAGCAGGGCAAGTGCGTGGCCGGCAGCAATATCTGCGCGTGCAAATCCAATGCCGACTGCGCCAAGAAGGAAGACGGCAACCTCTGCAACGGCACCCTGATCTGTGACAAGACCAAGGCGCCATTTGGCTGCAAAGTGGATCCGGCCAGCGTCGTCAAGTGCGACAAGTCCCTCAACAGCGCCTGCCAGTCGATGGATTGCGATGCGTCCAACGGCAAGTGCGTGCTCGACAAGAAGGCCAAGGGAACGCCGTGTGACGCCGACAACAGCGTGTGCACGAGCCAGGATTCCTGCCAGGACGGCAAGTGCGCGGCGGGCAAAACGCTGACGTGCGACGACAGCAACGTCTGCACCACCGATTCATGCGACCCCAAGAACGGCTGCGTCTACAAGCCCAACACCTCGTTCTGCGACGCCGACGGCGACAAGTGCACGCAGGCCGACACGTGCTCGGCCGGGATCTGCAACGCGGGCAAGAAAAGAGTGTGCAAGGACGCCAACGCCTGCACCGCCGACCTCTGCGACAAGAAGACCGGTTTCTGCAACTTCCAGGCGCTCACCGTTGCCTGCGACGACGGCGACGCGTGCACCAAGGGCGAGGCCTGCCACAAGCACAAGGACACGGGCCTGCCGGTGTGCGGCAAAGGCAAGCCGGTCGTTTGCGACGACAACAACCCGTGCACCAAGGACGTCTGCGACGCCAAGCTCGGCTGCACCAACGTCGCCGCGCCCGCCGGAACGCCCTGCAGCGACAACAACAAGTGCACGGCCGCGGACAGCTGCAACAGCGGACTGTGTGCCGGCAAGCCGATCAACGTTCCCGCCAAGTGCGACGACAACAACCCGTGCACCAAAGATAGCTGCGACGCCGTTGCGGGATGCCAGCACGCGCCGCTTTCGAATATCAAGTGCGACGACGGCAATGTCTGTACCGCTGGCGACGTCTGCTCGTCGGGCAAGTGCGTGTCGGGCACCAACACGTGCGCCTGCAAGGTCGACAAGGACTGCCTCGCCAAAGAGGACGGCAACCCATGCAACGGCACGCTGTTCTGCGACACGTCGAAGGCGCCCTTCCAGTGCAAGACCAACCCCAAGACGATCGTGAAATGCGACGCGAGCAAGGACGGTTTCTGCCAGAAGAACACGTGCAACGCGGCGACTGGCAAGTGCGCTTACATCACGAAGAAAGACGCGACGCCCTGCAACGCAGACGACTCGATTTGCACCGTCGCCGACGCGTGCGACAGCGGCTTGTGCAAAGCCGGCAAGGCGCTGCAGTGCAATGACAACAACCCATGCACCGCCGATTCGTGCGATCCGAAGAAGGGCTGCCAGCACACACCGCAGGGTGGTCAATGTGAGGCGGACGGCAACAAGTGCACGGGGCCTGATTTGTGCAAGTCCGGCAAGTGCATCGTCGGCGGCAAGAAGGGCTGCGACGACAACAACGCGTGCACGGCCGACTCCTGCGACACCAAGAAGGGCGATTGCCTTTACAACAACCTCGCGCAGAGCTGCGACGACGGCGACGCGTGCACCAAGGGTGACACCTGCGGCAAGGACAAGGCCGGCAAACACGTGTGCCTGTCCGGCAAAAAGGTGGACTGCAACGACGGCAACAAGTGCACCAACGACAGCTGCGACTCCAAGAAGGGCTGCACCAACGCCCTCGACACGAAGACCGCGCACGCTTGTTACGGCGGTCCAGCGGCCACGCGCGGCAAAGGCACCTGCAAAGACGGGCAAGCGCAATGCAAGTCCGACGGTACGCTCGGTCCCTGTCTCGGCGCGACGTTGCCGGTCAAAAAGGAAGCGTGCGACAGCAAAGACGATGACTGCGATGGCACGACCGACGAAGGATGCGCTCCGACGCAATTTCGGGCGCGCGTCGGCAACGCGGTTCTGACGGGAACTTCCGGTAAGCTTGGTGTGCGCGCCTTCGCAGGTGGCAGCGTTGCAAGCGGTGTGACGAAGCCCGCGGCAGGCGGTAAGCTCGGCGCCGGATTTGGATTTTACGAATGGCTCGGCCGTTGGCTGGGCAAGTGATAGAGCACAAGCTGCAACCGGGTCGAAATCGGCTTGGAAACAGCGCATCGATGCGGGGAAAAAACGATGCATAAGCGTGTGATTGTCAGCGGGATCGCGGCGTTGCTGACGGCCCTCCTGGCCGGTCCGGCGATGGCGGCGGCGCCCAAGACTGTGGTTCTGGAAGGTCTGTTGACGAGCAGTGGCGGCGGTGTCGCGGCTGACGGCGTCTACGACATGACGTTCAACGTCTACGAGACCAAGACCGGCGGTTCAGCTGTCTGGTCGGAGTCGGCCAAGGTCGGCGCGAAGGGTGGCCAGTTCCACCACGCGCTCGGCAGCGTCAAGGCGCTGGACGCCGGCAAACTCGCCGCGCTCAAGAGTCAGTGGATCGGCCTGAAGGTTGGCACCGACCCCGAGATGCCGCGCCAACCCCTGCACTCGGCGATTTTTGCGCTGTATGCCAACTGGGCAGGCAAGCTCAGCTGCTCGGGGTGCCTCAACGCGAGCCACATCGCGAGCGGTTCGATCAAGGGCAGCTCGGTCGGCTTCGCCTACGCCGGCTCCAAGACCAAGGGCGGCGCGGCCACCTCGGCCGAAGACCTCAAGTGCACCGGCTGCGTTTCAGTCAGCGAGATCAAGTGGGACGGCAACGTCGACCTCGGCACCCGTAGCCTCAAGGCGGCCAGCGTCGCGGCCAACTCGTTTATCGGTGACGGCAGCAAGCTCACGGGCATCAAGCACGTGACAGGCGAATGCAAGACCGCTGGCGAAGTGATCAAGGGCATCAACCCCGACGGTTCGCTCAAGTGCGTCAAGGCGCTCGATCCGAACAGCCTGCCCAAGGATGGATTGGACGAGATCTCCAACGGCCAGCTGTCGACGCAGTTCCAGGACGTCATCAAGGGCGGCACCAACAAGGATGTCCCCGACAACAACCCGCAGGGCCTGCTCGATAGCATCACCTTCCCCGATATCGGTATCGCGCAAGACATCAAGGTTCACGTCGACATCAGCAACAGCGACACCGGTGACGTCATCGTCTACCTCTTCCCGCCGAAGACCCCGAACCTACCATCCAACCGCGCCGGCCTGATCGACAGCAACCACAAGATCAAGGACCCGAAGACCTACCCGCACTACACGCTGCACTACAAGAAGCAGTTCGACGCGAAGAACAAGACCATCATCAAGACCACGTTTCCCAAGCCGACCAAGGAGCTCACGGGCGACATCCACAAGGACCACTTGAACACCAACATCAAGGGCGAGTGGCGCATCTGGATCATCGATTCGGCGTTCCTGAACAACAAGAACGACGGCAAGCTCAACTCGTGGAGCATCGAGATCAAGACGCTGAGCAACAAGACGGTCAACGTCTCGGGCACCGCGTTCGTAGGCAAGAAGCTCTGGGGCATGTACAACGGCAGCGGCAAGAAACCCGGCGATGTCGTCATTGGCGGCAGCATGAAGGTCACCGACCCGTACACATGGGTTGGCGGACGCAAAATCTGGTACGGGATGTTCCCCGACGGCAGCCGTCCGTTCCTGATCGGCAGGCACAACGACTGGCTCTCCGGTCGCTGGAGCGTGATGCCGTTCTACCAGTACGCGCACCACATCAGCACGGACAGCCAGACCCTGCTGCGCATCACGCCCGAGATCATCTGGGGTGATCGAGCTGGCAACATCACGTGGCAGATGGGCGGGCCGAACTATGGCAACGAGAACAACAACCGCACGAGTATCTACCTGACCAACTTCGTGAAGAACACGACGTCCAGCAACCTCAAGCACACGGTTTGCTTCCACTGGAGTTCGTCCGACCACCACAGCAACCAGACGTCGATCGCGCTCAACAAGGGCAACGTGTGGAACTACGCCAGCAACAACCTGAGCAGCTCGTGCCCGTCGATGACGTATCCGGCCAACAAGAGCTCCACCGTCGTTCTCAAGACCGGCTTCTACCGATGGACCGATTGGAACGGCGAGTACGGACGCACGCGCCTGGCGTACTACAGCAACACGTGGCTGCCGCAGAAGAGCGGCGGTCGTTTCCCGACCGGTATGGAGTGGGACTACCAGCGCTACTTCGACGTGTTGGCAAACAAGTAGACTGGGCAGGCCCATCGACCTTCCAGGGAAGCGCGGCGACGTCGCGTGAAACAGACTCTCACCCTGATTGGTGTGTGTGTTGGCGTCGCGCTTTTCGTGGCGACCGACCCACCATCGCGGCTTGGGCGCGGTGAACCGCCTGCCGGTCCGCGTGACGAGTACGCAGCCTCATCGGCGTGCCGCTCGTGTCACCGGCGCGAATACGATACCTGGCACCTTTCGTATCATCGCCGCATGACGGAGCCTGCGACCCAGGAGTCCGTCGTCCCGCAGTGGGCAGGGACAGTCGGCCGCGGTGAGACACGTTTGGAGTTGTTCAAGCGCGGCGATCAGCTCTGGGTCGAGATGTTCGACGTGGACCGATTGCTGGGGAACCTGCGCCGCTACATCGATCAAAAGACAGCGCCACGCATCGAGCGACAGGTGCTGCTGGTCACAGGGTCGCATCACAAGCAGATCTTCTGGTACGCGACTGGCTCGGGCACGCGGCTGGGCATGCTGCCCTGGTCGTACCTCATCGAGGCCAAGCGCTGGGTGCCACGAAGCGCGACTTTCCTGCGGCCTGAAAAGCGCCAGGAGTTTCCTGAATCGGGGCGTTGGAACACGACGTGCTTGCGATGTCACACGACGGGTCCGCGCCCGCGATACACCCGATCCAGCGCGCCCAAACCGCAATCGGATGTCGTCGAACACGGCATCGCGTGCGAGGCGTGTCACGGACCGGCCGCCCGCCATCGTGCCAACCACGCCAACCCGCTGCGCCGGTACGCGAGCTACCTCGGGCTCGGGGCGGGCGACGACGTCGTCAATCCCACGGATCTCGATGCAAGCCGCGGCTCGCAAGTCTGCGCGTACTGCCACAGCGCATTCGTCTTTCGTGCCGACAAGGACCTGCATGCGTTCGTGAAATTCGGTCCGCAGTTCAGACCTGGCGACCGGCTCAAGGACCGCTATCACGTGATCCGGCATGGCGATGCTGCTGACGGTACTGCTATGACTCGGCTCAAGCGCCTCAACCCCGGGTTACTCGACAAGCTGTTTTGGTCGGACGGTATGATTAAGACCGGAGGGCGCGAATACACGGCGTCGGTCGAATCGAAGTGCCACACCGATGGCGAAGGCGACCGGCAGCTGTCATGCATGTCCTGTCACCAGCTCCACAAGAAGCGCGACGATCCCCGCCCCAACAAGGAATGGATGGACGACCAGGTCGGTGCCGGGATGAAAGGCGACGCTGCATGTACCGGTTGCCACCCAAAACCGAGCTACCGCACCGACTCGCATACCCATCACGCCGCCGACAGCGCGGGGTCGCGTTGCATGAACTGCCATATGCCGCACGCGACGTACACGCTGCTCAAGGCGACGCGCGACCACCTGATCCAGAGCCCGAGCGCAGCGGTGGCCAGCCGGACCGGGCGGCCGAGTGCGTGCAACCTTTGTCACCTCGATAAGTCGCTTGGCTGGACCTCGCGGAGACTCGGCGCGTGGTACGGCAAACCGATTCCTCCGCTCACCGCCGACGAAGACAACCTGCCGATCGGGGTGCGATGGGGCCTCGCCGGAGATGCCCTCCAGCGCGCGCTTGTTGTGTGGCACATGGGGTGGGAGCCGGCGCGCAAGGCTTCAGGTGCCGATTGGATGCCCCTGGTGTTGCTGCAGCGGCTAACGGACCCCTATCCCGCGGTGCGCTTCATGGCCAAACGCGTCCTGAAGCTGCACTCGACGATTGATGTCGCCGAATACGACTGGATCGGACGCACCTCGGAGCGCATGAAAGTCGCCGCGCGGGCCTTCCGAGGCTGGGTCCAACACCACAATCGCGCCATGCCACCGGCGCCCGGCCAGGTGATAGGCGAGCCCATGCCGGTCAAGCGAGCCGATTTTGACCGGCTTTTGTCGGACCGGGATGACAAGAAAGTGGATCTGCCGGAGTAACGAGCCGGAGCCCCGACATGCGTTGCACTTGGCCGCAAGAAATCGGTATCTTTGCGCGCATAACCTACAGGTCCGCACCACAGGACCGCCATCAGTCGAATCATCGATCGGAGTCTCCATGCGCTCGACGTTCCGCGCACTCGCAGGAGTGGCCGCCGCTCTGCTAACCGCTACCGCCATGCCCGCTTTTGCGGCCGCGCCGGAAACGACGCTGGTGGAAGGCATCCTACAGGGTTCTGGCGGTGGTCCCGCGGCCGACGGCACCTACTCGGTGACATTCGCGATCTTTGACAAAGCCACGGGCGGAACGGCCGCGTGGACAGAAGGCCCGGTGAAGCTGGCGATCAAGGGCGGTCGATTCAGCCATCGCCTCGGCAGCACGACCAAGATCGACGCCGGCAAACTCGCCGCACTTGCCGGCCAATTCCTCGAGATCAAGGTCGACGGGCAAGCAACAGCGCGCAGCCCTCTCAACGCCGTGGCGTTTTCGATCCACGCCAAGACCGCTGGTGATATTGCGTGTTCGGGGTGCTTGGCTGGCAAACACGTCGCCAACGGCTCGATCGGCCCGACAAAGGTCAACTTCGCGTATGCAGCCGCCGCGGACGGCGTGAAGGGCGGAGACGCCAAGCAGGCGCGGGCGCTCAAGTGCACGGGTTGCGTCAACACGTCTCACCTGAAATTCGATGCTGACGTCGACATGGGCGCCAACGCGCTCAAGGTCGGCAAGCTCACGGCGGCCGGTGACCTCATCGCCGGCGGAATCGTCGCGGGTAAGCAGTTTGTTGGCGACGGCTCGAAGCTGACCGGAATCAAGACGCCTGCTGGAGCGTGCAAGCAAGGTCAGGTCGTCCAGGGCATCAACGGCGACGGTTCCCTCAAGTGCGTGGCCGCCGCCGGTTCGGGCATCGGCAGCGTCAGCAACGGCGTTTTCGCCAACCAGTACAGCGACGAGCTGTTCGGCAGCAAGAAGAAGCCGCTGACCGACAACAACCCCGAAGGGACGCTCGACACGATCGATTTCCCGGATGTCGGGCTGGCGCAGTCGCTCGAGATCGACCTTGAGTTGAACAACTCCAATACGGCCGACCTTGTGATTCTGCTGTTCCCGCCGGACGCGCCGGTTCTTCCCAAGAGTATCGCTTCCATCGTCAAGTCGTGGCCGACCAACCCGAATGTCGACGGCGGCAAGTACAAGCACTACATCCTGCACAAGAAAAAGCAGTTCGACGCCAAGGACAAGACCGTCTTGAAGTCGACCTGGCCAACCAAGACCAAGGAAGTCGCGGGCAATATTCACGGCGATTGGCTCAACAAGAACATCAAGGGCAAGTGGCGCTTGCTGGTGCTCGATGCGGGCTTCAAGGACAACAAGATCGACGGCGAGCTCGTCGCTTGGTCGATCCGAATCAAGACGCTGAGCGGCAAGGCGATTTCGCTGAAGGGTTCGCTGCATGTCGATAACGCCATCGTCGGCCCGTACAAGACGTTCGACAAGTTGGCGCCCGGGCTGAAGCTGAAGATCGGCGACGGATCGAAGACGAAGTGCACGGTCGATGCGGTCGGAATGATCCGCTACATGCCGGTTTGGGGTCTGCAGATCTGCCAGCCGAACGTGGACAACAAGAACAAGGTCTCGTCCTACGTCTGGGCCGCCGCCAAGCCGCGGCCGATCACGTGGTCAGGCGGCTGCAAATCCCACAGCCAAGGCAGCGGCTGGGCCACCTACTGCCTCGACGGCTGGCGCGACGATACCGCGGTCAAGGCGGGCTACATCACCGTCAACAAGAACGGCACTGTGACGGTCAAGATTGCCGGCTACTACCAGTTTGCAGCCTACGCCGACCAGCACGGCAGCGGCAGCAAGCGCCTGCAGATGTTCGTCAACGGTGCGGGCCGCGCGTACGTGCACAACGATGAAAACTACGGGCACCGTTGGGGCCACACGCGGATGACGCAGTTCTTCCGCATGCGCGCTGGCGACACGTTTTATGTGCGGTACCACGCCGATGCGAGCAACCCGTACCGCTGGCACTCGTGGAACACGTCGGGCAACCACAGCAAGCTGCAGATCCGCTACATGGGCCCGATGCAGTAGCCGCGACAAAGCCGCGACTGAGTCACGCGTCGAGAGCGGCGAAGACGAGCGCCGCAAGCATCAACAATCCACCGATGGGAGCGAGAATCACGGTCGCGAGGCCGGGGTCGCTCCCATACGTCCAAACGCCACCGAGCGCGAACCCGCCCGGCAACATGACCGTCGCGGCTCGCAGACAAGCGGTCGTCAGTTTGTGCCGCTTCAATGCTTCGTTGCCCCGCGCGGCAACCACTGCGCCGTACGCGATGTGCAGCAGGCCGAAAAGCGTCCCGTGGGCGTGCGCCAAGGTCCACATCAAGCGCCGCGTTTCGTTGCCGACGTCCAGGTATAAGCCGGCCTTGAAGCCGTGCAGTCCCTCGAGAACAAGCCCGCCGGCTGTGAAGACGACAAGCGTCCACATCCCAAACTGAAAGTGCGGCCGAGCGTCATCGGCGTGCGACGACCCCGGCGACTGGACAGAGATTGGCGACTGGGAAGAGATTGGCGACTGGGAAGAGTTTGGCGACTGGGAAGAGAGTGGCGACGGGGCAGACGCGCTGTCGCTCGGATGGGGGGCGTTGTCGGACATCGACGATCCTGCCGCTGTGCCCCCGAGACGATCGACAAGAAAGAGAGCCCAGCGGGAGCCTTTGGCCCGGCTTGCCAGATCTCCGGCGGGCTAGTCCATGATGAAGTTGAACTCGACCCGGCGGTTCTTGGCCCACGCGTCCTTGTTGTGGCCAGTGTCGAGCGGGCGCTCTTCACCAAACCCGATCGGCAGCAGGCGACTGCGCGCGATGCCCCGCTTGACGAGGGCAGCCACGACCGATTCCGCACGAGCCTGGCTCAACTTCTTGTTGTACTTGTCGTTACCGCGCTCATCGGTGTGGCCTTCGATCTGCACGCGAACGTCGTTGCGCGTCTTGAGGGCGTCGGACGCTTCGTCGAGGATGGCAAAGCTGATCGCGCCGATGATCTTGGCCGAGTTCGTCTTGAAGCGAATCTGCTTCTTGAAGACGATGCGTTCCTTCTCGACGATGATGTTCTTGTACTCTTTCGGCTTGGGCGGCGGCGCCTGCTTGTCGGGGCAGCCGTCGAGATCGTCGAGCCCGTTGTAGATCTCGGGTTTGCCCGGGCATTTGTCGGCCTTGACCGGGTAATCGAGCACGCCGTCGCCGTCGTTATCGAAGTCGGGGCAGCCATCGCTGTCGGCATAGCCGTCCTTGTCTTCGGGCACGTTCGGGCACTTGTCGCGGCGGTCCGGCACACCGTCGGCGTCGTTGTCCTTGTCCGGACAGCCGTCTTCGTCGAGGAACGAATCGCGATCCTCGGCCTCGTCGGGGCAGCGGTCTTTCTGGTCGTGAATGCCATCGCCGTCGCGGTCGTACTCGGGACAGCCGTCGGTGTCTTCGTCGCCATCGAAGTCCTCGGGGTCGTCGGGGCACTTGTCGGCCGCGTCGCACATGCTGTCGCCATCGCGGTCGGGGCAGCAGCCCTTCTTGTCCTTGACGGCGTAAACCTTGGCGGTGTGCGCCTTGGCCTTCTTGATGTGTTCCCACGCGTTGATGGTGTCACCGCGGTTGGACTCGATCTTGGCGAATTCGACGTTCGCTTCGGCCAGGGCCAGGTCAACCGGCGCGCAGTAGTAAGCCTGGATCTTCGCGGACCGAATGATCTCGGTCATCCGCTTGGTCTCTTCGCCGACCTTCTTGCTCGACACACAGCCGAACCCGGTCGCGGCTACGAGAGCCAGAGCTGTCGCGTTCGCCATCCATCGCACTCGCCGATGCATCAGCCACCTCCGGATGGCGTGAACGCGGGCGCCGCGTCTTTCTTGCGTTTCTTGCCGAACTTCTCGGAGCGCTGGTTGCGTTCGCGCGCGAGGCGAGCGACGTCCTGGGCTTTTTCGCTCATCAGCCGGCTGCGGCGCGCAAACGTTGATGCCTGCTCGTACAGGCCGTACCCCTCGAGCTCTTTGGCCTTGTGCAAGTACGAAGCAGCCTTGGTGTATTCGTACGGCGCGTTCTTCTGTGCGTCGAGGCTGCGCGCTTCCTTCAGGTCGTGCTCAGCGTCCTTGATGGTCGATGCCGTCGAAACCGGGCCACACGCTCCCGCCACGGCAACAAGCGTCGCGGCGGCAAGGAACGTTGCACAGCGACGGATTTGTGCGCGGTGAGTCATCTGACGGCGTCTCCCCTTTCGCGGCCAACATGCTCGCGGTCATCAAGACCGACCGAGATGCAGTCATGCGGCGCGGTGAGTGTCCCGCCGCCCCGAGAGGGTGTCAAGCAACCCACCTTTCACAAAAAACGCTTCACTACGCCGTACTTGGTGATGGCATAGACCGCGCGGAACGCGTCCTTGAGGCCGATCTTCTTGCCCTCAGCGTACGTGCGACCGTTGTAGGAGATGGGTACCTCCCACAATCGCACCTGCATTCGCGCGATCTTGGCCGTCATCTCCGGTTCGATGCCGAAGCGATCTTCCTCGAGTGTGAGGCGCTTGATGATGTCGGCGCGGAAGACCTTGTAGCAGGTCTCCATGTCGGTGAGGTTCAGGTCGGTGACCACGTTGGAGAGCGTCGTCAGCAGCTTGTTGCCGACAGAGTGCCAAAAATAGAGCACCCGATGCGACTCGCCGGAAAAACGTGAGCCGTACACAACGTCGGCTTTGCCGTCGACGATGGGCGCGACCAGCTTGCCGTACTCGGCCGGGTCGTACTCGAGGTCGGCGTCCTGGACCATGACGATGTCGCCGGTCGCTTCGGCGAAACCGCGACGCAACGCCGCGCCCTTGCCCTGGTTGTGGGGCTGCAGGAAGACCCGGACCTGCGGGTATTCGGCGTCGAGCTCGGCGAGGATTTCGCGGGTTCGGTCCTGGCTGCCATCGTCGACGATGACCAGCTCGATATCGAAGGGCTGGGCGAGCACCTGGCCGACGATGGTCCGCAGCGTGGCTTCTTCGTTATAGCAGGGCATCACGACCGAGAGCTTCCACGACGGGATGTCGCGCGTGTCTTCGGTGGACGCTGACTTCTTGGTTTTTGGCGACTTGCGGGACGTCGCTTTCTTGGTCGGGCTCATCGACGGTTCTTCCACGGCGCGCGGGCTACGAGGCACGGGCCATCAGGCGTTGGCGGCTCTCTTTTGGGCCACACAAATCAGGCTTTTGCCGAGCGGCGGCACGATAAGTCGTTCCACGAACGCGGTCAAAGGCACGCCGAAGCGGTCATAGAGCTTGGCGCCGCCCTCGTCGAACTTGTCGCGTCGAAACACGCGGCCTGCCACAAACCACGGGGCCATGCCGAGCACGTCAAAATAGCGCATGTCGATCACGTCAAAACCGCGCGACTCCAGCAAGCCAGCGAGGGATTTGCGGGTGTAGCGGCGAAAGTGATGGACGAGCTCATCGAGGCTGCCGAACAGCCAGGGCAGCGCGGGTACAAATATTAATAGGTGTCCGTCGTCGGTGAGGACCTCGCCGAGGCGCGTGATCGTCGCCGCGTCGTCGTCGATGTGTTCAAGCACGTTGACCATGATCGCGGCGTCAAACGGTCGCTCGAGAAGCGCCGGCTCGACACGTTCGAGCACCGCGTTGGACCCCTGGACGCGCGAGTCACCGGCGAAACGGTCGAGCAGGCGCGGAAAGAGGTTGTCGGCGGGTTCGACAAGGAGCAGCTCATCGGCCGCATCGGCATAACGCGCGGTGACGTTGCCGATCCCGGCGCCCACCTCGATGATGCGACCGCGCAGGTAGGGCCGGAAAAAATCGACGATCCAATCGGTGTACCGCGGCATCTCTGCGAGCGCTTCGAGATCTTGTCCGTCGTAGTGGTCTGCTGCCATGAGGCGCGGACTATTGCCACAAATGGCGCCGATGGTGAACCGCTTTTGCCGCGCTGGCAGCGTCGTTCACTTCGTCGTGAAGGCCCACTGCAGCGTCTTGTCCGCGCCGGCGATCGTGGCGCTTATGCGGACGGTGTAGGTGCCGCCCGCGAGCGGGGTATCGGCGTAGATGACAACGGTCTGCGCATCGAACGACTTGAGCACCTTGTCGTTGTCCTTGGTCAGCCAGACGTGGGCGATGGCCTTGCCGGCACCGTTGAGCAGCTTGTGGTCCTTGATCGTGAAGGCGCTCGGAAAACGCGCTGTGATCACGGGGCCGGACGGATAGCCGGACGTGGGTTTGGGAGGCTGGGGGCCTTCGTTGCCGCTCCAGCTGCGGGGCACGCCGGTCTGGCCGGGGACAGGATAGACGATGATCGCGTTGTTCTTGGGGCTGCCGCGTCCTGTGTCCATAACCTCGCAGCGCGCCTTTGCCGTGCTCGCTTTGCCAAAACCCATCAGCGCCATGCGCGGATCGATCAAGGGCAGCCGGTGGTAGACAGTTGCCATCCATCCGGCCAGCGCGCCGCCGACGCTACCGGTGAACGCCATCACCTCTGCGCCGATTTGGCCTTTGAACCCGGCCTTCTTGACGCGCTCGCCAAAGTTGGTGCCCGTAAACCCGGTCCCGAATTTGGCGTCTTGCTTGTGCGGGTTGAGCTTGGCGGCCTTGTACGCGTTGATGTGCTTGACGTAGAAGTCGGCGTGCGCCTGTGCAGCTGCTGCGAGGGCCTGGTCTTGACCGATGCCGGCCGCGCCGACGTCCGCGCGGATCTGGTTGAGCTGCTTGAGCGCGTCGTTCTGGGCGGCGCTCAGGTTCGCGTTTTCGCTGTGAGCGGGCGGGTTCAGCGACGGGCCGGGATGAATATCGCCGGTCGAATGGCCGCCCCAGTTGGCGCTGCCAGCGACGCCCCCAGAAGACGAACCCGACGAGCCGCCCGACGAAGATCCGCCGCCCGATGATGAGCCCCCGGAAGTGGCGCCCGAGGACGATCCACCCGACGACGCGCTCGCCAAGGCCTTGATCCACTTGGCGCTCCACGCGCCCACGACCCTGCAGCAGCCATCTTTCGAGGTGAGGTCGAGCTTGCCCGAGGCCGTATTGGCCGTATCGAATGTGCCGGTGAGCGTGTTGGTACCGACGCTGATGTCGATGGACTGCCCGACCGTGAAGCCGCCGCTGAACGCGCCGCCCACCTCCGCGGAACAACCGTCGCCGTCGCAGGTTTGTTTGGTGAACACCAGGTCTTGGAGGGTCGGGCCGTCGATCGTGAAGGTCAGCTCTTCGCCCTGCCAGTACCCGCTGCTGGCCATCGATGACGGCGCCGAACCGACCACGGGATCCGACGAGCAGCCCGCGACGATGGCCGCGATCGCAACGACGAGCAGCGCATGCCGATGTGGCGAGACGGCGATCGGAAGGGCGAGATGATCGGCGAAGTGCGAATGCATGATGCAGCAGTGGCGAGGTCGGGCGACGAGTAGGTGACGCCGCGAAGAAGGTGACGATAGAGACGCTGCCGGTCGGGCTCAAGTGCAAGACTGTGCAGATCCGATCGCACAGATGCAGACACGGCCGCTTGCCGATGGACAACCGGGCTGCAACTATGGGCGCCGAATGACTTGGAAGCGTACGATTTTGGTCTGCTTCTGCGCCGTCTCGCTGGTGGCCGGCTGCGATAAGATCAAGGGCGACAACCAGCAGTCCGAAGAGATCCTGCAGGCGCGTGCAGCGATCGACGCCTACTCCAAGGCCAGCGAACGGGCCAACGACGCGCACGCCCGGGTCATCGCCGCCTTCGCCGCAGCCAACAAGTCGACCAACCTCGCCGAGTACCGGTCCGCGATGCGCAACCAGGTCCTGCCGCGCATGAACGAATTCGTCGGCCGGCTCGACGCCATGCAGACGGGGACACCCGAGCTCAAGCGGGTCCACTCGGTGCTGGTTGCGGCATACAGGAACGCGCTGACCGATATTCGCGCGTTCGTCGACACCCTGCAGAGCCCGTCGGACCTCGAACGGTTTCGCGAGATTCGCCGCAAGCTGCAGCAAGAAGTGCGCCGCTATCGCACCGAGTTGGACGCCTATTACGTGCAGTTCAACCGCCGGCT
>CAZLMW010000011.1:76626-78439 GCA_964560875.1 uncultured Enterobacteriaceae bacterium
TGCGCCGCTATCGCACCGAGTTGGACGCCTATTACGTGCAGTTCAACCGCCGGCTGCGAGGCGGCCAAAGCGCACCGGAGCCGGCCAAAACTGCCCCCGCTCCATCCGCCAAGGCCGCGACCGCCACGGGATCGTGATCGTGGCACTGTGTCGGTCGATCGGTCGCTTACGGATCGCTGCCGCGCTGGTCGGAATCATCGCGATCGCGGTCGGCTGCAGCGGCAACCAAAACGCCAAGGAAGAGCCGCTCAATCCGGTGCGCAACCGCATCGAAACCGCGATCGCAGGCCTGCGCTCGGATGAACCGGTGCAGATGCGCTACAACCCGGCAGCCTGCGACTGTCCCGCTTTCGAAATTCGGCTGGCGAATCGCTGGGTGCGCGCGGTCTGGACCAACGCCAACCTGCCTCGCTTCACGACGCTGCGGGATCGCTTGGTGAACAGCGGGCCGGAGAAGTGGCCGCAAGCGATCCTCGCCAAAGCCCAGGTGGAAACCGAGCCGGTGCGGACCGTCCAGGGCGTCTACGCCGTGCGGGTCGAAGTTGCGACGATCGTCACATCAGCCGGGCAGGAACGGACACCGAAGGCGGACGACGACGCTCCGTCCGAGCCAACGGTGAAGGCAAGCACGGACAAAAAGGCAAGCACGGACAAAGAGGCCGAAGCTGCGGCCCCATCCGAGCAGCCCGACAGCCTCAAGAAACAGAACTGATTACCCGATCTCGGGGTCCTCCGGCCGAATACTTGACGGCGATCCACCGTTGGGGAGGATGGCACGCGGAGGCTCGATAATGGTCCGTCAACAACTCATCTCGCTCACCGCCCTGGCTGTCAGTTGCGCGATCGCCGCGCCGGCTCTCGCCAAGAAGCGGCCCCCACCCGACTTGATCGTGACCGTACGCGACGGAAAAGCGCGCCTCGGCAGCGAGGTCTTGCGGTCCAAGCGCGGCGAGACGAAGACGTACTTCTCAACCAAGACGAAGATGCGCCACAAGGGCCGTTCGTTCACCCACCGAACGCACACGATCCTCGACGCGAAGGGCAAACTGGTCACCTACGACCGTTGGCTCGACGTCAAGGGAGCGACGCTGCGCATCCGCCTGTTCGCGTTCAAAGACAAGTGGAAACGCGTCGAATTCGCCCAAAACCCCAAGGCGAAGAACAAGGTCACCGCGATCGCAATCAAGCGTCCGGTCGTCGTCCTGGACCAGCGCTCTCCAACCCTGCTCGACCTCGCTGTCGACCGTTTTCGCACCAACGACGAGCTCAACTGGGTCCGCGCTGACAACCTGCAGACCGGCACGATGAAGTTGACGATCGAGCGCCTCGTCGACGCGGCGGGCAAAAAGTACGCGCGCTACAAGCTTATGGGCACCAACCTCAACGCGTCGGTGCTGCGCGGGCCCAACGGAAAGGCGCTGAAGATCGACACCGGCTGGGGCTTCACCGGGACCGCCAGGGGCAAGATTCCCAAGGACCTGCGCCCCGCCCCCGATGCTGGCGCCGAAGCTCCCGCCGAACCCGCCGAAGCTGGCAAAGCCGAGCCGAAAACGGACGCTGGCAAAGCCGAGCCGAAAACGGACGCTGGCGATACGAAGAAGGCCGACGTGAAAAAGGCCGACGCGAAAAAGGCCGACGCGAAAAAGGCCGAAGCGAAGAAGGCTGAGAAGAAGCCGGGCGCGTAGGCCACCGACCCATCTCGATCAGTCGCCCCAACGGGCGCGCGCTTCGTCCTTCCACTCGTCGGGGAAGTAGTAGAAGCCCTGGCAAGCGAACTGCATGAGGCACGACTCGCACGCTTTTTCGTGGCGGC
>CAZLMW010000011.1:78539-80853 GCA_964560875.1 uncultured Enterobacteriaceae bacterium
AGGCTGGTGATCGGGCTGCGAACGATCTTCTCGGCGTTGCGGGGCATCATCATCATGCGCCCGTTGGTGGTCACGTTGATCTTGTCGTAGCCCAGCGCCTTGGCAGTCTTGAGCAGCTTGAAGAGGTTGGGATTGGTCGTCGGTTCGCCGCCGTCGAAGTCGATCAGGTAGTAGCCCTGCTCGCGCCGCTTCTTCATGAACCCGATCTGCTCGGCGACGTCCCCGTGGCTTGGCAAGCGGTTGCCGGTTGCACAGAACACACACTGGTTGTTGCAGATGTAGGTGGTGTTCATGATGACCTTTTTGGGGTCGTGGGCCTCCAAGCGGGTCTGCATCACACGTTTGGCCACGTGCAGGTCGTGGGCCGTCCAATCGGCGTCTTCGAACACCGGCTTGCCCTGGAAGAGCGGCCCGATGTCGCGGTCTTCGCGCGCCGTCCACAATTGGCGCTCGGTGACGACGTCGTGCAGCTCGGTGCCCTTGATCGGCGTCGCAAACTGGATCAGTGGGGTGGCGCCAAAGTCTTCGAAGAGCTGCCAGGCCGTGGCGATCGTGTGCTTGATCTCGGCGCGGGTCTCGCCGGGTTGCCCGATCATCCAGTGGACGACGAGCGGCAGGCCATCTTCGGCGCACCAGGACGCGACGTTGCGGGTGGCGGTGAGGTCGAATCGCTTGCCGATGACGTCGTTGGCGATGCGTTCGGTTGCGGCTTCGGCGCTGATCGACAAGACGGGCACACGCTTGGACATGCGGGTGATCTGGGAACGCGTGATGCGGTCGGCGCGCATGCCGTTGGGAAAGTCGGCGCGCATGTCGAGCGATTCGAGGGCGTCGAGCAGCGCATCGAAGTGGCGCGGATTGACGTTGACGAGCTCGTCGAGCACGACCACGCGGCTGATTCCATGGTCGGTCTTGAGCAGCTCGAGATGTTCGCGAATACGCTCCGGCGAGTAGGTCCTGTATGCCTTGGGCGGCGCACTTGCGGGGGGTTCGGCGCCGTTGTCGGTGGGTTTGGCGTCGGGGTCGCGCGCCCAGGGGTTGGATGTGCAGAAGTTGCAGGCATAGACGCAGCCGCGGCTGGTCTTGATCGCAGCCACCGGGGGCGAACAGTCGAAGATTTCGCGCTTATGATTGGCCCGCGCGACGCGACGCATAAAGCCTGCGAAGGCGTTCATGTCGACCAGGTCATAGGCGGGGAGCGGCAGGTCGCTCAGCGGTGTCGAGGCGGGAACGCCGCGGGCGATTCGATGTTCGGGGACGGCGCCGGTGCTGAGCTGCTTGATCAGCTTGTCGAGCGTGGTTTCGGACTCGTACTTGCAGCCAAAGTCGATGCCAAGCTCGTCGAGACCTTCGGCGCCCCACTCGATGAAGTGCATCCCGCCGATATCGCAGTCGGCGAGGATTGTCGCGGCGGTGGGCCAACGGACCGCGAGATCGGCGGCGAATCGCTTGAGTTCGGCGGTTGCAGCACGCGCGCGCTGCCACGGGGAGTTGGCGAAAATGACGACGTCGGGGGCCTCGCTGGGGAGATGGCCGGCGAAGGTTGACCACGGCACGCCGAGACGGACCATGCCGCCGCGTTCACGGATCAGGTTGGAGGTCGGGAGGCAGAACGCGTCGAGCACATCGACGTCGTGGCCCGCCGCACGGAGGTTCGCCGCCGTTTGCCAGAGTCCGGCACCGGTGAAATACGGGTAATCGATGAATTCGGCATGCAGCAGCAAAGGCGGCTGCACCAACAACGCGCGGGTCAAGCGAGTCCCTCCGGGGGAGATCTCTGAGCCAGTATGCGGGGGGCCTCCGACACCGACAAGGCGATGAAATGAAATCATCTGCCGTGCCGGGGCGTTAGGGAGTAACGGACCGGTGGCTTCGGGGCCGTTATCGGAGCGTCGGCGGCGATCTCGTCGGTTTCGATAGCTTGCGGCAGGTCGGGGTCGTCGCCATCCTCGTGGGAGGGAGTTGTCTTGCTTCGAACGTCTGCGATCGCAATCTGCGCGGCGCTGGTCATGGCCGCGCCGTCTGCGCATGCGGGTTGGGGTGCGCGCACCAAGAAGAAGACAACGGCAAGCGCAAAACGGAAGCGCAGCGGCCAAAAAAGAGGCGCACCACGGCGGCGTACAAAACGGCGCGTCGCAAAGCGGGTCGTACAGAAAGGGCCGATCGAAGACCGGGCTCAGGCCGTGCTCAAGGCCAAGCGCGTCGACGTCCGCAAGGCACTTCCCCTGCTTCGTGAGGCGGTGGCGAGCCGCAAGTTGAACCTTGCGCTGCAGCTCGCAGAATCGATCGCGACCGCTCGACGTGCGAAAGCCGA
>CAZLMW010000011.1:80953-92631 GCA_964560875.1 uncultured Enterobacteriaceae bacterium
TACGTCTTGGCGGCGCGGCTCGTCGGCGAGATCGAAGGCGACGAGGCGGGCTTGGCGGTGCTGCGCAAAGCGTGGAAACGGTTCGCCGGACATCGCTGGTTACAGGCCGAATACCTCAAGGTCCTGGGCAGGCTCGGGTTCCGCGAAGAGCTCGAGAAGGCCGTTGCGCGCGTGGTTCGCCTGTCGCCGGCTGATCCCATGCCTTTTGTCCAGGTGCTCGACGCTCACATCGCCGTGCGGGACGTGCGCAAGGCGCGCAAACTCATCGATCACCTCGCGGGCCGCTACCCGCGCCATCACGTGCTCATCGAGGCGCTGATCGACCGCGAGCAGCGTATCGGGGACGACCATAAACGGATCGCGCGTCTATATCGATCGTTGCTCAAGGCCGGGGGCAGGCAGGCGACCTACGTCGAGGCGTTCGCCGAGTGGCTGCTCACACGCGGCAACAAGCAGCACGCGGAGGCGCTTGCTGTGCTCGCGAAGCTGACGTCGATGCTCGGCAAGCTCAAGGGCCAACAGCGCGCGGCTCGGATCCTGCAGGCGCACGGGTTCATGGCCGAGGCGCAGGGCATCTTGCTCAAGCTCGAACAGCAATACCCCAAAGAGCGCGACATCAAGCGCCAGCTCGCGAGCTTGTACGGCCAGATCGGGCGTCTGCACGAAGCCGAAAAGCGCTGGCGCGGGCTGTCGAGGTTGAACAAGGGGGCCGATATGGATCGGCGTCAACTCGCGGCCGAGGCGCGCCGCAACCTGGTGGTGATCTACCGCAAGCGCGGGTGGGGACCGCCGCTCAAGGAGCTCGCGCGAGCCATCCGATCGGGACAGGCCACCCTCGGCGACGTGTTGTTGTTCCTCGACGTGCGGCGTGGGTCGGTGGACGCCGGCTTCGCGATCAAGCACCAGCATCGCGCCGTGGCGCTGGGCCTCAACGCGTGGGATCACGACGCCGAAGTCTTGCAGCGGTTTGCGAGCACGCGCTTGCGGGAAGGGCGACGGGCCGAGGCGCTCGCGGTGCTCAAGAAGCTCGACGAAAAGCAGCCGGACCTTGCCCGCCACATGCTGGCGGTGTTGATCGAGTCGGCGCTGGCGGCCGGGGATGCCAAGCAGGCAGGTGAGGCCGAGAAACTGCTGCTGACCGAGCGCCATGCCACCACAACGATGCTGTTGAAGCTGGGCAATCTGCGCCAGCGGCACGGTGATCGGAAAGGGGCTGCGGAGCTCTACCGGCGCGCGTCGGTCCGCAATCCCCGGGACACGCGGGCGATGTATCGGCTGGCCCAGCTGTATCGGCAGGCGGGGGACGCGGCTGGCGAAGGCCACGCGCTGCGCGAGATTGTGATGCGGACCAGCGACTCCGATGAGCTTGAGAAGGCGGGCCAGCGGCTCTTGACCCTGGCGATGGCGAGCGGCAGCTGCGCGGACTTGTTGCGTTGGCTCGATGCGATCACGCCGCGGCATTCGAGGCGGTCGATCCTGCAGCGGTTCCGGCTGTTGGCCTACGACGCCTGGCTGCGAACCGAGCCGCTGGAACGAAGCTTGCGGACCGATCGTGGCGCCACCCCGCGACCGGCGCTGCTCTCCGAAGCGCTGACCGGCGGCGACCTGGCTATGAAAGTTCGCGCTTTGCGCCAGATCGCTCGGAGCGGTCGGCCGATACCTGCGTCGTTGGCGCGGCGGCTGCTCAAGGACAACAACGCGGTTGTGCGGCGGGATACCGCGTTGGCGTTGGGTGCGTCGGGGACCCCAGGCGCGGCGAAGTTGCTGATCGAGATGGAGGAGGAGCGATCCGATGCTGTCGTGGTCGCGCAACTGTTGGCGTTTGGTCGCCTCCCGAAGTTGCCAGAGGCGATGCCCTTTCTCGACAGCCGACTCGGTGAGAAGCGCACGCACTGGCAGGAGCTGGCCTCGCTCGCGCTGGGGCGTGTCGGTGAACCCGTGATCATCCCGCGGCTGATTCGCAAGATGAGCAGCACGCGCATGAACAAGGGCGCCGTGGCCGTCGCGCTGGGCAACCTCGTCGGCCTGTATCCCGAGCACGGACGCGCCGAGGAGGTGGTGGCGTCGCTCGCGGCCAACACGGTGCCCACGGATCGCGATGCCCGATATCGGCGACACATGCACGCCTACGCGGCCATGTGGGGGCTGGCTGCGACCGGCCGCAAAGACGCACAAATGGTGCTGCTTTCGCGGGCAACGGCGACCCGATCGACCACACTGCGACGGCTCGCGTTGCGCCTTGCGGCCGCGTCGAAGAGGCCAAGTCTGCAGCCAGATCTGTGGGACGTCCCGCTGCGATGGAACACCCGGCAGGCAGTGAGCACCAAGCTGCTGCGCAAGCTCCTCACGCCGTGGTTGTCGCCCGATCCCATCGCCGAACGAAAGGCCCTGGCGCGCTTTGATGACGCGCTGGCCGAGCTGTTGAATGTCGACTCGGCGATCGCGACCCCCGACTCGGCAGGTGGTCGATGGTGCCGCGGCTTTGCCAACGCCTTGAAAGACGCGCCGCGCTTGAAGCGTTGGTGCGCTACAGCGCTGCGTTCACACGCCCGGGCCCGCATCTCCAAGCCCGTCATCGCGGTGCTGCCCGCCGGTTGATCGGAGCCGCGACACCCCAGCGCGGTCGCCATCCGAGCCTCAAAACGGCCACGCATTAGCCGATCGCCGCGTGCATCGCTATACTTCCCGCGTCCCCCGGCAGACCTCCTCCTGGTCGAGCCGCGAGGAGGCCTGATGCCCGTCAAAAACGCTCCCGTCAGCCGGCGCTCGCGCCGCCAAACCCGAGTCGCGTTGCTCGGTCGCACGCTTGTAGGCGTGGCCGTCACCATCGTCGTTTTGCTCAGCGCCAGCTGCGGCACGGAGGTCGTCGACTACAAGACGCTCCACCTTCTGATCAAGAGCGATCCACCGCCCACCGGCGCCGTCGACTTCATCGACATCGTGATCCGCAAGCTGGAAGCCGACGACAAGCCGGGCAAACGGATCGACAAGAACACCCATCCCGAGCTGTTCATCACGGTCCCGCAGGGCCGCGACATGGACGCGGAGGGATATCGGCTCGAGATGCTCGACGCCGAGGTTGGCGGCCGCTACGCGATCCGCGCGGAGGGTCAGGATAAAGACAAGAAGATGCTCACCGTCTTCTCCGGCGTGCTCGATACAACGCTCAAGGACCAGCACGAGATCCGCATGAAGGTGCCGGGAACCGCCGCCGCGCCCGACTGCGACAAGGACAAGGACGGCGTCAAGAACTGCGATGTCCCCGGATGCTGTGCGGCGGGGGAGGCTTCCGATTGCCACGACGACAATCCCGAAGCGAACCCGTTCGCGAATGAGGACAAGTGCAAGTTCTTTGGCAACGGGATCGACGAGGACTGCGACGGCAAGGACACGCCCGCGCCCGACACCGACAAGGACGGCGTCAAGGACTGCCAGGAGATCGCGGAGTGCGGCGCCGGAGCTGAGAAGGATAAGGACGTCTACAAGGGCGCGGTCGAGGTGTGCGACGGCAAGGACAACGACTGCAACACCAAGATCGACGACCTGCCGTACACCGACATCGACGGCAAGAAGCACGCCGGCGGGGTGAAGAAGCTCAAGGAAGGTTGCGGCGTGGGTGTCTGCCAGGGCGGCGAGATCGCGTGCAGCAAGGACAACAAGTCGCTCGTGTGCACGTCGGCATCGAAGAAGGCGAAGGAAGAAGACTGTCTCAACGACCTCGACGACGACTGCGACGGCATCGTCAACAACGGATGCAGCTTGCTGGACATCGATGGCGACGGCGTCAAGAACACGACCGAGATCGAGAAGTGCAAGAAGAACAAGTTCGCGCAGTTCCACGCCGAATTTGGGCCGACCAAGACGCACACGACCTACGAAAAAGCCCGATGTTGCGCGCAGTGGACCGAGGCGATCCTCAAGAAGAGCTCGAGCTGGAAGAAGGGCAAGGCGCCTGATTACGGCGCGCCCGCGGGTGCCGGCATCACCGACGCGTTGTTGATGGCGTGTGACTTCGACTGCGACGGCAAGATCGAGCCCTGTGAGGCGGATGACAAAGACGGCGACGGCGTGCCAGCGGGCGTGGACTGCAACGACAAGGACCCGACGATTCACGGAGCGTCCGGCGATGTGCCCGCGGCGCCCGAAAAGTGCGGCGATTCGATCGACCAGGACTGCATCGGCGGCGACGAGAAGTGCACCGATGACAAGGACGGTGACGGCTACAACGCCAAGCACGACTGCAAGCCTGACGACAAGGCGATCAACCCCGGCGCGGCCGAGATCTGCAACGGGATCGATGACGACTGCGACGGCATTGCGGACGATGGAAACGCCGAGGCCAAGGACGCGGTCTGCGGCGACGAAGATGGCGAGTGCGGCAAGGTGCGTGGCACGACGGTTTGCAAACATTGGTCGGACAAGCCGAGCAACGAAAAGCTCGACTGTCACAAGAAGGCGTACGACGCCAAGACCAAGACGTGCGTTGGGTGCTACGGCGACCAGCGGCCCAAGCCGGAGATCTGTGACTACAAGGACAACGACTGCGACGGCACGTCCGATGAGGACTTCACCTACAAGGAGGAGAAGTCGGGCAAGTCGCTCAAGGTCAACGCCAAGTGCGACGGCATCGGCGAGTGCGGCAGCGGCACGGTCGAGTGTCACATCAAGCAGAAGCACGCGACGTGTTCGACCGACCCCGACGGCAGCAAGAAGGCCGACAAGACCGAGGTTTGCGACAACAAGGACAACGACTGCGACGGGACGACCGACGAGACGTTGACGAGCGTGAACGACTCGACGTGTTTGCGGGTCGGTGCGTGCAAGGGTGACGCGTCCAAGAACATCAAGACGGTGTGCAAGGCCGGCAAGTGGACGTGCGACTACGCCAAGGTCGCCAAGATCGAGTTCGACAAGGACCAGAAGTGCACGGCGGGCGAAGCCGGTTGTCATTGCCCGGGGTTGGGCACCGCTTGTTTCAAGTTGCATGAGTTCAAGTGCGACGGCGTCGATAACGACTGCAGCGGCAAGACCGACGAGGATTTCTACTATTCGGACACGGTCGCGGGCGGCAAGAAGGTCAAGCGCTTCTACGGAAAGGGCGAGACGTTGTGCGGGACGGGCGTTTGCGACAAGGGCAAGGTCGTCTGCAACAGCAAGGGCACGGACCTGACGTGTTCGACCCTGGTGCAGGTGAAGACGGAGATCTGCGACTACAAGGATAACGACTGCAACGGGCTGACAGATGACGCGATGACGGTGTCGGACTCCAACTGCAAGCTGCTCGGTGTCTGCACCAAGTCCAACGTCAAGGCGATTTGCAAGAACGGCACGTGGGAATGCGACTACTCGGGCGTCAAGAACTACGAGGGCCCGACCAAGCGCCTGTGCGGGTTCACCGATACCAAGTGCAAGCTCGGCGGCAGCATCGAGAAGTCGTGCGACGCGCTCGACAACGACTGTGACGGCAAGGCGGACGACGACTTCGATTTCGAAGACATCGTTGTCGGCGGCAAGAAGGCTGTCCGCAAAAAGGGCGAGCAGTGCGGCACCGGCGTCTGCAGCGGCGGCAAGGTCAAGTGCACGTCGGACAAGGCCAAGCTCTTCTGCGACAGCTTGAGCAAACAGGCGAAGGAGATCTGCGATTACAAGGACAACGACTGCGACGGGCTGAGCGACGAGAACTACACGTACACCGAACAGGGCGGGGCCAAGCGCAACGTCGGCCAGGCGTGCAAGGGCGTGGGCGTCTGCGGCGAATCAGCGGGCAAGGTCGAATGCGTGGGCGGCAAGACCGACCAGGCGACGTGCAGCACCGATCCCAACGGCAGCAACAAGAAGTCGTCCAAGGAGATCTGCGACGACAAGGACAACAACTGCAACAAGATCATCGACGAAGACTGCAACACCGATGGCGACCAATACTGCACCGACAAGATGCAGACGAAGGGCAACCCGAAGACGTGTCCCAAGGGCGGTGGCGACTGCAACGACGTGGCGAGCAAGGGCGGCAAGGCGATCAACCCGGGCGTCAGCGAGATTTGTGACGGCATCGACAACGACTGCAACAGCCAGACCGATGAGACGTTCAAGTACGCGCAGAAGAATAACGCGACCGGCAAGACGACGATGGTCAGCATCGGCGGCACGTGCGGGCTTGGCGCCTGCACCGGCGGCAAGGTTGTCTGCAACGGGACCAAGGGGGTTCGGTGCACGACGGTCACGGCGCCTGGCCACAAGGGCAAGAACATCCCCGAGACGCGCTGCGACGACATCGACAACGACTGCGACGGCGTGACCGATGAGGGCTGCGATGACGATGGCGACAATATCTGCGACGTGACGATGTTCCTTGTCGGCAAGCCGAAGGTCTGCCCGCTCGGTGGCGGCGACTGCAACGACAACGCCAAGCACATCCATCCGGGCCGGCCAGAGCTCTGCAACAACATCGACGACAACTGCAAGAAGGGCACCGATGAGGGCTGCGACGACGACGGTGACAACTACTGCGACAGCAACATGGTCACGGTCGGCAAGCCCAAGGTGTGTCCCAACGGCGGCGGCGACTGCAACGACAGCGCATCAACCGGCAAGGACATCCACCCCACACACGTCGAGTGGTGCGACGACAAGGACCAGGACTGCGACAAGACGATCGACGAGGGCTGCGACACGGATGGCGACGGCTACTGCGATGTGAAGATGGCGTGGAAGGGCGGCTTCAAGACCTGTCCCAAGGGCGGCGGCGACTGCAACGATGAGCTGAAGTCTTTCAACCCGGCGGCCAAAGAGGTCTGTGACAACAAGGACCAGGACTGCGACAAATCCGTCGACGAAGGCTGTGATAACGATGCGGACGACTGGTGCGACAGCAACTTCGTCGTGGTTGGCAAGCCGAAGGTCTGTCCCAAGGGCGGCGGCGACTGCGCGGATAACGACGGGACCGTGCGGCCCGATGCGGCTGAGGTCTGCAACTCCAAGGACGATGACTGCGACAAGAAGACCGACGTCGCCGACTCCGACCTCGCGAAGAATCGCCCGTTCTGTGAGAAGCAATCGGGCGTCTGCAAGGGTAGCCGCAAGCCGGTCAACCTGTGCGTCAGCGGCAAATGGAATAAGTGCAGCGCCGGAACGTACGCAACGTACAGCGGCAAGTACGCGTCCAACCCGGTCGAGAAGTGCGACGGCTTCGACAACGACTGCAGCGGGGCTGTGGATGACAACTGCGACCGCGACAACGACGGCTACTGTGACAAGGCCCGCGTCGTCGTCGGCAAGCCACCGACCTGCAAGAACGGCGGCGGCGACTGCAACGACAATCCCGGCGCGGTCGGAAAATCGATCAACCCGGGCGCCAAGGAGCTGTGTTCGACGCTGTATGACGACAACTGCAACGGCGCGGACAACGACCTCAACGCGACGGGCTGCACGAAGTTCTATCGCGACGACGACAAGGACGGCTTCGGCACGAGCCAAACGCAGTGTCGCTGCTACGCGGCCGCACCGTTTTCCGCCAAGCACACCGGCGACTGCAACGACGGCTCCGGCAACGCCAACACGTACACCTACACGCAGCCCAGCGGGGCCAAGCGGACCATCGGTCAGTCGTGCGCGATCGGGGCCTGCACGGGCGGCAAGGTCGTGTGCGACGGGTTCACAGCGACGTGTTCATCGCTCAGCAAGAAGAAGACGGAGATCTGCGATGGCAAGGACAACGACTGCGACGGCAAGACCGACGAGAGCCCGAGCTTCCAGGGCTTCACCTGCAGCAACAAGGGTGTCTGCAAGAACAAGGGTATCAAGCCCAAGTGCGTCAACGGCGCGAAGGTCTGCGATTACAGCGGGGTGAAGGACTACGAGGCCACCGAAAAGACGTGCGACGGCAAGAACAACGACTGCGACGACCTGACGGATGAAGGATCCCTGCAGATGAACACCAACGGCTGCAAGAAGAAGGGCGTGTGTAAGTCGGGCACGATCACGATGAAGTGTCAGAGCGGCACGCCAACCTGCGATTACAGCAAGGTCAGCGGCTACCAGGGCACCGAAAACGCCTGCGACGCCAAGGACAATGACTGCGACGGCAAAACCGACGAGAGCTTCCCCAAGAGCACGTCGGGTTGCAGCAAGAAGGGCGTCTGCGCGGGCAAGACCGCGACCATGAAGTGCCAGAGCGGCAAGCTCTTTTGCGACTTCTCCAAGGTCAAGGATTGGCAGCAGACCGAGACCAAGTGCGACAACAAGGACAACGACTGCAACGGCACGGTCGACCAGCTGTCGGACATGAGCGCGCCCAACGACTGCGTCAAGACCCCGCACTGCCCGGCCAACAAGGTCACGGGGCTGTGCGCGGCGGGCAAGTGGACCTGCAAGTTCAACGGCGTGCTGATGCACATGCAGGAGACGAAGACCAAGTCCAACTCGTGCACAAACGGCATCGACGACGACTGCGACGGCAAGGTCGACGGCGCCGAAGCTGAGTGCCAGTAGTTGAACACGCTACCGTGCAGCGGGGTTGGTAGATGAGCGAAAGGCAAGGGGAGTAGGCGGATGAAAGGCAAGCGGCGCAGAACATCCCGCAACATCCGCAGCCCGAGCGGCGCCTATGTTGTTGTCGACACCGCCGGCAAGGAACACCTGCGAAAGACGGGGCCTGGCCGACGCGCCAAGAGCGAGCCTGTGGTTGCGCCTGCCGACATTTGCTCGGTGGTCTACTGCGATGATGACCTCGTCGTCGCCAGCAAGGCGGCTGGTTATCCTGTTGTCCCGTCGGGCGCGTATCACCGTCGTTCCGTCCTCATGGCGCTGGCTGAGTTGGGGTTTTCCGGGCTCTTTCCTGTCAGTTTGCTCGACCGGGAAGCGACTGGAATTGTGCTGTTTTCGCGATCGGAGCAGGCGGCCAAGTCGCTGCGATGGAACTGGCGGAGCAACCTGTGTGAGCGGCAGTTCATCGCGGTTGTGGACGGCAGCATCACCGGCGCGCGCGGGCGAATCACGCTCCCGATCGGCATTCCGAAAGGCAAAGGCAAGGGCAATCGGCGACGGCAGGTGCTCCCGGTGGACCAGGGCGGTCGATCTGCGACAACCAAGTGGAAGCTACTGGCGCGCGGCCGCGGCAAGTCACGGCTGCTGATCTCGCTCAACGCCGGACGCAGCCATCAAATCCGCATCCACCTCGCGGCGATCGGCCACCCGGTCGTCAACGAGAAGCTGTATGTCCCCAAGACGACCGAGATGCCGCTCAAGGCGCTGGTCGATGTGCCGGACACACGACAGGACGTGCGCACGCTGCCGGCGTATCAGATCGGGCTGCACTGCATGCGCGTGAATATTCCGCACCCGACGGGCGGTCACGAGGTGCACTTCAAGGCGCCGATTCCACGGCGACTGCTGGACTTGATGCCCGGCGCGTGGGTCGTTGACGCGGCCTGAACCGCACCGAGAAAACGAAGTTTGAGAAGGCGCCGGTCGGTCGCGATCGGCTCTGCGACTGTGGCCGCTATGTCTGCGGACCGACGTTGATCATCGTGCCGGCGCTGCCCTTCTGGATCTTGTCCATCAGCAACAGGATGGCGTCCTGCACCTGTTCGGGACGCGGTGGGCAGCCGGGGATGTAGACGTCGACCGGCACGATGTGGTCGATGCCGGGAACGGTCGCGTAGTTATCGTAGAAGCCGCCCGTTGACGCACAAGCGCCGAACGCCACGACCCACTTGGGCTCGGCCATCTGCTCGTAGATGCGGCGCAGAACCGGGGCGTTCTTGTGATTGACGGTGCCGACGACCATGAGCAGGTCGGACTGGCGGGGCGTGAAGCGCGGGACCTCGCAACCGTAGCGGGCGATGTCGTGCTGGGGGGCGTTGGCCGCCATGAACTCCATGCCGCAGCACGCTGTCACGAACGGGTACTGAAACAGGGAGAACTTGCGCGTCCAGTTGAAGAACGCCTCGATCGTTGTGGTCCACACCGAACCGCTCATTTCGAGCTGATCGCCGGTCGCGGCGGCGGGCATGCCCGCTTCGCTCTGCTTGTACATCAGACCCATGACACGCCTCCGCAACGCGGGCTGCTTATACCGTGGGCGGCCGGCAACGCCAACAGTTGCACGTACAGGTATGCGTGGCTGCTGCACATTCGCGCGTGCAACGGCGGCGATCCGCGAAATCGGGGACGGTTGGGAACCGCTATTCGGTGTGGTGACTGAAGTCGAAGGTGTTCGGGATGCCCTTCTTGACGGTCACTTTCCGCTCGAACGGCTTGTTCTTCTGAGTCTTGCCGCAGCGGATCGTGTGGGGCCCGGCGAGCAGTTTGCCGCGGTACAGCTCGAATCCGCGCATCTGGCCATCGACGAAGATGTCCGAGCCTGCCGGGCAGCGAACGCTGACCTTGGAGTGGGGCTCTTCGCGCTTGAGACGCACGGAGATGTCAGCTGGCGGCTTGAGGCTGGTGGACTTCACGACCACCTGTTTGTCCTTGAAGCCGGGGTAGGTGACCTTGATGTCGGCCGTGCCGATCGGGACGAGCACGCGGGTTGGCGCCGCGAACGGGAGCTTCTTGCCGTTGAGGGTGAGCTTGGCGCCCGGCGGGTTGGTGCGCACCAGGATGTCTTTGTGGCTGTGATGCAGCGTCTTGAGAACGTTGGCCCGGTACGACAGCACGACGCTGCGCTGGCGCGGGTCGAGCGGCGCCTTGAGGGTCTGCTCAAGGTAGGGGAAGGCCTCTTCGAAGCTCTTGAGAGTGTAGAGCATCGAGCCGACGTTGAAGATCGCGTTGCTGAGCGGGAAATAGCGCAGGGCAGCGCGGAACTTCACGAGCGCGGCCTCGTACTTGCGAGCGCGGACCAGGTTCTTGCCTTCGTTGTTGAGGCGAAAGGCCGCTTGGTCGTCGGACTCGCCAGGGCGCTTGGCGTTGGGATCGACGCGTTCGACTTGAAGAGACCCCTGCGCGAAGGCGGGGCTGGCGACCGAAAGGGCGATCACGATGGCGACGGCGCGGACTATCATCATTGAACCGACGTGTGCGGGGATATTGGTGTGCATCGTTTCTCCGTGCCACGGACAAGGCGTGCAGCGCTTCATTCAGCGCCAATGCATGCTGTTGTTGTCGGGCAATCTCCAACTACGCGGCGAGCGTTCGGGGCCATGATCGGATGCGATCGCAGGGTAGAACGGCTCGACGACCATCGCAATACTTGCCCGGCGGAGCAAATCCGTTGGGCATGGAGCCTGAACGGCGCGCAGCGGGCCACGATTCAATGACAGATTCCACGGACAAGACATCCAATCCGATCCCGGAGCCACGCCGATGGCGTCCCGGTGCCGTGTGGGTGGTCCCTGCGATAGCGTTGATGGCGCTGTTCGCGGGTGACTCCGCGCTGGCCTTTCCGACAACGTGCCCGTGGAAACTCGTGACCGATCTGCCGTGCGGCGGCTGCGGCATGACGCGCGCGTTCGTTGCGCTCGCCAAGGGTGATTTCGTCGCGGCGATCGGATTCAACCCACTTTCGCCCTGCGTCGCGATTGCGATGGTGGTGTGGGTTGCCGCAACAGCGCGGCGGCGTTTGACCGGACGCTCGATGCCCCACGTACCGACCTGGCTCGCGTGGTTAGCGCTCGTCGCATTCGTGGTCCTGCACATCGGAAGGGCTCTGTCGTTGCTGCCGGGGCCCGGATAGCGGCGTG
>CAZLMW010000012.1:0-90423 GCA_964560875.1 uncultured Enterobacteriaceae bacterium
TTGAGCAGCGCGCTCGCGACTTCCCGACGCTGACCTTTGAGGTGGTCGCCGAACGCGCCGGACCCACCGTCCTTCCACGAGGTGTAGAACGGCTCGACCTCGGCGATGAACTCGTCAAACAGCATGTCGATCACGGTGCGCACGAAACCCGGCTTCACCGACTTGACGACCTTGAAGCCCGCCTTGACCGCGATTCCAGAGAAACCCCGCTTGCGGCTGACTTCGCTATCGATCAGGCGCACGCAGTCGTCGATGAGCACGCGGCGCTTGCTGTCGTCGGTGATGAGGGCGTCACGGAGGGTCGTCATGGCGTGATTGTCCTTGCGCCCGAAGACGAGCGCGGTGCTTCGATTGCGTGGTCTTGCCTACTTGGGAGCGGGCGCTTGGGCAGGCGCGGAGGACGCGTTGCCGGGCTTGTCCGATAGGAAGGTGTTCAGGTCAAGCGCGTTCTTCTTGGCCTTGCCCCTGGGCAGCTTGAGCCGAGCCTGCATGCGCTCGACGTTGCGTTGACCGTGGACCCCAGGGCCCGCCAGTTGCTTGTCGATGGCCGCCACACGCTCGGAGGTGTCCGGGTGGGTGTTGTAGAACGCGTCGTCGGCGTGTTTGGCGTCCGGCTTGGCGATGCGCGAGAGGAAATCGCGCAGGCCGGCGCTGTGGTAGCCCGTCTCGACCAGCAGCCCGGTGCCGATCTTGTCGGCCTCGAACTCCGTGTCCCTGGGCATCCCGCGCGAGAGGTAGTCGTCGAGAAACGCGTTGATGATGTTCTTGAAGAAGTCGGCGTTGTTGATGCTGCTCGCGGCGGCCCCGACCGCGGCGCTCTTGGCCTTGAGGTTCTTGATGATGGTCAACGCGTGCTTTGCCGCAATGTGCGCGACCTCGTGTGCCAGGACGCCGGCCAATTCCGCCTCGGACTTCATCATGCGCAGCGCGCCGATGGTGATAAAGACGTATCCACCGGGCGCGGAGACGGCGTTGACGTCCTCGGAATCCAACACGCCGAAGTGGTACTGGACCATCGGGCGGGTGCTGAACGCGGCGACCGAGTTGCCGACGAGCGAAACGTATCGCGTGAGCTCGTCGTTATCGACGAGACCCCCGTATTTCTCAACGATCTTGATGGCGATCGCGCCGCCGTATGCGCGCTCCTCTTCCGGGCCGATGGGCGCAGTGGATGCAGCGGCCTTACCGGCGCCAAGCAGCGCGTATGCGGCGCGGTTTTCACCGATCACCTGGCCCTGGAGCCACGTCCCGAACGTGCCGCAACCGGTCAAGAGCAAGACGACGCCAGCCGCGAGGGCGCGCGTCACACCAACCTGTTTGCTCAACGACAATGCCGTCACTTCGCGGACTCCTTGGACGGCACGGCAGGCGCCTTCGTGGACGCCGCCGGTGCTGGGGACGCCGCCGGTTTCGACCCGGGTACGACCTTGTAGTCACCGAGTTTGCCGGCCACCAGGAACGCATCGAGCTCGTCCATCGTCACCTCAAGCTTCTCCAGCTTCTCGATCGAGGCCACGACCGCTTTCAAATCCGGATGGTCCTTGGCGTACGTGTGGGCTTGCGAAGAAAGGCCGCGCGCGCCCGCTGTAAACGACACATCTTTGCCACCGCTGCCACCGCGAGCCGCCCGACCGAGCCCTTCGAGGAACTTGTTGCGCTTCTTGAGCTCCTTGGTGGTCCAAGAGCGCGCAATCCATCCAGTTTTGCCGTCCGCCGTCTTCACATTCAGGAAGCCTCCCTTCTTTCCGATCACAGTCAGCTTGGCGCCATGTTTGAGCTTGGTGACCGTGGCATCGCGCGACGAAGTGCCGGCTCGCAGCTTGGCGTAGCGGGTCTTCACAAAGACGTCATCTGCGAACGCCGATCCCGCGGTCAGCAGGATCGCACCGACGACGATCGCTGCGACGACGATTGCGGCCGGGGGGCGGCGCGGAAAAACCGTTGCCGAATGGCGAGTTCGAACGACCATGAGGCTTCCTCGAAGGGGTGAACAGCGAAAACGCATCATACCTATTTCGTCTTCATCTCATAGACGCCGTCCCAGTCGTCTCCTGGTGGGAATTGCTGGAACGCGCTGCATCGATCGAGGAACTCCCGCGCCGCGTTGTCTTCGGGGTGCTGCTTGAGGTGCGCTTTGAACAAGATGTGGGCCTGCTCGAACTGCTGTTCGCGATAACACTGCAGGCACTTCTCCCAGCTCGCGGCCAGGTCGCGGTGCTTGGCCTCGGTTTCGTCAGCTGTCGCCAACGGTTCGTACACGCGCACCGGCTTCTTCTTGCCCTTCACACGCACGCTGTCGAGCTCGCGCATCAAGACGAGGTCGCCGACGAGTTCTTCGGTGTTCTCGCCGACCATGAGCTCGGTTCCGTACACCTTGTTGGTGCCTTCGAGCCGCGCGGCGAGGTTCACCGTGTCGCCCATCATCGTGTAGTCAAAGCGCTGCGTGCTCCCCATGTTGCCGACGACCGCGTCACCGGAATTCAGACCGATGCGCATCCGGCACTCCGGCAGCCCCTCGGCCACCCATTGAGGCCTCAGTTCAGCGAGCCGCGACTGGCAACGAAGCGCGGCGCGACAAGCGGCAACGGCGTGGTCGGGTTGGTGCAGCGGGGCGCCGAACATCGCGATGATGGCGTCGCCCTCGTACTTGTCGATCGTACCTCCTTCGTCCTGGATGATGTTTGTCATTTCGGTCAGGTAGATGTTGAGGAACGCGACCAACTCGTGCGGCTCCATCTTCTCTGAAAACGACGTAAATCCAGCCACATCGGAGAAGAACGAGGTGATCTGCCTGCGCTCGCCGCCGAGCTTGAGCTTGGACGGGTCCTCGACAAGGCTCTTGATGACGACGGGCGACAGATACATCGAAAAAGCCGTGCGAATCTGCTTCTTTTGGCGACCTTCCGTCAGGTAACTGGTCACGACGACGACGAGGAACGACATCGTCATCCCGGTCATCGGCGCCACGATGTCGAGCCAGATGCCCTGGCTGTCGAACAGGAAAAGCGCCGCCCCGATATACCCGGCAAACAGGACACCGCTCGCCGCCACTTCGCCGAGCACCGACTTGGGAACCGTCGCGGCCGCGGCCATCAGGAACGCCAGGATGATCGCCAGCAGGATGTTCAGGCTGCGGGAGATGCGGCGGTTGTGGTCGCCGGACACGATCGCCTCGTAGAACGACGCGTGCAGGTGAATCCCATAGTCGGTTTCGCGGACCGGCGTGACGCGGGTTTCGTAAGTTCCAGCGGCACTTGTCCCCATGAAGATGACCTTATCCTTGAACAGGCTGGCATCGAGCGGCGACTTCTCCCCGGCGTCTTCGAGCTGGCTGGCGGCGTAGATTTGGGAGAACGAATAGATCGGAAACGGCGGCCACTGGGGACGCCATCGGACGACGGCTTGACCCGCCTCGTCGAGCGGAATGACGCGTTCATCGATGCGCAGCTCGCTGTCGGTCAGCGTGATGGTCGGCGTGGATTGTGTTGCGAGGAAGGCGGCGAGCCCCAGCACCGCGTGATGTTGGTTCTTGCCGGGGACCAGCGGGGTCAGGTGGCGCAAAACGCCGTCGGGATCGGCCGCGACCGTCACGAGTCCGCCAGCGTGGGGGGCGGTGCGCAGGGTCTTGATGTCCTCTTCGGCGTCGGCAGCGGGCAAGACGTACTCGCAACGCTTGGGCGCGGGGCCGCTTGTCTTTCGGGTGACCGGCCACCCCCACTGAGCCGGTGGCGCCGGGTCCTTGGCACCTTCATGGCATTGAAAGGCCAGCACCACATTGCCGGCGTCAGCGATGCACTCCGCAAAAACGCTGTCGAACTCGGTCGGGTCCGAATAGAGGATGTCGAACGCGACGGCCTTGGCCCCGGCTTTGGCCAACCAAAGGATCACCGGACAGTACATGTCGCGTGGCAAAGGCCAGCCGATCTGCTCGTGTTCCTTGAGGAATGACAAGGTCTCTTCATCGATCAGCACCAGCGCGGACGTGGTCGGGGAGTCGGCTTTGCGCAGGTTCTGGACCCGCCAGTCGTAGCTGCTTCGTTCGACGTTTTGGAAGAACTCGTTGGTGGCCAGCCCGACCGCGAACAGGCTGCCGATCACCGCCGCCGCGAAGAAGAAGACAAGCGAACGAATGCGCGGGTTCTCGAGCACGCGACTCCAGGTGGCGATGCGGCCGGATGACGGAATGACGTCAGTATCGGCAGCGGCGCCGACGGTTGGCAAGGCTCAGTCGGTCGGCGTCACGGCGCTGCGAGCGATGGCCAGTTTGACCGCGGGTCGTTCACCGATCGCCGGTCCGACCGTGATTGACACGTCTTTAAAGCGCTGCGAGAGCGTGGCGATGATGGCGGGGACATCCCGCGTGACGTGACCGCCCGACGCGAAAAACAGCGGCGTGACCTCGATGCGTGTGGCGCCGGCGGCGACGAGGTGTGTGACGCAGGTGGCCAGGTCGGGTTCAGCGTGCGCCAACCACGCCAGGACAACAGAATCATCGGTCATGGCACGCGCGGCGGCGGCGATATCGATCAGCGGCTGACGCCAAGCGGGGGCGGGGCTGCCGTGAGCGAGAAGCACGAGGGCGCGGGATTGTCGTCTTGCCATCCGCGCATTGTCCGGCTCATCGACGCTGACGTACAGGGGCACGTGATGTAGGTTCCGCGCGTGCAAATCCGCCTGACCGATGACGTAGCTGCGGCGCTTGCTTCCGGACGCCCCGTCGTGGCGCTCGAATCGACCATCGTGGCGCATGGTTTCCCGCAACCGGATAACCTCGCCGTCGCCCGCGCGATGGTGGACGCCGTGGCCGAATCGGGCGCTATTCCGGCGGTTATCGCGGTCGTCGATGGCGTGCCATGCGCGGGGCTCACCGATGCTCAGCTGCGGCATCTCGCGACGTCGGGGCGCTTCGACAAGTGTGCCTCTCGAGACGTGCCAAGGGCTATCGCGACGGGTGCCTGCGCGGCGACAACCGTGTCGGCCACCTGCCTCATCGCGGCGAAGGCTGGGATCGAGGTGTTCGCGACAGGCGGCATCGGCGGCGTGCATCGTGATGCGGCCACTACTTTCGACATTTCGGCCGACCTGGGTGCCCTCGCGCGCTGGCCCGTGCTGGTCGTTTCGGCCGGCGCCAAGTCGATCCTCGACCTGCCCGCGACTGTCGAGCGCCTCGAGACCCTGGGCGTTCCTGTGGTTGGCTTCGACTGTGACCAGTTTCCGGCGTTCTACGCCCGCGAGTCCGGCGTCGAGCTGACCTGGTCCACCAACGACGTGGCCGAGATCGCGCGGGCTTTCGATGCGCAAAAACAGCTTGGCGGCATGTTAGTGGCCAACCCGGTGCCGGCCGACAGCGGCATCGATAGCGCGACAATGAAGACCTGGATCGACAACGCGCTGCGGCGCGCCTCCACGGCCGGCGTTCATGGACGTGACCTCACGCCTTTCCTGTTGCAAGCGCTCGTGGGCATCTCGGGTGGGCAAACGCTGCGAGCCAATCGCGCCCTGGCCGTCGCCAACGCCCGTCTGGCCGCGCAAATAGCAGCGAACCTGTGCGAAAACCGCCAATTCTCGGGGCCTGCGACGTGACGAGCTTCAAGAACAACGGAAAACCGCGGCTGCTCGGGGCCATGCTCGCTGGCGGGCGCAGCCGACGGATGGGCCGCGACAAAGCCGGTTTGGAGATCGGCGAAGGCCGCACGATGGCCGACTCGGTTCTCGAAGCGCTTCGCGGCGTGTGCGACGACGTCGTCTTGCTTGGTGACGCGGCCGGGATCGGCGACGACATCCCGCGCCTCGACGACCTCCGACCGGGGCAGGGACCGCTCGCCGGGATCGAGACCCTGATGCGGCAGCGACGCGCCGACGGCTACCTTGTTGTCCCCTGCGATATGCCGCTCGTCGACGCAGATCTACTGGGCCGCTTGCCGACACCACCCGCAGCGGGCGTATCGGTCTTTCACCACGCATCCGGCGACACAGAACCGTTCCCGATGCGCATCGATCCCAGCGCCGTCGACACCGTTACATCGTGGCTGGACACCGGGCGGCGCAACGTCCGCGGCTGGCTGGCTGAACGGCCGACAAAATCGATCGCGATCGACGATGAAGGCAACGAACAGCTCGCCAACATCAACCGCCCCGGGGAGCTCGAGACTGCGCGTCGAACCGCGCGACGTCGACGCCATCAACTCGCGGTCCGGCACGAGGACGACAAGAGCGCGGTCGTCCCGGTTCTCGCAGCCAATGAAAACAGCACCGTGCAACGAGACGACCACGTGGCCGCCGAAGAGCCATTGCAGATCCAGGTCGGCTCGCTGCCCATCGCGGTCGTCATGCGCACTCCCGGCGACGACGTTGAGCTCGCTACGGGATTCCTGCTCACCGAACGGCTCGTGGTCCGCCCCAGCGATCTTGCCAACGTCCGACCCTGCACCGAAACAACCGAGCCGCTGTCGGAAGGCAACGTAATCCGCGCCCGACTGGCCGATGGGGTGAAGCTCGACGCCGCCAAACTGCAGCGCAACTTCTACGTATCGAGCAGCTGCGGCATCTGCGGTAAGGCCAGCATCGAGGCCGCGATGGCCCACGGAGACCCGCTGGCGCCGTCCGAAGCCGCATACTGGTCGCGCGCTGAGCTCGTCGAGTTGCCCGGACGGATGCGCGATCACCAAGCCGGATTCGTACGCACGGGCGGGCTTCATGCAGCAGGACTGTTCGGTCCCGGCGGCGACCTTCTCGTCGTTCGGGAGGACGTCGGCAGACACAACGCCGTAGACAAGGTGCTTGGGTGGGCGGCGCGCTCGGGACTCTGGCCGCCTCGCGAGGTGGTGCTCGCGGTTTCGGGACGCGTTTCGTTCGAGATCGTGCAAAAAGCGGTCGCCGCGAACGTGACGGTCATTTGCGCCGTTTCCGCGCCTACATCTTTGGCTGTTCAGCTGGCCACTGAGGCCGGTGTCGCCATCGTCGGCTTCGTCCGCGGCAAGCGATGCAACGTCTACGGCGACCGCAGCCGGCTACCAGCTCTGAGCGCTTCGGGCTGAGCACGCTTCGGACATGCCGGACATGCCGGACACACCAGGCTGCGGTTGATCACACGTCCGATCCGGCTCCGTGTCGTCCCGCCCCATCGGCAAATCGAGTGGCCCCCGCGACGGTTTCGGTGCTCAGCGCGGCCATTCCGTGGCGCAGTTCATTGGTGATCGCCTCTGCGAACGGCAGAGACCATTGTTCATAGGCGCTCGCTCGATCACCCAACATCGCCGCCTGCGGGAACGCCGCGATCTTCTTGCCCAGTTCGATGGCAACTGCACGCGCCTCGCCTGGCTCGCAGACCCGAGACACCAACCCCATCGATCGCGCCTCCTCGGCCGAAACGCCACGTCCGGTGAGGAGCATGTCGAGCGCGTGGCCCATGCCGATGAGCCGCGGCAGTCGAATGGTTCCGCCATCGATCAGCGGCACCCCCCACCGCCTGCAGAAGACACCGAAAACAGAGTCGGACGCGGCGACACGGAGATCGCACCAGCAAGCCAGCTCGAGACCGCCGGCGACGGCGTGTCCTTCCACAGCAGCGATGACGGGTTTGGCGAGCATCATGCGACTCGGTCCCATCGGCCCTTCGCCATCGGGCGCGACGCGGTTGAGTCGGCCAACCGCTATCGCCTTGAGGTCCGCCCCGGCACAAAACGTCCCGCCGGCCCCGGTGAGCACGGCGACGCGGGCCGATTCGTCGGCCTCAAATGCGACGAACGCGTCGACAAGTGCCTCGGCGGTAGCGCGATCGACGGCGTTGCGCCGGGCAGGGCGATCGATGGTGATGATCGTCACAGGGCCGTCGCTTTCGACGTGCACGATCGCGTCGGAGTCCGGGTCGGCGTGGTTGACAGCATCGTGGTTGACAGGTGCGTTCATGTTCTCTCTGCTGCAGCGATGGGCGACGCGACGGTAGCAGACGACTTGGCGGGCTTGCAGCAGCGGGTACGCGAACATCTGCACGAAGCTGGGGCGGGTTCGGAGGCCGGCGGCGTCGAAGCCGTGACGGTCCGGCCGCTTCCAGGCGGCGCCTGCCAAGACAATTTCGTGGTCGAAGCCACCTGGATTGACGGGACGAAAGGACGCCTGGTCTTGCGATCGGATGCGCGCAGCTCGTTGCTCGGTTCGGTGCCGCGCCGCGTCGAAGCCCCGGTCATCGCCGCCGCCGTCGCTGCTGGAGTCAACACACCGCCGGCTTTGTGGCCAGCTGTTGGGCTTGTCGCGCCGGGGGCCTCCGCCTATTTCATGCCCTGGGTCACCGGTGTCGCCATCGGACGCAAAGTTGTGGCATCGCCCAAGCTCGACAACGCCCGCGCCGGACTCATCGACACCCTCGCGCCGCAGCTCGCCGCGATTCACAGCATCAACCCGACGTCCCACCCCGACTTGTTCGACGGCGCGACGCCACAAAGGTCCGCCGCCGACCAGGCCGTCGCTGACCTCGATTCCTACCTCGACAGGCTGCCCACAGACCGCCCGGCGCTGCTCTTCATCGGCGATTGGCTGCGCGAGAATCGACCCGACGAAGACCACCATGTGCTCGTTCATGGCGACTTCCGAACCGGCAACTTCATGGTCGACGCGACCGGGCTGCAGGGCATCCTGGACTGGGAATTCGCGCACTGGGGGAGCCGCTGCGAGGACTTGTCGTGGATTTGCGTGCGCGACTGGCGCTTTGGCGTGCTCAACAACCCGGTTGGAGGCTTTGGTCAGCGCGCACGGTGGCTTTCCGTCTACGAATCGACGACGAAGATGGCGATCGACCCCGCTCACCTGCATTGGTGGGAAGTGATGGGCAACGCGCGATGGGCGATCGGCGCCGTGCAGCAATCCGAACGCTACTTGTCGGGCAAGGAACGGGACCTCGAGTACCTCGCCATCGGGCGCCGGACCGTCGAAATGGAGTGGGAGGCGTTGCGGCTCATCCGAACCGGCGTGCCGCGATGGCGAGCGGAGAATCCGGCCGACTGAGGCGCACAGACAGATGAAACCGAAACCACCGGCCTCTTACCCGACCGACGCGGATTTGCTCCGCGGGGTCGCGCGTTTTCTGACGGAAGACGTTCGCGCCGTCGTGCAAGATCCTGCGCTCCGATTCCGGCTGTTGGTGGCGGCAAACATGATCCGCATGGCCGGGGCAGGGCGCGCTGCGGTGGCCTCGTCATCGAAGCCCAGCGACGACAGCGACATCGAAGCGCTCACCGCCCGCCTTCGCGAAGAGCTGCGCATCGTAAACCCGCGGTTTGACGTCCGCGACGACATCGACATAACGGAGTAGCCGATGCTCTGGAACCTGCCCGACGAGGTCCGCGAGCTGCGCCACAAGGTCCGCACGTTCGTCGACGAGCGAATCATCCCGGTCGAAGAACGGATCGTCGAAGAAGACGCACGGCGCGAATACGGCGCACTCCGCGGACTGCAAGCCGAGGCCCGCGCCGCCGGATTATGGACCCCGCACCTGCCCGTCGAAAACGGCGGTCTTGGACTTGGCGTGATCGGGATGTGCGCCCTCTTTCGCGCGATGGGACGGTCGCTGGTTGGCCCGCGCGTGTTCAACTGCGACGCCCCCGACCAGGGCAACATGGACCTGCTGCTGCGCGTCGCCAGCCCCACGATTCGCGACAAGTGGCTGCAGCCGCTGTGCGACGGCGCGATAACCAGCGCCTTTTGCATGACTGAACCGGCTCCCGGGGCTGGCGCTGACCCGCGCAACCTCCGCACCACCGCGACCGAGGACGGCGATCGCTGGCTCATCAACGGGATGAAGTGGTTCTCGACCGGCGGCGGCGACGCGTCATTGCTGATCGTCATGGCCCGCACATCCGAGGACCGATATCGCGGCGCCACGCTCTTTGTTGTCGATCGACACGCCGAGGGCGTCGAGCACGTTCGCGATGTCGGCGTCATGGCGGACCCCTTGCTCGTCCACCGCGAGGCCGAGATGCGGTTCACAGACGTCAGAGTCGGTCCCGAAAACGTCCTGGGCGGGGTCGGACACGGCTTCGAGTTGGCGCAGGCACGGCTGATTCCCGCGCGCCTCACGCACTGCATGCGATGGCTCGGCCTGGCCGATAGGTCCCTCGCGATGTGCCGGCAGTACCTGCACAAACGTGTCAGTTTCGGGCGCCCGCTCGCCGATCATCAGCTCGTCCAGCAGTTCGTCACCGATTCCGCGCTCGCGATCCACACCGGCGACTTGCTCACCTGGCATTGCGCACGGGTGCTGGAACGCGACGGCCCCCAAAAGGCTCGCGGCTACTCATCGATGGCCAAGCTCCACTGCGCCCGGATGCTCTGCGACGTGCTCGACGCCGCGATTCAGATGCACGGCGCCCTCGGCTACAGCGACGATTTGCCGTTCGCCCGATGGTATCGCCACGCCCGCGCCGGCCGCATCGCAGACGGCCCTGATGAGGTCCATATCGGCGTGATCGCGCGGGATTTCCTACGTGAGCGCCTGTCTCTGCTCACCTGAACAACCCGTGCTCATTGCGCCCTCCCACGCGTGGAAATCCGCGTCCCCGTGGAGTTTTTCGGCCTTGAACGCCGGCCGGGCCGTGTCTACCCTTCGCATCGAGGGGAGAGCGAGGTACGACCATGAAACTGCGAACCGGGCGCCTGACAGGCGCCGTGGTCGCCGCGATCGCATTTTTGCCGGCATCGGCGTTCGCGTGCGGCGGCTTTTTCTGCTTCACCCAGCCGATCGATCAGAGCGCCGAACGCGTTTTGTACGTCCAGGATGGCACCAAGATCGAGGTGCACATCCAGATCAGCTACACCGGCGAGGACGACAAGTTCTCGTGGATCCTGCCGCTGCAGTCCGCGCCCGAATTGGGTATCGGCAGCGACAGCATCTTCCAAATCCTCGAGCAGGAGACGTCGCCGCGTTTTCAGCTGCAGTGGAACAACACCAAGGACTGCCAAGGGTATCCGCCCTGTCGCATGTTCGACGCTGCAGCCGGCGGTGGAAGCAGCGGTGGTTCCGGCAACGGCGGCGGTGTCCAGGTCCTCGATCAAGGCAACGTGGGACCGTATGACTA
Organism: uncultured Enterobacteriaceae bacterium; assembly: GCA_964560875.1. Taxonomy (GTDB): domain Bacteria; phylum Myxococcota_A; class UBA9042; order UBA9042; family UBA9042; genus CAZLMW01. Next base: position 11,070 of record CAZLMW010000012.1, read on the forward strand.
CGTCGTGCTCAAGAGCGGCAACGCGGACGAGCTGATCAATTGGCTCAACAAGAACAAATACGTGCAGCCCAAGGAGTCCAAGCCGCTCATCGAGTCGTACGTCAAGAAGCAGCACGTCTTCCTCGCGCTCAAGCTCAGCAAGGACAGCAACTCGGGCGACATTGCGCCGATCGTCGTGAAGCTCGACGAGAGCTCGCCGTGCCTGCCCATCCGCCTGACGCAAATCGCCGCGCAGCCGGACATGCCGATCGTGACCTGGACGCTCGGGCCGGCCCGCGCCATCCCGAAGAACTTCCTGCACGTCATCCTCAACGACGCCGTGTTCGACTGGCTGCGCCCCGGCGCCAACTACAAGACCGTCGTCAGCAAGGCGGTCGACCAAGCTTCCGGCCACGCGTTCACGACCGAGTACGCCAAGCAGACCGACAAGTGGAAGCGCAAGTTCGCCAACAAGAGCTGGGATCCGAGCAAGCTCGAGAGCATCACCGACCCGTCCACGTTCCTGATGAAGCTGCTCGAATACGGCTACCCGCGAACGACGCAGATGCAAAACCTCATCCGCAAACATCTGCCCAAGCCGGCCAAGTACAAAGACGTCAAGGACAACGCGTACTACAACTGCCTCGGTCAGCAGTGGAACACCAAGCCGCCGTGCAGCGATTACAAGGCCGCGGCGAAAGCCCAGGGATTCGACGCCAAGAAGTTCGTTGTGGACCTGGTGAAGTACGTGATCGAGCCGCTGCAGAAGATGGACAGCGACATCGCCGGGCACGCCTGGATGACGCGGCTTTACACCACCCTCGACCCGCAGGAGATGGACAAGGACCCGATTTTCGCGTTCAACAAGACGCTGCCGGCCGTCGATAACACCCGTACAGCGACGGCGCACCCGATCTGCGACAAGGGCAAGAAGGTGGCGACCAAAGCCAAGCTGGTTTTCGCCGACAAGCACGAGCTGACCGTCGATATACCGACCGACAACAAGGACTGTCAGTGGCAGTTCAATGGCGGCGTGGCGGCGTTCGGCAAGGGAACCGACGCGATCAAGAGCGACGGTGGTCAGCCCGCCAAGGAGATCCAGGTGCTCGACGAAACGGGCGCTCCGCTAGCGATTCATCCGGCCGATGCGGACAAAGTCGACGCGGCTCTCAACGGTGCGGAGGCCGGCAAACCGAGCCTGACCCCCGAGTTCAAGAAGGACCTGCGCGATCCCGCGTGGAAATACACCGACCCGAAATTCGATCCCGGCCCCGCCAGCAGCAGCGGCGGCACGTCGTCAAGCAGCGGCTCCTCGGGCGGTTCATCGACCTCCGGTGGCACGTCGACAAGTTCCGGCGGATCGTCAACCAGCTCCGGCGGCGGAGATTCTTCGGGTTGCACGGCCGGCTCCAGCCAGGGTTCACAGTTGCCGACCGCGCTGCTCGTGATGTTCGCCCTCGGCGCGCTCTTCGTGCGTCGGCGGGTCGCCTGATTCGGGCTTGAGACACATTTGAACCATTACCTCGTCCCGCCGCCCGCACCGGTCGCCATGCCGGTCGCGGGCTGCGGTCGCTTTGGTGTCGGTCGTTTTGGTGTCGGTCGGATTTGGTGCGTCGGGCGCAACTATCGAGCCCATGCGCTCGAAATGGGCGCCGATCCAGACCGTGAACCGCCCTTCTTCTTCGCCAAACCGGCAACAGCGCTCGTTGCTGCGACAGCGATAGATGCCGCGGTGGTGATGGCCTATCCGCCCGCGACAAGCGCGCTGCACCACGAGGTCGAGCTGGTCGTCGCTATCGGTAAGGGCGGCAGCAACATCGCCGTCGCCGATGCCTGCGATCACATCGCCGGCTACGCGGTGGGCCTCGACATGACGCGACGAGGCGTTCAACGCGCAGCCAAGGCAAAGGGCCGCCCATGGGCGTTGGCCAAGGGTTTTGACCAGAGTGCCCCCATTGCGCCGCTCGTCGCCGCCGCTGATTGGTCGATCAGCGCGGGCAAGGCCATCCAATTGCGTGTCAACGGCGAGGTTCGTCAAGCGTCGTCGCTCGGAAAGCTGATCTGGTCAGTCGCCGAGGTCATCGCGCAGCTGTCCGCCCAGGTGGCGCTGCTTCCCGGGGACTTGATCTTCACCGGGACGCCCGCGGGAGTCGGCCCGGTCGAGCAGGGCGACGTGCTCCGCGCCGAAATCGACGGGCTGCCAACGTTAACGGTTCGAGTTGGCAGCTGAGGCGATGGATGGAGTGGAGTAGCGGGTCGGCCGAGTGCTAGTCGCGGTCGATGCGAATTTCCAGGCCTTCTCGCGCGGCGAAAATGAAGACGTCACTCTCGAAACCGGTGGCGCGGGCGCGACACGTCGAGATGACCTTGTCGACCTCTTCGTCCGAGTGCATCGGATCGTGGTGGTAGATCGCGAGCTCTTTGACCTGCGCCTGGATGGCGAGATCGACAACCGTCGTGCAGCGCGCATGGCCCCAGCCGACCTTGGACGGGTACTCGGCATCGGTGTACTGGCCGTCGGCGATCAGCAGATCCGCGCCACGGCAGAAGTCGATGAGATCGCGCGGCAAACGGCGCAAGGCGTTGGGCTCGCGGACGGCCTGATCCTTGTCCTGCAGCATCTGGTCGAGCTCGTTATCGGTCGCGTAGACAAGCTTGTGTCCGTTCCACTCGAAGCTATACGCGTAGCTGCCGCCGGGGTGATGCACGCGCAAGCAGCTGACCTGGACGCCGTCGATCGCCTTGGTGCCGTGCACGCCGAGATCCGCCGGAGCGATTTTACCGCCGAGCGCCGCGAAATCGACGGGGAAGTACGACGAGCTCATCTGGCCGGACAGCAGGCGATGGAACCGCTTGTCGCCGTCGCGGGTGCCGTAGATGTAGAGCGTGTTGCTCGGGACGTACGCCGGCACGAAGAACGGGAAGCCCTGGATGTGGTCCCAGTGCATGTGGCTGAAGAACATGTGCGCCGTGATCGGGCCACCGCCGCGCGACATGATGTCGTTGCCAAGCTCGCGCAGCCCGGTGCCGCCGTCGCAGATAAACAGCGTGTCGTTGACGCGAACCTCGACGCAGCTGGTGTTGCCGCCGTATCGATAGGTGCGTTTGCCGGGCGTGGGAATCGATCCCCGAACTCCCCAAAAGCGCGAAAAGAACGCCATGTAGTCCGGCTCCTAGTTGCCTTCGAGGTAGATGAGGACGACGTTGCCAAGTTGCACGGTGTCGCCGTCGCGTAGAACGCAGGAATGGGCGCGCACTTCGTTGACGTAAACGCCGTTGCGCGAACCGAGATCAACAATGCGATATCCCCACGCGGTGCGTTCGATCATGGCGTGCTGACGGCTCAAGTCCGCCGACATGATGCGCACATCTGCGGAGTTGCTTCGACCGATCGTGACGGGGTCGTTGCCCAGCGAAATCGTCCGCGGCTGATCCCCGCCGGCGATCAACTGCAACATATGCGGCCGCCGCAGCAGCCGCGTCGGAAGCAACGAAATGTCGTGCGCTTCGGTCTTTTGAAACTCGAGGCGCCCTTCGACGGTGTCTTCCATCTTTCGTCCGATCTCGCCGTGTTCTCGTGCCGATTATGGCCGGTCGCGTAGGGTTTTCGCCGTAGCCCGCGTGGAGGAGTCGGCCGCGAGGTTATCGAGTAGGCGTCGGCGCTTCAAGACGTTGCGACGATGTCGCTGCGATCAATCTGCGCGTGTTTGTGGCTGCGTCATGCGTCGAGCACCGCTGAGATGGCGACACCGCGACCCGTCAGTGCTTCAACGCCGGGCACCGACCGCGGCACCGCTTCGGTCAAGTTGTCGGGCGCGCCATCGGTCACCAGGATATCGTCCTCGATGCGAATTCCCCCGAAACCCAGCCATTTTTCCGCCCGCTCGAAGTCGACCTTGCCGTCAAACCGCTGCCGCAAAGCCGCGTCGTGCAGAATCGCCGGGACGACGTAGAAGCCGGGCTCGACGGTCACGACCCAACCGGGCTCAAGCACACGGTCGAGGCGCAGGTAGCAGGTCCCGAATTGATCGGGGCGGCCGCGGCCAATGGGGTACGACGGCAAATCGCCGAAGTTTTCGAGATCATGGACGTCCAGGCCGAGCAAGTGGCCCACGCCGTGGGGGAAGAACAGAGCGTGTGCGCCGGTCGCGACGGCTTCGTCTGCGGAGATGGTGACCAGGCGCTCGTCGACCAGGAAGTCCGCCAGGACTCTGCAAGCGGTGTCGTGGACGTGGCGATACCGGACCCCGGCGCGGCATCGGTCGATCGCGGCGTCCTGGGCCGCGAGCACAGCTTCGTACGCCGCCCTCTGGCGCCCCTGGAACATGCCCGCCACCGGCCATGTGCGTGTCACGTCGCAACCATAGCCTTCCTCGACCTCGCCGCCGCCGTCGACAAGGAGGAGCGTGCCGGCCTCCAGCCGGTGTTCGTGGTGGAAGTTGTGCAGGACCTCACCGCGCTGCGTCAGGATGGTTGGATAGCCTTCGGTGCAGCCGTTGGCTCCCAGCACGGCCCGAAACAGCGCGACCAGCGAGCGCTCGTGGACCCCTGGTTTCGCGCCGGCGGCGACGGCCTTGTGAGCGGCGGCCGTGTGCTTGGCGGCCTGCCGCAGCATGTCGACTTCGATCGCGGTCTTGGGGCGCCGCAGTTCGATGACAGCGGACACGAGGTCGTCGTCGCCAAACGCATCACCAAAGCGGAGTGGAACGCCGAGTTCGTCTTCGATCCACGCGTTGCGCGCTTCGTCGGCGATCGCGAGCGTCGCGGGATGTTCAGCAAGATCGCGCAGATCGTCGGCGAGGCGGTCCGTATCGAACACGCCTGCGACATCAAACGTGGCGCCGAGCTCGGCGAACGTGGGCACATCGCCATGCCAAAGCGGGTCATCCGGGGCAGGCTCGGGCAGATACAGCCGGCTCCCGTCGCGATCGATAAGGATCGCGGCATCGGGCTCACGGCAGCCGGTGAAGTACAGAAACGTGCTGTCCTGTCGAAAGGGCAGCGGGGTCATGGGCAGGTTTCGGGCGCGCACGCCATTGCCGAGCAGAAGCACAGGTCGCCCGAGTTTTTCCATGAGCTGCCGGCGACGTTGCGCATGTGTTGCGGCCGGGACGCGGCCCGTTCCGATGGTGTGGCTCATGGCGTCATCTCAGGGTCGGAAGGGCCGCTGTGGCCAGGTGGCAGCGCCGTTCGAGCGACAGTCGCTCATCAAGCGGGCGTTTCGGTGATGTCCGCGCCCATGCGGTCGCGCGCCCATGCCGCGATCGCGGCGGTTGTCGGCCGCATGCAATCACGCGCTGCGGCGACCGCTTCGGCAGACGCATCCAATTGCGCGGCTTTCGCCGCAGTTATCGCTCGTCCGCATGCGTCGCCGAGGGCGATCGCGCCGACATTGAGCGCAGCTCCTTTGCACCGATGCGCGATGAAGGCCATCGACTCAAGATCGCCTGCCGCGAGCGCAGTTTCCAGCTCAGCGATGTCGCGCGCGGCGCTGGCGATGAAACGACGGACCAGGCGGGTCGCGATCGCCGGGTTGCCGGCGAAACTCAACATCTCGTCGAGATTTGTCACGTCGAAAAACAACGGTTCGGCACGGCCATCGGTCATCGCGGGCAGCCTGCCGGCTCGCGACAGCGGTCGCAACACGGAATCGGCAACAACGTCGCATCCGCACAGGTCGGGCGGCCCAGGACGCGCTGCGTGCTCCGACCGGGCTTGCACCGCTGGGTTAACGGACTATATTTCGCGGCCGCCAACCCCACGTGGAGCCCCGAAACCGTGATCCGAGTCGACCATGTGACCAAGTTCTACGGCTCCCACTGCGCGGTTGCCGACTTGGACTTTGCGATCGAAGAAGGCGAGTGCGTGGGCTTCCTGGGCCTCAACGGAGCCGGCAAGTCGACGACGCTTCGTTTGCTGAGTTGCCTGCTCTTGCCGACCTCGGGACGCGTCACGATCCGCGGCATGGACGCCGAAACGCAACCGCACGAGATCCGTCGCTTCATCGGCTACTTGCCCGAGCGCCCTCCGGTCTACGGCGAGATGGCGGTGCACGAGTACCTCACGTTCGCCGGGAAGCTCCGCGACGTCGCTTCAACCCGTCTGGCGGCGCGGATCCAGGAAGTGGTGGCGCTCTGCGGTCTCGAAGACGTCGCCCACGCACCGATCGACACGCTGTCACACGGCTACCAACAGCGGTGCGGCATCGCGCAAGCCATCATTCACGACCCTGCCTTGCTGATCCTCGACGAACCCATGCAAGGGCTCGATCCGGTACAGATCGTCGAGATGCGGGCCATGATCCGCGACCTCCGGGGCAAACACACCATCCTGCTCAGCACCCACATGCTCGGCGAGATCGAGGCCACGTGCGATCGCATCCTGGTGCTGCACGAAGGCCACATCGCTGCGCACGGAAGCGAAGCCGACCTGGCCCGCAAATACGGCGCTGGGGGGCGGTTCGAACTCATCGCGCGCGGCGACGACGACGGGATCCGAGAGGCGCTCGGCACGGTAGACGGCCTCACCGAAGTCGAGCTCGCGGCGACAAACGACGGAACCCGCGTCACGTTCCACCTCGAGAGCAGCGGAGATGGTCGCGCCGCCGTCTCACGGGCGATCGTCAACGGCGGCATGGATCTGCTGGCCATGCGCCGAGTCACTTCGGGCCTCGAGTCGATCTTTCTCGGCCTCAACCGGGACATCGAAGCGGAGGCCGCGTCATGAAAAGCGCCTTGCTCATCGCGCGTCGCGAGCTCGCTGCATACGTCCGCACACCGAGCGGCTACGTCATCATGGCGGCCGTCTTGCTCGTCGACGGCCTGCTGTTCAATGCGTTTGCAGTCGGCTCCACGGCGAAACTGTCGTCAAAGGTACTCCAAGACTTCTTCTACTTCGCGGCTGGCACCACGATGATCGCGTCGGTGTTGGTGTCCATGAAGCTGCTGGCCGAAGAGCGCGCCGCCGGCACGATGGCTTTGCTCTTCACCTCGCCGCTGCGTGAGTGGGAGATCATCGTCGGCAAGTTCCTGTCAGCGCTGCTATTTCTCTCGGTCCTCACGCTGCTCACCGCGTACATGCCGGCGCTGATTTTCATCAACGGCAAGGTGTCGCTCGGCCACATCGCGGCCGGCTACTTCGGGCTGCTCTTACTGGGAGCTTCCACGTTGTCCCTTGGATTGCTTGGGTCAGCGCTGGCGAGAAACCAGCTGGTGGCGGGCGTCCTCGGCGCCGCATTCGTCGTCGCGCTGCTGGCCTGTTGGATGCTCGCGCGCATCGTCGATGACCCGATCAAGCCGGTGCTCCGATACCTGGCGCTCTTCGATCAGCATTTCCGACCGTTTCAGCGGGGCATGCTGCGCCTTTCGGACGTGGTCTTCTTTGTCTCAGTCGTGTGGTTCTCGCTGCTGGCGGCGACCCGCGTCCTGCAAAACCAGAGGTGGCAATGAACCGCGCCGCCTCCGCCACCCAGACCCAGACTTCGGGGCTGCAGGCGCTCATCGCGCTCGGGTTGGGCCTCGTCATCGTCTTCATCGCGGAGCGCGTCATCGGCGATGCCGGTCTTGGGGCCACGGTTCGCTGGATCGGCGTGCTCGGTGTCGTTGTCGCGCTGGCCATGAAGGTTCGCGACTGGTCCAAGGCAAGCGGGGCCCAGCGCAAGGTCGAACTGCTGCTGCTTGTGGCGTATGGCGGTGTTGTGGACGCGCTGATCATCTACGCGCTGTCGACCCGGCCTGGCCTCGATTTGCTTGGACTCGCGGGCGCTGAGGGTGACCGGATCGCCCAGCTGCTCACGGTCGCGTGGCTGGCCGTTCTCAGCGTCGCCATGTTCGCGGCGATCTTCATGGAGCTTGCCTACGCCCGGATGCCCATCACCGCGGCGGTCGAAGTGCGGCGATTGCGCGCGGCGGCCGAAGGCGGCTTGTCCCTCGGCCTCGCGCTCGTCTTCGTGTTTTCGCTCAACTACGCGGTGTCCAAGCGCGACATTCGCCGCGACCTCAGCTACTTCAAGACGACCCAGGCTTCCGAGGCGACGGCCAAGATGGTGAGCGGCCTGGACACCCCCGTTCGAGCGATCCTCTTCTACCCTGAGGTGAGCGAAGTCTCCAACCAACTGCGTCCATACTTTGAAGGACTTGCACAGCCGAATGCGAACTTTTCGTTTGAGATTCGCGACCACGCATTGGAGCCCGCGTTCGCGCGCAAATACCGAATCCGCGACAACGGCCACATCCTGCTGCTCAAGGGTTTGCCCAGCGGCGTCACGATCACCGATGGCAAAGCGATGGCTGGCGACGGCCTGAGCAGCGAACAGTTCCAGGTTGGCAAAGACATCGAAAAAGCGCGCGCGAAGCTCCGCTCGCTCGACGAGACGTTCCAGAAGCGGTTCAGCAAGTTGATCCGGTCCGCGCGGTCGATCCACTTCACAACCGGCCACCGGGAACGCAGCGAAGAGGGCGCCGAGGGCGACCCACAGGGCGAGCGCCTGCGCGGCATGGCGTCGCTGCTCAAGCGCTTCAACATCAAGTCCTCACCGCTCGGCATGGCCCAGGGTCTCGCGCGCGAGGTGCCAAAGGACGCCGGATCGGTGGCGGTTATCGGGCCTCGTGAGCCGTTCTTGCCCGAAGAGGTCCGGGCGCTCGTCGACTACGTTAAGTTCGGCGGACGCCTGCTGATCATGGTCGATCCGAACGTCGATGACGGCCTCGAGCCGCTGCTCAACGCGCTCCGCCTGCGCCGTGAAAAAGGTGTGGTCGCCAGCCAGCGCCACCACATGCGCCGCCGCTTCAACGACTCGGACAAGGTCATCGTCTACAGCAACAGCTTCACTTCGCACCCGACTGTCAGCAGCAACAGCCGCCACAGCGCGCAGCTCGCGTCCGTCTTCGCCGAAGCAACGAGCCTGCAACAACACTCCACAGACGCGATGCTCAAGGGCGCCAAGGTGACCTTCCCGGTGCGCACCACCGCGGATGCGTGGGTGGATCGCAACGGCAACTTCAAGCGCGACGGCGACGAACGGCTGCGCATCGAGAACCTGACCGCCGCCGTAACGATCGGTTCGGGCGACAAGCAGGGCAGAGCTGTGGTCATCGGCGATGGCGGCTTCGTCTCGGACGCGCTGATCCGCAACAACGGCAACATCTTGCAGTTCGTCGACTCGGTGCGGTGGCTGATCGGCGAAGAGAGCGTCAGCGGCACCTTGAGCTCCGAAGAGGACGTCCCGATCGAGCATCGAAAAGATGACGATCTCATCTGGTTCTACGCGACAACATTCGGGATTCCGATTCCGTTGTTGATCCTTGCATGGTGGGTGCGCCGTCGCCGCCGCCGCGATCGGAGCTGAGACATGCGCAGCGTGATCGTGCATGGGATTCTCGCCGCCATCGGCCTCGCAGCCGCGTGGTGGGTCTGGCAGGACGGTGACCAGGTGAAGCGGACCGAGACCGCTGTGACTCTGTTCGCCTGCGACGACGACAAGCTGACCCAGGTCGTCTTCGAGAACGAGAAAAAGCGCGTCACGATCGACATCGGACGCGAGGGCGGTGAGGCCAGCGGCTGGATCACGGTGACGGAAAAAGCCACCAAGATGGCGAAAGGCGCAACACCAACCAAGGCCGACATCGACGCTTTCGCCGCAAGCGAAAAACTCTCCCGCATCGTCGCGAAGGTCGCGCCATTCGCCGCCGAGCGAAGCCTGGGCGAGGTCGACGCCGGCAAGATCGCCGACCTTGGTCTCAAAGAGTCCAAGGAGACGATCAGCGTCGCTTGTGGCGGCGAAAAGCGGTCGTACCATCTCGGTTCGAAGACCTACGGCGGTCGCACCCGCTACATCCGCAGCAGCGACGGCGGCGCGGTGCACCTTGTTGGCAACAGCCTGGTCGGCGACCTCGAGATGGCCGAGTTCCGTTTCATGCAGCGCGATTTGCTGCGGCTCGACCTGACCGACGCAGACGAGGCGACCGTCTCCGGCCAAGGCGGGACCATCAAGCTCGTGCACAGGAGCCGGCGTCAGGGCCGCAAGGCGATGTGGGTGTCGGCGGCCGCCCCCGATCAGCGCAACGAGCTCTACGGCAACTGGCTGGCCAAGCTGATGAGGCTGCGCGCCCTCGATTACCTCAAGAAGGGCGAAGGACCGGGCTCCGCGAAGGGCAAGACGGCCGTGCCCGTCGACGTCGTCAAGGTCGAGCTGAAAGGCGACAAGGCCGGGCGCATCGAGATCGTGAAGATCCCGTTTGGCAACAACGACGCCGATTACTTCGCGCGAACGACCGCGACGCGCGGATGGGTCACCGTGCCCAAGTCCCTGGCTGCGCAGATCGAAAGCGACGTGGGCGGGGTTGTGGGGATCGACAAGCCGGACAGCTCCAATGCCGCTGCCGCCCCGGGTCAAGCCACCGCGGCAAGCAAGTAGCGGCCAGCTGATGAAGCTCGGATGGATCGTTGTTGCGGCGCTGCTGTCGACGGCCATCGCATGTTCCGATGACGCAGACGAAGATCGCGGCGCCGACGCAGGTCCGCATGCGGTCGCCGATTCGTCTGTGCCCGAGAAGTGGACGGCCGGCGAGGCGATCCCCGTCGTGCCGTCCGCGGGTTTGCCGCCGGAAGTCACGGCGCTCAATGCCAACAACAACCTCGATGTCGTCCGCCATGATGGCCGCGTTTTCCTGGCGTATCGCACCGCCAAGTGGCACTTCGCCGACGACAACGTCTACCTCTTCGTCGTGTCCTCGGCCGACCAGGAGACCTGGCGCTTCGAGGGCAAGTTCTTCATGGGCACCGACCTGCGAGAGCCGCGTTTTCTAGCGTGGGACGGCAAGCTCTGGCTTTACTTCGCTGTGCTCGGCAAGGACCTCGGCGCCTTCGAACCCGGCGATGCGCGAGGCGCCCGCTACGAGAGCCCCGGCAAGTGGACCAAACACGCGAGCCTCGGCCTCGGCGACTTCATCCCGTGGCGCGCCCGTGTGGTCGCCGGCAAACCGCTGATGATCGGCTACAACAACGGCGGCGACGTCTATTCGGGCGGCAAGATCCCCGACATCCACGTCAAGATCCTCACGACCACAGATGGCATGAAGTGGACGCCGGCCGTCGGCAAAGACGGCATTGTCCTCAAGGGCGGCGTCTCCGAGACCGATTTCGCGGTGCTCGCGGACGGATCGCTGGTCGCTGTGGGACGCAACGAGGCCGGCGACAAAGATGGCTTTGGCAGCAAAGTCTGCACCGCGCCAAAGGACGATTGGGCGACCTGGACGTGCACCGCCGATCCGCGCAAGCCGGACTCCCCGCTGGTGTTCATGCACAAGGGCAAGCCGTGGCTCATCGGCCGGCGGACGACTGCCAACGACGGGAATTTCGATCTGAAACAGGCCGGCAAGTCGCACAGCGATCGCTACACGGCGTACCAGCTGGCGTGGTGGACCAAACCGAAACGCTGCAGCCTGTGGTCGATCGATCCGAAGACGCGCACGTTCAAATGGGTGCTCGACATTGCCAGCAAGGGCGATACGTGTTTCGCCAGCGCCGTCGCCGACAAGATCGGGCCCAGCCGCCACGAATCGTTCGACGGTCCGCTGTGGGTCTACAACTACACGAGCCCGGTCGATGGCAAGGACGTGCCGTGGCAGACCGGCCAGTTCGGCCACACGCTGATCTATCGCATCAAGCTGCAGCGCTGACGTCGCCAAGACGCCCCGATCGCGGGCCTATTCGATCGCGAAACTGGCCCCACAGCCGCAGGTATCGACCGCCTTGGGGTTGTCGAACTGAAGGCCCGAGCCGTTGAGCCCGCCGTGGTAGCGCAGGGTCAGTCCCTTGAGGAACTCGAGACTCGCGCTGTCGATGAAGACGCGCGGGTTGTCGCCAAAGACGTTGTCGTCCATCTCCGGCTCGTCTTCGAAATCCATGCTGTAGCTGAGGCCGGAGCAGCCGCCTGCCATCACCGATATCCGCACGCCCTTGACCTCGGCGTTGCCGTTATCGGCGATGAGCTTGCGCATGTGGTCGGATGCTTCGGGCGTGATGGCGATCATGCAAACCTGCTTCGGTCGGTCGGGCGCGGCGATTCGCGCACAGTCATATTAATCGGCTCTTACTTCGATGCCACCGTTTCGGTCTTGAACGTCGCGTCTGCCTTGATGTCATCGTCGGTGTAGCGGAGCTTGAGCATCTTGCCTTTCGCGTACATCTCGGTCTGGTCCTTGAAGTGGGGCGAGTCGTGCTCGGACGAGTTGCTGTAGGTCAGCAGCTGCCAGCCCTCGGGCCCATTCGCGCCAAAACCAACCGCCATGAGGATCGACGAGCCGTAGTTGACGACGTAGCCGGTCTTGGTCAGGTCGGTGAGCCCGTGGATCACGTCCTTGCGCGGGATCTCCTGGGCGATGGTCGTCGCGCGGCCGGGCGAGTAGGACGCGATGTTGAAGCAGCCGAGCGGTTGGAAGCCGCCGGGGACAGGCATCTTCAAACCGTTCTTGAGCGTGAACTGCCAGTCGCCGAGTTTGGCGTCGAGGGGGATCTTGGCCTTGTTGAGCCGCTGCACCGCGCGCCCGAACTTCTCCACGATGTCGGTGAGTTTGCCCTTGCTGTTCTTCCATCGAAGCGTGTTCGGCGTGTTCAGCACGTCTTTTTCGTCGAATCCGTTGACGTAGATGTCCGCGTTGAGCTGCTCGGTGAGCGACTGCTGGTACTGGCCGATGAACTCGCGCCACAGGATCGCGCCCCTGCTGTCGAGCGTGACCTTGCGATCCCACTTGGTGATGGCGTCGCAGGCCTTGTCGAGCGCGATGAGGTCGCCCTTGACGGTGACCGACGTGACCTCTTTGCACATCTCGACCACGCCGCCGGCCAAGAGCTCGCCGCTGAGGATTCGGTTGTTGAACGGCACCGCTTTGAGCTCGTCGACGGTGAACTTACCGTCTTCGCCGGCGGGGGCGTCCTTGCCCTTCTCTTCGACCATGCCAACGGTGATCCGTGTGCGCAGGCTGCGGCGCGCGTTCTCCTTGCCGAAGATCTTGCCGTAGCCGGTGAGGGGATGCTTGGCGTTGGCGAACCAGTAGCTTTCGTTGGAGTTGGTGACGTAATCGGGGCGTGTGTAATGCGGCGTCTTGGACCACGGGACGAGGCCGGGTTCGCGCGAGCCTTCTTCGACCTGCCACTCATCGCGGCTGTTGCTGCCGTCGAGAAGGAAGAAGCCGTAGCCGTAGAGCAGATCGACCAGCCCGTCACCATCGGCGATCGCCTTGGCGTGGGCGTCGTAGCTTGCCTTGGACAGGTTCGGGACGCTGTTGGACTCGGCGTAGAACGCGTTGCCCTGGTCGTCGGCGGCGATCGTGTTCACCCATGGGTTGGCTTGCACGGTCTTCATCACCGTCTCAAGCGCCTTGATGTCCTTGGCCTGGCCGACCTGCAGGAAGTGATCGAGCAGGTTGAAGTTGGTGGTGTTGGCGTCGCGAATCGTGAACGCGCCCTTGTCGGTCCAATCCGCCACGCCGCCGATCGCGACGATGGGGCCGTAGTGGCTCGACCAGTAGGTGCGCTTGACCGTCTCGAACGTGCCGTCGTCTTTGAGCACCTTCACCTCTGCGTCGTGGCTGGTCATCTTGCGCGGCTTGCCGTCGTACAGGTAGCTGGTCGGGTCGCCGGGCGCGATCTTCAGGCGGTAGGCGGTGAATTTGCTCGACTTGCTGACCGTGTGGGTCCAAGCCATCGACTTGTTGGTGCCGAGGTTGGGGATGGGCGAGCCGTAGAGCGCCGCGCCCGCGACATCGTAGACACCGGGCACGGTCACGTGGACCTGCCAGAACTTGAGCTCGCCGTCCCACGGAAAATGCGGGTTGGCCAGCACCATGCCCTTGCCGTTGGCGCTTTTTTCCTTGCCGAGCGCCCAGCCGTTGCTACCGATACCGAACCGTGACTGCGGCAAGAGGGCCTTGTCGTGCACGACGTGATCGACGGCGCGCGCGAGCTGCTGGAGCTTGCGGAACGGGCGGAAGGGCGCGGGATCGGCGGCCGCGGTTTTCTTCGGCGGGGTCGGATGGATGTTGACCAGGGGCAGCAAGGGCAGGGCGCGGGAGCTCGCCACCAGCGCGAGGTCATTCATGTACGTGACCGCATCGAGCGCCTCGATCTTGGTGACCCACTTTTTATTGCGGCAACGCACGGGCAGCCCCGCGGGACCGACCTCTTCGATGTAGTGGTTGTAGCCCGCGACGAAGCCTTCAAACATCGCCTTGGAGTCTTCGCTCATGGCGGCCCAGTTCTTCTCGGCCTTCTCGCGCACCCGCAAAAAACGCTGCAGGAAGTCGCTCTCGAGGTGCACGTCGTCCTTGCCTCGACCAAAGAAGGACGCGCGCCTGCCGTTCACCTTCACCAGCTGATCGGCCATCGTGCAGACGTTCATCTTGGCGAACGCGTAACCGCTGCCGAAGCTTGCGTCGCCGAGCGTCTCGCCCTTGACGTGCGGGATGCCGCCCTCGGTCCAGCGGATCTCGGCGCTGTACCCGGACGCTGACTTGTCGTCGTCAGGTTCGTCGGAGCAGCCCGCGACGAGCAGCGCGCCAACGGCCAGCGTCGCGATCGCCGTGTTGGTTAGCTGGATCAGGGAATTGGGCATGGGACGGCTCCGTTTGCGGCCACAACGACCACCATGTGGCTGAAGGCGCGGACAATGCCCGCGGGGTGGTTGCCAGAGCAAGCACTTCCCGCTATTTAACGCCGCCTTTTGAAGACTGCAGACCCCGGAGCGTCGCGATGCATCGCCAAATCATTACTGTTTTCCTCGCATTCAGCCTCGCGCTCGCGACCAGCGCGTGCGGCACGAAGCGCCAGACAGGAATCTGCGCCGACAATTACGTCCCCAAGGCGTCGGGTAGCGGTGACGCCGCAGCAGCAGCAGCCGAGGGCGACGCAGCCTGGAAAAAGCGCGGCAAAGTCGAGGAGTTGAAGAAGGCCATCGCAGCCTGGGATAAGGCCCTCAAGATCGACCCCAAGGCATCGGCCACCCGCGTCAAACTCAGCCGCGCCCGCTACCTCTACGGCGACGGCCACCTCCGCGCCGACGACGACGCCGAGGACGCGATGATCAACGAGTTCAAGCTCGGAACGGACGAGGCGGAGATGGCGTTCGCGACGGGCAACGAGGCATACCGCACCGACTTCTGCGCCGAGAAGCCGTTCGCCGACGCGATCAAGAAGGCCAAGAAGGACGATGTGCCGGCCATGTACTGGTACGCGACCAACCTCGGCAAGTGGGGCCTCGCGAAGGGCATCTTCACGATCCTCAAGTACAAGGACAACATCAAGGCGATGATGGAGCAGATCAAGTCGCTCAACGACAGCTACTTCTACCACGCGCCCTACCGCTACTTCGGCGTGTTCTACACCAAGATCCCGTTCCCCGGCGGCGACCAGAAGCTGAGCGCCGACAACTTCGAGCAGTCGATCAAGGGCTCGCCGCAGTACCTCGCGACCAAAGTGCTCTACGCCGCCACGCACGCCACCAAGTGGGAAAAACGCGAGCTCTTCTTCCGGATGCTGACCGACGTGAAGTACTTCCCGCTCGACAAGGCGCCCGAGCTCATCCCCGAGAACACCATCGAAAAAGCGAAGGCCGAAGACCTGCTTGACGACATCGAGACCTACTTCGGTGAAGCCGACGAAGCGACCAAGAAGAAGGAGGCGGCGATCGAAGCGGAGATCAAAGCCAAGTACGCCACGGCCGCGCCCGCCGCTGCACCCGCAGCCGCCCCTGCCGCCGCCCCCGCCGCCGAGGCCAAGCCCGCCGCCGAAGGCGCCAAGTAGCGCACAATCCAAGCCGATTCAGTAAAGGCCATCAGCACGCGCTTGCGGATCTCGAGCGCGTCGTCGACCGATTTCAACCCGGGGGCGTGATTGGACCACGCGTCGTTGCCGAAATAGTGGTCGCGCGCGCCGGCGGCCATGATGAGGTGATCGAACGCGAGGTCTTCGGCGGTCGTCTCGTCGCCGCGGCGAATCTGCAGCGTGTTGCCGTCGAGATCGACCGATGTCACCTCGGCCAGCATGACCTCAACGTTGCGGGCGTTGCGCAGGATGCCGCGGATCGGCTCCGCGATATCGCCGGGGGACAGCACCGCGCTGGCGACCTGGTAGAGCAGCGGCTGAAAGACGTGGTGGTTGCGTCGATCGACCACCGTTACGCGGACGGGTCGGTTGGCCAGCGCTTTGGCGGCGGCGAGCCCACCAAAACCACCGCCGACAATCACGACATGCGGGCGCCCATCGGTGGCCCGAGCGCCGGGTGCCGAAATGCTCACGTCTGGGTCGCGTTGTCGGGTTCGCGGCAGGCGCCGTTGAGGCATTCGAGGCCGGGCGCGCAGTTCTTTTCGGTCTGGCAAGCGACGGCGCCGTCCGTGCAGGCGGGCGCGGTGAGCAAAGCAAAGGCGAGACCGAGCGGTGCGATAGCGGCCGCAACAGCCTGGATGGCGATTCGCAGATTCATCGTGGGCTCCCTGCGGGCGAATTCGAGACGATGGTGCACGGATGCAAGCGAAGTTTCACGTTTGCGGACCAACAAGAGGCAGACAACCGTCGCGACGTCCCAGCACAATAGCTATGATGCGCGCGTTGAGGTTACCGATGATGAAGACAAGACGAGATAAGACCGCGAAAATGCACGCGCTGACCGCCATCGGGACGATCGCGCTGGCCTCCGCTGTGGCCCTTTCGCTCGGTGGTTGCAGCGGCGGCGATGACGACGTCACGGGTGACAAGACCGACACCGGTGAAGCTGACGCCGGCAAAGGCGGCGGTGGTGACGGTTCGTTGGCCGAGACGACGGGCGGCGCGAGCTGTGTTTCGCACGACGAATGCAGCCACCTCGGCAGCAACACCGGCTGCTCAGCGGGACGTTGCATCAACGGCTCCTGCAAGACGATTCACGCCAACGCCGGCAAACCCTGCCAGGTCCCCGGCCAGCTGCTCGGCGAGTGCCAGACGGCGGCGTGCAATAGCCTCGGAACCTGCAAGACGTCCGCCCGCAGCGACGGAACCGGCTGTGGCGACGCGGCCTGCGGCGATGCCTGTTTCGCGGGCAAGTGCAAAAAGGCCAAGCCGACCGACGACGGCAACCCCTGCACGGCCGAGTTTTGCAAGAACGGCAAGCTCTCGTCCCAGCCGCTCACCGACCCGAACGTGCCGTGCTCCGACGGCGATCCCTGCACGCACGATGACGGCTGCGTGGAAGGCAAATGCAAAGGCAAAAAGCAGCCCTGCGATGACGGCGTCGCCTGCACGATCGATTGGTGTGACCCGCAAAAGGGCTGCCAGAAGCTGCCCGCCGATGGCCTCTGCACCGATTCGGACCCCTGCGTACAGAAGGGTTGCGACGCGGCGAAGGGATGCATCGTCAAGACGTACCACAACGGCAAGGCCTGCAGCGACGGCAACCCGTGCACCAACGGCGACGCGTGTAACTCGGTCGGCGAATGCGCCGGCGCGACCAATATCTGCACGTGCAAGAACGACACCGATTGCAAGACAGACAACGCCTGCAAGCCGCTCAAGTGCGAAGGCGGCGCGTGCGTGATCGACCCCGCCAAAGAGGTCAAGTGTCCCAAGGACGGCGACGGCTTCTGCGCCGCGAACCTGTGCGATGGTAAGACCGGCAAGTGCAAGCTCAAGCCGCTCAAGGTCGGCAAAGCCTGCGACGACGGCGACCCCTGCACGACCAAATCTACCTGCAAGGACGGCGCTTGCGGCGGCGCAACCGACGTCAAGTGCGACGACGGCAACCCGTGCACCACCGACGCTTGCGTCAAGGGCAAGGGATGCACATTCAAGACCAACGGCGGCAGCTGCAACGACGGCAACCCGTGCACGGAGGCCGACAAATGCCAGCAGTCCGGCAGCTGTGTTGGCGTGCTCAAGTCATGCGACGACAGCGACCCCTGCACAGTCGATAGCTGCGACAAGACCAACGGCAAGTGCACACACACGAACAAGGCCGACTGCAAAGGCTGCAAGTCCGCGGCGGATTGCGGCGACGGCGATTCCTGCACCCAAGACATCTGCCAGGCCGACGGCAAGTGCCTTCACCTGTCCATTCCGAACTGCCAAAAGAAGTGCAAGACGGCGGCCGACTGCAACGACAACAACATCTGCACGCTCGACGGCTGTACCGACGGCAAGTGCCAGCACAAGGCCAAGCCCGGCTGCAAACCGCAGTGCAAGGCCAACTCCGACTGCGACGACAAGAACGGATGCACGCTCGACCAATGCCAAACCGTCGGTGGCAGCGGCGGCCAGACGGCGACCCAGTGCGTCAATATCCCCAAGCCGGGGTGCAAGAAGTGCAGCAAGGACGTCGAGTGCGCCGACAAGGACAACTGCACCAAGGACCAATGCCTGCAGGGTGCGTGCGTGAACACCAAGATCCCGGGCTGCGGAACCGGTTCGGGGTGCAAGAAGCATTCGGACTGCGACGACAAGGACCACTGCACCAAGGACCAGTGCCAGCTCGCGATCGGCGGCGCAGGCAACGTGGGCGGCAAGTGCGTCAACACCAAGATCATCGGCTGCAAGCCCCCATGCCTCACCGACAACGACTGCATCGACAAGAAGACGTGCACGATCGACAAGTGCGTGCTCGACGCGACAACCGGCGTGAAGGGATGCACCAACAAGCCCGACCCCAACTGCAAGTGCGGCAAAGACATCGACTGCGACGACGGCAAGAAGTGCACCGTTGACGCCTGCAAGAGCGGCAAGTGCACGCACGGCAAGATCCAGGGCTGCGTGGACGGCACGTGCACCACGCCCAAGGACTGCGACGACAACAACCCATGCACGTTCAACCTGTGCAAGAGCGGCAAGTGCGAGTTCCAGCAGCTGACCTGCAAGGACACCGACGCCTGCACCTTCGATTCGTGCAACGCCAAGACCGGCGCGTGCGAGTTCCAGAAGATCCCCAACTGCGGCAACAGCTGCTCGTCGTCGGCGCAGTGCCAGACCGGCAGCAAATGCGTCTACCAGTACTGCCAGCAGGGCAACTGCAAGTCGTACAACCAGAAAAACTGCAACGACAACAACAACTGCACGTACGACACCTGCAACCACGACAATGGCCAGTGCAAGTACACCAAGATCGCGGGCTGCGATAATGGCAAATGCATCACCGCGGCGGACTGCGACGACAAGAACGCCTGCACCAACGACTACTGCAGCAAGTTCAGCGGCAAGTGCACCAACTCCAAGGTGGCCAACTGCAAAATCGGCCAGCCCTGCGCGTCCGCGAAAGACTGCAACGACGCCAACGCGTGCACGTCAGACCTCTGCATCGGCGCCAAATGCCTGAGCAAACAGATCAGCTGCGACGACTTCAACCCGTGCACGAACGACTACTGCAGCAAATTCCAGGGCGGCTGCTACCACACGAAGATCAGCGGCTGCGTGGCCATCAAGTGCAAGAAGCAGTCCGAGTGCGACGACGCCAACAAGTGCACCAAGGACACGTGCGAAGGCGGCTACTGCAAGAACAACTTCATCCCGGGCTGCAAGTAGGCGGTTTCGACTGCGCGCCCTTTCGTCTTTCACGGACCCAGTCGGCTGGAAACGACGTCCGTCGCGGCGGCCAGCATCCCTGAAATCCCGCGGTGCGCGATGATGTGCACCTTGTCACTGCGCGCGTCGGTGTAGGGCGCGCTGACGGCGTGGTCGAGCTCGGTTGCCGCCCAGATCAACACCAGGTCGGACGAACGGAGGTCGGACGCGGCCTTGTGCGCTGGCCGTCGCTTTGTGCCGCTGACGAGGTCGACACGTGGTCCGACGCCCGTTTCGGATGCGCATTGGCGAAGCTGCTTGCGGTACGCAGGGGAGCCGCCCACCACGGCCAAACGGTGGATTGAGGCCTTTTCGCACGCCGCGGCGAAGCGGCGCCATGCGGCGTTGACTGCCCCCGGCCCGCCAAGCTCGCAGCGATCCGTCGAAACGGTCACCGCGACCGCGCCGGATTCGATCGTGGCATCGGTCGTTTCGCCGACCAGGGCGATGCGGCGGTCGAGCAGTCGGGCGAACGGCGCGCCGTCTCCGAGCAACAGACTGTCGATCAACTCGGAGGGGTAGCGGTCGGCGAGACCGGCGATGGCGGCGGCACGTTCCTTTGGTCCATCGAGATTACGGGCGGCGAGCAGGGCGGTGGCGGATCGCACGACCGGCTGAGCTTGTGCCTGTTCGGTCAGTTTGCGCTGCAAGGCGCGCCGTTCGTGATCGACGCGGTCGGCCTGGCCCTGGAGCTTGGCGTGAGCGGCTTTCAGATCGTCGAGTTCCGCCGCAACGGAGGTGTGTTTGTCCTTGAGCTTCGCGAGCTCGGCAGCCAGCTCGTCCCGTTGCCGACGAAGGGCAACTACCTCCGGGGGAAGTTCGGGCGGCGATGTAACTTGCTTCACAACCACCGGCGCCGGTCGCGATCCCGCGGGTTGGCGCGAGCGTTGTGCTGGTTTCCGCCGAGCCGTGTCGGGCTTGGCGCGCCCTCCCGGGATCTTGTCCACGCCGAGCTGGCGCATCATCGATTCGAAGTCGTTTTCGTCGTTGCCTGCCATGCCCACAGGGTAGCGGGGATCGCGCTCGGGCCAATAGCGACGCAGGATTCGACGAGCGCCGGCTCTCAGCGGGGCATTGGGAGTTCACCGGGCATTACCGCCGCCGTTGCACCGATGACGCAGGCCTGCGTGATGGCTATCCTGCCGGTCCCCTTCCCCACGGAGCACAGCATGGGTTGTTTCGACCGACGTAGCGCGGCGCTGTTTGCGATCTTGGCCGGTCTTGTCCTCGCGGCCGGATGCGGAGATGAGACGTCACCCGGCGGCGACGACCAGGGCGACACGGGGCTGGGCGTCGGCGACACCACCGGCACCGACACCGGCGGACTGACATGCACAGACGGAAACTGCGAATGCAAAGTGACCGCCGATTGCGCGAAGAAAGAAGACGGCGATCTCTGCAACGGCACGCTCTACTGCGAAGCCAAGACGAACACGTGCAAGATCAAGCCCGCCTCAATCGTCACCTGCGGCACGACGCTCGATAACGTCTGCGCGAAAAACACCTGCGTTGCGGCTACCGGCAAATGCGCGATGCTCCCGTCCAAGGACGGCACGAGCTGCGACGACGGCAACCCATGCACCACGGTCGACGGCTGCAAGGCCGGCAAGTGCGAAGGCAGCAGCAACACGTGCGACTGCGAGACCATCAAGGACTGCGCGAAGCACGAGGACGGCAACATCTGCAACGGCGCGCTGTTTTGCGACATCAAGACGAACAAGTGCGAGGTCAACCAGGCGTCCATCGTCAAGTGCCCGGCGTCGACGAAGGCCTGTGTCGTCAACGCGTGTGCGCCCGAGACCGGAAAGTGTGCCGAAGAGCCGGCCAAGGACGGCGCGGCTTGCGACGAAGATGGCAGCAAATGCACCACAGACACGTGCAAAGGGGGGAGCTGCAAGCCGGGCCCGTACGAGGGATGCACGTGCGCCAAACAGGCCGATTGTGACGGACACGCGGTCGCCGACAGCTGCAAGGGAACGCTGTACTGCAACAAGGCCAAGTCCGTGTGCGAGCCCAATCCGGGGACGGTGGTCAAGTGCTCGGCGCTCAAGGACACGCCGTGCATCAAGAACACGTGCGACGCCAAGACAGGTGCCTGCGCCCTCAAGAAGCTGCCTGCCGGCGCGCCCTGCGACGACGGCCTGAGCTGTTCGTCCGGTGAAAAATGCGACAAGGGCGAATGCAAACCGGCCAAGGACGGCTGCCAGTGCAAGGTGTCGGCGGACTGCAAGAAGTTCGAGGACGGCAACCCGTGCACGGGGACGCTCTACTGCAACAAGTTGCAGGGCGGCTGCCAGGTCAATCCGGCCACGATTCCCACATGCAAAGGCGACGCGCCCCAATGCATGAAGTGGAGCTGCGATCCGAAGGCGCCCGGCTATTGCGTGCCAGCGGCAGACCTCGACCAGGACGGCTATGCGTGTGAAGCGGACGGCTCATGGTGCACGTCCGTCGACTTCTGCAGCGCGGGCAAGTGCGATCTGGCCAAGAGCAAGTGCCCCTGCAAGCAGGACAAGGACTGCGCGGACAAGGTCGGGCCGGGCCTGTGTGGCGGCGATCTCTACTGCAACCTGAGCACCGGCGGCTGCGAGGTGAACAAGGCCACTGTCAAGCCGTGCAAAGACAACGGAAAGACCTGCGAACCCGCGCAGTGCGACCCCAAAGACGGCAAGTGCAAGGCCACACCCGCGCCCGAGGGAACGGCGTGCAATGACGACGGCTTCCCGTGCACGACCGACGCCTGCAAGTCCGGCAAATGCGTCACCGAGAAGAACGCGTGTCTGTGCTGGGCCGACTCCGACTGCGCCCCCTTCGAGGACGGCGACAAGTGCAACGGCACGCTCTATTGCGACAAGTCAGCCGGACCGCCGAATTGCAAGATCAACCCGGCCACCATCAAGACGTGCAAGACCAATGCGGCCGGGGCCTGCACCGGTCAGAAGTGCAATCCCAAGTCGGGCGCCTGCGAGACCGGCGCGATAAATGAAACGAAGGGGTGCGACGACGCGAGCAAGTGCACGACGAACGACGCCTGCAAGGGCGGCAAGTGCGTCGGTTTGGCGCTTTCGGTGACCGTCTGCGACGACAAGAACGTGTGCACGAGCGACTCCTGCAACCCGCTCAAGGGCTGTGTGAACCTGGCGGACAAGGCGACCTGCACCGACAACAACGCCTGCACCATCGGCGACGCGTGCAAGGTCGGACTTGGCGGCAAAGCCGCGTGCGTTCCCGGTGTGGCGCCCAACTGCAACGACAACAACCCCTGCACGGACGACGCCTGCGACGCCAAGACCGGCAAGTGCAAGAGCGTGGCCAACGCGAAAGGCTGCAACGACGGCGACGCGTGCACCGGTCCCGATGCGTGTAAGAACGGCAAGTGTCTGGCGGGTCCGGCCAAGAAGTGCAACGACAACAACATCTGCACCAAGGACAGCTGCGACAAATCGGCTGGAGGGTGCCAACACGCGCCCCTCGCCGGCGCCTGCGACGACGGAAACAAGTGCACGGCCGGCGATATCTGCGCGGCCGGCGCCTGCAAACCGGGCCAAGCCAAGGTGTGCGATGACGGCAACCTGTGCACCGACGACAGCTGTGACGCCCAAACCGGCGCCTGCGCGGCCAAGTTCAATACCGCCCCTTGCGACGACGGCAACAAGTGCACCGAGCCGGACAAATGTGCCGCCGGCAAATGCGCGTCCAAGACCAAGGCATGCGACGACGGGGACACCTGCACGACCGACAGCTGCGACCCGAAGACGGGCTGCAAGAACGTGCAAAAAGACCCCAAGTGCGGGTTCTCGACGGGGCTGCCCTACCAGCACCTGTTCAACTGCAACGACACCAAGGGCAACAAGTTCTTCAAGTTCGAAAACGGCCCCGGCGCCGGGTGGAAGATCGACGGCAAGCCCGCGCCTGGCTACGGGGACAAGGGCTGCTCGCTCAACTTCCATGACGCCAACGGCAAGGTCTGCGCCAAGGGCCGCACGAACGCATACGGCCGCGTAACCACGGGCTGGTTCGACGCGTCCAAGCTGGCCCCGGGCACCAAGCTCGAAGCGACCTGGCAGCGCAAGTATGGGTCGTACCTCATCAACGGCGCGTTCGACGTCAGCGCTTCTCTCGACGGTGTGAGCTGGAAGCGGCTGATGGTCACCGGGACAAGCAGCGGCAGCTGGCGTTACTCGCGCCTGGACCTGCGGGCGTTCAGCGGCAAGACTTTCCGATTGCGCTTCCACTACGCCGTGTATGCGTGTCCCACGACCCAAGGCGGCGGATCGTCCAGCGGCGGATTTGGCGGCGATGGAACATCCGGTGGCGGCACATCCGGCGGGATGCCGGGCGGCTCAGGCGGCACCAGCGGCCTTGGCATCTTTATCGACGACCTCTCCGTAAACACGGTGGCCACCTGCAAGGCCGACAAGGACTGCGACGACAAGAAGTTGTGCACGGTCGACAAGTGCGCCGACGGGGTCTGCATCGCCAAATCGGCGCCGTGCAACGACAAAAACCCGTGCACGACCGACAGCTGCGACGCCAAGACCGACAAATGCGTTTTCACGCCACGGCTGACCGGCTATTGCTCCGACGGTAACGCGTGCACATCCAGCGACTCCTGCTCCAAGGGCAAGTGCGTCGGCAAGCCCTGCAATGACAACAACCCATGCACGGCCGACAGCTGCATTCCGGGCGCCGGAGGAGGCTGCGTGCATATCGCCGGCAACGATGGTGGAGCCTGCGACGACGGTGACACGTGCACAATGTCCGACGCGTGCAAGGCTGGCGCTTGCGTCGGCAAAGCCGGCCCGTGCGTGACGACGAAACGCTGGAAATTCGACTGCGGCAGCTCAGCATGGACCTTCAAGACGACGCCAAAGGCCGGCTCGCTCGGCTTTGGCATCGACGCGTCGCCTTCCCCGCCGGCGTTTCTGTCCGGCAAGTGCTCGCTCAACTTCAACGACGGATTGCTGATCCGCTGCCCCAGCGGCCCTGTCGTCAAGCCCGAATCGAGCGCCACATCCGCTGAGTTCTCCCTACCGGCGGGCGTCAAATCGAACATGCGCGTGCATACCCGCGGCGGCTACTTGTCGATGTCGACGGTGCACCAGGCGTGGATCGAGATCAGCGCGGACGGGTTCAAGACGACCGAGAGCCTGCTGGTCCACGCGTCGTCGAAGTGGAAGCCGATCAACTGGGACATCAGCAAGTACGCCGGCAAGAAGATCCGGGTGCGCTTCCGCTTCAAGGCGCACGTGTGTCCGCGACCCGGCGACACGTTGGGCAACGAGTTCATGCAGCCGTCGCAGTGGTACGGCTGGTTCCTGGACGACCTCACCGTCGTCAGCGGACAGGCGATCGCGTGCAAAACGAACAAGGACTGCGACGACGGCAACGCGTGCACCGACAACGCCTGCGTAGGCGGAAAATGCTCGACTTTGAACAACAACAAGGCCTGCGACGACGGCAATGTGTGCACGCTAAACGACCGGTGCGCCAACGGCTCGTGCTCGGTACACAGCACCAAGTACTGTCAGTCACCGTCGCCGTGCCACATCGCGGCGTGCCATCCGGTGAAGGGCTGCACCGGCGTCGCCAGGGCCGAAAACACCCCGTGCTACGACTCGGCCAACCGCTGCCAGAAGAACGCCAAGTGCACCAAGGCTCTCAAGTGCGTGGGCGAGCCCAAATGTGTCGCATCGGTCGATGGCTGCCAGACATACAGCTGCTTGCCGAGCGCGGGCAAATGCATTCCCGTCTTCGCCAAGGACGGCAAGGCTTGTAGCGACGGGCGTCCGTGCACAAACAAGGACAGCTGCTTGCAGGGCAAATGCGTTGGGCAGCCTGGCTCATGCCTGCCGACGACGGACACCATCGCGTGCAAGGACAAGGGCAACTGGACAGCGGATCCAGCCGCTCCCGAACCGTTCACCGGATGGCATGTCGACAGCTCGCCCAATCCGCCGGGGTTGCGCAGCAAGTCCTGCTCGCTCAACTTCAACGACGGCGTGGACACGCATTGCCCGTTCGGGTTCACGGCGAGCAAGGGCACGGCGACGTCCAAGACCTGGGACCTCAAAGGGGTCAAGGAAGCCGTGTTCTCGTTGTGGAGCTGGCAGGACTTCTCGTCGCAGCAATCGGGGCGCTACAAGGCGTCGATCGCGTTTTCCAAGGACGGCTTCAAGACCGTCGCGTGGACCTGGAACCTCGCGGGCGGTCACACGCTGCACAACAAGTGGCGCAGGGTCGAGTTCATCCTGCCGCAAAGCCTGGTCGGCGGTCCGCTCAGCTACCGCCTCAACTTCGAGGCCAGCCCCTGTCACCAGGACATGCCGCGCGGCTGGTTCGTCGACGACATCACCCTGCTGACCGACCGCAAACGGCCCTGCAAGACCGCCAAAGACTGCGACGACGGCAACAAGTGCACCGACGACACGTGCGCCAACAACGCGTGCCTGTTCACCGACAATAAGAGCCCCTGCGACGATGGCAACGGCTGCACGCCCAACGATCGGTGCACCGACGGCGCCTGCAAGGGCAGCGGCTATTGCTCGGACAACAACCCGTGCACCTTCGACGGATGTGACTACGACAAGAAGAAGTGCCGGTTCTCGCCGCGCTCCACGTCCACTTACTGTTCGCAGAGCACCGACAAGTGCCGCCAGTCATTCGGCAAGTGCGACGGCAAAGGAAAGTGCGCGCCTCCCCTCAAGTGCGATGACGGCAACGGCTGCACGATCGACCTGTGCGACGCCAAGACCGGGGGTTGCAGCAAGAAGCCGGCGACCAAGGGACTGGCCTGCGACGATGGCGATCCCTGCACGGGGCCGGACCAATGCGACGGCGCCGGTATCTGCACGCTGAAGTCGCAACCGTGCACCCGAAACAACAGCCTGAAATTCGACACGATGCGACCGGCGATCAAGTTCACGCCGACCAGCCTCGACGTGGGCTTCAACCACGACGCCACAGCTTCGCCGCCGGCATTCCGGACCGCACCCACGTCGCTGAACATCAACAACGGGCTCGGTCAGTACAAGTGCGCACCTGGTCAGACGCGGATTCGCGCAACGACCGAAACGGGCGAGCTCGACCTCACCAAAGCCAAGGAAGCGTACTTCACGGTTTGGTCGTGGATGGAGGTACCGACAAGCAGCTACAGCAACCGCCGCTACTTCGAGGTGAGCGCGGACAACTGGAAAACGGTCGCTTACTCATTCCAGTTCCCCAACGTCTACGCGGCGTATCGCAAGTGGATCAAAGCGCGCTTGAACCTCAAGAGCGTGCTCGGCAAGAAGGTCCGCTTCCGGTTCCGCCTCGACTCGGTGAACTGCTTCTTGTCGGGCTCGTACCGGGGCTGGTTCCTCGATGACTGGGTGCTCACGACCGACGTGGGCAAGTCTTGCAAAGACGCCAAGAAAGACTGCGACGACGGCAACCCGTGCACCAGGGACGAGTGCAAGACGACCTGCCGGCACTCGAAACTGAACCTGACGCCGTGCGACGATGGCAACGTCTGCACGACCACAAGCACATGCAAAGCCGGTGAGTGCATCGGAGCCGGCGCCCTCAACTGCAACAAGGGCGGGATCTGCAAGGCGTATTCGTGCGACCCGGTCAAGGGATGCCAGGTCAAGGCGGCCGCGGTTGGTTCATCGTGCAAAGACGGCGACAAGTGCACGCAGACCTACGGTCGATGTGACGCCAGTGGCGTGTGCGAGAGCAAGCCGCGTTGTGCGCCGTCGACGAGCGTCTGCCGCGTCATCGCCTGCAACCAGCAGACCGGTCAGTGCCAGTCCACGGGCGGCCTGACCAATGGCAAGGCGTGCGCGGACAACGGACCCTGCGTCGCCGGAACGTGCAACAACGGCTTCTGTAGCGCCAAACCGAGCCCGTGTTCGGCCGGCAAGGCGGTCTCCATGGAGTGCGGGGGCGAAAACGACTGGGTGTTCAGCAAGTCGGCGGGCCCAGGGCATCCGACCTGGCGATTCGTGAAGCTCGGCACATCGCCCGCTCCGGTCGAAGGCAAGTGCGCGTTGACGTTCCAAAACAGCAGCGGCAACTACATCTGTCCCACCGGCGCGACCAAGACCTCGGGTACCGCGACGCTCAAACAACCCATCGATCTGACCGGCCTCAAGCACGCGGCGCTGACGTTCATGAGCGCCAAACACACCGACGGCTATTGGCAAAACGACAAGCGGTGGCTCGAGCTGTCGCTCGACGGGTTCAAGAGCATCGTCTACCGGTGGGATCTCGGCCTGTACGCGGTCGGCACGAAGAAGTGGACCAAGCGCACCCTCGACCTGACGTCATGGGCCGGCAAGAAGGTCTACGTCCGGTTCGTCTTCGATTCACGCAACTGCACCTACAACAACTACGGCGGCTGGTGGATCGACGCATTGCAGGTCGTGCTCGGCAAGGCCCAACAATGCACGGGGGACAGCCAATGCAAAGCGCTTCACGGCTGCGTGACGGGCAAATGCATCAACAACGCGTGCACGATGGTCAACAACACCGCGCCGTGCGACGACGGCAACAAGTGCACCAACGGCGACACGTGCAGCGGTGGGGTCTGCAAGGCCGGCGCATACTGCAACGACAAGAACGCGTGCACGCTCGACCAGTGCAAATCGACGGGCTGCACGTTCACGCCCCGCAGTGACGGCAGCTACTGCAACGACGGCGACCCGTGCACCTTCAGCGGCTACAACTGCAAAACGGGCAAGTGCGCGGCGCCGTCCAAGTGCGATGATAAAAACCCCTGCACGATCGATTCGTGCGCCAAGGGCATTTGTTCGTACACACCGCTGAAAGAGGGCGCCTCGTGCGACGACGGAAACCCGTGTTCAAGCGGCGACAAATGCCTGTCCGGCCAGTGCAAGGCCCTCGGTGACATCTGCACGTACAGCGACAAGATGATCAGCGACACGAGCTGCGGCGCGAAGGGCTGGACGCTCAAGAACCTGACGAAGCGACCCGAAAAATGGGGATTCGACAGCACGCCGGCGTTGCCGAAACCGAAGACCGGCACCTGCACGCTCAACTTCAACAACGGCACGCACTACCACAACCCCGCAGGAAGCGCGGCAGACGAGGCGATCGCGCCGATGATCACGGTGCCGGCCAAGGGACGCGCGCAGCTGGTGTTCTGGTCGTTCCATGGCTTCGACACGTCCACGTACGATCGCCGCTACGTGGATGTCTCGACGGTCTCGAGCTTCCACTACACCAAGACGAAGACGTTTACGGTCGACAACTCGGCCTTCCACCTCAAGTGGTCCGAACAGGTGTTCAACCTCGCAGATTGGGCCGGTCAGACCGTTTACGTCCGCTTCCGCGTCAGCGCGTCCGGTTCGTCGGGCAACTTCGGGCCGGGCTGGTTCATCGACGACCTGCGCCTTCGCGTGGGGACCCCGTCCAAGTGCAGCAAATCGGCCGATTGCAAAACGACGCAGGCCTGCACCTCTGGTGTTTGCGATGCCAAGTCCGGCGTCTGTTCTCTGACCCCGAAAGCCGGCTGCAAGGTGATTCGCAAGCTCCCGTACAGCACCGATTTCGGCTGCGATCACCCGGACAACAGCGACTGGATCGGCCAGACCGGGGCAGGGCCGAGCTGGCAGATCGACGGGCTTCCAGCCAGCGGCGCGTTCTTCTCGGCATCGTGCTCGCTCAACTACAACAACAACTCGGGATCGGCGCTCAAGTGCGCGAGCGGGCAGACGAAGCACGACCGGTGGGTCAAGGGGCCATGGTTCGACGCGACGCAGCTGAAGAAGCCGAAATTCAAGCTCGCGTACAAGGTCTACGGCGCCAGGTACAAGAGCTGGATCCACGTCGAGGCCAGCACCGACGACAAGACGTGGACCGCTGTCGCCAAGTACGCCTACTACACCAACTGGCGCACCCAGTTCGGTAAGCTCGATGCATACGCCGGCAAGGTCTTCCGGCTCCGTTTCCGCTACGAGCAGCCCGATTGCTCGTATTCGTACTACCGCGGGGGCTACATCGACGACCTGTCGATCTACGAGGGCGCTTGCACCAGCGACGGACAGTGCGACGACAAAGACCCCTGCACCGCGGACAAGTGCATCCAGGGCGCCTGCAGCTGGTCGTACACGTCCAAGACGCCCTGCGACGACGGCAACATCTGCACGACCGGCGAATACTGCATCAGCGGCATCTGCAAGTACGGCAAGGCGAAGAACTGCAACGACAACAACGGCTGCACCACGGACGCGTGCAGCCCGGTCACGGGCAAGTGCCTGTCGGTGAATCGCTACGACGGCTACTACTGCAGCGACGGTCTATCGTGCACATCGCCCGACCGGTGCACCAAAGGCACGTGTATCGGCACGAACACCTGCAACGATCTCAACCCCTGCACAGCCGACGTGTGTGACGCCAAACTCAAGAAGTGCGTGTTCGCCCCGGTCAAGGACGGCACCGGCTGCGACGACAACAGCAAGTGCACACCGGCGACCCAGTGCAAGGCGGGCAAGTGTCCGCTCGTGACCAAAAGCTGCGATGACGGCAAGCCGTGCACCTTCGACTTCTGCGATCCGGCGACCGCACAATGCAGCCATACCGCCGACCCAACCTGTTGCAGCAAAGACAGCGACTGCACGATCGAGGGCGGCTGCTACATCGGTTCGTGCGCCAAACCCGCCGGCAAGTCCACGGGGAGCTGCTCGGTGAAGAAAGACAGCGATCCGAAGTGCTGCTTCCCACTGATCGACAATAGATTTCACAACGCGGACGGGTTGGTCATCAAGAACAACCACGCCCACGTCGGCTGGCACCTGTGGAAACCCGCCACGTACAACACGTCGCCCATCGGCGCGCTTTGGATGGGCAGCCCTATCACCAAGAAGTTCGATTACGTCGACGGAGCCGGAAAGCCCGTGTCGGGCAAATGGCCTGTGGCGGATGTCCAGATCGGTACGATCAAGATGCCGGCCAACAACGGCCAGGTGAAGGTCAAGATGAAGGTGTGGTGGGACGCGGAGACGTCGAGCTACCGCGACCGACTGCAGGTCTTCCTGCGGCCGAAGGGAACGACGTCGACCTACACCCTGTTCTACAAGCCGCCGGGATTGAAGCTGAAACAGTGGTTTAGCGCCGAAAAGACGTGGGGCAACAGCTTCTGGAAGAACCGCGAGATGGAGGTGTGGATCCGCTTCGACGCGCGCAGCACCTACAAGAACAGCACGTTCGGCGTGGTTATCGACGACTTCCAGGTGTGGCCGACGAAGTGCCCCAACGGCGGCGCACCGCCCGGTTCATAGGCCGAAAACGCCCCCTGGCGAACGAGACACTGTGCGGCCACAGGCTGGCTATGTGGGGCTTTTTTCGCAGCGACCCCAAAACCTCGGTTGAAAACGGCTCGGACCGACATTGAATCCCTCTGCAACTGCTGGAGAGGGCATCATGTCGTTTATTGGTCGTCGGACCACCGCAGGCGTTCGCGTCCTCGCGGTGTTGGTATTCACCCTGTCGTTCTTGCCGGGCTGCGGCGAGATGAAGCCGAAGGAAGATTCCACCAAGGCACCGCCGCCACCGACGCCAAAACAAGTCGCCAAGAAAGTCGAGCCCAAGAAGCCGAACGTGCCCGCCAAGATGCGCACGGTCGAGGTCACAGCCGCCAAGGCCGCCAAGGGCGACAAGCTCTTCGCCGAGCGCTGCCAGACCTGCCACGGCGAAAAAGGTGTCGGGCGCATCGGCATCGGACCGGCGCTGAACTCGAAGACGTTCCTGGCCGCTGCGGCTGACGAAGTCCTGATTAACACGATCAAGAAGGGCCGCGCGGGCACGACGATGATCCCGTGGGGCACGTCGATGTCGGACGCGGACGTCGAGTCGATCGTCGCCGCCATACGCACGTGGACCAAGGTCGACGCCGCCAAGCTGAACGAAGCCCCCAACACGGGCGACGCGAAGGCCGGCGCGAAGACCTTCGAGCTGATCTGCTCGGGGTGCCACGGCCGCAAGGGCGCGGGCTACATGGAGACGGCCAACGGCACCGGCATCGGGCGCAAGGCGTTCCTGTCGGAGGTCTCAGACGGCTACCTCCGCTACATCGTCAAGCACGGCAAATCCGGCACGAAGATGCGGCCGTTCGCACGCGACAGCAAAGTTGGCGTGGCCGACCTGAAAGACGAAGACATCGAAAACGTCATCGCCTACCTGCGCGGCAAGGCCTGGTAGCAAACAAGAACAAGACGGTCGCCATCACCGCGGCGACCCGAGGCGTGCACCAGACGGGCTGGTACGCGCCATACACACAGACCTGGACACACCCGCACCGGCGGGACCAGCAGACAACTCTGCAACGGGGGAGCGACCATGACTGCCAAGAAGAATCGGGGCGCCAAAAAGAACGAGCAGTTCTGGGGCGGCAAAGACCACGAGCTGCGCAGCGAGATGCCCGCAGAGCCGGTCCAAAACGGCTTCGTGAAACGTCGTAGCTTCCTGCAGGGGATGCTCGCCACCGGCGCCGCCGCCACTGCGGTCGCGTGCGGCAAGAAGAAAGAGGCCCCAAAGGCGGCTCCCGCGGCCAAGGCCGAAGCCAAGGCACCCGCGCAGCCCAAGCAGGCTGTCGACACCAAGAAGAAAGCGCCCGATCCCTTCGCGCCTCCCGAGAAGGACGTCCCCAACGACATCCTCGCCCAGTGCCCCTATTGTGGCGTTGGCTGCGGAACGCTGATCCAGACGGAGAAGGGCCGCATCGTCGGCATGAAGCCCGACCCGAAGCACCCGACCAACAAGGGTCTGCAGTGCATCAAGGGCCTGACGAGCGCCGAAGCGATCTACGTCGATCGCCTCACCAAACCGCTCATCCGCAAGGACTACACCGACATCCTCAAGGGCAAGCCGAGCAAGTCGAAGAACAGCTTCGCCGACTCGGACTTCCGCGAAGCGTCGTGGGAAGAGGCTGAGCACCTGATCGTCGAGCAGATCGCCGGCATCGTGAAGAAACACGGCGGCAACTCGGTCGGTCTGTACGGCTCGGGCCAGCTGCCCGTCGAAGGCCAGTACCTTGAGAACCTCTTCATGAAGGGCGTTCTGGGCTCCAACACCATCGAAGCCAACGCGCGTATGTGCATGACCTCGGCGGTGACCGGATACTTCAAGTCGCTGGGCAGCGATACGCCGCCGACCAGCTACGAAGACATCGAGATGGCGGACATGATCTGCCACTGGGGCCACAACCCGCGCGGCGCTCACCCGATCGTCTTCTGGCGCGTCGCCGACCACAAGTCCAAGAAGGGCATCCCCACCCTCGTCGTCGACCCGCGTCGCACCGGCACCGTCCAGGGCTTCGAGGAGATCGGCAGAGACAACAGCTACCACTTCCGCACCATCAACGGTGACATCTCCATCCACAACGCGATCGCGCACGTGCTGCTCACCAAGCACCCCGAAGCGTGCAACATGGAGTTCCTCAAGAACCACACGACGGGTTGGGAGAAGTACATCGAGGTCGTCAAGGCCAAGTACAGCCCCGAGCAGGTCAAAGACATCACGATGATCGATCCGGAATACCTCCGGAAGGTCGCCGCGGTCTGGGCCAAGGCGTCGATCGCGGGTCGCAAGCGCGGCAAGGGCGGCGTCATCAGCTTCTGGGGTATCGGCTACAACCAGCACTTGCACGGCCAGAACAACACCGTGTCGCTCATCAACCTGATGGCGCTGTCGGGCAACATCGGCCGGCCCGGGTGCGGACCGTTTTCGATGACCGGGC
Organism: uncultured Enterobacteriaceae bacterium; assembly: GCA_964560875.1. Classification (GTDB taxonomy): domain Bacteria; phylum Myxococcota_A; class UBA9042; order UBA9042; family UBA9042; genus CAZLMW01. Next base: position 44,362 of record CAZLMW010000012.1, read on the forward strand.
AGCCCAACGCGATGGGCGAGCGCTTGACCGGCGGCCTCACCGGGCGCCTTCCGTTCAACCAAGGCATCAAGAACGAGAAGTGGCGCAACCACATCGCCGATGCCTGGCGCGTTGCTCCCGAGCGTCTCAAGGACGTCGCAGGGATGCAGAACACCGGCTACGCGGTCGGCATGATGGAGCGCGCGCTCAAGGGTGATGTGAAGGCCTTCTTCCTCATCTACGCGACGCACATCGATCTGCCCGATCAGCACAAGCTCGTGCGTCCCGCGCTGACGAAGACCTTCAATGTCGTGCAGGAGATCTACCGGCACGCGCCGAACAACCTGTTCGCGGACGTCATCCTGCCCGCGGCCACGTGGGGCGAGTGGGTCGGCGGCACCTACATCCAGTCCGAGCGGCGTATCTACGTCACGGACGGCACCGCCAACCCGATCCCCGGCACCGTGCCCGACATGGACATGGTGATCGACAAGGGCAGGGCGATCGCCAACAAGCTCGGCCTCGATGGCGACAAGATCTTCCCCTACAAGAAGATGGACAACGGCTTCTACAACCCCGAAGACGTCTTCCGTGACCTGGTGAAAGCCTCGAAGGGGTCCGACGCCGACCTGACGGGAATGCTCGAGGTCGAGAAGAAGGACGGCATCGGTCTGTACGACCAGATCCGCAAGCACCGCGGCATCCAGTGGCCGGCGCCGACGTACGAAATCGCCAAGAAGGGTGGTACGCCGCGCCGCTACATGAGCCAGGAGAACTGGGCGGGCAAGCCGTACGGCGAGTTCCGGACCAACGACGGCAAGCTGCACATCCACCTGTGTGAGCAGGACTACAGCAAGCGCAAAGAGGTCACCGAGCAGTTGATGCGGATCGGGGTCGACGAGGGATTTTACGCCATCGACAACATGCACCTGCTCGTCCAGGCGCGCGACATGGGCCTGACGCCCGAGCTGCCCGACTTCGAGCACCAGAAGAAGAAGGCCAGCGAGTGCCCCAAGGACAAGTACCCCTTCTGGATCGGCTTGGGCGTGGTCTACGAGCACTTCCACACCGCGAAGACCATCCGCGCCGGCACGACGCGGCGCTTGGTCCCCGAGCAGTACCTTGAGATGCATCCCGAGGACGCCAAGGCGCTGGGTGTCGAGGACGGTGAGTGGGTCCGGGTCGTCACGCGGCGCGGCAACTACGAGGCGCGGGCGCAGATCGGGCTCGACTCGAAGGTCCGGCCGGCGCGCAACACGGTCCCGCAAGGCTACATGTTCAGCCCCTGGAACCTGAGCGTCGCGGACTCGGCGGACCCGAAAAAGAATAAGTGGCTGGTCAATGGCGTCAGTCACCGAGCCTTCGACCCGGTCAGCGGGCAGGCGGACTTCAAGAAACTGGCGGGGCGCATCGAGAAGATCTCGTAAATCATGCGTCACGGAGTGCGCGCCGCTTCCCCGGCCGGCGCGCACTCCGCACCGCCATCGCCATGATCTCTGGGCGGAGAGACTGCGATGGACGACAAATCCACGAGCCGGCGCTTCTTTTTGCGTGCGGCAGTCGGAGCGACCGTGGCTGGGTCGATGGGCCTGGCAGGGTGGGCTTCGGCAAAGGGCAAACGCCCCTCAGGAATGACGCTGCGACCTCCGGGCGCGGTGGGTGAGGACGAGTTCCTCGCGGCTTGCACGCGCTGTTTCAAGTGCAGCAACGTCTGTCCCAACGACTGCATCAAGACATTCGACCTCAAGTCGGGTCTCGACAAGGCGTTCACGCCGTACATCAAGGCCCGTGAGAGAGGCTGCACGCTCTGCGGAGAATGCGCGGATGTGTGCCCGACCGGCGCCCTCAAACCGTTCAAGACGACGCGACAGGGCTGGCTTGACTCGGTTGCGATGGGCACGGCTCGCGTCAACAAGTCGATGTGCTTTTCGTATCACGGCCGCACCTGCGGGGCGTGTTACCAGGCCTGCCCACTGGCGGGCACCGCGATGAAGATCGGCATCTTTGAGACCCCGATCGTGGTGGCCGAGGACTGCGTGGGCTGCGGGCTCTGCGAACAGGCTTGTCTGCACCTTCCGCAAGCGATCCGCGTATTGCCCAACAAGTCGGGCGTGCCGATGGAAGGCCGCAGCGAGATCGACGTGCGCAACAACGAGCGGAAACGGTCATGAGCCGCGGCCGTTCATCGCGCGTTCGGCTGCCTCGCTGGCACCAGGTGCTCCGCAAAACGCTGCAGGTCGCGGTGCTGGTCTACGTCGTGTATGCGGCCGCGGGTACGACGTGGCGCAATTACAAGGTGGCGCACAACAGCTCGCGGCTCGTGGCCCTCATCCATGGCGATCGCTGGGGCGAGGTCTACGCGGCCAACGAGAAGTTCCTCGAGAACTTCGGCAAGAGCTACGACGCCAGCATGCAGCTGCTCGGGATGCCCTGGGCAGGTCGTGTGTTGGGGTTCGACACCGTCGATCCGCTCATGGCCACGGCGCATGCGGTGCAGACCCGTTCGGTTCATGCCGGTTTGTGGCTCGGCGTCCTGCTGCCCCTGATCATGGCGGCGCTGCTCGGCAAATTCTTCTGTTCGCACCTGTGCCCGATGCGGCTGCTGTTCGAGCTCGGCCAGTTGGCTCGACGCGGCCTCGTGCGCATGGGCATCCCGCTACCGGAGCTGAAGCTGCCTCACCGCCTCGGCGGCTGGGTGCTCCTCGGCGGGCTGCTCGCAACCATCTTCGCCGGGACGTCCGTTTGGCTCCTGGTGCTTCCCTACGCTGGCATGTCGGCGGCGATCTTTTTGCTGGTGGCCAAGGGCGTCGCGACCGCCCTCGTGGTGCCCGTGGCCCTGTGGCTCGCCGTCGACATGCTGGTCTCTCCTGGTTTGTGGTGTCGCGATCTCTGCCCTACCGGCTGGCTTCTGGAGCAAGCCGGGCGCCTGAGTCCGTGGCGTCTGCGCAAAGTCAAAGCCGAGGCCTGCCCGTCATCGTGCAACCTGTGTGAGCAAGCGTGTCCCTACCGCCTTCAGCCGCAGTTTCAGACGCACAATCCAGCGTGTGACACGTGCGGCGCGTGTGTCGGTGTGTGCCCGTCGGATCGACTTGCGCGGACAGTTTCGCTGTCGATCGGCGGTGCTGGACGGGCCGGGCCGTCACAGGGCAGCGGCCCCTACCAATCTGACAACGGCCAGGCCAACGATGACGGGCACGACACGAACGATTCGCCAGTGATCGGAACCATCGCGGCGCGGGAGGCCCAGGCATGAGCGACACGAGCAACGTCAGACCAGCGAATTCGCCCACAGCCACGGAGCCGTCCAAACCGGCGCCGGCGCTCTCCCGCCGTCAATGGCTGCGGGGTTTCGCGCGCAAGGCAGCTGGCGTTGTCGCCGAACAGGTGCAGGACCGCCTACCCGACTTGCCAGTGCCGCCCGAACCCGAGCCTCCGACTCCCGTGGCGTGGATCCTCACCGAGCATTGCTTCGCGTTTCGAGGCCCTGAATGTGGCGCCTGTGCACGGCTATGCCCGCCGGGTGTGGATGCGCTGAAGATGGTCCGTTGGAAGCCGCAGATCGACCCGACCGCGTGCACCGGATGCGGCGAATGCCTCAAAGCGTGCCCCACGATTCCCAAGGCCATTGAGCTGCGCGTGGACGAAGCGGCGGCGGACGACTCATAGAGCGCTGGCGGACCACCCGGCCGGATCCCGCACAGTGTCGGTCGGACCGCTGTCGATCAGACCGGCGTCCGCGATTACATCCGAGCACACCGATTAAACGTACCGACCGCCCCCCAACGCGCCGAAGGAGGAAGGCGCGACAAGGGACGGTCGGTGACTGCGATCGACGGCCTGCTCTTCCCTGCAGACCGATGTTCAGAGTCGTGAGGTCACTCTTCCGGCTGCTCGGGCGGCGGGAAACAGAGGACGGGGATGGTGGCGTGCCTCAACACCAGCTCGGCCACGCTGCCGAGGAAGAAACGGGAGAGACCGGAACGGCCGTGTGTCGACATCGCAATGAGGTCGGCGCCGAGCTCTTCGGCCTGGTCGCAGATGCACTCGGACACGTTCGATGCGGCCACAACCTTGGTGTCGAAGCCGCCGCTGGGCAGGTGACGAGCGGCAAACTCGGGCAGGTCACGCTTGGCGGCATCGACCGCCTCTTCGTCGATTGGCAGCGTCATGGGCGGCGCGAGCGGGGCACCAGGAGCGCGCACGAGGTGAACATTCACCACGTGGAGCACCGTGATTTTGGCGTCGAACTTCTCGGCGAGATCTGCGGCCGCCTCAAACGCGCGCGTGGACGCGTCGGAGAGGTCGGTCGTAAGCAGAATATGGTCGCATTTCATGTGAATTCCTCCGGTTCAGGCCAGCGCGGAGCGGGCGGCGCGCAGCACGTCGATGTAGCTGACGATGCCCAGCAAACGAACGCCGTCGTCGCTGACGGGCACGGCGCCAACCTTGTAGTCGATCATCATGTCGAGCAGGTCGGTGACGTCGTCTTCGGGCGTCACGCTGATCACGTCGGACTGCATGGCGTCGATGACGGGCATCGCCAGGTCAACCCGCAAGCGGCGACGAGCACCTTCAGCGTCGGCTTCCGGCCGCGCGAGCGAACGGACATCGCGGTCGCTCACCATGCCGCGCAGGGTGTTGCCGTCGACAACGGGCACATGGCGCACATCACACGTCAGCATGGTGTCCATCACGTCCCCGACGGTGGCGGTTACATCCACTGTCACGACCTCTTCGGTCATCAGGTCACGTACGTTCATGGTTTCCTCCAATGGACTGCTCGGTGGCAGTCACGGTGAATCGATGCGGGGTCAGACCGTCATCGCATGTTGTCCTTCGGGTTTGGGTCGCAGCCGCGTGTCAAACGCCATCGCGACGTTGCGCAGGAACAGCTGGCCGGTCTGGGTGACCTCGATGTCGTCGGCCACGGATCGAACGAGGCCGTCGGCGGCGAGCGCTTGCAGGCGTTGGTTGGCGTCGGCGAAGTATTCGTCGAACTCAATCCCGAGCCGCTTTTCCACGGCCCGTTTTGGCAGCCGCATATCGCACATCAGGCGCTCGATGACGTGCGCGCGGATCTCGTCGTCGCGGTTGCGGAAGAGAGCTTTCGCCCATGGCAGCTCGCCGGCGTCGATGCGCTTGCGCCACGCGACCATGTCTTTTTCGTTCTGCACGAGCGCGTGGCCGAAACCGCCGATGGAGCTAACGCCCAGCCCGAGCAACGAGTCGCAGTGGCTGGTGGTGTAGCCCATGAACGAGCGGCGCATGGTTCCGCTCCTGGCCGCAATGGCGAGCGGGTCGTCGGGCAGGGCGAAGTGATCCATGCCGATGGCGACGTAGCCGTGGTCGAGCAAACGTTCACCCGCGGCCATGAACATCGCGAGGCGCTCGTTGGGGCCGGGGAGTCCGAGGCGCTCAAGGCCGCGCTGATGGCGCATCATCCACGGCACGTGCGCGTAGCCGTATAGGGCGACGCGGGACGGACCGAGCCCAACGACGCGGTCGATCGTGGACCGGATCGTGACCTGGTCCTGGTGGGGAAGGCCGTAGATGAGGTCGAAGTTGTAGCGGGAGACGCCACGCTTGCGGAGCTGCTGGCAGAGCTTCGCGAGATGGTTGGGCCGATGCCGACGGCCGACTGCGCGCGCTACGACGCTGTCGAGATCCTGGACACCAAACGACATGCGCCCGTAGCCGAGGTCGATGAGCCGATTCACGTCCTCGATGTCCACGGTTTCGGGATCAACTTCAATGGACCAAGCTGTGTCAGTCGGATCGCCCGCGGCGGTCTTGATCGCTGCAACGAGGCGCTCCATGTCTTCAAACGCGAGCCACGTCGGCGTTCCGCCACCCAGGTGCACGAACCGAAGCGGCTGGGTGAGGTCGGTGGCGTCGGCAAGCAGCTCGATCTCAGCCAACAGGCCGTCGACGTACACCTTTCCCAGCTCGCGGTCCCGCGCAATCGTCGTGTGGCAGGCGCAGTACAGGCAGCGTCGTTCGCAGAACGGCACATGCAGGTAGATGCCGTAGCGCTCATCGTTGCTACGCAGCTCTGCCAGCGCCCGCTCGCGGTCAAACTTGGGATCAAGGTGAACCGCTGTCGGGTAGCTGGTGTAGCGTGGGCCGGGTCGTCCGTAGCGCTTGACCAGAGCCGCGAGATCAACGCAATTCGACTGCGCTTCTCGAGCCATCAAGGTGTCGAAGTGCATGACGTCCCCGTCTGCGAAGGTTGCGGTGAGACCGTGGAACGGGTCACGGGGCGGCTAGGCGGCGACGGCGCGGAGGCGCTTGGCGAGGCGGCGCTTGACCAGCAGTTCGACCTGGCGGACGCGCTCGCACGAGACGCCGAGCTCTTCGCCCAGCTCGCGCAGCGTCGCGGGATCATCGGACATCACGCGGCGATCGAGGACCGTGCGCTGCTGTTCGGTCAGCCCTTCTCGGACGCTTGCGACGCTCTTCTTGACGGCGGCGAAGGCCTCGAGGCGGATGACCTTCGCGGAGGCGTCGGAGTCAGAGGAAGGCAGCGTCTCGCCGACTGTCAGGCGGCCTTCGCGAATGGGCGCGTCAAAGCCAGCCCAGAAGCGAGCGCGCGTCGCCTTGTCGTGCCACGTGGTGAGGTCGGACTTGCTGACCGTCTGGGCCGCTTTGCCGTTGCCGTGGTGGCGGCCGAAGAGGAGCTTGCGCTGCTGGGACGTTGGCAAGACGCGGACGAGCGCCCAGTTCTTGCAGACGTATTCCTGGATGTGCGAGCGGATGCGCCAGACGGCGTATGACAGGAGGCGGTTGCCCTGGTGGGGGTCGAAGCGATCAACGGCGCTGATCAGGCCGACGCAGCCTTCTTGGACGATGTCGGCCATGTCGAGGCGGTAGCTGCGGTACTCGGCGGCGACGCGAACGACGAAGCGAAGGTTGCTGTTGACCAGCAGCTCGCGAGCACGCTTGTCACCGGTTTCGTGGAGCTTCACGGCGAGCTCGCGTTCTTTTTCACGGCTCAGGAGCGGGTAGCGAGCGGCGGACCGCATAAAGGCGTCAAGGACGGCGTCGTTCTTGCCTTTGGATGCTTTCGAGGTGCGGGCAGTGGCCATGTTGTCGTCTCCGGGTCAGTAGGCGCTCCCCTTCAAAGCAAGGGCCGTGCCAGTTGGAATCCAGGGGCGCAACTAAATCGACAACATGATGATATTCATGGCGTTAGCAGGACCGAAAAGGAACGGCTTCTCGTTGCAACAAACGACCACAACGCGCCGGTTCGGGGATTATCCCCCACCACGGATCGGGGAATATCCCGCGGTCGCGGAGGACTCAGCTTTCGGCGAGGGGCAAGGTGAGAATGACGCGCGTACCGCCCCTTGGCGGGCATTCGATGCGCACGTCTCCGCCCTGGATCTGGATCCACCGCCGCACGGTCGGCAGGCCGAGCCCAGTTCCACGGGCCTTCGTTGTAAAGAAAGGCTCGAAAACCTTCTCAACAACATCGCGCGCGATTCCGGGTCCATCATCCTGCACCACGACCTTGCCGACGCCGTTTTCGACGGTGCAGTGGACGGTGACATGGCCGCCGGACCCGGTCGCTTCTGCGGCGTTGAGAAGCAGGTTGAGCAGGGCAGCCGAGAACATGGAAACATCCGCCGAACAGACCAGGTCCTCGCCATCGACAGAGATGTTGACGCCATCGGCGCGCGGATCGCCTTGCATCTGCGAAATCGTGCTGACCGCGACCGCCTGTATCTCGACCCGACCCAGGGTTGGCGTGCGAGCGCGGACAAAGGACAAGAGGTCTTCGAGCGTGTCGTTGAGGGCGCGGATTCGGTCGAGGATGTCTCCGATGATCGCCCGTTCGGTGCTCTCCTGGTCCATGCGGCGGGCGATGACCTGCAACGCCCCCTGCATCCCGGCGAGCGGATTGCGGACCTCGTGGGCCACGACGGACGCCATTTCGCCCAGCTTGGTCAACGATTCCTGCTCACGGAGCTGGAGCTCGGCGCGCTTGCGGTCGGTGATGTCGGTGCGGATCGCGATGTATTCGTAGGGCTTGCCGCGTTCGTCGAGCAGCGGAACGATCGTGGTGTCAACCCAGTACTCCCCGCCGTCTTTGCGCCGGTTGCAGATCTCGCCCCGCCACACATTCCCGCGGCCGATCGTCCGCCACAGGTCCTTCATGAACGCGCGCGGGTGGTAGTGGGAATTGACGATCCGGTGGTCCTGACCGAGCAGCTCTTCGCGCGAAAAGCCGCTGATTTCGCAGAACTTGTCGTTGACGTAGTGGATGCGCCCTGCCACGTCCGTCCGCGCAACGATCGCGGCTTGGTCCAACGCGTACCGCAGCTGCCCAAGCTCGCGTTCGGACAGCCGTGCGGAATCATCGCCAGAGGTGGCGCTGACATCGACGCCAGAGCTGAGGGTCCCGATTCGGTCGCCGAACACATCGGTCAGCACACTGTTGTGCCAGGCAACAACGCTTTCAGTGCCATCCTTGGCGAGGAGCGAGTTCTGGTAGCGCGCGAGACCTGCAAGACCGCCGCTCATGATGCGTTGGAAGACGGAACGAATCGTGTCGCGATCACGCTCGGGGATCGCCGTTTCGATCCAATCGAGGCCGATCAGCTCTGCTTCCTCGTAGCCGAGTAGTGCGCACGCTTTTTGATTGATCAGCACGACGCGCGCGTGGCGATCGAGGGCGACGAAAAGGCACTCCGAGACGTCGAGCAGTTCGCGTACCGTGGGGCTAAACGTCGCCAGCTCGCCATTGCGCTCTACTGTGAACATCCACACCTCCGCCGCCATCCTCTGCATGATGACAACGCTTGCAACAGTGTGTCCGCAGAGGGCCACGAAAAAACACGGAAAGTCGTGCGAACGTTGAACCGACGATCGACCGTCCTTGCATTTGCCATGAGCCGCTGGGCAAGGAACCGTCGTATGAACATCCAAATCCGTCCGGACCATCCGGCGGAGTTGGGCTCGAAAGGAGGCGTCGTGCAGAAGCCGAGAACAGAAGCCACGCGCGTTCTCGTCGTCGACGATGAAGCCCTGATCCGCTGGTCCGTCACAGAGAGATTGCAGGTCGACGGGCACGCGATCGTCAGCGCGGCGACGCTCGGGGCAGCCCGCAACGCCCTGAGTCAATCCACGTTCAGCGCGATCGTCCTCGACATCCGACTCCCCGACGGAGACGGCATCGAGCTGCTGCGACGGGTGCGCAAAGAACTCCCGGCCGTTCCGGTGATCATGATTTCAGCCCACGGCGATGCGAAAACGGCTGCGACAGTTCGTGCGCTCGGCGCGGTCGCATTCTTGAGCAAACCATTTGATCTCGACGCCCTCGCCGTTACCGTGGCGGAAGCTCTGGCCAACGCAGCCCGAGCAGGGGCAGAGGCTTGAGCCGGCGATCCACCATTGTCGTTGTCGATGACGAGCGACTGATTCGATGGTCGCTCGCTGAGCGATTGGGCGAGGAGGGCCACCGCGTTCTCGAAGCTCCAACCGGCGCAGCGGCACGTGAACTCGCGCACGAAGCCGACCTGATCTTGCTCGACTGGCGCCTGCCCGACGCGGACGGCATCGAATTGATGCGCACGTTCCGCAGCACCGGCGTCAAGGCGCCGATCCTGATGATGACGGGTCATGCGACCATCGAACGCGCGGTCCTCGCGATGCGTGAAGGCGCCTGGCACTACGCAACCAAACCGCTCGATCTCGACGAGCTTGTCCTGCTGGTCGACCGCGGGCTTGAGACCTCGCGCCTTCGGCAGCGGATCGAAGCGATCAACGCGGTCGACTCTACGGCCTACGCCTTCGAGCGCATCGTTGGCGAATCAACGGCGCTGTCCAAGGCCAAGCGCTTGATGACGAAGATCGCGGCCAGCCCAGCGTCCACGATCCTGCTGACGGGCGAAAGCGGCACCGGCAAAGACCTCGCTGCCAAGGCCATGCACTACGCCAGCGATCGGTCCGATGGGCCATTCATGAACATCACCTGTTCAGCGCTGCAGGACACGCTCTTGGAGTCGGAGCTCTTCGGCCACGAGCGCGGCGCTTTCACAGATGCTCGCAAGCGCAAGAAGGGGCTGTTCGAGCTCGCCGACGGCGGCACTGTCTTTCTCGACGAGATCGGCGAAACGTCACCGGCACTGCAAGCCAAGTTGCTGCGATTTCTCGAGGAAAAAGCGTTCAAGCGTGTCGGCGGCGAGTCGGACATCTACGTCGATGTGCGCGTGATCGCCGCGACCCACCGGGACCTCGCCGCGCGCGTCGAAGAAGGCCAGTTCCGCGACGACCTGTACTGGCGACTCCGCGTCCTGCCCGTCGAGCTACCGCCCTTGCGCGAGCGACACGGCGACATTCCGCTGCTGGTGCGCGCGTTCCTCGTGGACTTCGCCCGCGAGTTCAAGAAGCCCGACGCGGACGTCACCGAAGAGGCGCTCAGCGTCCTCAGCGAATACCCGTGGCCAGGCAACGTCCGCGAGCTGAAAAACACCGTCGAGCGCGCAGTCCTGCTCGCCGATGGCGACTTGCTGACGACCGAAGACTTCCTGCTTCCCGGCCAGAAGAGACCGCGCAGCTCGGAAGCCGGGACTTTTCCGCTGCCCGATGACGGCATCGATATCGAGGTCGTGGAACGCAGCTTCGTCGAACAGGCGCTGGCCCGCACCAAGGGCAACCGCACCCAAGCGGCACGCCTGCTGGGACTGACCCGCGACCAGGTACGCTACCGAATCGAAAAATTCGACCTGGATTAGTGGTCGGAATCAGCAGTTCTCACCGCTAACCAGCCGAGATTAGCTAGTTCTCCGCCGCCCCACGCCACACGACCATCTGCGGGAAGGGGATCTCGATTCCGGCCTTGTCGAACGCGACCTTGAGGCGCTTGTTCAGCTCGCGCTCGACGCCCCAGTGGGCACCCGTGTCGCACTTGGCCAGGACGCGGACGACAACCGCGGAATCCCCAAGCTCGGTCACACCGACGAACGACGGCGCCTCGTCCAGCACATCCTTCCAGCTGTCGTCGGTGTGCATCGCCTTGCCGACCGCGGTGACGACCTGCTCGACCTTCTCGAGATCCGCGCCGTATCCGACGCCCACGTGCACGATGGCGCGATTCCAGTCGCGGGTGAGGTTGCTGACCGTCGAGATCGAACCGTTGGGGACGACGTGCAGATCGCCGTTGAAGCCTCGAACCCACGTTGAGCGAATCGAGATCTCTTCGACTGTACCGACCTTGCCGCCGAGATCGACAACCTCGCCGACCGCATATTGGTTCTCGAGCAGGATGAAGAAGCCGTTGACCACGTCGCGGACGAGGTTCTGCGAGCCAAAGGAGATCGCCAAGCCGAGGATTGCGACGCTGCCGAGCAGCGGGCCGGTATTGACCCCGATCGTCTCAAGCGCGAGCAGCAGCGCGATGATGTAGATGGTCAGCTTCGCCACACCGCTGAAGACGTTGGCGAGGGTCAGGATACGGGTGTCGTCGTCGCTCGGGTCGTCCGGGTCGCCCTCCGCGCGCAGGATGACCAGACGCAGTCCGCGGGCTGTGAGGTAGATGGCTGCCCGCATCCCGATGAAGATCAACAGCAGCCCGAAGAGGATTCGCCACGCGGCGTGCTGCAACCAATCCTTGAGCGTCTGCAGGGTCGCGTCCGCCCACGATTCAAAGCCGCCGTCGCGCTGCATCTGCTCGCCAAGCGCCTTGATCCGCTCGTCGCGAAAGCGGAGCTGCGATTTGCCGAGTCCCAATTCGACCTCGCGCGAACGTTTGCGCGCGGCCCCGTGACGGGCTTCATCGGTCAGCTTGGTGACCTTGTCGTCAGCGGTCGCCGCGATCTCGCCCCAGACGCCTCCGAAGACGCTGTCCGCGCCCAGCCGCTTGGCCTGTCCCTGCGCGATATCGCGCTCCCGGCGCGCGAGGTGCACGTCGCGAACCAGGGCGGAAAGCAGGATCTCCTCGCTCTGGAGCTGCCGTTGGATGAGCTTGTTGTCCATCTCGGCGAGCCGACGTTTGCGCTTCTGCCAGTCCTGGCGGCGGCGCAATTCCTCGAGGTGAAGGCGGCGGCGTTCGTAGGGGTTGGGCAACGTGGCGCTTGTCGCGGCCGCGGCAGCCGCGGTCTTCTCGGCGGGATCGGGCTCCAAGGCGGCTTCGAGGCGCTCTTCCAGGGCGTCGCGCTCGGTCTCGATCGCGGTGAGGTAGCGGTCCTGGTTCTCGACCTTGTCTCGGGCCAACCCTGCCCAGGCCTGCAGCGCCGCGACGCTGGGTGCGGTCGTCGGGCTGGCGGCTTTGAGCGCCTTGGCGAGCGTGGTCGCGGTCTTGTCCTGCTGCTGCCAGTAGCGCTTCCACTCGCGGTTGGAGAAGGTCTTGGCGCCGAGCGTCTTGAGCCGCTGTTTGAGCGACCGGGCGAGATCGAGCGCATCAGCGTCCTTCTCTTTGAGGCTCACCAGCCGGGGCTTGGCCCGCCACGCACTGATCCATCCGCCGGCCAGCTTGTCGACATCGTCCCCGAATCCGGTTTGCACCTCGGTCGCCGTCACCTCTTCGAACAGGCCAATGCTGTCTTGTGCCCCCGCCAACCCCGGCAGGGAAGTCAGAATTGCGACGAACAATTGCAGGGTTTTCGTCTTCATGGGGCATCTCCGCACACCGAAACGGCGCGCAGGGGTATGCCCGACCGGCGCGCGAGTCAACCTCGCGAATCGCGGGATTGGGCCGACGCTACGCTATTTGCTGCCGCGAGACCGGTAGACCTGACCGAGCGATGTGCCCAAGAAGATCGCGCCATGCCAGTACGCAACGCTCTGCACGTGGGTCGTTGCGTCGAACGTCAGCACTTCCTTGAACGCCACCAGGTCGCCCGTCGTGCGCACGTGCCACTTGACGTTGGTGCCTTCCGCCGGTCCCGGTGCGATCTCGCCATCCCGGCTCAGGAAGATGAACTCGCCGGTCTTGGGCCGCTTGAACACGTCGACGACCGTCTCTTTGGCGAAGGTCTCGATGGCCTTGGCGCCCTTTTCGGTCACCAGCCACGTGGTCATCGGCGGGTTGTTGCCCTTGAGCAAGTCGCGGCCGATCGCGATGCCGCTCTTGTCGGTGGTGGGCCAGACGTTGACGACGAGGGCCAGCTGCAGGGCGTGTCCGGGCGGGAAGTTCGTCGTCTCCTTGCCGTTCCAGATCTGGTTGGGGACGTTGTAGATCTTGCCCTGGTTGTTGAGCTTGTAGCCGAAGATGTACAGGCGCGGACCGGCGGGGAGCAGGTTGGTCCAGCGCGCGTCGCCCTTGCCCTCGTTCCATACTTTCGCTGCCGGTTCGAAGGTCTTTCCGTTGTCCTTGCTGCGCCACAGGAAGCCGTAGATGTCGCCCTCCTTCCAGCCCTCCGGTGTATTTCCGCTCCCGACGGCGTAGAGGTCTGCACCGAGCCGGGCGACGTCGTGAACGTGCACGCCGCTGCCGACGGTACGGAACTTCTTCCAGCCGTCTTTCTTGGTGCGCCGGTAGACGTTGCCGAGCCATCCGTCCTCGGTCGCGTCGATGCCGGCAACCCAGAGCTCGTCGCCCAGGTGTCGGAAGCGATCGATCTGCTCTTCGTCGTGTTTGAATTCGTCGACCGTGTCGGGCGATTTCCACGACTTGAAGTAGCGCACGGCGAGCTGGCTCTTGCTGCCGAGGTTGATGTTGGCGTCGCCGTAGCCGATGTACATCCGGTCGAGGTAGATCGCGAGGTCCTGGACGCCCTGCAGGAACTTGCCGTTGGGAGCCTTGTCGAACCCGACCTTGTGGTAGTCCTTGAGCGGTTGCGCCCAGGTGGTCGGTGCCTCGAACTTGAGCTCGCTGACCTTCGCGTCCTCGTGGGGCTTCCATCCCGAGGATGAACCCCCGGTGTCGATGCCCTTTGCGGTGTCCTTGGCAGCGGTGGACCCGCCGTCGCCACCAGCGACAGCGTCGGCGGTCGAGCCAGCAGCGTCGTCATCTTCGTTTTCGCCCGGATCTTCGTCGCCTCCGCAAGCCTGTAGCGCGAGGAGCAGCGAGAAAACGGCGCAAGCCCGCATCCATCTTGCTTTGGGCCCGAGAAACCGGGGTTGCTGAAGGGTCGGCTCGCGGCGGGGCTGGTGCATGACGGCTCCGAAGGCGGGTGTGCGCCGGGTACGGTCAAGGAGTGTGCCGGATCAGGAGTCCGCCGGGATCGGAAGGATTGTGCCGTTGAGGTGCGGCTTGGCGCCATTGGGCGTCGCGACGCGGAATTCGTGGCCTTCGCCCGCGCCTTCACTCGACAGGTTGGCGGCCGAGAAGAGTACCGAAGAAGGCAAGAAAATCGGCCGCTTGAAGGCAACATCGACGCGCACACCCGACTCCGGGGTCCCTTCCTCGAGTTCGGCGAGGCACCGCGCGAGCGACCACATGCCGTGCACGATGGCCCGCTTGAGTCCGAAGGCCTTGGCCGTGATCGCGTAGAGGTGAATCGGGTTGCGGTCGCCGGAGATCTGGCCGTAGCGACGCCCCTGGTCTTCGCGCACCGACCAGATGACCGAATGCGTGCGGCCGGGAAGCTCGCCGAGCTCAGGCGCTTTCTTGTCGCGCTTCGCTCCCGATTTCTTGCCGCCGCTCTTGTGCCCGGCCATCGACAAGACCGTCGCGGTGGAACGCCAGAGCACTTGGCCCTCGCGGCGCGCCTCTGTTTGCAGATCGAACTGAACGCCGCGCTTGGCCGGCCGATGGCCGTCGACCCAGGCAGCGAGATGGACGCGTTCACCGGCACGAATCGACTCGTATTGATCGATGCGGTTGCTGACGTGAACGACGCCCATCGCTGGCAACGGGAACTTCGAATCGGCGAGGATCGCCATGTGCAAGGGCCCCGCAAGAACCTGCAACCACGTCGGGGGCACGCGCTCGCCAGGTGTGAAGCCGCAGACCTTTCGATAAGCGTCGACCGCGCTGCCATCGATCGCGACATCGGACACCTCCGCCTCGATGCGGGGAATGGTCGCACCGGCTTGCAGAGGTCCGCGGCCACCGGGCAGGGCGGCGCGCAGCATCAGCGGCACCATGTTGGGGAGGCGATCGAAGCGCTGGGCGCTGGCTGCGGTCATGGTGACTCCTGGCGATCAGGGTGACGTGCTGTTGGCGTCCCGACCGATCCACACGGCGTCGTCGGCCCATGCGGAAGGCCACGGCGCCCCCCGGTTGCCCGGGATCTCGCGGCCGTTGGGATCGACGACGAAGTTTCCGGCGGCGGCGAACGCGCGCTCTTCGTTGAGCTTGCCACTGCGGCTCCGAAACGGGACGAAGCGACCGGCACGGCGAATCTTGATGACCTCGTGAGGGCCGGGGCGAAGATCGACAAGCGCACCCTTTCGCTTGGCGTTGAGCAGCTGTTCCTCGTTGCCGATCGGGTCCGCGACGGTCTTGGCCTTGAGGATCCACACCAGCAGGGACGTCGGATCCTTGTCGGGATACGCGTCGCAGAGGATGTCGTCGTAGCCGTAGTACTGCTTGCCGATGTCGTTTTGATTGACCGGCCCGGCCATCAGGCAGATGCCCGCGAGCATGTCGCACCGGTCGGGTACGTTGACCACGCCCATCAACTCCGCATACAGCGCGCTGCGGGCGGCCGCGGCTCCAACCGCGCGAATCGTCGCGGTCCAATCCAGCCCTTCGGCGCGAATGTCGGCGCGACAAAGCCCGGTGGTGTAGATCCGCTGGCCGACCAAAGCGAAGGCCTTGCGACCGCGGTTTGCGTTGCGCGAAAACGCCTTTCCGACGGGCAAATCGGCCCACAGTGGCATGCGCTCGATCACGCGATCGGTGACGTCGTTGAGCTGCTTGCGGAGCTTGCGCAGGCGCTCCTTTCCGTGGGGCACGAGGACGTCGATGCGATCGAGCAGCAGCAGGTCCTTGGCTCGTTCGCGACCAACACCGGTCCAGTGTGCAAAAGCGTTGTAGCCGGCGCGGCCCGCCTGCACGGTCAATTCGTCGGGTACATCCATGTCCTGGCGACCGTGGTAGGGCGCAGGTGCCTTTTCTTCGGCATTGACGCCGGGCTGAATCCGCTCAGAGCGGAACGCGATGAGATTGGCGCCTACTTTCGCGCATACCGACTCGTCGACCGGCACCCGCGAAGCCTCGGGGACGTTGCCGACCTGGGCGACGAGGGCCACGCGCCAGCCGAGCGAACGTTGATGCGCCGAGATCCCACAGAGGTCTTCGATGGCCCGCAGGATCGGCTTGTTGTCGGCCCGCGCATCGCCGCAGAAGGGAGCGCTGAACACCTGTGCTTTGCGTCTGCCGGCGGACGCGATCACGGCCGCGCGTTCCATCGCGTCGGCGAGGATTCCGATGTGCAGGTGCTGCAAGTAGCCGATGGTCGGGATGTCGTCGATGTGCTCGAAGCGCTTGCGCCACGCACGAATGGGAACGGTCGCGAGGCTGGCGACGGGACGGTGACCAACGAGCGTCAGCAGCATCGTGAACGGCGTGCGGTAGGGCCGCGAAACAACGATATGCGTGTGCACCGCGTCGTCGAGAACCGGCGCCTCGCGGTGCATCAAAGACCGCAGCAAGTGGCTGATGCGTTCGGAATCGGCGGGCCCGAACGTGACCTGTTGGTGACCGCGGAAATTGGTGGATTGCCGCGAGGAGAGGACGCCGAGGGAGGTCTCGTCGAAGAGCTCGCGATCGGTCACGGCCTCGCCAGGGACGAACGCGTCGGGGCGCGCCAGCGACAACAGGGCCATCGCCTGCTCGCTTTCCTCCACGGTCATGCTGATGCGCGTTCGGTAGCCGACGGGGGAGTTCGACTTCAGCGAGACAGGCAACGAATACCGGGTCCGTCGCTCGCCCTGCGCCGCAAAAACGGCCTCTCGCTGCCGGCGCTGGTCGGGCGGCGGCGGCGCAATCGGCACAACCACCGGGTTCTTGGGCTGGGCTTCAGGATTGGGCGGACGGGAGGGTTGCTCGACCATCGGGCGCCTCGGGGGCTTGAGGGCTGCAGGAGTGTGCGGGACGAGGGTCTTACCGCCGACGGGTCGCGGTCGCAAGCGTCAGAGAATCACGGTCTGGCCAGCTTCGGGCGTGCCATGGGAAAGCCAAATCGCGTCGAGAAAGTTGGGATCGCGGCTCTCTGGCACCTCAGCGAGGGACCAAAACGCGTGAGGCACCGCGTAACCGCAGTCGAGTAACAGGTTGGCGCCGCCGCGCATGAGCATCGTCGTGTTGGCGGGGTCCTGATCGACCGCCGAACCGACGCCGACCCACGTGACGGTGGTCATCGCCTACTCAGCCGATTCCGCGAGACGTCGCCAGCGCATCCGATGCTGATTGTCGCGCCACTGCACAACGAGATCGTGACCGTCGCGCCATGTCGCCAGCCCTTCGAGGAAATCGGGCATGCCCGCATCTTCGTGGCGGATGCCCAGGAAGTGTTCGCGCAGCAGCAAGATATTCCAGTCGTGGCTGCAGTGGACGTACAGCCCGGGTTCGTCGTGGGTCGCCAGTGTTTCGGTAAGCACCATCAGTTGGCCGGTCGCGGCGCGCGGGGACGGCATCAGGTGCTCGCTGGCCAGGTCGCCTTCGAACCAGCGTCGGACGAACGCCCGGTCGCCGATATCGAGCGCGATCTTCAAGACCTTCTCGGCGTCGTGGAGGTAGGGCCCGGCCAGGTCGTTGATCACGACAAGCTCGTCGACATCGCTGCCGGCGTCGCGCAACCCCTCGGCGAGACGATTGGCGGTCTGCTGGCAGCGGGGAATCGGGCTGCTCCACAACCTCATCGATGCGAAATCGACCAGCGTGCGTCCCAGGGCGGCGGCATCGCGATGGCCGTTGTCGGTCAGGCGCGCTTCCCATCCCTCTTCATAACTACGGATAGGATCGCGTTCGGCGTGCCGCAAGATGATCGAGACCGGGCGGTCGCGCGGCACATGCTCGAGGGTCAAGCGGACCGGCATCGATCAGGACTCCCCGTCGCGGTTGGAAAAACTCGCGGGATGCACTGCGTCGGCGCGACGCGTGAGCTTCCACATCCGCGGGCCGATCTCGGTGATCGCGAGGTAGAGGCTCAGCCCGGTGATCGCGATCCAGGCCTCGCTGGCGTAGAGACGACGCGTCATCATCTTCTCGAACGGGAATTCCGCCGCGCGACCCATCAGCGGTCCGCCACCTTCGGGCGCGATCACGTTGAAGACCATGTGGCCGGCGTAGACGATCTCGATCAGGAAGTTGATGATGATCGCCCAATGAACGGCGAGCAGAAGGACGCGACGCATGGCGGATTCCGTTGGAGGGACGACGCACACACCAGCGGGTGTGTTGGATGCACGACTACGTGCGCGCCGGGACTGTAGCAGAGTCTTGGCGGCGATCATCGTCGCCGCGCTTGTCGGTGTTCCTGCAGCGGCGGTCGCGCAGTCGGTGACACTCGCCGTGGCGCCATTTGCCAACAAGACGGGCAAAGCCGATCGCGACGCCCTCGCCAAGGGCCTCGCGGATATGTTGATCACCGACCTGTCGACGTCCAAGGACTTCAAGCTCGTGGAACGGGAGCGGCTGCAGGCGCTCGTGGCCGAGATGAAGCTCGCGAAGCAGGGGCTGATCGACCGCAAGACCGCGCAGAAGATGGGCAAGCTGCTCGGTGCGGACGCGATCCTGATGGGCACTATGACGGCGCTGGACCCGCAGCTGCGGCTGGACGCGCGCATCGTGACGGTCGAGGCCGGCGAGGTGATGGCCGCGGCGAAGGCGACCGGCAAGCTCGAGGAGTTCTTCACGGTCGAAGGCAAGCTTGCCGGCGCGCTGCTCAAGGCGGTCGGTGTCGCGCTTTCACCGATCCAGCGGATGAAGTTGGGCAAGTCGGGAACGCGCAAAATCACCGCTTTTCGAGCGTATTCACGGGGCTTGGACGCGACCGATCGAGGCGACAAGGCGACCGCGGGCAAGTCGTTCGCGGCGGCGCTGGCCTCCGATCCCGGGTTCGCGAAGGCAAAGGAGCGACTGGCGGCGCTCGAGAAACGCGTCGCGCAGCTCGAAAAGCGCACCGAAGCGGTGGAACGAGCGGGCGGCCTGATCCTCAAACCGAAGAGCGCGATCGACCACTGGTCCAACGCGAAAGTGCACCTGTCGCGCGGCAATGACAGCGGCGCGGAAACGTCGATGCGGGCGGCGCTCAAACTCCACCCCGAGTGTTTCGATGTGCTGCTCGCGTTCGCAAAGCTCCGTTTGCGAGCCGGCGGCAGCGCTCCCGACGATAAGGCCTGGCGCAAGGCCGCCAGGGGGCTCCCCAAGCCGATCGGACGCGCGCTGTCGGCCATCGCGGCGGCCGATCACGCGCGCTATGTGCGCAACAGCAAGATCGCTGCCGACACGGTGGATAAGGGCAAGGCGGTGAAGGGCAAGGCGGCGCGGGGCAAGCAGAACAAGTGGGCCGGTTTGAGCGCCTGGCTGCGTCTGGTCGCGCTGGGGCCCAAGCTCAATCCCAGGGCGACAGCCGTCGAACGCACCGAAGAGGCGGCGCTTGTCTTCAGATTGCGCGCGACAAACCTCCGGTCGCCCAACGTCGTCGGCTCATTCACCGATCCCGAAGCCGCGCAGGCCGCCGCGCGCTACGTCAACGGACGCGCCAAGTGGCTGCAATCCCGCGCGCCAACCACCGCCGGTTTTGTGTTTCCGTTGCCCAGAGCCGCACTCGTCGCTCGCCCGGTGGTCGTCAGCACACGCGCCTACGGTCGGGGCTGGAAACCGCCGTTCATGTTGCGCGTCACTGTGGGGGCCCCTGAGGCCAGCCAGTGCTTCATCTCGGTCGGCAAAGCAGCCGAGATCCCCGTGCCTTTCGCCAAGGTCCAGCACCTCTCCGGCGAGGCAACCGTCTTTGAAACCGTCGCGCGTCGCCCATTCCAATTCGGGCGCACACACGTCGTCGTTCGCTACCTGGACCGGCGCGGCAACCCCGCTCGATACGAAGCGGATGTCGAGCTCACATCCATGCGCCGCGACACCGGCCGGGGCGATCTCGGCGCCCTGGGCGAGCAATCGACGTCGAAATATCCGTGGCTGAGCACGCATTTCGGCAGCTGGAACGACGAAGATGCGGGCGGAGTCCTGCTGATCGATCCGGGCGCTGGTATCTGGACGATCGCCGACAAGCGAGCCGATCGGTTCGACGTATCGCCGCTCGAAGGCGGCGTCCCCACCCCGTTTGCCGTGGGCGTGCCGATCCGCGTTCGAAAACCGGGGCAGGGCAGCGCGTTTTGGGGGATCGAGCGGCCGATCCTCTACCGCGTGGGCAAACGCACGCTGATCTCGGGGCGCGGTCGTTATGGCGTCAACGAGGCGAGAGGCACGCGACGCTGGATCTCGTCGGCCCAGTCCCTCGCGTCGGAGAGTGGCACCACCCTCTTCGGGCTGCATGAAGGCGCGCCGTGGCGGCCGGGCTTTGAAACGGCGGCGGCCGGCTCGCCAAAGGGCGGCTGGTACGACAGCAACCACGCGTTCGCTGCGATCGCCAAACCAGCGGTCCAGGCGTGGCATGACTACACGGCCCCGTGGCGCGAGCTCGCCGTCGCGGCCGGCAAATCGCGGCAGCCCTGGGTTTGGGTGAGCGGAGCCGTAATCGATCGTGACGAAGTGACCGTGATCGCCTACATGGCCTGCGTTCGCACCGGTAAATGCCAGCCGCCCCATGGCAGCAGCTGCGCCGATCAGAACGGCAAGGTCTACCGCGCTCAGTACGGCGGCGACCAGGCCACCGGATGTCTGCCCGTGACGCCGAATCGCTACCCGATCACCGGGATCACCAAGGCGCAGGCGGCGGCGTTTTGTGCGTGGCGCGGCGGCGAACTTCCCAAGTCATCGCGGTTGGCGAAAGCGGCGACCGCACAGCGCGAAAACGTCGGCTCGTCCAAGCGGTTTATCGACAACACACTCGACGCCGTGACGTGCGACTGGATGCGCTTTGGCCGTCGCAAGAAGATGTGCGATCCAGACCGTCTGGTCACGACCAATTACTGGGACGGGTACGGCTGGATCGCGCCGACCGGGATGCACCCAACCTCCGGCCCCGAACACGTGCTCGGCAACGTGCGCGAGTGGGTCAAAGACGGCGAAAACAAGGCCTTTGGCTGCTCGTGGAAGGACATCCTCGGCCCCGATTGTGAGGCGGCCCGGGCGATCAAGACCGTGTCGGACACAGACGTAGGGTTTCGATGCGTCTACGGGAGCAAACCGCGCCTCTCAGCCGTCGGCCAGGCGAAAAAAGAGGGACCGTTGCGCACCGGCAAGCCGTCGCTCAGCTGGGAATCTGTCCCGGGCGGGACGTTCGTGTATGGGGAAAAGAGACGACGCGAGTTCCCGCAGATCGAGCTGCCAGCAGCACCAGACGACCAAAGGGATGCAGCATTCGCGGTGCTTGTTGGTGTTTCGCGCAAAGACTTCGACGCGGTGATCGACCTGTTCGCCAAGCGGGGGATCGCGACGCCGGTCGATGCCCATCACCTCCAGGAGATCTTTTCGCGAGGGCGCGCATCGGGGCTGTCCGGACGCAAACTGGTCGCTTTGCTGCAGCGCTTCATCGCCGGCAAGGTCGACAAAAAACAGATGCGCTCCAAGTTCGAGGCGTATATCGACCCGAACTATGCGGTCCGCCAGTGGCTCCGAAAGAGCCGCGCGCGCGACGATCGCAAACGGCCCGCAGACGACGCCGAAAAGCGTACCGCGATGGTGTATCGGCTCACCCAGGTCATCCGGGGCTACCAGCGGATCCCGCCGCTCAAAGATGCGCCGCGCTACGACAAACGTCGCGGATTCTCGTGCGCGACCCAACCGCTGGGAACCTGCATCGATCGCACGGCAATGAGCGGGACACGCATCTACGTCGAGCGGCATGACCCGCGCAAGGTGAAGCTCAAAGGCTTCAAGATCATGGACCGCGAGGTCACCCAAGCGCAGTTCCGCGAGGCGATGGGCTTCAACCCGTCCGATCGCGGCTGCCCGAATTGTCCGGTCGTTCGCGCGACGTGGACCGAAGCGGCGGCGTTCTGCAAGAAGGTTGGCGGGCGGCTGCCGACCGAAGCCGAATGGGAATATGCGGCGCTCGGCGGCGGCGACAAGGGGCGATACGGCGACCTCGACGACATTGCGCGGTGGCGGGGCAACACCAGCAAACTGCCCAAGACAGGCGGTAAAGACGACAACGGCTACGACCTGCACGACATGGTGGGCAGCGTGTGGGAGTGGACCGCCGACCGCTATGAACGGTCCGACTACATATCGGGCGCGCTTCGCTACATCCGGGTCGCAGCAGAGGGCGAAAAGCGGAAGTACCGCGCGCCGACGATTCGTGACGTGCTCGCCGGAAAGAAAGAGCCGCCGGCCGGCCGGGTTTGCCTGCAGACGCACAAGAACAAGCCGCTGATCGAAGCGAACCTGCAGCGCATCCCGTGGAAGCTCGAAAAACCCAAACGCAGCGACATCATCGCCTGCTATCCCAACGCCAAGCGCGCGGTTGCCGCCGTCGTCGAGGCGTTCGCCAACAACCCGTCTGGACCGGCCATCGACCCGAACAAACACGGTCCAAACAAGCACACGCGCCGAACGACACAGCGTGTGCTCAAGGGCGGAAGCTACGGCGCCGATGAGCGGCTGATCGGGGCGAGGATCCGCACGCCGTACAACGCGCAGTTGCGGCACTCGTTCGTCGGCTTCCGCTGCGCGCGTTGATATGCCATCGTCGCCGCCATGCAGGGCACAGATCCGCTGATTGGCACCACGTTTGCCGACCGGTACCGCATCGAAAGACGCCTCGGCGCCGGCGGCATGGGCGCGGTGTATGTCGCTACGCAACTGTCGATGGACCGGCAGGTTGCGCTCAAAGTGCTCGGCGACCACGTGGCCCACAGCGAAGCTGCGACCAAGCGTTTCTATCGCGAGATGCAGGCGACGGCCCGGGTCGAACACCAGAACACGATCCGCGTCTACGATTTCGGCGAATCCGATGACGGCCAGCTCTTCCTTGCGATGGAGCTGCTCGACGGCAAGACCTTGCACGCGGTCTTGCATGACGAAGGCGCCCTCGACACGGCCCGCTCGCTCCATATCGCCGGGCAAATCGCGCGCGCCCTCGGCGCCGCACATCACGAGGGCATCGTTCACCGCGATCTGAAGCCCGAAAACGTGATGTTGCTGGATCGATACGGCGAGCGTGACTTCGTGAAGGTGCTCGATTTTGGGATCGCGCGCTTCGCAACCGGCGCCGATCCGTCCGACGGCGAGCCGCAGATCACCAAAGCCGGCACACTTATCGGCACGCCGCTGTACATGTCGCCCGAACAGGCGCTCGGTCGCGAGCTCGACGGGCGATCCGATCTTTACGCCCTCGGCGTCTTGCTCTTCCAGATGACCACGGGCTCGGTTCCGTTTACCGATCCAACGCCGGTCCGCGTGCTGTTCATGCACGCCCACGAGTCACCGCCACGCCCATCCGAAGTCGCGCCGGGCAGGGTGCCTCCGCGGGTCGAACACCTCATCAACCGTCTGCTTGATAAGGATCCGAACAATCGGCCGCAGACAGCCAGTGAAGTCGTGCGGGAGGTCCGGGAATCGACCGAAGCGGACACGCTCCACGAAGGCAACACGGGGGCATCGCGATCGTCGCGCCTGAGCGACCCTACCTCGATGGCCCGTGCGCGCGCCAGGTACGCCGATCCACAGGCCGGAATCGCGACGCGGCAGTCGTCGGTTGAAGTGGACCCAAGCGCGGATGCGACGGCCGCGACCGCTGACGGCCTGGCACCGGTCCGCGCCATCAAGGAACCATCGGCGCTCGAGATCACAGCTCCGACGATCGAGGCGTCTTCGGAGCAGGTAGCCGCCGCTGGTGCGCCGGCAACCGCAGTCAATAGCAAGCCCGTGACGGTCAATGTCTCGGACGACCATGTCGACACGGGCGCGCTGACAATGGTCGGTGATGCCGCGCCGGTCTCCGAAGAGATACTCGCCCCCACGATCGCGGCTCATGTCGACGACCTGGGCTCGCCGGTCCCCCAAGCCACCCCCGAACAAGCGCGACCCGAAGCCGGGGACGGAGACAAGCCCGAGCAAGCCTCGAAAGACGCAGCAGAACCGGCCCCAAGACCAGCCGTTCAGCAGCCGAAGCCGTCGACCGGCACAGATTCGACACCAGCCGCCACGAAGAAATCCGGTTCAAAGGGACCCATGATCGCAGCCGCCGCTGTCGTGCTGGCTGCAATTGGCGGGGTCGTGGCGATGTCGGGCGGGGGCGCGAGCACAGATCCAAACACCGCGACAATCGCCAAGACCACGGAATCGGAGAAGACCGCGGCGAAAGCGAAGGGAAAAGAGAAAGAAGCCGAGATCTCGCGCGTCGCTGAGCTTCGAGCGACGCTCAACAAGCTGGCGCGCGACGCCAACGAACCGGTGACCGCAGAGGCCTGTCAGAGCCACAACGAGGCGGAGGTCGCGGTGATGATCGCAGCCCGGAAAAAGCTCGTCGGCGGGCGCGCTCGTGGCAAGAGGAAGGCGGACCTCGACGCGGTCGGAGAGCTCGAAGCGCTCGAGGGCAGGGGGGCCGAAGCTGACGCGATCCTGGCCAAAGCGCTGCTGTTTGCCGGGCGATCCGACACCGAGATTGGAGCCGCCGCCAAACGTGCCACCAAGGCCTGCGCGCAGCTCGCGCTCGCCCACGCAACCCTGGGCACAGTCCACCTGCTGGCCAAGCGCGCCGACGCCGCCGACGCCGCGTACTCCGAAGCGCTCAAGCACGCACCTGACTACCGCGCCGCCCAGTTCAATTACGGGCTCGCCGCGGTGCAGTTGCGGGACAGCCCCAAAGCCATCGCGCGGTTCGACAAGCTGATCGCCGAAGCGCCCAATCACCCCCGGGCGTACTTCGGCCGCGCCCAGGCCAAGCTCGCAGGCAAGGACTTCCAAGGCGCGCTCAAGGACATCGATGTGGCGCTGCAGAAAGACCCGAACGACGGCGATGCCCATTTCGTGCGCGGCATCTCTTTGATCGGAATCGGCGCCGTAGACACAGCCAACGAGGCCTTCTGCAAGTCATCCAGCCTCGGCAACAAGCTGGCGGCAAAGCAGTGCAAGAAGCCGTAGCAGCGTGCGAGAAGCTCCGTCCCCGGGCTGACAATCCGCGGCTCGACTATTGGACCATCGAGGCAAGGTCGAGCTGGGCGAGTTGGAAGTCGGGCCGCTCCTTGACGACCTTCTGCAGCTCCGCGCGCGCTTTCTTGAAGTCGCCCCGATCCTTTGCGTCGAGCGCCTTGGCGTAACGGACAGCCTGCTTGGCGTGCAGCTTCTTGGGCGGCTTGGCGCGCTTTCGGCGCTTGTACTTGCGCACGACGCGAGGCGGCAATGCCGGCAGCTTTTCGGTCAAGACGGCGGCGAGCTTGGTGCTCAGCTGTTGTTCGAGTCCGATGAAGTCGTCCTGCTTGCCGTTGACGCCGAAGCTCCGCAGGATCGTGCCGGTCTCGACTTCCACCACCTTGGCGTCGATCCGCAGCGTACCCATCATCGCGAAATAGCCGCCGATAATCATGAACCGGGCGCCGAGAAGCTTGCCGATCCGGGCCGATGTGCGCTTGTCGAAGGAGCGCGTGTTGGACAGCTTCATCTCCTTGAGGAGCTCTTGCAGACGTTCCCGCTCGACGAGACGGACGCGATCCACCGCGCTGAGATCGGAAATGACCATCTGCGCCAACCCCTTGCGCAGCATCGCCATCTCGTCGTCTTTTTTGCCGCGGTAGTCGAAGTAAAGCACGGCGACAGTGGGCCGGTTGTCCGCTTTCTTCGCTTTCTTGGCGGTCTTCTTCTTGGCCGTCTTCTTCTTGGAATCGCGGGCGGCGTCGGCCCGCTTGCTCTTGCTGGGCGCTGCGATGCTCACTGTCGCGAAGAGCAGGGCGGTCAACCCCACGATGGCCGTGGTTGTGCGGCGTTTGCGCATGGTCCCCTCCGATGCCCGGGCAAAGCGGTGAAGCTGTAACGCAACGCTACCGTTTCTGATTCCACGGCGCGACCCACTTCAACATCACCATGCCAGGGATGGCGCACACGGTGCAGACCAGGAAAAACGTGGTCCAGCCGACGCCCTCGACGATGAAGCCGGTGCTCGCGTTGACGAATGTGCGCGGGATCGCCCCGATGCTGGTCAGGAGCGCGAACTGGGTGGCGGTGTGGCTTTGGCTCACGCGGTGGCCGATGTAGGTCACGAAAACGCATGTGCCAAGGCCCACGCCGAGGTACTCGCCGCTGACCACGAAGAAAAGAGCTGTCCGGTTGACGCCGATCTCCGAAAGCGCCGCGAATCCGAGGATCGTGATCATCTGGATGACGCCGGCCAGCCACAGGGAGCGGTTGACGCCGAACTTGCCGAGCATGGCGGTGGCGACGGCTGCACCGGCGATAAACGACCAGAGAGACGCGACCTTGGCGACCGTTCCGATATCCGTCTTGGTGAAGCCGACGTCGAGATAGAATGGCGTGATCAGCGACGTGGCCATGCTGTCGCCGAGCTTGTAGAGCAGCATGAACGCCAGGATCGAAAGGGCGGTCGCGGCGCCGTCGCGCTGGAAAAACTCGGTGAAGGGTTCGATGACCGCGGCACGAAACGTTCGCGGAGGTGCGTTGGCCTCGGGCTCGGGCATGGCGATCGAGGCGCCGATGCCGAGCAGCATGAACCCCGCGACAACGAGATGGACCTGCTCCCACGGCATGCGGTCCGCGAGGATGAGGGCAAGCGCGCCGGGGACGAGCGTCGACAGACGGTAGGCGTTGACGAAGATGCTGCTGCCGACCCCGAATTCCTCGTCGTCGAGCATCTCGCGGCGGTGAGCGTCCAGAACAATGTCCTGGCTGGCGCTGAAGAACGCGACAACGCCGACCACGACCGCGATCCACTGCACATCGCGCTGCGGATCGAAGAGGGAAAACGAGGCGAGCCCGATGAGCAATCCGATCTGGGTGATGATCGCCCAGCCGCGGCGACGCCCGAAGAAAGGCGGAATGAAGCCGTCGAGCAGCGGCGACCAGAGGAATTTCCACGTGTAGGGGAAGCCGATCAGGGCAAACAAGCCGATGGTCTTGAGGCTCACTCCCTGGTCGCGCAGCCAGGCGGGCACGAGCTGATAGAGGACGAACAATGGCATGCCCGACGAGAAGCCGCAGAAGAGGCAGATCAGCATCCGCCTGTCATTGAGCAGCTGCCAGACCGAGCGCTTCTGGACGGTGTCGTTCACAGAGCCATGATGCCCCCGGTTCAGGGCGGCGCCAGTTTACCCGCGATTATCTTGTTGCTGGTGGCAAGCCGCAGAGTGGCTGTCTACGAGGCCCCGGGCGGGATCCGTTCGAGCACCGTGTCGATTCGGCGCGCAAGGTCAAAGTCTCGCTGCGTGATGCCACCGGCGTCGTGCGACCAGAGGGTGATCGAGACACGGTTGTAGACGTTGGCCCAGTTGGGATGATGGTCGGCGCCGTCGGCGATGATCGCGACCGCCGACATGAAAGCGAACGCGGTCACGAAGTCTGCGAATTGCAGCTCGCGCCGTAGTTTGCCGTCCGATGCCTGCCAGCCAGCGTGGCGCTCCACGAATTTCGCGATGGCGTCGTCGCTGGCCAGCGTTGTCTCGTACTTGCCCACAATCGTCTACTTGGATGGCTTGGGTGGCGGCTTCTGCTTGCGAATCTGGCGCAGATACGAGCGCGTTGCGACCTGTTCGCCCTTGTCGAATACGCGCTCCTCGATGACGGTGCGCCCCTTGGTGCCATAGCGGCGCTCGACGCCGTGCTTGAGCTGATTCTTGTACGGAACGTCGGCCCAACGAACGCCTTCGCGCGTCCACACCGACGCTCGACCGTCGCGCTTGCCAGCCTGCACCGGCACAGCGATTCGCGCCTGTCCATTGTCGTGGTACTGGACCTCGATGCCGGCCCGTTTGCCGTCGACGTAGGACATCTTCGTGACGCCGCGGCCCTTCTTATCCTGGACGCGCGCCATGCCGTGACGCTTGCCGGCTCGGAGCGGGACGGTCATGCGAACCGCGCCGTTGCGGTGGTATTGGACTTCAAACCCCTGGGCACGCTTGCCGCCACCCGGATAGCGGCTTTGCACGGTGCCGTCGCGCCAGAATGTGCGCACGTTGCCGGCGATCGTGTCGTTCTTGTAGGGGATCTCCATTTTCTTTTCGCCCGAGTCGTAGAAGCGAATCTCCGAGCCGTTGCGCTGCCCGCCAGCGAAGTCCACTCGGGCGAACAGACGGCCGTCCTCGGTGTAGAAAACGCCCTCGCCCTGGTATTTTTCGCCGGCGATGGGAACCTCGGATCGGACGGCGCCAGACTTGTAATAGAGCCGCTCGAGCAGGCGACCTTTGCCGCGCCGCCGCACCAGCTCGCGACGTTTTTGCCCGTTTTCGTAGAGCCAGACACCGGCGTATTTGCGCCGGTCGAACTTGGCCGGACGCGCGCCGGGTTTGCCTCCGTAGAGGCGCCGCCTACCGACGATTTTTCCGGCCTTCCAGAACACGAGCATGACCTTCTCGCGCTTGGCGTTGTAGCGCTTCTCCGTGCCGTTCTCGAGGCCGTCGACGTACGGCAGCTTGGACCACAGCCAACCGCCACGGACAGCGTAGATCTTGGCCACCCCTTCGCGCTTACCTTGCAGCCAGCGGTACTCGGCGTGCTTCTTGCCGGACTTGTAGAAGCGCGTCTCGAGGCCTTGTCGCTGGCCGTGGTCGTAGTACGAGACCGACCACATCCACCCCTCGTGGTGGAAGATCGTCTCTGTACCGTGCTTCTGGCCGCCGACGACCTGCGTCATCACCCACAGCTTGCCGTTTTCGAACCAGCGCTTTTCGGTGCCGGCCGCCTTGGGGTCATGTGGAAACTCGCTCTGCGGCTTGCCATCGGCGTAATAGGTGCGCGCGGTACCGACGGGCAGTCCGCCGGCAAACGGGTATTCGCCCTTCTTCTTGCCGTCGGGGTAGAACCAGGTCGTCGTTCCCTGGCGCTTGTCGTTGTCGTGCGGAATCGTCGCGCTGAGGGTGTGTTTTTCGTCGTCGACGTACTCTTTGACGATGCCGTGTGCGAGGCCGTCCTTGCGCGGGATTTCGACGCGAACATTGCCGCTCGGGTAGTAGCGGCGCTCGAGGCCGGTCAGCTTTCCCTTGACGAACGGCACCTCGATTTGGCGCTTGCCGTCTTCGTAGTAGACGATGCCGGTGCCTTCGTTAACGCCGTGAATCCACGGGAACTCAGCCTGGACCCGGCCGCTTGGGTAGAAACGTCGCTCGGTGCCGTGGATCTTATCGTTTACGAACGGGAATTCTGCGGTTTTGCGGCCTTCTTCGTCGTAGATGTAGCCGAGGCCAACGCGCATTCCGTCGCGCCGATGAACGGCGAAACGGCGCTTACCGCTCTCGTAGAAGTGGGTTTCAAGACCTTGGGCCAGATCGGTGACGTAGCGGACCTGGTACTTCTTCTTGCCCGACTTCTCGTAGAAATGGGTGGCCCAGCCGTGCCGCAACCCGTAATGGAACGCATAGACCGCCTTTTTGTCGCCGGATTCCTCGTAGAAATGTGTCTCGGTGCCGTGGCGGACCTCGTTGAGGAGCTCAAATCGGCTGCGCAGGGCCCCGGACTTGTAGAACGTCTCACCGGTCTTCGCCGGCTTGCTGTGGCGGTATTTGATCTCGCTGCTCTTCTGGCCGCCGGGGTAGTAGCTGCGGAACCAACCGTGGCGTTCGCCGCGCACCCATTCGCTCGTCGCGGTAAGCAGGCCGGCGGGGTTGTAGCGTTTTTCGAGCCCGTGGGGCCGTCCGTCGACGAAGACCCAGGTGCGCTTCTTCTTGCCATTCTTGTCGTACTCGGTCCGGCGTCCCTGCTGCAGGCCGTCGACGAGCTTGTAGCGGAACTTGGGCAGCCCGTTGCTCCAGAAAACGGTGACGCGCACGACGTCGGAGTTGTTCTTGTCGAAATCGAGCTGATGCTGCGGTTTGCCAGACTTGTAGACATGCAGCTCGCGGGCCTTGCGCGTGCCATCGAAATAGCGGTAGCGGCGCGGGGTGCCGTCCTCGAACTTCTCGACAACTTCGTAGCGAAGCATGCCGCGGCGCGCATCGGCCGTAACACCGCGATCAGCGGCGCTTGATGGGGTGCCGATCGCCACGCTGGAAGCGATGACAAGGGCGCACGCCAGGCAGCGGAACCTCATAGTCGACATCCAACCTCCACGCGGGGATCGCGCGCAAGTATCGGCCAAATGGAGCAATCCCGCAAAAACAGCCTGTCCAAACGCGCGATGAGACGGGATCACGGGGTTGCAGCCAGACGCCCCTTGACCTCTGCGCCGCGCCGCGCCATGAACCCGTCTGGCAATTGGAGGGCCTCGATGACCAGCAACAGCTTCCAGAGCCGCGCCGACCTCGACGTGGCGGGCACCAACTACACATACCACCGGCTCGATGCCGTCAAAGACGCCGGATTCGACGGCGTCGTCAGCCTCCCCTTGTCGCACAAGGTGTTGCTGGAAAACCTCTTGCGGAACGAAGACGGCGTCAGCGTCACCCGTTCCGATATTGAAGCGGTCGCCAGCTGGTCGCCCGACAACCACCCCGACCTGGAGATCGCGTTCCGAGTCGCACGCGTATTGCTGCAGGACTTCACAGGTGTCCCCGCGGTCGTCGACCTCGCCGCGATGCGCGACGCCATGGTCGCGATGGGTGGCGATCCCCAGAAGATCAACCCGCTGCAGCCCGCCGACCTCGTCATCGACCACTCCGTGCAGGTCGACCATTTCGGCAGCAAAGACGCGTTTTCGTTGAACGCGCGCCTCGAGCACCAGCGCAACATGGAGCGCTACAAGATGCTCCGCTGGGGTCAAAAGGCCTTCAGCAACTTCCGCGTCGTGCCGCCCGACACCGGCATCGTCCACCAGGTCAACCTGGAGTTCCTCGCGCAGGGGATCTTCAGCAAGACAACGGATGACGGCAACGAGGCCTACCCCGATACGCTTGTCGGCACGGACTCGCACACGCCGATGGTCAACGCGCTCGGAGTCGTAGGTTGGGGCGTCGGCGGCATCGAGGCGGAAGCGGCCATGCTCGGTCAGCCGATCACGATGCTCCTGCCCGAGGTCGTCGGCTTCAAGCTCACAGGACAGCTCAGTGAGGGCGCAACCGCGACCGACCTGGTGCTGACAGTCGTACAGATGCTTCGCGAGCACGGTGTCGTCGGAAAGTTCGTCGAATTCTTCGGCAGTGGACTGTCGAACCTGCCGCTGCCCGACCGCGCGACCATCTCGAACATGGCGCCCGAATACGGCGCGACGATCGGCTTCTTCCCGGTCGACGACGAGACGCTCCGATACCTGCATCTGACGGGTCGTTCCAAGGAGAACATCGCGCTTGTCGAGGCCTACACGAAGGCCAATGGCCTGTTCCGAACCGATGACACGCCTGATCCGCGCTTCTCTTCCGTGCTTGAGCTCGACATGGGCACCGTGGTCCCGTCGCTGGCCGGCCCGAAGCGCCCGCAGGACCGCATCCCGCTCAGCTACAGCAAGGACTCCTGGTACAAGACGCTGCCGAAACTCGCGACCGGTGACCTCGACCGCAACGCGACGCATAGCCTCACGATCGATGGCGAAACCACCGAAGTTGGACACGGTTTTGTCGCAATTGCCGCCATCACCTCGTGCACGAACACGTCCAACCCCGCAGTTCTCGTCGCGGCCGGCCTCGTCGCCAAGAAGGCGCGCGAGCTTGGCGTCAATGTGCGCCCGTGGGTCAAGACGAGCCTCGCCCCCGGGTCCAAGGTCGTGATGAGCTACCTGGAGAAGACCGGCCTGATCGATGACCTCGAAGGCCTCGGCTTCCACCTTGTCGGCTTCGGTTGCACGACTTGCATCGGCAACTCCGGTCCGATTCCCGACGATGTCCTCCCCGCGGTGGCCGACGGAGGCCTGGTGGCAACGAGCGTCCTGTCGGGTAACCGCAACTTTGAAGGCCGCATCAGCCCGCATGTCCGCGGCAACTACCTCGCCTCGCCACCGTTGGTCGTTGCATATGCCATCGCCGGCACAATGAATATCGACGTGTACGAGGAGCCATTGGCTCACAATGCTGACGGTAAGGCCGTGTATCTAAAGGATATCTGGCCGTCACAGAAAGAGGTTGCCGACACGCTCGCCAGCGCGCTTTCGCGCGAGATGTTCGAAGAGGGCTACGGCAACGTGTTCGAGGGCGACGAACAGTGGCGCACGCTGCCGGTTCCCGATGGCGACCTATACGCGTGGGAAGGCGATTCGACGTACATCCAGCACCCGCCGTTCTTCCAGGGAATGCCGGTCGAGCCGGCAGATCCCACCGACATCACCGGCGCACGTTGCATCGCCAAGGTCGGCTTGTCGGTCACGACGGACCACATCTCGCCCGCTGGAGCGATCGCCACGGACGGCCCCGCCGGCCAGTACCTCCGGGAAAACGGCGTCGCGGTCGCGTCCTTCAACTCGTACGGCAGCCGACGCGGTAACCATGAAGTAATGATGCGCGGCACGTTCGCCAACGTTCGCCTTCGCAACGAATTGGCGCCCGGGACCGAAGGCGGCTGGACCACCTACCTGCCGACGGGCGAAGTCGAGTCGATCTACGACGCGTCGATGAAGTACCAGGAGTCGGGCACGCCGTTGGTTGTCCTCGCGGGCGCCCAGTACGGCACCGGCAGCTCGCGCGATTGGGCCGCCAAGGGCACCCTTCTTCTCGGCATTCAGGCCGTGATTGCAGAAGGTTACGAACGCATCCACCGCAGCAACCTCATCGGCATGGGCGTGCTGCCGCTCGAATTCAAGTCCGGCGACTCGCACGACTCGCTGGGGCTCACGGGTCACGAGACATTCGATATCACCGGTGTTGCCGACGGCCTCGCGCCCGGCAAGACGCTGACGGTCACCGCGACGAACGGCTCCAGCGCGCCCAAGACCTTCGAGGTCACGGCACGTCTCGATACGCCCGTCGAGGTGGATTACTACCGCCACGGCGGCATCCTTCAGTACGTGTTGCGAAACCTGCTCAAGAGCTGATCAGCACCCCGTAATCACAGGAAAAAGAAGGGAATGACGGTCGATAGCTGGCAGAGCTTCGCGTCCGAGGTCGTCGCAGATTGTCGGATCTTCAAGGTCAAACGCCACCGACGCGAACGTGTGAGTGAAGACCGCTCACGGGCAGGGCAACGGCACGATTTCTTTGTGTTGGACTCGCCCGATTGGGTCAACGTCGTCGCCATTACCAGCAGGGGCGAAGTGGTGCTGGTGGAGCAGTTCCGCCACGGCACCGACACCGTCACGATCGAAGTCCCCTCGGGACTCGTTGATCCCGGCGAAGACCCGCTGACGGCAGCCAAGCGCGAGCTCGCCGAAGAGACCGGCTACGTCAGCGACCGCTGGGTGCACCTGGGCACGACCGACCCAAACCCGGCGTTCCTGGGCAATAAGCTCGATACCTACTTGGCGATCAACGCTCGCCACGAGGTCGAAACGGACTTCGACGCGCACGAGGATATCGCTGTGCGGACCGCTCCATTCGTCGAGACCCTGGCGATGATCGACCGTGGCGAAATCGGGCACTCGCTGGCCATCGTCGCGCTTCATCGAGCGCTCCGTTACCGACACCGTTAGCTCGTGGCCGGGTCCATCTTCTCCCGCGATCCCGCCTTGTTGGCGCGGTATGAGCGAGACGTCTCGCCGCTGTCGCAAACTCCCAGTGGCGTGCTGCTGGCGCGGGACATCGCGGATGTCGTCGCCGCGGTAGATGAGGCGCGAGGGCAGTGCATTGGGCTTCTCGCGGTCGGGGGGCAGACGAGCACAACGGGCGCCAGCGTCGCTTCGCCCGGAAATGTCGTCGTGGACGTCACGGCGCTGGAGCGTCAACCCCAGCTGGATGCCGCCTCTCACCGTGTTGTCGTGGGACCGGGGACGCGCCTCGGCGCCTTGCGAAGTTGGCTTCACGGCCGCGGTTTCGACCTACCGGTGGACCCGACGAGCCAACACGAGTGCACCGTCGGCGGCGCGATCGCCACAAACGCGTCCGGCCCTGGAACGTATGCGCACGGAGCGATGCGCGACTGGGTGGTTGGCGCCGAGCTTGTGGACGGACGCAGCCACCGCCACGTGTGGCACCGCCGTCAGGTCGCCAAGTGCGCGTTGGGCCCGGCCGGTCTACAGGATCCGATCGACTTCATCGTGGGGTCCGAGGGGCTCTACGGCGTGATTGTGGAGGCGACGCTCGCTGTTCGACGACGCCCCGAAACGACGATCGGGATTTGGGTGCCTCTGCCGTCGCGCGACGACGTATTCACGGCGACCGGGAGCGTCGTGGAAGCTTCGGAATCGACAATCCGCGCTATCGAATGGCTGGATGGCCGATGCTGCGCGTTGCTTGAGGGGCAGGGCGATATGCCACTCGATCCCGTCGCCGGGGGTGGTCTCTACATCGAGTTTGAGGGCAAGCGTGCGCAAACCGAGACCGCAATCGAACGGATCGCGGCCACATGCGTCGCACACGGTGCCCGCATGGATGGCATTGAATTTTACGGAACCGACGCCGATCGGGCTGAATTCGCCAAGCGCCGCCACGGGGTGCCCGATCAGCTCAATCGACGCGGACGGACCTGGGCGGAGCAGGGCGGTGGCAAGCTCAGCACAGACTGGTCGATTCCACTCGCAGCCCTACCCGGCTTGTTCGCATGGACGGACGTGCGATTGGCCGCGCTTGAACTCGAGGGCTGGTTTGCGTTCGGTCACATCGGCAACGGGCATCCCCACCTGAACTTGCTGACTCGAACGCAACACGAACGGGCTACAGCAACCGAGGCTCTCGGCGAACAGCTCGCCCGTGTCGTTGCGGCCGGTGGTGTTCCGGTGAGCGAGCACGGAATCGGCAAGCTGAAACGTCGCTTGGTTCAGCCGTACCTGACCGCCGCAACCGTGGCCGCGATCCGGGCCTTGAAGACACACTTCGACCCCGGCGGGGTTCTTGCTCGCGGCAACATCATCGACGCGTAACGGGGCGGTGCGCTGGACTGAACGGGCTCTCAAACGGGATTCAGAGCCCGTTAAAAGTGCGAGACCCACCGGCGATTGGTTCGCCGGTGGGCCTGCAGAGTTTGCAATCCCAAGTTGTCCTTCGAGGTGTGCCTTTGCCGCCAGGGGGACCTAAGTCGGGGGATCTTCCGGTGGGGAAACCGGTCGGGGGACCGGGGGACCTTTGGTCGGGGGACCGGGGAACCTTGCGGCGGGGGATACGGCTTGGGGGACCTCCAGGCTGGGGAACCTGTTTGGGGGACCTCGGGGGACCTCTGGTTGGGGAATCTCAGCTGGCTAAGGCGTTCTCTGCAGACCGTCTATGACTGGCGGATCCCTCGGGTTGCTTACGTACAGTCGTCAGAGACGACACAGTCAATATGGGATCTCCCTACCCCCAATTCAAGACAATTCTGTCCCAACGGCCGGCAAAATGTCGGCGGAGGTGGGGCCGAAACATCCCACATACGACAGTTGTGGAGGGCGGACCCTGATCGAGCGCGCGGTGGGATGAATGCTCCCACCGATCAGCAATGCGTTTGGCGCCATGCCCCGGGTCCTTCCGCGGCAACTTGCGTCGATTTGACGCGCGTTTGTGACGTCCCACGAATCCGCAGGCCTGGCTGATCGCATTTAAACTGATCAAGTGATCGATTCACGGCGCGAAACACAGCCGGGTTTTCGCCGGTCCACGTCGCGACAAACCGGGGAGGGGTATGTCAGAAGTTTACATAATATTCATTATCGGACTTTTGAATGTAAGCGCCTTTTAGAAATGTCCGGTTTTGGAAGCCGTCGCAGTTCAGCACACGAAACGACCAAACCGACTTCGCGGTCGGCACGTGAAGATCGCCGCAGAGCCGGTTAGCCTCCTCGCCATGAAGACGCTGCTCGCACAGATCAACACCACAATCACCGATTTCGAGGCCAACATCGCCGCCATTGCAGCCGCGTGCGATCACGGCCGTGAG
Organism: uncultured Enterobacteriaceae bacterium; assembly: GCA_964560875.1. Classification (GTDB taxonomy): domain Bacteria; phylum Myxococcota_A; class UBA9042; order UBA9042; family UBA9042; genus CAZLMW01. The sequence continues at coordinate 80,378 of CAZLMW010000012.1, forward strand.
CTCCAGGCCGACGTTGTACTGACGCCAGAGCTCGCGGTGTTGGGGTATCCGCCGCTGGATCTCCTCGAAAACCCCCAGACGATGCGCCGGTGCCAATCCGCGCTGCCAGAACTGGCCGCCATGTCGCAGGGCCTGACGCTGGTTGCCGGAATCGCCCTGCCCAGCCGCCAAGACCAGGCTGAGGGCCGCGAACGACCCGCGATGAACGCTGCGGTCGTGTTCACCAACGGCGAGCACGTCGCGACCATCGCCAAGCGCCTGTTGCCGAGCTACGACGTGTTCGACGAGGACCGCTACTTTCAACCCGGCGCCAAGCCCGGTGTCGTGACGATCGGCGACCGCCGAATCGGCATCACGGTTTGCGAAGACATCTGGAACGAAGACGAGGTCGGCCCCACCCGATACGACGTCGATCCGGTAGCTGAGCTCGCGGCGGCCGGCGTTGACGGGATTCTGAATCTTTCGGCGTCACCGTTCGATCTCGGCAAGGCAGCGCGACGCGTCGAGTTGGTCCGCACTATCGCCGTTCGTCACGGATTGCCGATCGCCTACTGCAACCTGGTGGGCGGCAACGACTCGCTGGTTTTCGACGGCCGATCCTTCGCATTGGACGGCACGGGCGCTCTGCTTGGCTATGCGGCGGCGTTCGAGGCATCCGAGCTTGTGGTCACCCTGCCCCGCGGAGCCGAACCTGCCGGCGCCGACGAGCCGGCGATTCCGCCAGAATTCGCGCCCGATCCGGCTGACGAAGCCCGTGCGGCGCTGGTTCTCGGCGTCGCTGACTACATGCGCAAGTGCGGCTTCTCCGACGCCGTGATCGGCCTAAGCGGCGGCATCGACTCGGCGGTGGTGGCGGCCATCGCGGTCGAAGCGCTTGGCGCCGAACACGTGACGGGCGTAGCCATGCCCGGGCCGTACTCAAGCGAAGGGAGCGTCACAGACGCCGTCGCGCTCGCGAAAAACCTCGGTATTCGTTGCCCGACCGTGCCTATCGGCCGCGCGTACGAAGCCTTCAAGGGGATGTTGAGCGAAGAGTTGGCCCGGCCCGGCCGCGACAAATGGGGCGTGACCGATCAGAACATCCAGGCGCGCGCGCGTGGCGTTGTGCTCATGGCGATGAGCAACCACTTCGGAACGCTCTTGCTCACCACGGGCAACAAATCCGAGATGGCGGTCGGCTACTGCACCCTCTACGGCGACATGAACGGCGGGCTCGCGGTGATTGGCGACCTGCCCAAGCTGCTCGTTTATGACGTCGCGCGGAGCTACAACCGCGATTTCGGCTGGATCCCGACAGAGACAATCGAAAAACCGCCGAGTGCCGAGCTCGCCCCCGATCAGAAGGACTCCGATTCGCTGCCGCCCTACCCTGTTCTCGACAAGATCCTCGAGCGCCATGTCGTGCAACGCCGGAGCGTGGACGAGATCGTGGAGTTGGACGGATTCGCACACGCCGTCGTCAGCCGGATCGTGCGGTTGGTGGAGCGCAACGAGTACAAGCGCCGCCAAGCCGCGCCGATTCTTCGGGTGACACGCAAAGCGTTTGGTGGCGGGCGCCGGATTCCGATGGCGCGAGCGATCTGACGATCGTTGAGCGGACCGTCATCTATCCAGCGATGACAGCGATCCCGTCGATCTCCACGCGAACGTCTTTGGGAAGTCGGGACACCTCGACAGTCGCGCGGGCCGGGTAAGGCTCGGACAGGTAGCTCGCGTACACCTCGTTGACCGCAGCAAAGTCGTTCATGTCCGCCAGGAAGATGCCCGTCTTCACAAGGTTGTCGAGGTCACCACCGGCAGTTTGGAGCACCGCGCGCAGGTTCTTCATGACCTGGTGGGCCTGCTCGACGACGCCACCATCGACAACGACTCCCGTGGCTGGGTCGATCGCGACCTGGCCGCTGAGAAATACCTCTTTGCCAGCTCGGATCGCCTGCGAGTAGGGGCCGATAGCTGCAGGCGCGTAGTCGGTGGCGATCGCTTGCTTGCCGGGGTCGCTCATGTTGGTTCCTTCACATCTGGGTTTATGGGTCAAAAACAACGCGGGCGACTCGACCTGGTGCCGAGCCGCCCGCGCGTGGATTCCTGGCCGGAGGGCCGGACGACCGGTGCGCTACATCATGCCGCCCATGCCGCCCATGCCGCCCATGCCGCCCATGCCGCCCATGCCGCCCATGCCGGCCATCGCCGCGGCAGGGTCTTCCTTCTGCGGGATGTCGGTGATCATGGCGTCGGTGGTGAGCATCAGGCTGGTGACCGACGCGGCGTTGATAAGCGCCGAGCGGACGACCTTGGTCGGGTCGATAACGCCGTCCTGCAGCAGATCCGAGTACGTCTCGGTCGCCGCGTTGAAGCCGTATGCACCGGTCTCACCGCGAACCTGGTTGACGACGAGCGAGCCCTCATGGCCGGCGTTTTCCGCGATCTGGCGCAGCGGCTCTTCGAGCGCGCGACGTACCGCGTTGATGCCGAACTGACGATCGCCGTGCGACGAGAGATCGCTGATGGCGTCCTGGGCGCGGAGCAGCGCAACACCACCGCCGGGGACGATGCCGGCCTCGACCGCAGCGCGCGTGGCGTGCAGCGCGTCTTCAACGCGGGCCTTCTTCTCTTTCATCTCGACTTCGGTGGCCGCACCAACACGCACGATGGCGACACCGCCGCTGAGCTTGGCGAGGCGTTCTTCGAGCTTCTCGCGGTCGTAATCGGACGTCGTGTCTTCGATCTGCCGACGAATCTGGCCCATGCGCGCCTGCAGCTGAGCGGAATCGCCCTGCCCGTCGACGATGGTCGTGGTGTCCTTGCCGATCACGATGCGCTTGGCACGGCCGAGCTGGTCGATGGTGACCGTGTCGAGCTTGTGACCGAGGTCTTCGCTCAGGAACGTGCCGCCGGTGAGAATCGCGATGTCCTCGAGCATCGCCTTGCGACGATCGCCGAACCCAGGCGCCTTGACGGCCGCGATGTGAAGCGCGCCGCGGAGCTTGTTGAGCACCAGAACCGGGAGGGCCTCACCGTCGACGTCCTCAGCGAGCACGAGCATCGGGCGCTGCTCACGAGCGATCTGCTCAAGCACGGGCAGCAGGTCCTTGGCGCTGCTGACCTTCTTTTCGTGGATGAGGATGTAGACGTCTTCGAGCACGCATTCCATCGACTCGGCGTCGGTGACGAAGTACGGCGAGATGTAGCCGCGATCGAACTGCATGCCGTCGACGGTCTCGAGCGTGGTGTCGATGCCCTTGGCTTCCTCGACCGTGATCACGCCTTCCTTGCCGACCTTTTCCATCGCCTCGGCGATGATGTCGCCGATCTCGGAGTCCCCGTTGGCGGAGATCGTGGCGACCTGTGCGATCTCGTGCTTCTCGGAGATGGCCTGGCTCATCTCGGTGAGCTTCTTCTCCAGCACGCCGACGGCTTCGTCGATGCCGCGCTTGAGATCCATCGGGTTGGCGCCCGCTTCGATGAGCTTGCGGCCTTCGCGGTACAGCGCCTGGGCGAGAACGGTGGCGGTCGTCGTGCCGTCGCCGGCCACGTCGGAGGTCTTGCTGGCGACCTCGCGCACCATCTGGGCGCCCATGTTCTGGAACTTGTCGCTGAGCTCGACTTCTTTGGCCACCGTGACACCGTCTTTGGTGACGGTCGGGGCGCCGAAGCTCTTCTCGATGACGACGTTGCGGCCCTTCGGACCGAGGGTGACTTTCACCGCGTTTGCGAGCTGGTTGACGCCGGCGAGGATGCGTTCCTTCGCCTGCGAGCCATAGATGATTTCCTTGGCAGCCATGGTTTTCTCCGTGTGCGTTGCCGCCCGGGACGCTGTGCCCGGACTTAACTAGCCGCGTGGGCTGTCGGTTATTGGATCGGGACGATGCAAGCGATCAGCCGAGGATCGCGAGCACCTCGTCTTCGCGCATGACGAGGTAACTCTCGCCTTTGAGCTCGACTTCGTTGCCGGCGTACTTGCCGAACAGGATGTGCTCACCGCCTTTGAGTTCCAGCGGGACGAGCGTGCCGTCGTCGAGGAGTTTGCCGGTGCCAACCGACAAAACGGTGCCTTCGCATTTCTTTTCCTGCGCGGCTTCGGGCAGGAAAATTCCACCGGCTGTCACGGCCTCTTCGGCGAGGCGCTGGACGACGATGCGATCGAAAAGCGGCTTGATTTGCATGGGAGCCTCTCGTTGGGATTTTGTTTCGTTCAGAATTCGTTAGAAATCAGCGGGTTGCACTCATGAGCCAGCGCCCGCTTCCATCCAGAGCGGCAGCAAGGTAGGAGAGCGGCCAGCCGTGTCAAGGGCGGATCGCGCAACTCGTCGCACAAGCCGCCAATCCGGGAGGGCCACGTGTCCGAATTGCTGCGTCGATCCAGCCATATTTCGCGCTTTCAACGGCGCGGCGCCTTGTTCCTGTACCACGATCTTTTTGGCTATCTGCTCGAAGGGTCAGCCGACATCGCCGCCTTGATCGACGCGTTCGCGGAGCCGCGCGCGGCCGGTGACGTCATCGAACAGCACCGCCCGCGCCTGCCCGAGTCGGAGATGTTCGTATCTGTGCTCCAGCAGACCCGCGTGCTGGTCCACGCCGACACGGACGAGCTCGCGCCTTTGCTCGACCGCTACCCCGTCCGGGCCCGCTGGACTGTGATGCGCGCGCTGGCGGACGGCAGATTCGAAGGCGTGATCGGCCGCAACACAACGATCAAGCCGCGGATCGAGAAGCTGGACGCGTTCGAGTCGAAGGTCTGGTCCCGTATCGATGGGGAAACCACGGTGTCCGAGATCGCCGAAGACGTCGGTGCATCCCCGCGAAGTGTCGCGAGAACGGTGGCCGCGTGGACGCACTCCGATCGCCAATGGACGCGCACATCGGACGTCAAGATGTCGTTCTACGGGGGCACGCGCCGGCCTCCACCCTACCTCAACTCGACCATGCCGTTCGCCCCGCTGCCGGCCGGGACCGAGGCCACGCCGGACCCGTTCGAGTCCGGCGGCATCGTCGACCTCGGCGCGTACCATGAAGCAGAGATCACCGACGCTGACGACCAGTTCGACAGCGGTGAAACGACGCTCTCGCACATGTTTCGACAACCGCACCCGGCGTTCGCTGGTCGGTCCTATGGCGCGGCTTTCGCGGACGCGTTGGTGCGCGATGGTTTGTGGACGGCAAAAACGTCCAACGTGGTGGAAGTTGGCGGTGGCGTCGGATTCTTCGCCGCCGCCCTGCTCGACCGAATCGGTACAAAGATCCCGGCTCGATCCGCCGATGCGAGCTACACGATCGTCGAATTGAGCCCCGCACTGCAGGCCAGCCAGCGTGGAAAGCTCACGGATCGCGCCGAGGCCATCGAATATGTCCTGGGCAACGCAGAGGTCCTCGAGCTGCCGGACGGCTCGGTGGACCTGCTGATCAGCAACGAGGTCGTCGCCGATTTCCGAACCGCGCGCGTCGACCGAGGCGATCTCGACGATTTCGGCGGCCCAGAGACGACCGCGGACGAGACGCTGGACCTCATCGACGACGTTCGCTTGCCCATTGACGACGCCGACGACGAGTTCTTCATCAACCTCGGCGCGATGCGATTTGTGCAGCGCGTCGCGAAGGTCCTCAAGCCAGGGGGCGTCGCCGTGATCACCGAATTTGGCGATCAATTCCGCTACCCCGTCGAGTCTGTGCAGCTGGACCACCCGGAGTTCTCCATCCACTTCGGCCACCTGGCCCATGTCGCGGCGAAGGCCGGGCTTGCGACCGAGCTCAAAGTCGTCCCGGAATGGCTCGGGATGGACCCAGATGTGGCCGTAATCGCAACCGCTCGGACATGGCATCGAAACCTCGCGGCGCTTTTCGCCAGCGATGGCGTCACGATCGAAAAGATCGCTTACACCCGCCCGATGCTCGCCGAGTTGGCCGGTGGGGATGCTGCGATCGACGCGATCGACTCGATCCGCTTTGAACCCGCGGGACAACGGGCTTGTGGGTTGCGCCCGCACGAGTTCAAGGCTCTCATTGTCCGCAAGCCATCGTGACGTGGCGGCAAGGAGTGACTCGTGGTTGAAGAAGAAGGGCGCTTGGTGCTCTGCCACGTCGCCGATCTCGAATACGACGGACGCTTCCAGGGCGACGCTCCCGACGGTGAAGCGGTCCTTGTCATCCGCCACGAGGGAAAACTGGTCGCGATGGGAGCGCTCTGTCCCCATCAATATGCACCGCTGATCGGCGGCGAGATCGTCGATGGCGTACTCGAATGCCCGCTGCACGGATGGCGATTCGCATTGGCCACCGGCGCCGATCCCGACAACCCATATGTGTGCGTTGCTCGCTATGAATGCGGCATCGAAGACGACAAGATCTGGGTCGGAAAAGCGCTGCCAATGGCGATGCCTGCCGCGGTCTGATCACACCGGCGGAAGCTCGCCTTTCCACACCGGCACGCCTCGCTCGGTCAGCAATTCGACCAATTCGTGCAGGCGTTGTTGCTGCCACATCGGATCGCGGGCGTTGGTGAACCCGGCGTCGTTGAACAGCTCGGCAGCTCCGTGTTCGCCGTGCAGGGTGTCCAGGCTCACACTGTCGACGTTGGCGGCCAGGAGATCGGCCAGCCGTTCGGGCTTTCCGGGCAGCATGGGCTGGACGACCGCAAATGTATCGATGCCTTGTTCACGGGCCTGTGCAAGCAGCTCGAAGCGCTCGTGGGTGGCGGCAGCGAGCGGTTCGAAATGGCGGCGTGCCCAGTCATCCGCGGTCGGTATGGAGACGCCGAAGGACGCGGTGGCCAGCCCCGCAAGGATGTCGAAGTCTCGGCTGGCGAGCGTGCAGCGGGTCAAGACGATGGTGCGCGGCGGGATTGGGCGGGACGCGATCACTTCCAGGCACGCGCGCGTCAACTGATAGCGCTTTTCGACGGCGTGGTACGGATCGGAGCGAACCGGCGTGAACTTGATCGGCGCGGCCGGCAGCGAGTTCAGGTCCCGTCTCAGGGCATCCGCGGCATCGACGCGGACATCCACCCACGACCCCCAGGCTGCACGCGGGAGCCGAGCCGCGTCTCGAAACGCCTGGAGCCTGGTCTGCGCATAACAGAACCGACACCCGACGAGGCACCCGACGTACGGCTCAAGCATCCAGAATCGGTCGTTGCCCTGCCCCGCAGGTGCCAGGACCGAGCCGCCCGAGACCTCGCGAACGCGGCCGTGCGTTGCTTTCACCTCGATGCGCGCCGGCGGCAATCCAGCGCCCAGTTGTTGCCCAACCGCTTCGCAGAGCGCCAACCCGGTGGGTTCATCGGCGCCGGGAGGCCCGCGCCAGGCGATTGCGAGCTCACCGACGACCACAGCGTGAGGAGCGCCGGCAGAGACAGGCACGCACTCGATCACGTATTCGCCGCACGGACCGCTCGTGTGGACCTCGAAGCGAAGGTGCTCAGCGAGGGCTGTGACTATATAAATTCCGCGCGCGCCCGCGTGGAGCCGTTGGCCGACCTCGATCACCTCGCCTCCATCGCTACGGCAAGCTTCGTCGTCATACGCTTTCCGTCGCGCCTCGTGAAGCGGCCGGGGTGTTTACGATGGCGCCGCTACCTGCTTTCATCCGGTGGACCACTGGAGAGATGATGGCAACCGACGCGAGCGACTACGGCGTCGCCGGATTCGATTCGGATCTGCTGGACGCCGCGGTGCTGAAGAAGCACGCCAAGGCGCTCGATCGTGCCACGATGCTTGCTGCGCTCGGCCGCGGCAGCGTGGCGGTGAAGGTCAACGCGCTCCAGATGCTGGCCATCCACGGCAAGATCACCGAAGGCGAAGCGATGAGCGTCGGGGTCATGCTGAAGGACTCCAGCGCGTCGGTTCGTAGCTCCGCCGCCCGGGCGATGGCCGCCGTTCAAGAGCCTTCGTGGGGTCTCAAGGCGCTCACCGACGCCACCGACGACGCCGACGAGACAGTCGCCAAAGACATTCGCAACACCGTGCAGAAGTTCGGCAAACCCGCGCTGCCGCTGTTGATCGCGGCCCTGAATTGTGACGGTGCTGTTGCGGATGTGAACGTCCTACCGCACATCGTGGCGCATGGCTCCGCGGCGACCGAACCGTTGCTGGCGGCCCTCGCCGACGATCGTGAACGTGTCCGCACCAACGCCGTCGCCGGGTTGATGATGCTCGGCCCATCCACGCTGGTCTCGCACAAGGCCCAACTCAGTGCATTGGCGCGCGATAGCTCCGATGCCGTCCGCTCCATCGCGAGGCGCGCCATGAATGCCATTTACCGTCAAACCAGCCCAGGCCAACCGGACATCGCACCGCCTTCACCCAAATTCGCGGACGAAACGATCAGCGCCGCCGACGTCAAGAAGCTCGCGAAGACGCCGATCGAGACCCTGCGGCACTTCGCTCGAGACGGCCGAGCGGTCGCTCGATACAACGCGTGGCGATGCGTCGATGCCGGCGGCGTCAACGACGACTACACGATCGCCCTGGCCCTCGTCGCGATGAAGGACGAAGACGCGCGGGTCCGGGCAACCGGCTGCTCGGTCGTAACTTCGTGCAGCGACGAACGCCTACACGACGTGATCGACGGACTGGTGGTCAAGACGCTCGACAAGGACGTCGTGGTGCGCGACGCCGCATGGGCCGGGTTGGACACGATGAAGAAGCGGTCCCTGCCGGTGCTCGTCGACTTGATGGGCGAACGCGACCAGGACAAGGCGGCCAAACTCGTCGAGGCGCTCGCCGACCACGGCAGCGGCGCCACCAAGGCGCTCATCGCGCAGATGGACCACCCGGGCCCGATCGAGCGATGGAATGCGGTCTTGGCGCTGACCCGCATCGGCGGCAAAGAGCTCGAAAAGGGGTTCAAGAAACTCGTGGAGCTCCTCAAAGAGCCGTTCGACGCCGCCCGCGCGGCCATCGTCATCGCCCTCGGCGAGATCCCCGCACGCACGAAGAAGGACGCGGACGTCGTCGACGCCATCGAGTTCATGCTGGAGCACGACGCATCGCTCGCCGTGCGCACTGCGGCAGATCGCGCCCTGCGCTTCGTTCACGGCGCTTAGCCAACGCCCACAGCTTTGCAATGGACCGGTTCCCGCCGGCCCAAAGTCGCCCGCTTCGAGGATTGACCCATGTCCTACCGCAGCATTTTTGCCCCCGATCTGTTCGCGGGAAAGACCGCATTGATCACCGGTGGAGGCACCGGAATCGGCCGTTGCGTCGCTCACGAGTTGGCCAGCCTTGGGGCGCACGTCGTGATTGCCGGCAGGCGCAAGGAGCCGCTCGAAGAGACCGTCGCCGAGATCGCCGAAGATGGCGGCGCCGCCAGCTACGTCCAGATGAACATCCGCGACGAAGAAGCCGTGCAGGCGGTGATCAAAGAGGTCGTCGCCGACCGTGGCGCCATCGATCTGCTGGTCAACAACGCCGGCGGCCAATTCGCGTCCCCTGCGTCAGCCATCCGCGCCAAGGGCTGGAAGGCCGTCGTCGAGACCAACCTAAACGGCACGTTTTGGGTCACGCAGGCCGTCTTCAACGCGTCGATGAGCAAGAGCGGCGGCTCGGTCGTCAACGTCATCGCCGAGATGCGCAACGGCTTTCCCGGCATGGCCCACACCGGAGCAGCCCGCGCCGGGGTCGACAACCTGACCAAGTCCCTCGCCGTCGAATGGGCCCGCCACGGTGTGCGCGTCAACAGCATCGCGCCGGGCAACATCCTCTCGAGCGGCATGACCACCTATCCCGAGGCGTTTTTGAAGATGGCGCTGCCGATGCTGCGCGGCAATCCATCCGCACGCATGGGCACCGAAGCCGAAGTCAGCGCCGCGGTCGTGTTCCTCCTCAGCCCGGCCTCCGCGTTCACGACGGGTGCAACACTCTGGGTCGATGGCGGCAGTTCGCTGTGCAAGGTCCCCTTCGTGCCGCTCGACAAGCACGACAAGATGCAGCCATGGAGCGGTTTTCATCGCCCGACCGAGTTGCCCGCCGTGCTCAAAGACGACTCGCTGAAAGACGACTAGATGTGCCGGGCACGAGTGCTGAATCGTTTTTCTTGCCATGTGATCCCGTTGC
>CAZLMW010000013.1:0-89667 GCA_964560875.1 uncultured Enterobacteriaceae bacterium
GCGGACTGCCTGGCGATCCCCAACCATGACCCGTGCCTGGGCCAATGGTTCTGCGACAAGGCGACGTTCCCGTTTACGTGCCGGGTAAGCCCCAATACCAGCGTCAAGTGTGCCAAGGACAAGGACACGGCGTGCGTCAAGAACGGGTGTGATGCGACGACTGGCAAGTGCGCGATGACCAACGTGCAAGACGGCGAAAAATGCAGCGATGGCGACCCGCAGACGGTCAGCGACGCGTGCCACAAGGGCGTGTGCAAGGGCGGGACGTTGGTGTCGCTCTGCGAAAAGGACACGGACTGCGACGTTCACGAGGACGGCAACGTGTGCAATGGCACGCTATTTTGCGACAAGAACAGCAAGTCCTGCAAGGTCAACCCGGCGACGGTCATCACGTGCCCGTCCGCGCAGGACACCAGCTGCGTCAAGAACACCTGCAACAAGGGGTCGGGTGTCTGCGAGAAGAAGTCGGTCAAGAACGGCTTCACGTGTGACGACGGCGACTCGTGCACGGCAGGCGACCTGTGCATCGGCGGCAAGTGTTCGGCCGGACCGACGTATACGTGTCCGTGCAAGGTCAACGCGGACTGCGCGGCCAAGGATGACGGCGACCTCTGCAACGGCACGCTGTTTTGCAACCTCGCGACCAAGAAGTGCCAGCACCAGCCCGAATCGGTCGTGGTCTGCAAGTCTGTTGGGGACACGGCGTGCAAGAAGAACGCGTGTGATCCCAAGTCCGGCAAGTGCGCGATGACGGTGATCGAGAGCGTCGACAAGGTGTGTGACGTCGGCGCTGTCGGGACCAAGCAGGGGTGCCGGTATGCGGTCGCGAAGGTTGCCAAGACGACCTTGACGCTCTGCGATGACGGCGATGCGTGTACGGCAGGCGATACGTGCAAAGCCGGGGTGTGTACCGCCGGAATCGCGACCTGTCCGTGCAAGTCGCACGCCGATTGCCTCGCCGAGGACGATGGCGACCTGTGCAACGGCCAGCCGACCTGCAACTTCAAGACCGGCAAGTGCGACGCGAAGGTCCAGACCAAGCCTGTTGTGTGCCCGAAGTTCAACGACACGGCGTGTTTTGCGAACACCTGCGCGAAGCTGACGGGGACCTGTTCGTTGCAGCCGCGGCCGACCGGGACCGCCTGCGATGATGGCAAACCGTGCACGGTCAAGACCGCGTGTGACGCCAAGGGCAGCTGTGTTGGTGGGGCCGTCAACAAGTGCGACGACAAGAACCTGTGCACCAAGGATGAATGCACGGTCGGCAAGGGATGCGTGCACACCAAGCGCTGTGGAGATGGCAACGGCTGCACGTTGGATGCCTGCGACCCTACCAACGGAAAGTGCAGCCATCTCACCAAGCTGATGGACGGCAAGGTGTGCAACGCCGATGGCAGCGGCTGCACGATCAACGATGTCTGTACGGCCGGCGTGTGCAAGGCCGGGCAGGTGGCGATCTGCAATGAGCCCGTCAAGGCGTGCCAGGTCAACGCGTGCCATTCGACCGGGACGACGACGTTTCAGTGTGTGGTGAAGACCGCCGCCGATGGGACTTCGTGTGACGATGGCGACGCGTGTCGGCTCGGTGATTTGTGTGTCGGCGGTTCGTGCAAGGTTGGCAAGAAGGCGCGGTTTGGAGTCGTGACGTTGACTGCACCCGGCAAGTCGCGGACGGCTTCGGCGGTCCACGCGGGCAAGGGCGATGCGGTGTTTGTTGCCGGGCTCGCGCGAGACGCTACGGAATCCAAAAACGCGACGGCCAACCTGTGGTTTGTGACCCGGGTCGGACCGGAAGGGGATGCCGGCGCAACGCGATCGATCCCGCACAAGACGTTCAACAGCAAGACCGAAGCCCCGGGCCTGTTGGTGCGGGCCGATGGATCGATGGTCGTGGCCGGCGCGGCGCCCGGTAATGGCGGGCTCGACGTGCGGGTTGTTGCGTTGCCAGCCGATGCGAAGGCGGGTGTGCTTTGGGACAAGACGGTCGGCGCTGGCGGGTCGGAAGAGTCTGTGGCGGAGCTCTCGACGCTGCCCGGTGGCGGGTTTGCGATGTCGGGCGCCGCCCATGGCGGCGGTGGCGGCAAAGCGATGTTGTGGAAGATGACCGGTGGCGGCGCGGTTGCGGCGACGATCGCGACACCTGTCGGCGGCTACATGCAGACGTTCGGTCATGCGGTTCGTTTTGATGGCGTCGCGGCGGTTGTTGGGTTCCGCAAGAACCCGGCCGGGGGCAAGCAGCCCTTCGTTTCGTGGATCGGGCGCATCGACGCGGCGGGCAAGCTTTCGTGGACGCGCTCAGGGCTTGAGTCGACTGCGAGTCACAACAGCGTGGTCGCCACTTCGGATGGTTGGCTGACGACGGCGGGGTTCTTTGGTCCGTCCGGCGTCACCGGGATGCTGATCGCGTACAGCGACGCTGGAAAGGTGGCGTGGAAGGCTGCGATGCCGGCGGGGCACCAGGTTCGTGGTGTCGCTCGGCTCGGTCCTGGGTACGTGCTCGCTGGCGATTCGGGGACGAACAAGAACGCGACGGGATGGCTCGCCGGTGTCGATGCGAACGGGCACGTGGTGTGGCCGCGCAAGCCGTTTGATGGCGTCGCTGGCGGGCTGGCGCGTGTCGTCGTGCTGGGCAACGGGGTTGTTGTCGCGGTCGGGAGCAAATCTGCCGGGGCCACAAGCGGGGCGACCGACGCGGTCGTGGTTCGGAGCACAGCATGGGGGCATGTTTCGTGCGCCGCGGCCGGCAAATGCGCCACGAAGAAGGCCGCTGATTGCGATGACAGCAACCCGTGTCGCAATGACCTGTGCGAGGCCGGGAGCGGGTGTGTGCACCTGGCCAACACGTATGCCTGCGAGGACGGCAACCTTTGCACGAAGGACGAGGCGTGCTCGCTTGGCAAGTGCGTCGGTGGAAAGGCGGCTACCTGCCCCGATGGCGGCCCCTGCGCCGACACGACATGTGCGCCCGCGACCGGGTGTCAGTCCAAGCCGCGCGCGGCCGGGTCGAATTGTGATGACGGGGATGTCTGCACCAAGGGCGACGCGTGCGACAAAGCTGGGGCGTGCAAGGGATCCAAGGCCGGCGCTTGCGATGACGGCAAGTCGTGCACCGTGGACTCGTGCGATCCGAAAACGGGCTGCCAGCACAAGGCGGACGCCAAGGTCTGCGACAACGGAAATGTATGCCAAACGGGCATCTGCGACCCGAAGAAGGTCGGAGCGCATCCGATTTCCGGGTGCCGCTGGGTGGCCAATACGCTGCCTTGTGATGACGGCAAGGACTGCACGGTCGGCGCGCGTTGTGAGAACAGCCAATGCAAGAAGGGGGTGTACGGCAAGCTGTGGCTCAAAGAGTTGCCCAGGCCGCTCGGGTCGCCGTCGTACTACTTGGATTGGCTCGACGCTGCGGCCGATGTCGGCGGGACCGGGAGCGTGCGGTATGTCGCTGCGGGCGCCACACAGCGCACGTCCCCATCAAAACTGGTCCAACCGCGGGCGAAGGGACTCAGCGCCGTCGGTGACGTGAAGTGGGACAAGAGGTTTAGTTCGGCACTGTCGGAACGCTTCACCGCGGTCGTTTCGTTGCCCAAGCGCGCCGTGCTGGTCGGGTTCGGTCTCGCGAAGACCGGGGCACCGTACGAGGCCTTCGCTTACGCGGTGGATCCACAGACCGGATCGAAGCAGTGGAATTTCCGCTACCGGGACGGCAACACATCCCGCGCGTACGCTGCGGTGGCCCGGCACGATGGCGGGGTTGTTGCGGTGGGCCGGCATCATCACGCGCCGTCGAAGTCGTACAACGGGTGGCTCGCGTTTATCAGCGACAAGGGATTTCAGACCAAGTACGTGTCGATCGGCGACGCGAGCAACGAGATCCTGTACGCCGCTACCCGGCACGGGAAGGGTTATGCAGTCGCCGGTGTACGGTCCGGAGCCGGTGTTTGGGTCCTCGTGACCGACGCACAGGGAAAGGTCGGTTGGCAGCGGATCATCCCGCAAGCGAGCTTGGTTGCCGCCGACGTCATTGTTTCGATGAAAGACGGCGGTATCGCTATCGCCGGCACCTACCACCCGCTGAAAGATCAGGCTGGAGGGTTCGTGTTCGGCCTCGAGGGGGATGGATTGGTGCGCTGGCGCAAGGACCTGGGACACCCATATGGGTTTCCGGGTTCGGTCGTGTTGCCGGCGATGGTCCAGGCGAGCGACGGCTCCTTGCTGGTGGTGAAAAAGCCACACGCCCAACCGCAGTTGCATCGGCTCGATCCCAAGACCGGCTACAGCACCGGGCTCAAGGAAATGGAATACATTTCGCCGTTCGCCGGGACCGCAACTGAAGACGATGGACTGCTTCTTGTCGGCGGCCAGAACTTCATTAATTCCCGCGATAAGAAAGCTGTTAGCGGGGGGGCGGCAACCGCAAGGCATGGGTGTCTCGCATCGACGCCTGGGGCAACACCGCGTGTAAAGGGGCCGGAGCCTGCCCCGACAAGAGCGTTTCGGACTGCTCGGATGGCAAGTTGTGCACCAATGACACCTGCGCTGGCGGCAAGTGCAAGCACCCGGCGGCGGTAAACCGGCCGTGTACGGGCAAGTCGTTTTGCACGGCGACGTGGCGATGCGACAAAAACGCGTCGTGCGTGAAGAAGGACGCCAAGCTCTTCGTCCGCAGCCATAGCTTCGCCAAGGGCGGCCAGTATTTCGATGGCGAGAGTTTGCGGGCAGCGTCCCAGGCTCCGGACGGCACGATTGTTGCGGTCGGCTCCGTGCAGCACAGCGCCACGAGCGGCATTTGCAGTGGATGCGACGCCGGCCACGTCGTCTGGATGGATGGCGGCGGCAACGTCCTGCGAACAGGGCGCTACTCACCGTTTTCGAGCGTGTCGTTTTACGACCTTGACGTGCGGGCGGATGGCTCGGTGGCCGCGATCGGCATGCACAAGAGCTACCAGGGCAAGAATGCACGCGGCGTCTTCGCTCGATTCGACGAGCTGGGTACGAACTTGGTTGCTCGCGACCTGTACCCGTCTGGCTACAAGCCCTCCGTTTGGAGGCTCTTGGCGAGCATGGCGCGGTACGGGAAGGACAAGTACGTGGTGGCGGGCTACGTCAAATCCGGGTCGGAGTATTTCACGTGGCTCCAGCAGATCGACGCAACGACCGGCAAGCAGTTGTCGAGCCCTGCCTATGCCAAGAACGTCGGCGCGTTCAACGACGTCGCGGTGTCCGGTAACGGGCGGATCGGCGCTGCGACCGACCGCGGATACGTGGCGGTTTATGAGGGCACGAAGTCCAAGGCCTTCATCGTCAACATCCAGCCGATTACCGGACGTGACATACGCACGATCGTCCCGACGTATGACACGGGCTTCGCTGTGGCTGGGTGGAGTGCGAAGGGCAGCTTTGCCGCCAAGATCAATGCGGCCAACAAGGTCGCGTGGTTCCGCGAATATGATGGTGGTGGAGCGGATCAGATCTGGGGTATCTCGCGACTTCCCGATGGACGCTTCGCGCTTGCCGGGCACGCCTACAACGCGAAGAACGGAGCAGAACTGCGGCTTCTCACGCTCGCGGCCGACGGGGGAAAGCTGACCGACGTGCTGGTCAGCGGCAGCCGGGACGAGGTCTTCTATGGGTTGACGACGCTGCAGGACGGCACGCTTTTCGCTGTCGGGGCGTCGAAGCTGCAGAAGCAGAAGTATGGCTACTACCACTACGACAGCATCGTGGCGCGATTCTCCGGCTGGGGGCATGACAAGTGCGTCAAAGCGGGCTTCTGCGCCGACGTGACCGTCAAGTCCTGCATCGACGGCAACCCCTGTACCATCGACTCGTGCACACCCGGCAAGGGCTGCACAAATGCTGTGGTGAATGACGGGACAGTCTGCGGGACCGCCAAAGTGTGCAAGTCGGGCAAGTGCGGTTAGCTTCAAGGCGACGCGCGCCTCGCCACGTTGTGATGCTCGCTAGGTGGGCGATACCTGGAGCCAGCCATGAAGCTGCCATTCGTGAAGATGCACGGCCTCGGCAACGACTTCCTCGTGTTCGACGTTCGAGACCTCGAGATCGATTTCAAGACACGGCTCGCAGAGCGGCTTTGTGACAGGCACTTCGGCATCGGGGCGGACGGGGTGCTGCTCTTCACCGGTGAGAAGTACGAGCCGACGATGACCGTCATCAACGCCGATGGTTCTGTGCCCGAAATGTGCGGCAACGGGCTGCGCTGCTTCGTCAAGTACATGGCAGATCGGCACGACGTCTACGGCGACGGGATGTTCGTGCATACCGACGCGGGCAAGCTGTTTTGCGAGATGCACAAACACGCCGGCGGTCGCGTCGCCGAGGTCTCTGTCGCGATGGGGACGCCGACTTTTGCACCCGGAGCCGTCCCGGCCGCCGCACAGCAACCCGTCATCGACAAGGAGATCAAGGCCGCTGGCCGGTACCTCCGCATCACGGCCGTCGGAACCGGCAATCCACACGGCGTCGTGTTCGACCCGTTTACGCCCCATGAGCGGGAAGCCGTCGCTCCGGAGTTGGGTAGTCACGAGCTGTTTCCCGCCGGCGCGAACATCGAGTTCTGTCGCGTCCTGAGCGCCATCGACGACGACTACGATCCGCGCGGGCCGACCGGCGAAGACAACGTGCCGATGGTGCAGATGCGCTGCGATGTCTACGAGCGTGGTTGTGGATGGACGCTCGCTTGCGGTACGGGAGCGACGGCCGCCGTGTGCGCTGCCGTCAAGCTCGGCCACATCCCTGTTGAATCCGCCGCGCGAGGTGTTCGCGTGAAGCTCCCGGGTGGCTGGCTGACCATCGTCTTGGATGCCGACGGCGCGGCCACGATGACCGGTCCGGCGACAGAAGTGTTCACCGGCGAGGTCGAAGTGATGCCGCGGCGCGACTGAGCGGGGTCCGGTGAAGTGCCGGGCGTTTCACGATTTGGGCCAGTCTGGCGGCGTTCCTCCAGTTTGTCCGCGGCGTGATATCGCTTTGCTCGGGAGCGCGTCTGCATTGCAGGCATTCCACACGATTTCTCCTATTATTTCCAGACATTATAGTTCTATGATCGAGCTCAAGGACGAAAGCGCTTTCGATCTTCAGCCTTGAATAGCCCGAGTCTCCACACTCACGCGCGCCGCCGGGCACTTCTCACGCAGCGCTTTCCACTCGGGGCCTCGCACGTGCCGGTCCGTCCGCTGGTGAAACGCCCGGCACTTCACACAGGCACTTCACACACGGCACTTACCATTCGCCGCCTTACACGCGCTGGTGAAACGCCCGGCACTTCACACATGGCGCTCACACATGCCGCGCAAGAACACGAAGAACCAGACGACCGAGGGCAGGGGCGCCGCTCGCACAGGGGACGAGTCGTCGCCGCTCGGTCGTCTGGTCCTTCGTCACCCGATTCAGGCGAACCGGAGGGATTATCCTTCGGCCGCAGGTGCCATTGCCTCGCCGCCTTCGGTCTCCGTCACGCCGAATGCAGTCGCGCGAACTTGAGCTTCGATACGGTGGCGCAGCTCGTCTTCTTCCTTGAGCAACGTGCGCACGCGCTCACGACCCTGGCCAAGCCGCTCACCATCGAAGCTGTACCAGGACCCAATCTTGTCGATAATTCCAGCGTCCACACCCTGATCGATCAGGTCGCCCGTGCTGCAGATGCCTTCACCGTAGAGAATGTCGAACTCGATCTTGCGAAACGGCGGCGCAAGCTTGTTCTTCACGACCTTGATACGCGTCCGGTTGCCGATGACATCGTCGCCCTTCTTGATCTGTCCGATCCGACGCACGTCGATGCGCATCGAGCTGTAGAACTTGAGCGCATGGCCACCGCTTGTCGTCTCGGGGCTGCCGAACATCACCCCGATCTTCATACGCAACTGGTTGATGAAGACGACCGTCGTGCGACTCTTGTTGATCGATGCGGTCAGCTTGCGCAAAGCCTGGCTCATCAGACGGGCCTGGACGCCGACAATGGAATCGCCCATCGCACCCTCGATTTCGGCCTTGGGCACCAGCGCGGCCACGGAGTCGATGACCACGACGTCGAGCGCGCCCGAACGGACCAACGTATCGACGATCTCCAGCGCCTGCTCACCGTAATCAGGCTGGCTGACGAGCAGTTCGTCGGTCTTGATGCCGAGCTTGCGCGCGTAGCCGACATCCAACGCGTGTTCAGCGTCGACGAACGCAGCGACACCGCCGAGCTTTTGGGCCTGGGCGATGACGTGCAAGGCGAGGGTGGTCTTACCGCTCGATTCCGGCCCGTAGACCTCGACGATACGGCCGCGTGGGAAGCCACCGATCCCAAGCGCCATGTCGATGCCGAGGCAACCGGTGGTGATCGACTCGATATCGGACATCAGGCCTTCACCATCGCCCAAACGCACGATAGCGCCCTTACCGAAGTTGCGTTCGATGGTCGAAAGTGCCGTCGTAATCGCGCGCTCTTTGGCGGCGGGGTCGGCGATGTGGGCTGAGGCTTCGGGCTTTTTGCGGCTGTTGCGGGCCATGTTGGGCTCCTGTAACTGTTCGGGTGAGAACGAAACGTATTCGTTTTTAGAACCGAGGCTTTTCGTTTAAAGAGTCGAGCTATTCGCGTGAAGAGCCGGGTTCGAGTGGTTCGGGTGATGTCCGGTGTTCAGCAGCGTCGCCGCCGCATTCTTCCAGGTTGTTCAGCAACGTCGCCGTTGCGTCGAGGTGGACCATTCCACGTGCATAAGACAGTCTGTGTCTTATCGTGAGCGGCTCTGTTCAGGTCCGTTCAGTACCGCTGTACGGATGTTCAGTGATTGCCCCGCAACTTGCAAGTTTTGCGTCCGATTCGATGCCATTTGCGCCACCGCCGGGTTGCGCGCGGCCTTGCGCGTGCTTGTGTGCTCAGGTCGCGAGCGCGAGACTCACCTCGTCCAACTCGCAGATCGCCGACCGATTCATCGGCAGAACAGCCCACGTTCAGCATCGAGACAACCGCCATGACAACCTCCGCCGCCGTCCTCGCAGCGCTCAAAGATCAGCCCTACATCAACCTCGAGACGTTCAAGAAGAGCGGCGCCGGCGTCAAGACACCAATTTGGTTTGCCGAGTCGGGCGGCAAGCTCTACTTCTTCACCAACCGCGAGAGCTGGAAGGTCAAACGCCTTGCGCGCAACTCCGCATGTCGGTTCGCCGTGTGCGGCGTGCGCGGCGCGATAAAAGGCGACTGGTTCGACGGCACCTGTGAACGCCTCGAAGGCGATGAAGCCGATGTGGCATACAGGGCCCTGCGCAAGAAATACGGCATGCAGATGCTCGTCGCGGACGTCGGCAGCAAGATCGTCGGCACCAACGCCAAGCGGGCGTTCTATCGAATCGATGCCTGACACCGGCAGACGCCTGAACGAGATGCCGCGATCGCGGCGCGCCTGATTCTCACCGCCGCCCCATCCGATCCGAAAGACCAGGACCACCAATGAAGACTCCCGCTACCAAGAGCGTGCTCATCACCGGCGCTTCAACCGGGATTGGCCGCGACGCCGCGCTACACATGGACCGCCTCGGCTGGAAAGTGTTCGCTGGCGTGCGCAAGGACCAAGACGCGCAGTCGCTCGCTGCGGCCGGGTCCGACAAGCTGGTGCCCGTACGCGTGGACGTGACCAAGCAAGCCGAGATCGACGCCTGCGTTGCCCTGATCGATGAACATCTGCAAGGGGGCCAACTCGGCGGCCTGGTCAACAACGCCGGAATCGCCGTGGGAGGGCCGCTGGAGATCCTCGCCCTACACGAGATTCGTTGGCAGTTCGACGTCAACGTCTTCGGCCTCATCGCCATGACGCAAGCCGCGATCCCACTCATGCGCCGGAGTCCGGGCGCCCGAATCGTTCACGTCGGATCGATCGCCGGCAAGGTCACGACACCCTTGCTCTCGCCCTATTGCGCGTCCAAGCACGCCGTCGAAGCCATCAGCGACGGTCTACGCGGCGAGCTGCGTCACTGGGACATCTGGTCGTGCGTCGTCGAACCCGGCGTGATTGAGACACCTATTTGGGACAAGGCCGACGACGAATTCGACGAGATGGAGGCCAAGCTGGGCGAGACTGGACTGGCCCTGTACGGCGACACAATCAAGCGATTCGCGACCCGCATCCGCAACAACCGCAAGATGGCGACGTCGGTCGAGGCCGTTTCGATCGCGATTGAACACGCGCTTTGTTCCGAGCGCCCCAAGACCCGCTATCCGGTGGGGCCCGATGCGAAGATGGCGTCGGTAATTCGTCGCATCGTCCCCGATCGCGCCATGGATTGGCTGCTCGTGAACATGTAGCTGATCGGGCGAGTTCGCTAGGCAGTGGTGTCGATCGGCGCGTCGTCGTCGTCGTCGTCGTAGTCGTCGTTGGTCGGCTTCTTCGGATCGGAACCGTCGGGCTTTTTCGGGTCACTGCCAGCTTCGGTCTTCGGATCGCTGCCGGCGGGGCATTCCGTGCCTTTCTTCGGGTCGCTGCCAGTGGGCGCCTTCGGATCCGAGCAAGCTGGGCTCTTCGGATCGCTGCCTGCGGGCGTTTTGGGGTCCGAGCCAGCCGGGTTTTTCGGGTCGCTGCTCGCCGGCCCCTTGGGATCGGAGCCCGCCGGGTTCTTCGGGTCGCTTCCGGCCGGATTCTTGGGGTCGCTTCCCGCCGGGTTCTTGGGATCGCTGCTGGCCGGTGCCTTCGGATCGGAGCCGCGGGGTCCCTTCGGATCGCTGAGCACCGGGCCCTTCGGGTCGGAAGCCGCCGCCGAGAGGTCGAGGTCGAACGTGATCGCTTGGTGTACCTCGGTCGCAGCCGGACCGTAATCCTCAGCCGCGCAGCCGATGAAGCTGACCACGAGAAGGGCCGTCAACATGGCGTTGAGCCACGGCACCTTGAGCAGCCACGCAAGCCGCTGGCTGTCGTTTTTCTGCTCGCGCTCGTGGGCCGCGACCGGAATCAACACTTCGGCGTGACGAATGCCATCGCGGTAGACCCAGTCGAGCACCTGCTCGTACTGCATCTCCGACTTCTTGGCCATGCCGAGGTCCCGGTACAGCTCGTAGCGAAGCACTTCGGCCATGGCCATCAGCAGCGGGTCGCCCGCCTTGGTGGACGCCTGCACGGCCTGCTTGACGAAGCGCTGGGCTTTCATCGGCTCGCCACCCTTGAGGTGCGCCCAAGCCCGTCGGTTGTACGCACGGGCGGCCACCGTGGGCGCCAGCGGGCCTTCTTCATCGATCGCGTCGAGGCGGGCGAGGGCCGAACCCATGTCGCCATCTCGGATATCGAGCATCGCGAGGTCGGTCTCGATCGCGTGGCGGTCGACGCGCGTCTTGTCACGTCCTTCGACGCTGTATGCCGTCAGCGCACGGCTGTACGCGTCGCGCGCCATCTGTGCCCAGCGGTCACCGGCGTCGTTGTTGCTGTCGATGAGGCTCTTCTGCTCGTAGAGATCGCCCAGACCGTGCCAGCACTTGCCGTCGAGCCAGGGGTTTCGCGCGAGCACGTCGACCTGGACGATGCGGCAGGCGTTGAGTGTGCGGCGCGCCATCTCGAGGTGGCCGCGACGACGGTAGATGGTGCCGCGCTCGAGCTCGGCGGCGAGGATCTGCGCGTCGATGATGTGACGGTCGACGTTGGGGTTGTCGAGCAGGGCCAGGTAGAGGTCGACGGCGTCGTCCACGAATCGCAGCGCGTCATCGATGAAGCCCGGGTGGCATCCGTGCAGACGAATGACCTTGCCGATGAGCAGGCTCATATCGCCGCGGATCAGCACCATTTCAGCGCCGGTGCGCCCCATCGACTGCTCGTACAGCCGAACAGCACCCTGCAACGCGAACATATCTTCGTCGCGGTGGTACGCGGCGAGCACTTTGTCGGCTTCGGCGCGGGTGGGCGCCTCTTCGGGGATGTGCAAGGGCACGAGCTCGTCATCGAACTCGATCAGCAGACGCGCCACATGACGGCCAACGTCCACAACCTGCGCCAGCTGCTCGGCGTACCGCTGGCGGGTGCCGGAGTCGCCGCGCAGGATGCGGTAGACCTGCGAGACGTTCTTGTTGACGCCAAACCGGCTCTGGGTGCGCTCGGCCAGTTCGCGGTCGCACAGGCCGAAGACCCCACGCCGTCGATTCAGCACCGACATGAGCGCTGGGTACCGTCCTTCTTGTCGTTTATGCGTCACGCTGCGAGCCATTTTGGCCTCCTGCCGGGAGCTGCGGAAAGGCAGCAATACCCCATTATATTTCCACCCGCGGGGCCTTGCTGACAGGGGCGCGGTTTGTGCACCTGTGCAATGGCACCTCAGAGACACCACGCGCGTGGGAGGCGCGGGTATACCATGTGAGTTGCCGGTCAAGGTTGTGAAGTTCTCTTTGGTACTTGGCCATCGGGGCCAGCCCCACCCGGATGGCGAGCAGCGGCCGATCCAAGTACGCTCCCGTCAGGGCTGCCGATAGGGCACGGAGGCGTCATGCATATCGAAGCGGCGGGGCTCAGCGACACCGGACAGGAGCGCCGCGACAACGAAGACCGCTTCCTCGTAGACGACGATCTCGGTCTGTATGTGGTTTGCGACGGAATGGGCGGGCACGCCAACGGAGCGCTCGCCGCCGAAACCGCGATCGGCACGATCCGCGCCACCCTGCACCAACAGCGCGACACGCTCGCCGCGATCGCGATCGGCCACGCCGACGTTGAACGCCTTGCAAGCCTCGCCGAGTACGCGATCCAGGAAGCTTCGCGCCGGGTTTATGCGCTCGCCACCTCCCAAGCTGACGCACGCGGAATGGGCTGCACCGCTACCCTGGTCATCGCCGCGGGACGTCATGCCGTCATGGGACACGTTGGCGATTCACGTCTGTACGTCTGTCGCGACGGCAACGTGCACCGGCTAAGCAGCGACCACACCATGGCCGACGACCTCCTGGCTCGAGGCCTGCTCGCCCCCGAAGACGTCCGCGACCATCCATTCGCCAGCGCGTTGACGCGCTCGGTTGGTACCCATCCTGTCGTCCAGGTCGACACACTCCTGCTCGATGTCCGCCCCGGCGACCGCTTCCTGCTCTGCAGCGACGGACTGCACGGCTACATCGACAGCCACACATGGCTGGCCGATGAGCTGGCCGATGACGATCTTGAAGGCGTGGTCGAAGAGCTGGTCGAATTCGCGAACCGCCTCGGTGGACACGACAACATCACCGCGCTTGTCATGGCCATCGACGAGGTGGTCGAGCCCGAGCCAACTCGTCGCGTCGACGTCGAGCTGAGTCTGAAGATCGACGCCCTCGAAAAGGTCCATTTGTTCCGCGGGCTGGGGCTCGCTCGGCTCTACCACGTGCTCAGCGCGGCCCGCCTCGTGCGACTTGAGGCCGGCGACGTTCTCTTCGACGCGGGCCAGGACTTCGCGTCGATGTACATCGTCGCGCAAGGGTCAGTGCGCGCGAACTTCGCCAAGCGAGGCGGCGTTCGACTCGGTCCCGGCGACCATTTCGGCTCAACGACCCTGATGCGCCCGCGCGAGAGCCGTGCTCGCGTCGAAGCCGTCGTCGACACGATGCTGCTCGAGATTCAACGGGTGCGCTTTCAGCACATGGTCCGCAAGCGACCCTACCTGGGCTTGCTGCTGTACGAGCGCATTGGCCGGCGCATCTGCGGAGAGGTCGATCGCGCCGGGGACGCACTGCTCGACATTCGCAGCGCGATCCAGAAAGTCGGACCGGACGCGAGCGTTACGCTCTAGCTGCGTTCCGTCGAGCGGATTACGCCCAGACGACCTTGCTCTTGGCGTCGTACCAGCCTTCGAGGTTGGCGGTGAAGCTGTCCTCGATCGCGCCGCGACGGATCTTCATCGTGGGGGTCAGCATCCCGTTGGCGATGGACCACTCATCGGACGCGACGGCGATGAACTGCAGCTGCTCGTGGTGCTCGACCTGGCCATTGACCTCGGCGAGGAGCTTTTCGAACTCGGCCTGCAGCTTGGCACGGACGGCCGCGTCACTGGCGTTGGGGCGGACGTCTTCGGCGAGAACAACGACCGCGCAGGGTTGCGGCTGACCCGAACCGGAGACGCACGACAGCTCGATGTTTTCGTTGTTGTTGATGATGTTCTCGATCGGCGCGGGCGCGACGTATTTGCCCTTGGACGTCTTGAAGATCTCCTTGACCCTGCCGGTGATCTTGAGCAGGCCGCTAGCCTTGCGCTCACCGCGGTCGCCGGTCTTGAAGAAGCCATCTTCGGTGAAGCATTCCGCCGTCATTTCAGGCTCTTTGTAGTAGCCCATCATGCAGCCCGGCGACTTGATGAGGATCTCACCGGCGTCGGAGATGCGGACCTCGACCTCGGGGTAGGGCACACCGACATAGCCGGGGACCGTGTACTCGAGCGTGGAGAGGTGGCTGTAGGCGAAGTCTTCGGACATCGCGTAGCCCTCGAGCAGGTTCAGGCCAAGCGACCGGTACCAGGCGATGAGCTCGGCCGGAATCGGCGCCGAACCGCTGCCCGCCAGCCGGACGTGCTGCAGACCGAGTCCGGTCAGTACCTTCTTGCGCACGATGTTGTTGAGGATCGGGATGCGCAGGAGTCGGGCCAGCTTCCTGGGCGGCATCTTCTTGAACACGCCCAGCTGGAACTTGAGCCACAGCCGCGGCACCGAGATGAACAGCGTCGGGCTCGCTCGCTGCAGGTCCTTGACGAATGTTTCGAGGCTTTCGGCGAAGAACAGGTGGTTGCCGACGATCATCGAGGTGCAGGAGATGTAGGCGCGCTCGAAGACGTGGGCCAGCGGCAGGTAGCTCAGGCAGCGGTCATTGCGGGTGAACTCAAGCGCCTTGACGATGCCGTGCGCCGCCTCGGTGATCTGCTTGAAGCCGTGCATCACGCCCTTGGGTTTGCCGGTGCTGCCCGAGGTGTAGATGATCAGCGCGCGGTCGCCCAGGTCACGGGTCGGATTGCCGGCGATCGGCTCGGTGTTGGCGACGATTTCGTCGTAGGATGTGCCTGTGGTCTTGGGCGCCAGCGGCATGGTGATGCGAGGCATGTCGTCTGGGACGCCGGGCTCGATCTCGTGCCACACGTCGAGTTTGCCGACGAAGAGCAGCTTGGCTTCGGCATGGTCGAGGCAGTAGGACGCCGTTTCTGCGTTCAAGGTCGGGAAGAGCGCGACCGTGCAGTGACCGGCCATCCAGATGGCCAGCTCGGTGATGATGAAGTGGGCGCAGTTCTTCGATAGGATCGCGATGTTGCTGCCGGGCTCCAACCCCAGGGTGTTGATGTGCGCGGCCATGCGGCGGGCGCGATCGACGGCTTCCTTGAAGGTGTAGTCTTTGACCGCGCCGCCACCGGTGGGCTGGGTCATCCACACGTCGTTGGGGCGGTTCTTCTCGTGATCGTAGACACACTCGAGCAGCTGCTTGCCTGCGGCCATGGCTTCCTCCATCGGGCACTGGGTCTTGGGTGGGCGGGAGAGTAACGCTTTTGCGGTACAACAAAAGCCCTGTTTTCGAGCGCGCGCATAGGCGCGTCCAAGGTGCAAGCGGGTAGTATCGGCGCCACGACCGAGTCGCTTTGGGACCTCGCGATGGACTACGGCAAGCTGGCGAGCATTCGCGGCGTGGATTTCGCCTTGCCCGAGGACGACCCCTCCAACGCTGAATGCGTCGTTCGTGAGCCCAACGCCGTCCCGAAAGTGCTGGTTGGCGTGCCGGCCTGGGGGGAGCCGCGCTGGCTCGGACGCGTCTATCCACGCGGCAGCAAACCGGGCGAGTTCTTGCGCCACTACGCGTCGCAGTTTCCGACGATCGAGCTCAACTCGACGTTCTACGGGGTCCCGGCGCCGTCGACAGTCGACAAATGGCGCGCACAGACTCCCGCTTCGTTCCGGTTTTGCGCCAAAATAGTCCGGGACGTGTCACACGAGCCCGATCTTTCGGCCGCGATCGCAGCGCTCGGTCGCTATTTGGACGTGATGACGCCGCTCGGCGAACGCCTTGGCGCTTTCTTCTTGCAGTGGCCGCCCGAAGTTGGGCCGGCGGAGGGTGCGCTTGTCGCTGCAGTCCTCGACGCGTGGCCGCGCGAACTGCGCCTTGTCGTCGAGTTTCGTCACCCTGATTGGTTCACCGGCGGGCGCCTTGTCGCTGCCGCACGTCGCATGCTCGAGCGGAGACAGATGGGTACGGTCGTCTGCGATGTCGCCGGTCGCCGGGACGCGTGTCACAGCTCGCTCACGGCTGACGTCATGATGCTGCGACTGGTTGGCAACGACTTGCACGCGACGGACATGGTCCGCGCCGTGGATTGGTCGAAGCGCATTGGTACGTGGCTCGACCTTGGCTTGGATACGGCCTACGTGATGGCGCACCAGCCTGACAATGTGCGGGCGCCGGAGTACGCGAACATCCTCAGCGACAACCTGCGGCATCACACCGGGCTGAACGTGCAGAAATGGCGGCCAGTCGCGAGCCAAATGAAGCTGTTCTGACAGTCGTTCTTCGGCCGTCTGATGAGGCGGAGTCGCGCTGAACATGTCCGTCGGAGTTGAACCGTTGAACCTGTCGGACAAATTCAAGATCCATTTGAACCTGTCTGTCCATTTGAACCTGTCTGTCCATTTGAACCTGTCAGACAAGTTCAATAACCTTTAGATGACAGCATGTTATGGCGTGGCTATCCCGCAAAAACGGCGTTCAAATCCACCTACGGGAGTGACACCACCGCAGATCCGCGGCGTTCTTGCGTCTCGGCGGGCCCTTGCAGCCCGGCCGAGCCACAAGTCCCGTTGGATCGCGTCGAAATCCCGCAAAAACGCCGAAAAGCCGAGGCGGAGGACAAACGTCCCCGCCTCGACCCGCAGGTCTTCGTGCCAAAACTTCGAGCTGCTATCGGCCGCCGCTAGCGACCTCCAGGCGGCGGTGGCCTAGCGCGACAGTACGTCTCGGGGCCATATCGAACCCCGGTCTTTGCGCGGCGCCGCCACTGCCTGCGCGCCCGGCGGCCGAGTCGCTTGAATCTGACGCCTTCCGCTTCCCCCATCCGAAGCCATGCGGGGATGGTGAACGGCGGATACGCGCAAGCCTCGCCAGCTCGGTGCTTCCTCGACGCCTCCGCGTACCATTGTCCGATGGCGCGTA
This sequence comes from uncultured Enterobacteriaceae bacterium, assembly GCA_964560875.1. Classification (GTDB taxonomy): domain Bacteria; phylum Myxococcota_A; class UBA9042; order UBA9042; family UBA9042; genus CAZLMW01. Next base: position 17,118 of record CAZLMW010000013.1, read on the forward strand.
TCGCCTCGACCGACGCCTGCCGCCTCCACGGCGCCGTCTGCCTACCACGCGGCTTCTTCGTCGACGCTCCCATGGTCGTCCGCCAATCCAAGCGCCGCGCCCGTTGCCTTGCTTCTGCCGCCGACCGCGCCGGATTCGACCCACTCCGTCCGTCTGCCGCTCGCCCGTCCAGGCCCTTCCGAACCGCCGCTTCCACCGCCGCACGCAGCATCGCCCGTCGCTCGTCTTCATCGCGGTCTTCAAGCGTCGGCAGAGGCGATAGTTCAACCCGCTCCGTGATCCGGAAGCGCTCCGGGTGCTCGGCTATAACCTTGGCCGTCGTGCGAGTCATCGCTGTTCGCCGCGTCCAGATCCCCTCTGTCGGTGCCGCGCCATCCAGCAACTGCGCCGCTGAGGACACCCCTGGCCACATTTGCGGCTGCTCGACCAGCCCCTCTTTCGCCCCGTGCGCAAGCACATACGCCAGCATCTGGACCTGCGATCGTTCGTCGCAATCGGACAGCTCCATGTCGTATCGCCGGTGCCACATCGTTCCCGACCGGTCCCGCAGCACGTTGAATTCGCGCGTCAGGTTGCCCTTCACGTACTTCATGAAGCCGGCGATCTGCTCGGTGTTGTCGCCCGTCACGACCAGGTGGAAATGGTTGCTCATACACGCGAGCCCATGAATTCGGACCGCGTGCATCCGCTGACCCATTGCGATGACACCGACAATGATTTCACGAACTTCGGGTCGATCCGGCACCATATACAAGCGCCCCTGAAGCGTGCGGCTGGTGAGCATCAACACAGTTCCGGGCAGAAACCATCGCGGCGAATTCGTCATGCTTAGTGATCGGGACTTCGCCCAAAAACTGTTCACTTCGCATGACTGAGTGGCCGTCGAACCGCTCCGATCGAGCGCGGCCTGGGCGGCGCGAATTCTCTTGATGATCTTGGCGGACCATGTGGTATAAGGCCGCGCCGCGATCGCAGGAAAAATCGGCGGCAAGATGTTCAAAAAACACCGGTATCAGTCGCGCAACTCCGCGCCGACGTTGGCTTTTTCGTCAGCGCGGCGGGTGGCTTTGCGGCGTATTCCGACATCGACCAGCCTGCCTCGGATCGCACGATCTGGGCTACGCATAGGCCTCCTCGTCGCCCTTGTTGCGTTCGTCACTGCTTGTGGCGCGCGTGCTGGCGGCGGCGGCGGCGGTTCCGTGTTCGTGCCAACCACCTACGACACGGTCGACGGGTCGAGCTCCGGCGGTGTGAGCGACGGCGGCACGTCCAGCGGTGGCGCATCTTCGGGTGGCGACGCTGCGTCTTCGGGCGCTTCGTCCGGCGGGACGTCCTCCGGTGGCGATGCATCGAGCTCCAGCGGCGGACCGGACGCCGATTGTCCTTCCTGCTGCAAGACTGCGGCTGACTGCGACGACAAGGACACCTGCACCAACGATTCGTGCAACGTGGCGACCGGCAAATGTGTCAACGCCAAGATGAGCGGCTGCGGCGAGCTGTCTGCGCCATGTTCCAAGGCGGCACCGTGCAACAAAGGCGTCTGCCACCCCGTCGCCAACGCGTGCGTCGCGTGCGTGAGCAGTAAGGACTGTGGTGCTGGCAAGCTCTGCCAGGGCAACAAGTGCGCCACTGCGAAGGGCTGCAAGTCCGACGTGGACTGCAAGTCGTTGGGCAAGGTCTGCAACAAGTCCGAGGGCGTTTGCGTCGACTGCGGAGCGGACGCCGATTGTCCCGAGCAGTCTGCGTGCCTGGACCACAAATGCACGCCTGCGCCGCCTTGCACGTCATCCAAGCAGTGCCAAAAAGTCTGCAACACCAAGCTTGGCAAGTGCGTTGAATGCGCGGGCGGCGAGGACTGCGCTGCCGGCCAGTACTGCACCACCTGGGGCAAGTGCGCGCCGGGCATCTGCAAGAAAGACGCGTGCGCGGGCAAGGCGCTGTTCAAGTGCCGCGCGGACGGTTCCGGCTACGAGCCGCGGCCCAATTGCAACGACGACAATGTCTGCACCGATGACGGCTGTGACAACGACCAGGGCTGCACCACTGCGGCCAACGCGGCGTCCTGCAACGACGGCGACACCTGCACCAGCAACGACAAGTGCAGCGCCAAGAAGTGCGTCGGTGGCAAGACCAAGTGCGACGACAACAACCCGTGCACCGACGACAAGTGCGAGGCCTCCACCGGCTGCTACCACACGGCTAACAACGCGCCGTGCAACGACGACAACAAGTGCACGACCGGCGACGCGTGTTCGGGCGGCGCCTGCAGCGGCAAGAGCAAGACGTCGGCGGACTGCACCGACAACAACGACTGCACCGACGACTACTGCGACCCCAAGAAAGGCTGCGCGCACAAGTTCAACGAAAAGCCCTGCGATGACGGCAGCAAATGCACCGACAGCGATAAATGCCTCAGCGGCAAGTGCACCGGCCAATCGACCAAGTGCGATGACGGCGACAAGTGCACGACCGATGGCTGCGACGCGTCCGGCGGCTGCACCCACACGCCCAACACGGCGTCATGCGACGACGGCAACTTCTGCACGGTCGACGATGCCTGCAACCAGGGCAAATGTGCGGGCGGCAAGGCCAGAGACTGCAACGACGACAAGAAGTGCACCAAGGACATCTGCAACGAGGAGTCCAACAAGTGCGTCTACACCCACGCGTCCAACTGGACCTACTGCAACGACGGCAACGCGTGCACCTACAGCGATCGATGCAGCAGCGGCGTGTGCAAGGGTAAGCCCACCACCTGCGACGACAAGAAGCCGTGCACGACCGATAGCTGCGACACCAAGACGGGCTGCAAACACCTGCCCAACGACAAGGCGACGTGCACCGACAACAACAAGTGCACCCTCAAGGACTACTGCAAGAGCGGCTGGTGCAAGGCCGGGCCCGACAAGCTCAAGTGCGACGACAACAACTCGTGCACGGCGGACTCCTGCAACTCCTACAAGGGCTGCGTCTACACCGACAACAGCGCGTCCAAGTGCAACGACCTCGATCCCTGCACCACCGATAAATGCGACGCGAAGACCGGCAAGTGCAGCCACGAAAAGATCACCGGCTGCTGCAAGGCGCACAACCAGTGCGACGACAAGGACGCCACAACGACCGACAAGTGCGCGGGCAACAAGTGCTGGTTCTACAGCGAGGGCTGCAAATCGGCCGCGGACTGCGACGACGGCGATGGCTGCACCGAAGACCTGTGCACGTCCGGCAAATGCGAGAACAAGGCCGTCGCGTCGTGCAGCAAGCTGGTCGAATACGGCTTTGAAAAGGACCTCGAGGGCTGGACCGCCGACAAGGCAACGTCCAAGAAGGTGCAGTGGACCAAGAAGGACGCGACCGGGATGCCCAAAGGTAAGGGCGCCGCGGTCTTCGGACTGAACAGCGCCGAGACTTTCACCGGCCTGCAGTGCCCCAACTACGGCTACCTGACCAGCCCGGAAATCAAGCTCGCAAAGGGGCAAGCGTGGTCGTTGGACCTCGACCTCAAATTCGACTTCAGCTACGGCTACTCGTCGTACAACCGCCTCTACGTCTACATCGAGCCGGTCTCGACCAAGCAGAAGGTGTCGCTGGGCACGCTCTACATGTATTCGAGCGCCAAGAAGTGGCACAAGAAGAGCTACGATGTCACCGCCTGGGCCGGCACGCCTTTCGTGGTGAAGCTCTACGCGCGGATCGGCAACTCGTCGTGCTCGTCCAGCAGCTACAAGGCCAACGGCAAGGGCATCTACCTCGACCACCTCGCGTTCACGTCCACCGGCAAGAAGAAGACGTGTTCGACCGATGGCAACTGCTACGCCAGCGGCGGCTGCAATGTCGGTTTCTGCAAAGGCGGCTTCTGCGGCTATTCGACCACCTGCTGCAAATCCAACAGCGACTGCGACGACGGCCGTGCGTGCACCACCGACACCTGCAAGTGGGGCAAATGCCGATTCACCGTGCCCGGCGGCGGCAAGTGCTGCTCATCGAACAAGGACTGCGGCGACGGCGTGACCTGCACGCTCGATCTCTGCAAGAGCGGCAAGTGCGAAAACCACAAGCTCGCGCAGTGCTGCGAAAAGGACGCCGACTGCGACGATAAAGACGACAAGTGCACGATCGACAGCTGCAACAAGACGACCGGCAAGTGCGAATACAAGAAGACCTGCTGCGCCAGCGACAAAGAGTGCGACGACAAGGACGACAAGTGCACAACGGACAAGTGCGATGCGAACACGTCCAAGTGCACCTACACGCCCACCGGGGCGAGCGGCTGCTGCCTGCCTCAGCTCTGGCACAACAGCTTCGACGACAACAACGCCAAGGGCATGACGTTTTCCAACAAGTACGGAAACGCCAAGGGCTGGCAGATATGGAACCCGTCCGACCACTTCAAGTCGGCCAAGGGCGCCCTCTACTACGGCGATCCGGTCAAGAAGAACTACGACTTCGGAACCAGCTACGGCAGCGCGCGCATCGTCGGCATCAACCTGCCCAACAAGTCGGGCCTGTCGCTCAAGTTCTGGCTGTACATGGTCAAAGAGGCGTCGTCGAAGTACGACAAACTCTACGTGCAACTCAAGTCCGAAAAGGGCAACACCGTCACGCTCTGGTCAACGTCCACGAGCGACAAGAGCAAGACCTGGTACGACAAGAACATCAGCCTCGACAGCTACAAGGGCCAGAAGGTCGAGATCCTCTTCTACTTCACGACCATCGATCCAACCTCCAACAGCGGTCTGGGCGTCATCATCGATGACGTGCAAGTGCTCCAGAAGTGCTCTTGAGACGCGTCTACGGCGGTGATGGCAACGATGATGGTGACAGGCGATGAACGAGCACGGTGGCGGCGATCGACCTGGGCGCGATCTGTTGCGCGGCCGGCAGACGCGACTGCTGGCAACCCAGCTCGTCGTCGGCTTGTTACTGGTCCTTGTGGTGGCATCGGTCGCCGGATTCCTGCTCTGGAAGACGCTGCCCGAACCCGATGTCGCACCGCCCGCCGCGCTCCACGAATGCATGACGACGTGCGTGGCCTGGCACCTGGTGGGCTCGCTGTACCACCGCGGTTTCTGTTTGCCGTGCGAGAAACTCGACGTCTGCGCCGGGCAACCGAGGGAGAAACCCTCACCGCGATGCGTGGACGGGCTGCGAAGCTGCTACCACGCCGAAAAATGCATGGCCTCGGTCCGGGTGGCGTGCGACAAGAGGTGCACCGCTTTCGTGCAACAGGCAGGCCGCACCTTTGGGATGTGAGCCGCAAACACGTAGCGGCAACAAGACGATGTAACGAACGCGCGATGATCGGGATGCAGGGCCCGGCAGGTGCGCGGAAGGAGACGCGACGATGCGTTGGGTAACGAAAGATTGGTTGGTCGCCATCAGCGCGGCTTTTCTCATCGCCGGCTGTGTCGGTGGTTCAGGCGCGGGCGGCGGTTTCGTCGGCGGCCAGGGCGTCGGTCCCGCTGCTGACGGGGGCCCGACCGACGGTGGCGCTTCGTCCGGTGGCGCGTCCTCGGGCGGTAACTCGTCCGGTGGCACTTCTTCGGGTGGCAACTCTTCTGGCGGCGCTTCTTCTGGCGGCAACTCTTCTGGCGGTGCTTCTTCGGGCGGCAACTCTTCTGGCGGCGCTTCTTCCGGCGGTGCTTCTTCAGGCGGCAACTCTTCTGGCGGCGCTTCCTCCGGTGGCACGTCCTCGGGTGGCAACTCTTCTGGCGGTAACTCGTCTGGCGGCGCTTCTTCCGGTGGCTCCGGCTGTACGACCGGGGCGTGTTGCCTCGAGGGCTCGCTGAAGGGACCCGGCATGGCCTGCGGCGAGGTCCTCAAGTACGACTACAAGTGCGACGGCAACAAGATCTGGCGGCGCCAGGTGCGCGGCGTGTGCGACGGCAAGTCGGCGACCACGTGCAATACCCAGGGCGATGCGCTGCACAAGTCGTCCTGGGCGCACTACAACACCTGCTCCTCGAGCCAAGCCTGCACGACGAGCGACGAGGGCGGCAAGCCCTACTGCAAGACCATCAAGACCGGCTGCCAGAGCGGCGTCTGCTGCAACACCGAGACCGGAAAGCCGCGGCCCAAGGGCACCAAGTGCGGCACGAGCTACTACAAATCCGAACGCAAGTGCATCGGCAACAACGTCTACCGGCGCAAGGCCTACAAGGGTTGCGATGGCTACAGCACCGCCTCGTGCTCGTCGTCGTCTCTCAACTACTACTGGACCCAGTGGGACAAGTACCAAACCTGCTCGAGCTACCAGGTCTGCACGCCGTCGGAAGGCACGGCGTACTGCAAGACGAAGACCACCGGCAAGCCCGACTTGTACGCCTACTCGTTGACGGCAACCACGACCTACGTCAAGCCGGGCAGCTACATTTCCGTCAAATACACGCGCAAGAACTCGGGAACGGGCAACGCCTACTCGTTCTACGACGCGTGGTACCTGTCGACGAACACGACGATCTCGTCGAGCGACAAACTGCTCACAACGAGCAAAGTCACGTCGATGTCGGCCGGCTCGACCTATGGCCCCTACAGCAAGTCGCTGTACATCCCGTCCGCGACCAAGTCGGGCATCTACTACATCGGCTACAAGGTCGACTACAAGAACGCCGTCAGCGAGATCAGCGAGTCCAACAACGTGCGCACCATGAAGATCACCGTCAGCAGCTCCGGCTCCAGCGGTGGCACCATCGACCTCGCGGCGTACTCGTTTTACAAGTCGTCGTCGTCGACCACCCTGTACCGCGGCAAGTACTACACGTTTACGTACCGACGGAAGAACTACGGCAGCAAGACCGCGCCCGGCTGCTATGACGCCTTCTACCTGTCGACCAACAGCACGATTTCGAGCAGCGACAAGCTCCTCAAAAGCGTCTACATGAGCTCGCAATCGGCCGGTTCGACGTCCACGACCAAGAGCGTGTCGCTGTACATCCCGACCTCGGCCAAGACCGGCACGAACTACATCGGCTACTACGTGGACTACAAGAACACCGTGCCCGAGTCGTCTTCGACCAACAACATCAAGAAATTCAGCGTCTACATCAAGTAGCGCGAATACGGCGCCGAACGGGGCGCGATGCCACGCTGCGAGACACCTGGTCGCTATTTTGCGGAGAGCTGAGCGGCGCTGAGATACGTGCCGATGAGCGCCTTGGTTGCCGGATCCCAGCCACGCCGGAACGCCTTTTTGAGCAGCGCCTGGGCCTTCGGATCGCTCTTGTGCGCGCCGAGCAAGCGGATCAGGGCGCGCCGCGCCATCGCATCATAGATCCGATCCAGTCCCTTGCCCGCCGCGTCGATGATTGCGCTCGACGGGGACGTGTGGTGGATCGTGGCGGCCTCGGTCGCAGCCATGGCCAGTTGGCGCAGGACAACCGGTGATTTTTCACGCAGCAGCCATGCCGCGACCGCCTTTTCCGTCTCGGCCGGTTTCATCAAGCGGACCGTGTTGGCAGCCCGGGCACGAACTTCATCGACCTTGTGCGCGTTCAGCTTCATCGCCGCCTCGAGCAACCGTTCATCGCCGCTGTTGGCGACGGCCGACAAGCTCTCCGCGAGGCGCTGCGGATCGTCGCCGCTGAGGCCCTTGCGCAGCTCATCGTGCACGCGCTTGACGACAGCCTCGTTCTTGCCGCGCTGCCCCTTGGCCAGCATGCCCATCGCGAGCGCTGCCGAGTGACCGGCGTCATCGTTTTCCGAGCGCCACCCGTCATCCCGTCGAGCCGCATGGAGCAGCGCATCAACCACCTCGTCATCGGGCCGGGGCAAGGCCGCAAGCGCGAGAGCAGCGCGGGCTCGGTCACCTTCGGTCGCATCCCTGTTGGCGAGCACATCAACCAGCGCTTTGCGCGCCCCGGAGCCACCGAAACGACCCATCGAATGGAACACCGCGGCGCGATGACGATCGGTCACGTCGGGATGGTTGAGCGCCGCGAGCAAGTTGGCAGCGCCCGTGGGATTGGCCGCGAGCCACGCCCGCACGAACCGCCTTGCCCCGATGCCGGTGTCGTTACCGGAAACAAACAAGCGCCGAAACTCCGCCAGCGCGACATCCGCGGCCATGCCCCCAAGACCCGGCCACTGCTTCTTGCGAGCGGGCTGAGACGGAGTAGCCACCGCGGCTTCCAACGTCCACGAGTACCCATCAAGATCGCCGGCTTGAACCGGCTTGGCAGGCCCGTCTGCGCGCTTGACATGAAGCTGAGACGCAAGCGTGGCGACCGTTGTGGTGGCTTGTTTGAGCGTGAACGAGGAGCGCCCATCCGCCCGCGAAAACCACGGCTGGTCGTCGAAGGTGAACGTTGTCCTCGCGTCGATGCCGTCAGCCCTCATCCCCGCCGCGCCACGCACATCATCGCAAGCCAGGATGCGCCGCGTGACGACGATTGCCGAGGCATCCTCTGTGTTGTTGGTCGAAGCGGTATCGCGGACGGTGCAGGCGCCAATAGCGACCTGTTCGATGACGTCGGGAGCGGGCTGGCCGGGAGTCGGCAAGCGGAAGGAGAGCGACAGCAATGCGGCCTGTTGCACGCGCGCGGCGGGTTTGGCGGTATCGGGATTTGTACCGACACCTCGCACCTGGCAGTTGCTCCCGAGGCGCACCAGCGCAGGGTTGCTGAGCGCCGTTTCACCGACAGTTCGGGCGCCTTGGGAGACGGCTTTGACATCGGACCACGCGACCGCCACGAGAGCCTGGTCCTTCGTCACATCGACCGCCTGCAAGTCGAGGCGCCAGGTCAGCGTCGTTGGGACCTCGCGCGGGTTGGATACGTTGCGTTGAGCAGCGCCGCCGACACCACCGGCTCGAGCGAGCGCGCCGAGATCGATGGCCATCTTTGTGTCTGAGCGCACATCGTAGGCCCAATTATGGCCTTTTTTCAGCCGACACGCGCCCGCGGGCGACGGCTTGGGCGAATTCTGCTCGTCGGAATCGCCGGTCGCGTCGTCGCCACTGCTGGAATGCAGCCAAAACCCTGCGACGAATCCCAATAGAACCAGCGCGCCAACGAGGGTCGCGCGCACGCCGGGGTTTTGCATGGGTCGGATGTTGACGAAGCGGTCTGCGAGCTCGGGCTGGCCGGGCTACATCGAGATGCTGCCTTTGCGGAAGTCGGTCTTGCCGATGTGGGCATTGACGATGACGGGCACGCCGGTCTTGGCGATCTCCTTGGCCTTCTTCAGCACGCGCTTGATGTCGGACGTCTTCTTGATCGACAGGCCTTTGCCGCCAAAAGCCGGGGCGACCTTCTCGTAGTCACTGCGCGCGAGCACGGTGCCGACGTCGTCCTTGAGGATGACCACCTGGTCGCGGGCGATCTGGGTCCAGCCGGCGTCGTTGCCGATGACCGCGATGACCGGCAGGCCGTGGCGGGCAAAAGTGTCGATCTCGATCATCGAAAAGCCCGCTGCTCCATCGCCGTAGATGAGCCACACCTCGGCGTCGGGACGGGCAAGCTGCGCCGCCATCGCGAAGCCACCGCCCACTCCAAGCGTGCCGAAGACGCCGGGATCCAGCCACGAGAGCGGCTTGCGTGGGCGCATGATGTACGACGCGGTCGCCACGAAATCGCCTCCGTCGGCCACGATGACGCTGTCTTCGGCCATCAGCTCTTCGATCGCTTGGCAGACCTTGAGCGGGTTGACGGGCGGCGCGTCTTCGTCGGCGATCGCGGCGATTTCGGCGTTTCGGGCGTCATCGTTGGCGCGCAATTCGTCGATCCAGCCCTGCCAACGAGAGCCCTGGCCGCCGGCGACTTCGGCCAGTTTGACGATGAAGCGGCCCGGATCGGCCGGGATCGGCAGGTTTGGCACCCGGTTCTTGAACAGCGTCTTGGGGTCGAGGTTGACGCTGATGACTTTGGCCTTGCCCGAGATGACCCGGCCGTAGCCAAGGCGGAAGTCGCACGGCACGCCGGCGAGGATGACGAGGTCGGCGCCCTTGAGCGCTTTCTTGCGCTTGTGCCGCATCTGCAAGTCGGGCTCGTGACCGAGCAACCCGCGCGCGGAGCCGGCGAGCCACACGGGCATCCCGACCTTCTCGATGGCTTCGGCGACGTGCCACGCGTTTTGCGCGCGAACGAGCGTTTGGCTGCCGACCAGCATCACGGGCTTTTTCGCCTTACGGATCATCGCGGCGGCTTGCTGCATGAGCGGCGCCAGCGGTTCCCGCCCGGCCACGCGGATCGGGCCTTGCGGTTGATGGTCGTAGGCGCCCTCGAAGAGCTTGTCGAGGTGTCGCCCGAGGTACCAACGAAGCGCCTTGTCGAAGGCGGTCTTGGCCGGACCCTTGCCGGCGATTTCGGCCGACCACCCGCGCACCAACTCCTCGTCGTACAGCAGGTCGATGGGGCACTCGACAAAGACGGGACCGGGGACGCCTTCCTGTGCCTTGCGGAACGCGGTTTCGACCGCTGGGCCGAGCTCCGAGACGCGCTTGCACGACTGGTGCCATTTGACGTGGGCCTTGATGACCGACGTCTGGTCGATGTCCTGCAGCGATCCCCGGCCCTGCAACATCGTCGCAGCCGCACCACCGAGCAGGACGACCGGCGATTGTGCCATCTGTGCGTTCTTGAGCGCCGTCAGCGTGTTCGTAACGCCCGGACCTGCGGTGACGGCGGCGACACCGGGTACACCGGTCATGCGGGCGATGGCGTCGGCGGCGAAGACGGCGTTGGCTTCATCGCGGACATCAACGACGCGGATGCCACGCGCCTTGGCTCCGACGAGGATCGGCGAGATGTGCCCGCCGCAGAGCGTGAAGAGAAAACGCACGCCCTGGCGCTGGAGGACTTCGGCAATCTGGTCGCCGCCGCAAAGCTTGCTCATTCTGGGTTCCGGTCGGTGAGGTGGGTCGGAGATTGCGAGGGGTCCGGTCGCGGGCTCAGCCGTCGAGTACGTGGGCGCCGAGCACGAAGCAGGTGAAGGTACCGGTCATGACGACGTCGTCGCCGCGGGTGACGGAGACATCGACGGTGCGCTTGCGTTTGCGGCTGGCGACAACGCGGGCTTCAGCCTGGACCACATCGCCGCGCGCTACCGGCTTGAGGAACCGTGTGTCGGCGCCGCCGAGCACGACGTTGGGATCGTTGACGGCCAGCATCGCTGCGTAGTCGGCCAGCCCGAAGACAAACCCACCGTGCACGAGACCGCGGTCATCGGCGGTCATATCGGCGGTGGTGCCCATGCGCACGCGGGCAAACCCGTCGGCGATATGGACCGGCGTACCGCACAGGCGTCGATCGATACCCAGGTGCGTATTGGGTGGGGTGTTGGCCTGCATCCGTGGCTCCGCGAGTCGGGGCGCGGAGGGTACGGGGGCCGATACGACCGTGGCAAGCGCCCAACGGGCCTCGCGAGGCCCGATTGGAAGTCGCTGACTGAGCGATAGGCCGGGTCCTGGCCACCCGAACCCGAACCCGAACGCGAACTCACACCCTCACGGGGTGCCGCTGTGCTTGCGAATCAGGCCTGTGAGCATGGCCGCGACCTTGTCGGCCGCCGCCAGCAGCGGTTCGGCTTCGACGGCAGGCACCAGACCAGGCGCCGCGGCCAGCTCCACTGCCACCGCCGCCTCGCACGCCTCGCCCCGCGCCTCGTTGAAGCGCTGCCGCTTTTCACCGGCGTTGAGCCGGTGTGCTGATGCCCGCGGGGCGCTCGTGGGCAGGGAGGGCGACGTGCGCGCCCGGGCCGGCCGGGATAGCGAACGGCAGTGCGGCAGCACCGGCGGACCCTCGCGCCCCGCGAACTCCGATCGAACCTGCGGGCCTCGCCGCCGGCCTACTTGATGGGGTTGAGCACGGCCTTGATCGCGAGCGTAATGTCGAGGTCCGCTTTACCGCCCGGCACCGTTTCGCCCTTGTTGACGACCATCTTCGCCACGATCATCTGGCTGAAGGCGAGCGCCGTGAAGTGCGGCTGCGCGGCGGCCATGCCGTCCTTGTGCAGAACCGCGGCAACGACCGCGGTCGACTTGCTCGGGATCGAGGGAATCGTGGCGATCTTGGCTGTCTGGGCGAGATCGGTGTTGCTGTGCGCGCCGACGTGCAGATCGAAGCTGGGCAGGGCGCCGGTCACCGAGTTGACCTTGGGGTGCGCGTCGATCTTGGTGATCTCGAACGACTTCACGCGGCCCTTGGCGTTGGCGAGCGCGGGCACCTGCTTGACCAGGTCGATGCTCGTGGCGGGCAGCGAGAGGTCTTTTTCGATCTTCTGCGGCGCTTTCTGACCGGCCGCCGAACCCATGATCGCGCCGATGTCGAACGACGTGCTGAACGTGTAGCTGGTCTGGACCGGCACATCGAGCTTGTTCTTGTTTTCGTCGACCGCGTCAGCGAATTGGTCGCAGGCCGTCAGCGAAAGAACAGCAGCGACGGCAAGCAGGGTGGTCAGCAGCGAATTGGAACGGGCGATCATTTTTGCCTCCTGATGGGACAGTTTAGGTCCTGACCGGGTGATGAATCACGCCCGCGGCAAGGAGCCTACAGGCCACCGTCCGTGGACGCCATATTCAGCGCCGAGCGTCCGTAGGGCTCGCGGCTCAGAAGCGGCCGACGAGGGCGAGGCCGGGACGGTCGTTGACCGGGTCGAATGACGGCGCGAATGAGACATCCCAGGTGCGGCGCTGCACGGCCTTGTAGTGGCGATCGGGGATGCTGGTGATGGCGATCCATGTGCCAAACGCGAGGCTCAGCGCCATCGTCGACGCGAACGCGATGGCCTGGTTGCGGTCCTCTTCGGCCTGCTGCTCTTGGAAATCCTGCTGGTTGTTTGGATCGAAGTTGTTTGTGGAGTCCACCGCGTTGGCCACCAGGGCCCCAACGACCGTCCCGACGGCGCCGGACAGATCAATGATCCACACGCGGCCGCGCGTCATCGGAATGTCTTCCCACAAGTGCCAGGCCACAAGGCCGCTGGTCAGGCCGACGAAGACGCTCGAGCGCATGTCGAACTCTTGCTCCATCGCAAACTGGATGGGCACGGTCAGGGCGCCGGTCCAGAAAACGGCGGTTGCCGCCAGACCGAGCTGCCCGGGCGCCGCGTCGCTGCCGCTGCCCACGATGAGCCCACCGAGGCCACCGCCGACCACGCCGCCGAGTGTCAACAACGCCGCTGCAGCGCCTGGATCGCCGCCATCACTGCGCCGGTCGATATGCGAGCCGATCGCGAACCCGGCGAACCCGCCCAGCGACCCACCGACGAGTCCGGCCTGCCACATGATGTGACCGTGCCGATTGGCGAGCTGAGCCGATGCCTGCCCGGCCGAACAAGCGAGGAGCGCGCTCACCACCAGCACGGCTGGCACGATTTGCGAATTGCGGCCGGCGTTCACAGCCAGACCCCGATCCAAATGGCCCAATGGACCCACACGCTGTCGCGCCGAATGCGCGCGTGGCGATCGTCCTGGCGCAGATCGGACACCGACGCCTGGTAGCCGATTCCACCGGTGAATTCGGCGAACAAGAGGCGGCGGCTATAGCGCGCGACCACGGCGCCGCCGCCCGCCAACACGTGTTTGGACGCCCCGACGAAAGTTGGTTGCTGGTTGCCTCCGCCGCCGGGGACGTCGTTGGCGATAAGCTCCGGTGCCGCCGCGCCAAACGGGGTCGGGCCGTCGTTGCGAGGCGGCCCGATCCCCATGTGGTGTTCCCAGCGCGCGTCGATCGCCATGCCGACGCCGATTCGTCGATCGCCAAGGCCGATCCACGTGGCGCGAAGGCCCGCGCCGAGCACGCCGATTTCAGCAAAGGTCGACGTGTTCAAGTCGCCGCCGTACGCCGCGACGGCCGCGATGGCCAGGTGTTCGTCGATCGGGTACTCGAGGCGAACTTCCATCACCGGCACCAACAGGCGTGTCACGGCGAAGGCGACCACGGCATCGTCCCGAGCGAGTTGGGTTTGCAGGGAGCGCGCGGCGGCCGCGTCGGGTGATACAGGCGAGACTTGCGGCGCGCTGGACGGCATTTGCGCTCGTGCGGGTGTCGCAAACGCGCCGATGACCAGGGCGACAAGGACGGCGATTGGGCGAGGCATTAGAAGCTCCCGCGTACGCCGATAATCCCGCCGCCCTCGCGCGGCACGACCGCTAGCGATATCGGTGGGACGTCGTTGTCAGCGGTGTCGGTCTGCGGCGAGTCGAACGCAAACCATGCCCCTGCAGCGGCGCCGACAAGGGTGCCGACGAGCACCGGGCGAAGCGACCGCTGGGACCCGCCGTCGGAGACACCGAAATAGACCGCGCCGACAAAGGTTCCCAGCATCGCTCCAAGGTCGATCTTCCAAACCGACAAGCGCGACGGGCGCAGATCGTCCCACAAGACCCAGCCGGCGGCGTAGCTGATGGCAAACGTCGCACCCAGCCCCAGGTTGGACGGCGCGCTCGGTCGCAGTGACGCGAACTGCAGCAGCGAAAACGTGGTCCAGAAACCCACCGTGTTCGCCAACGAAGCCTGCGCCGCGGTCGGCTCCTGCCAATACGCCAGCGCCGCGAACGTGAGCCCACCGATCAGCTCCCCCGTCAGCACGTAACGCGCCCGCACGACGTCGTCGTCGAAACCCCAGTCGTTGTTGTCGCGCCTTTCCTTGATGGACCGCTCGCCGAGCAACACCCCACCGAGCGCCCCGACGAGCATCCCCGTGTCCGTCGTGATGACGGCCCCTCGCGGAAACTGGCGGCCGACGACGTAGCCCAACGCGGCGCCCGCGACCGCCCCAGCGTTCATGGAAACGAAGGTCTCTTCATCGCGGCAGCGGTTGCCCGCCTCGCAAATCAGCGCGCCGAGGATGAACCCATTGACGGCCTGCGCGACGGCGGCATCGACGGCGCCGTGTTCAGCCTTGGTGGACTTGGCAGACGTATCGGCCGGGCTGGCAGCACCACCCAAGGACGGCAACCCCGCGCAAAATACGCACAAGGTCGCGACTGCGACGCGCGTGGCTCGGTTCAAAGCGACGATTCCAGCAATTGCCCTCGGCCGACCTTAGCAAAAGATCCGCCGATGCCGCCAATCGCCGTCGTCAGGTTAAAAAATCCCGCCCGCGAACATGAACGCGCGATAGGGGATGTCGAGGTTCTGCCCGCTCGGTTGACGGACGCGAACCAACAACGTTTGCCCCTGCTCGCCGGTCACCTTGCTGACATTCCACCACTGGGTCGCGACCTGTGGATCGCCGGATTCACCCGGTCCGACCACGCCGCAGTGCTCCGAGCCGATCTTGGCCGGTCCGGTCCCCGCAAGCTCGATGATGTTGCTGTACCAATACATCTGCACGCACAGCTTCGCGCCGGCAGGGACGGTCCCACAGTCGTTGGCGGCGTCGGGTTTGCGCGCGGCGACACCGGCCTGGACTTTGGCCCATGCCCCGAGCAACGGCAGCGTGAACCAGTCGACGTCGCCCTTGGTCATCGACAGCTTGTCGATCGTCACCTTCTGCCCGAGGTTCTTCACCGCCTGCTTGACGCTCGCCTTGTTGTTGGGCTCGAAGATGTCCGGGTAGCACGACGGCGTCGCGATCGTTCCGCCCCACGCCGACGCGTAGACCTCGTCAAGCAGCCTGTCGGTGAGCTTCAGCGCGTCGTTGGCGAACTGTGAAACGTCCATATTGATCGGCGTGTTGGTCGCGCTCTGGATGTACCCGCCCACACCGTCGATGAGGCCGATCGCGCAACTGACCGCCTGCGAAAAGCCCTTGGGCAGCCACGGCTTGGACGTCCGCTGCACGCGCAATCGCTGGTAAACAAAGGTCTTGTTGCTGACGTAGAGGGTGTCCCAGAGCTGCACGTACGTCGTTGTCGAGCTGATGATGGTGGTCAGGTTGATGGTGGTGACGACCTTCTTCAGCTCCTTGCCGATGTTTTCGACCATCTTCATCGTGAACGTGAAGATCTTGCCGTCGCTGATGGCGGGCTTCTTGTCGCCCGGCACCGTCATGTACAGGTCCATCTGCACAAAGTTGCGGGTCGCGGCCAGCAGCCGCAGCGTGTTCTTGACCGCGGCCTTCACCATCGCCTTCTTGGCGGGATTGGCGACCGGGTTCGTCGCGTCCTTCTTGATCATGTACAGCGCCTTGTGGGCGACCTTCTTCCACAAGCCCATGTTCGCCGCGTAGAGCGCATTGGGTTGCCCGGTGACCGGTCCGGCCGACACGAGGAACGCGCCCGTGGCCTTTTCACAGCCCTTTTGAATCAGCCAGTTGCCCGCGGCTTCGGCGATCGACCAGCCAAACGCCGACCAGGTGAGGCCGCCGTCGAACTTCATGAACAACCCACCCATGAGCACGCCCGCCGCTTCCTTGGCGAACTCCGCGAGGTTGCTGCACCAGCCGGTGTAGAGCGGGTTGAAGAACAGGCAGGTCTTGTTGACGAGGTTCTTGACGATCGAGGTGACCGCCATCGTGATCGCTGTGCGCAGGGCAAAGCGGATGACCATCGACACCGAGATGCCGACCAGCGTGAACTTGTCGCCGGGGAACGGGCTCTTCTGGTCCTTGTTCCAAGCGACGTCGAGCTTGTTGTCCGCCGCGGATTGGTCGCTGCTGACCTCGACTTTGCCGTTGGTGAGGCTGCCGGCGTAGTAGGCGGGGGCGAGCTTGCCGGCCGGATCGACGATGAGCGCGAAGACGGCGCCGGACTGCTCGACGCGCACGGTGACTTTCGCCTGGCCGAGCGCCGATTCCTTGTCTTTCTCACCCTGGACGCCGTTGATCTCGATGAGCGCGTTGTGGTGGGGCGAGTAGAAGCCGACCACACCCATCTTGTCGGTCTTGGCGCTGGCCGATTCGACGTTGCCGGCGACCTTCTGCATCTTGATGACGCCGGCCTTGGCGAGCTCGGCATCGGTCGGGCCCTTCTTGGTGCCGCCCGAGCTGGATGCACCACTGGACCCGGACGACGAGCTGGCGCCCGAGCTGGACGCCCCGCTGGAGCTGGTAGAGGAGCCGGCGTCCGCGCCGCTCGAACTGGATGTTGCTGCGTCGCTGGTCCCCGACGACGAGCCCGTGTCGGTGCCGCCGATCTGGCCGTCGTTGCCGCCGCTTGAACTCGCGCCTGTCGCATAGCCTGCGTTGGTGCTTCCGGTACCGCCCACGCAGCCGGTGAGGGCGAAGATGTGCACGAGGAGGATCGCGACCTTGCGTTGCAGGGAACGGTTCATGGAGAGCTCCGGGGCGCATGTGGCTGGCGACCTCGACCAACGTTTTAGCGGTGGGCCGAAGACGACGCACGGGGGGCGGGGCTGGATCTAGTTGACCCGGGCGCGTGCCGAGATCAAAGAAAAAAATAGGGCGGCGATCATCGTTTGGTCTACGGATCGAGAAGAAGCCGCGAGGGACGCAAGGCGCAAGTGAGCCGCACGCTGCGGGAAGGTGTCGAAGAGTGACACTTTTTCGGCACCAGGGGCCGGGCGCCGGCCCCTCAACGAAACGAAGGAGTCGCCTTGACCCGGCAATCGCCGCTGCCCACCATCCCGCCGTTCGTCGCTGCGGCCATCGAACGCACCACGGGAGACACGTCATGAGCAGCACCACGCAAACCTGGGACGTCGTTGTCATCGGAGCCGGCCCCGGCGGTTACGTCTGCGGGATCCGCTGCGCGCAGCTTGGCCTGAAGACCCTCGTCGTCGAAAAGGATGCGCTTGGCGGCGTGTGCCTCAACGTCGGCTGCATCCCGTCCAAGGCGCTGATCCACGCGTCGAAGGTCTACTACAAGGCGAAAAACGGCGCGCACATGGGCGTGGTTGCCAACGACATCGGCGTCGACGTACCGGCCATGATCGGCTGGAAAGATGGCATCGTGAACAAGCTCACGACCGGCGTCGGGACGCTGCTGAAGGCCAACGGCGCCGAACATCGCTACGGGACCGCCAAGCTGGCCGGCGCGGGCAAGGTCAGCATCAGCGACAATGACGGCAAGACCGACGTCGTGTTCACCAAGAACGTCGTTCTCGCGACCGGCTCGACGCCCGTCCAGATCCCGTTCCTGCCGTTTTCCGACCCCGACATCATCGACTCGACCGGCGCCCTCGCGCTGCAGGCCGTGCCCAACCACCTCGTCGTTGTCGGCGGCGGCATCGTTGGACTCGAGCTCGGCGGCGTGTACGCGCGTCTGGGCGCCAAGGTGACCGTCATCGAAGCGCTCGGCCAGGTGCTGCCCGCGTTCGACAAGGACGTCGCGCGTCCCGTCGCGGCCAAGCAGAAGAAGAAGCTCGGCGTGACCCACCTGACCAACACGCGCGTCGAGGGGTTCGCCCGCGATGGCGACAAGGTCGTGCTGTCGTACAGCGACAAGAAAGGCGGCGGCCAGGTTCGCTGCGACAAGGTGCTCGTGGCGGTCGGACGGCGCCCAAACAGCGCAGGGCTCGGCCTCGAAAGCGTCGGATTGGCGCCCAACAAGTCCGGTCATGTGCCGGTGGACGACAAACAGTTCACCGGCGCGCACGGCGTCTACGCCATCGGCGACCTCGTCCCGGGTCCCGGGCTTGCCCACAAGGCCAGCAAGGAAGGCGAAGTTGCCGCCGAGGTCATCGCAGGGCACCCCGCGGCGATGGACGCGGTGATTCCGTCGGTCGTCTACACCGATCCCGAAGTCGCAACCGTCGGGCCGACGCTGGCCGAATTGAAGGCCACCGGGCGCAAGCTCAAGGTCGGCAAATTCGGGTTCGGTGCGCTCGGCCGGGCCATGACGGCGGACGCAACGGACGGGTTCGCCCGCGTCATCGGCGACGCGGAAAGCGGCGAGGTGTTGGCGGTGCAAGTCGTCGGCGCGGAGGCGAGCGAGCTGGTCAACGAAGCGGCGTTCATGATGGAGATGGCCGCCGTGCTCGAAGACGTTGGGCTGACGGTACACGCGCACCCAACGATGTCCGAGGCGCTGATGGAAGCCGCCAAGGCCGCGCTCGGAGAAGCGATTCACGCCGTCAACCGGTGATCCCAGCGCGATGCGAAGTGTCAGCCGCGATGTGAAACGCCCGGCACGTCACATTCGCTTGTGAACCGCCCGGCACTGCACATTCGGCACTTCACATTCGGGCACGCACATTCGCTTTGTGAAACGCCCGGCACGTCACGATCCAGCCCCACACGGCTCTTCATTGCTTTGTTCTTGGAAACGGCCATATTGGCGGGGCTACCTCATCGCCGGAGCCCCCTCATGCACGCCCCTGCCGCGCTCGGCCGTACGGTCCCAGCCGTCGCCCTCGTCGCCCTCTTGTTGTTCGCCGCTGACGCACTTGCATGCGGCGCTTGTGTCTCCCCGCAGCCGCCGCCCGGCAAACCGGACTACCCGGTCCTTCAGAACGCCGAACGCGTGCTGTTTTACGTCGACAAGGACAAGAACACCGTCGCGTGGGTCGAAGTTCGCTACCAGGGCCTCGCCGACAACTTCGGCTGGGTCCTTCCCCTGCCCAAAGTGCCCAAAGTCGCCGTCGGGTCGGCGGTCCTCTTCGATCGCCTCGATGCCATCACGGGCCAGCGCTACGACGTCACGCAGAAAGCCAGCGAGAACTGCCATAGCCGCTACGACGGCTGCGATTTGACCCAAGGCGGCGGCTCATCCAGCGGCTCGTCCAGCAGCAGCGGCGGCTCGTCCAGCGGCGGTGCAACGTCCGATGCAGGCACCGGCGTCCCCGGCGGCACGCCCGACACCGTCAAGGTCCTCGATCACGGCACCACCGGACCGTACGACTACGTGGTCGTCAAGGGCAGCGACGCCAAGGACCTGACGACCTGGCTCAACAAGCACAAGTTCATCACACCCAAAGCCGCGACGCCGATCGTCGATGCGCACATCAAAAAGGGCGACGTCTTCCTCGCCATCAAACTGGCCAACGGCGCCGGCGTCGAACAGATCGCGCCTGTCATCCTGACCATGAAGGACGCCGACCCGTGCGTTCCCCTGCGCCTGACGTCCATCGCAGCGGTCGAAGACATGAGCGTCGTCGTGACGGTCGCGGGACCCGGTCGCTCTGTCGTCAAGAACCACCTCGATGCGGTCGTCAACCACACCAAGGTCAACCTCTTTCAGAAGGCCAACAACTACGGCCAGGTGGTGAGCGCCGCCATCGACGAAGCGGGCGGGCACGCGTTCGTGACCGAGTTCAGCCAACCCGCCGCCCCCTACAAGGGCCAGATCAAGAGCAGCATGTCGCTCGTGTCGATCAAGGCCGCCAAGAACGTCTTCCAGCTCGCCAACGCCCTCTTCGCCGGCGGCTCGACTTGGCTGCATCCGGACATGGTGACCATCATCGACAAGGAAGCCGGCCTGAAAAACCTCATCCCGTACAAGGCCAAGACTGCCGCCGCAGCAGCGGCTTGGCTGTGGTCGTGCGGCAGCCTGTGGTCTCAATCCGGCGGCTTCCAGCCATGCAACTACAAGGGCGCGACCTTGACGCCAAATGACGCCAAGCAGACGCCATTTCCGGGCGTGAAGGTCAGCGAGGCGCTCAAGACCGGCGTGATCGATCCCGTCTACGCAGTCGCCGACGCCATCGGAGCCACCAAGCAACTGACCCGCATGGTGCTGCGTATCGACCCGCAAGAGATGGACCGCGACCCGATCTTCGCGTTTTCGACCGACGGCAAGCTGCCCAACGTGTCCAACCGCGTGAAAGTGACGTGGAACCGGGTTTGCTCCGATGGCTGGGCGATCACCAAGGACCAACTCCGACTCGCGATCCAGGGCTACGGATCGTGGCTCGTCGGTGGCCAGATGGGCAAAGGGACCTCCGCGCTCGATAAGCGCTGGGCCAAGGCGCCGTTCGCGCGCGCCATCGTGCTCCAGGAAGAGGCCGGCGCGCCGATCTACGTTGGTCAGAAACAGGCGGATGCCGTCGACGCCGCGATCGCGGGGGCTCAGCCGGGCAAAGCATCGCTTCCGTCGAGTTTCAAGGTGACGCCAGCCCAGCCGTGGGCCATTCCACCAAGCGACGCGCCGCTGACCGAAGTCGGCCCCTGGTGCCCGCCAACCCCATGGTGCGTTCCGAAAAAGGGTTGGTCCGCAGGCACGGTTCCGCCCGGCTATCCGGGCGCGGGTAAGGGGCCGGGGCCATCGATTTGCCAGTACAAGGGCGCGCCGGGCACGAGCAGCAGCGGCGCATCGAGCACAAGTTCGGGCGGTTCGAGTACCAGTTCGGGCGGTTCGTCATCCGGTTCGGCGTCAAGCAGTTCGGGTTCGGGCAGCTCGGGTTCGGGCAGCTCGGGTTCGGGCAGCTCGGGCGGGTCCGACGCCTCGACAGCTGACGGCGGTTCTTCGAGCGGAACCGTCGGCGCGAGCTCGAGTTCGGGCGGCTCTCCGGATGATGACGGCTGCGCAGCGACCCCCACAGGCCACTCCGGCGTGATGTGGTTGCTGTTGCTCGCGTTGTCGATCGTCGCGATCCGGCGCTGGAACGTCGCGGCATGATCGAGCGCTGGACGCGTCGCGGCCCGACTCGTTATCGACCGATCTCGCTGGTCGTCGCGCCGTTGGTTGCGTCGTTCGTCCTGTGCACTGGCTCCCACGCCTTCGCGGGCGAGGTCGTCACCGTCAAGTTCCCCAACGGCAACCGCTACAAGGGCGAGACCAAAGACGGGCGCATGCACGGCAAAGGCACCCACTGGTGGAGAGACGGGCGCAAGTACGTCGGCGACTGGAAAGACGGCGCCATGCACGGCAAAGGTGTGCGCACCTGGCCGGACGGACGTCGCTACGAAGGCGAGCTGCGCAAGAACCGGCAAAACGGCCAAGGCACCCACACGTGGCGCAACGGCGACGTCTATGTGGGCCAGT
The DNA here is from genome assembly GCA_964560875.1 of uncultured Enterobacteriaceae bacterium. Classification (GTDB taxonomy): domain Bacteria; phylum Myxococcota_A; class UBA9042; order UBA9042; family UBA9042; genus CAZLMW01. The sequence goes on from CAZLMW010000013.1 coordinate 38,881, forward strand.
GGCGCGACGACAAGATGCACGGCAAGGGCGCGTTCACCATCAAAAAGGGCGGCTCCTACGACGGCCAGTGGCGCGACGACAAGATGCACGGCAACGGCAAGCGAACGTTCGCCAACGGCTCTGTGTACGACGGGCAGATGCGCGACGATCACCCCCACGGCAAAGGCACCAAGCGGTGGCGCGACGGCCGCGTCTATACCGGCGATTTCGTGCGCGGCAAACGAACCGGCAAAGGCAGCTGCACCTGGAAGTCGGGCAGCCGGTATGAAGGCCAGTGGCTCGCCGGCCAACCGCACGGCCAAGGCACCTGGAGATGGCCGAACAAGTCGACCTATCGCGGCGACTGGGTCAACGGCAAGCGGCACGGAAAAGGCCTGTTCACGTGGCCGTCCGGCGCGACTTTTGAGGGTGAGTTCAAGGCCGACAAGATGACCGGGCGGGGCAAACGCACGTTTCAGGGCGGCGCGGTCTACGTCGGCCACGTCAAAGATGGGGTCCCCCATGGCAAGGGCGCCAAGACGTGGAAAAACGGTATGCGCTACGACGGCCAATGGCGGCGCGGCAAGATGCACGGACAGGGCCAACGAACGCTCGCCGACGGGGGCGTTTACAAGGGCGCTTTCAAGGACGGCTTGATGACCGGACGTGGCACCAAGACGTGGAAGTCGGGTGAGAGCTACAGCGGCGCCTGGAAAGACGGAATCATGCAGGGTCAGGGCAGCTACAAGTGGCGCAATGGCGACCGCTACAAAGGGCTGTTTCGGGCCGGAAAGCCGCACGGCAGAGGCGCCAAGACATTCGCCTCAGGCGGTTCCTATGTCGGCACGTTCAAAGCTGGCGTGATGACCGGGCGCGGCAAGCGCACATGGCCCAACGGAGACCGGTATGAGGGCGAGTTCGCGGCCAACGACAAGCACGGCCGCGGCATGTATCGCTGGAAGAACGGCGACGCGTACAAGGGCCGCTTCGACAAAGGCGTCAAGCACGGCAAGGGCAAACTGCGCTGGAAAGACGGCACCTGGTACGACGGCGACTGGGATCGCGGACAGATGCAGGGTCGCGGCAAGCGCACGTTTAAAGACGGCGCGGTCTACGTCGGCGCGTTTCGGGCCGGCAAGATGCACGGCAAGGGCACGCTAACGCGCAAGGACGGCAGCAAGGTCAGCGGCCAGTGGCGCAACGACGAGCCCGTGAAGTAGGCAGGCTTGTACGTAGCCGGATCGATCAGCGCGACAGGCGCACGCCGTTGAAGTTGACCCCGAACTCGAACATGACGCGCGTCGTTGGCCCTTGGCCGAATGGGTCGGTGGCGATCGGTCGGTCGCTCGTCAGCCTGCCTTCCAGCCCGGCGTACAGGTAGAAGACATCGCCCTTGAGCGTTTTGCCGGCCGACCATGCGTTGTAGCCGTCGCGTTCGTCGTTTTGGGTCTTGCTGACGAAGTGGCGGTGGATCGCAAATCGCAGACCCCAGGCGCGGGGGAATGCCAGGCCTGCGTAGATGTCGACGACGTTGGGATCGGCGGACGCGCTGCTCGTTTCGGACTCGCTGTAGAGGCCCTGCCATTTCGCGTACCGCAGGCCCGCAAGGAACGTGAACCAGGGCACGAAGGGCGCGCTCGAGGACGCGTATCCCAGCTGCACAAATGCGCCGCCGCCGAGGCTCACATCGAGGCCGCCGGAAACTGTGGACGAACGCGCTTCGAAGCCGCCGACGCTGCCGGTGAAGTGCACGACACCGCCGAGCATCCAGCCGGTCCCGGGAAAGTCGACGGTGGCTTTGGTCCCACCGGAGCCGCTACGTCGATCTCCCTTGCGGTTGCTGGCGTTGGCGCCGTTGCGCTGGCCGGGATTGGTTTGTGCCGGGCCACTGTCGCTCGGCTGTTCGCCGGGTTGTTGACCGGGTTGTTGTCCGCCGGCGACCGGTCGAGGTGGCTCCATAACCCCGTCTGCCGTCAAGCCAGGGGTCGTCTGAGCCGGAGTTGTCGCGACGGGCGCGGTCTGGCCAGGCTTGGCTGCCGGTTGGCTCGGCTTGGCGGGTTGCGTGGCAGCAGCGGCGACAGTTCGGGGTTTGGCCACCACGATGAGCTTTGGCAGCGCCGAATCGACCCGCAGGTGAACGCCGTTGCGCACGTAAATGAGCCCGCCTCGAACCCGATGGCCGCGCAACGCAAACTGCAGTCGATGCCAGCCCGGCGCGAGGTAGACGCGCAACGGAGAGACCTTTGTTGCTTTGCCGTCGAGCCAGCTTTGGGCCCCCGGTGGCGCGCTGACGATGTCGACCCATGCGCCCTGGCCGGCGCCCGCGGGAATTGGCGCGGCTGCGGTCGCGTTGGTCGGCCAGATGCGGATGCGATTGAAGATGTCGCCGATCGCGTTGTCGTGCAGCTTCGTCAGGTCTGCGGCTGTCGCAGCTTCGAGCGACGAGGTCCCGTCTTGTCCCATGTCGAGCGTGCGCCACAGCACCGTCTTGACCGAAAACCCGCCGCCCACGCGTCCAACGGTGGTCCCGATGGCCCAGCGCGCGCCGAGGCTTCGCGCGATCCCCAGCTTGCAGGAGAAGTCGCAGGCGCCAGCCGTTCCGCGTGCACTGACAAAGCGATTGAACGCCGCCACGCCGTGCACCTTGCCCACCGATGCGGCCACAGCCTCGCGATGCGCGGCTTTGAGCATGGCCGTCGCCTGCAACGCGAGATCGCCACCCTGCACCCCATCGGGTGGCAAGACACAGACCCCGGCGAGCTTCTGTTGGGCGGCCTTCCTGCGCGCCGCGTCATCGGCGGCCTTGCGGGCCAGCGCATCTTTGGCGGCCTTCTCGGCGGCTTTCTGCGCGGCGACTGCTGCGGCTTTCTTTTGCGCTTCGAGGGCGGCGGCACGCTGTTCGGCCTTCGCGCGACCTGCCTGGGCTTCCTTGGCGGCCTGTTCGGCCTGCCGCCGTGCGTCGTCGTCTGCTTTTCGCTTGGCTTCGAGCTGCGCCGCGATCGACACGATGTGCTCGCGTGCGTCGGTTTTTCCGTCCTCGTTGTCCGAGATCGACAGGTACAGCTCAAAGAGCCCGCGGGCCTCAGCCAGCTTGCCGCCCATCTCCTTGCAGCGCGCTGCGTTGAACACTGCGGCCACGCTCTTCGACAGCCGATAGACCTTCATGAACAGGTCGGCGGCCTCTTCGTAGCGCTTGGCGCCAAACCGCTCCTTCGCGAGCTTGTGGTAGGCCTCTGCTTCGCCCAGCTGCTTGCGCGATGGTCGGCGCGCGTAGGCGTTGGTCGGCTGGAGCGAGGCAAGACCGAACGCCACGACCAAAGCTGCGCAGACCACCGAAGCGATCGCATCAACGGAAGTGAAGCGGGCCATCTGGCGGCGCGGCGGTCGGAAAGGGGCATTCATCACGACGGGTGCAGCATAGTAAGCACGCGCAAAACGACAACTCCCGGCCGCGATCCATTCGCCGCGCCGTCCCGATCCGTGGACACGCAACGCGTCTGCATTCATGCTGACGAGCGCGCCGCGCGGAGGATCGACCCGCCCCATGAACGGCTCCCGTCCCGATCGGTTGCGCGACGTTCGCGCGTTCGTGCCGGTTCATGCTCGCTGGCGGCTGGCAGACCAGGGCGCGATCCCGTCAGCTCGCCACCAAGACCAGATCGACGCCGCCGCCGTGTGCATCGAAGTCAATGGCTGGACGGCATTGGTCCGGCGTGCTTGTGCCGATCCGACGATCGTGGTCGAAACCGCCCAACGCATCGAATCCGCAACCGCCCAGCTGGTTTCCGCGGTCGCTTCCGAGGGCGGCGACATCATTCACCTGTGCGCCGGACGAATCGTCGCTCTGTGGCGCGACGAGACCTGGGCTCTTGCCGTCGCTCGGGCGACCAGCGGCGCGCTGTCGGCGCTCGAAAAACTGGGTGAGGCCAGCCACACAGCAGGCACCAAGCTCGTCGGTCGCGCCACGGTCAGCGCTGGGGAAGTTGCCCTCAACACGGTCGGCGGCGCCGGCGACCATTGGCTGTGCGCGATCACCGGTGCACCGATCGCCGAGCTGGTCGATCCCGCACAACGAGCCCGTGACGGCGAGGTGCTTCTGCGCGCGTCGGCTGCGGCTCACATCGGCGATATCGTGCGCGGCGATCCCCTGCCAGGTGGCGCGCTGCGCGTCGTCGAACTCGCTCCTCGGCCTCGGCGCGAGGCCCTTCACGGCCCGACAATGGTCGGCGGTGAGGCGCGATCGCTGCTCCGGTTCGTTCATCCGCTGGTCGCGCGCGCACTCGACGATGGTCGCCTCCCTGAGCCGATCGCCCGCGAAAGCACCGTCGTCGCGGTCCGCCTCATCGACCTGCGTCCCGACACCGATGTCGGTGCGCTGCAGCGCGTTGTGGCCGATCTCCAACGGCAGGCTCAACGCCTCGGAGGCACGGTCTTGCGGGTCCGCATCGAGGCCGACGGCGCCTACCTCGCGGCTGAATTCGACGGCCCGCATCGCGATGAGACAACGGCCATGGCGGTGCTCGCTGCCCGCGCTATGCTTGGCGTCCCGGGCCTCAAATCGCGCTGCAACGCTGCGGTAGCAACCGGTCCGGCCATGCGCCTGGTCGTCGGGAGCCGCTCGCGCCGTGCGTTGACCCAGCTCGGTGGTTTGCTGCGCCGGGCGATCGCGATGACACGACACGACGATGGGCTCGTAGTTGATGCCGCCACAGAAGGCGCCGCATCTACGTGGCTGCGCTTTGAGCGGCGCCCGGACATGCAGATGGGCGGCCTCTTCGAACGCTTCGAAACCCACCGGTTGCTCGGTCGCAAGACCCCGCCAACGGCGGACCTGCCGCTGCCCCCAGAACCCGCAACAGCCGACGCGATCGCGGCCATGCTCGCCGACGTCGCCGATCGCAATGGGCGCTTCTCAGCCTTCGCGGTCGAGGAGGGCGCCGAACTCGATGTGACCGCCCAGCTTCGCGCCGCACTCGAAGCCGGCGGCGCGGAGTTTGTCAGCAGCTACTGCGTCTTCGCCGACCGTTTCGCGCCTTTCGGGGCGTGGCGAAGGTTGTATCGGACGTGGATTGTCGAGTCCGAAACCGGCTCCCAATATGCCGAGTTGGCCACACGCGACGGGCCGGCAACACACGACGGGCCGGCGTTGACGGCTTGGTGGCTTGGCCGGCTCCGTATGCGATGCGAACTACGCCCCCTCGTCGTGGTGTTCACCAACGGCCTGGCGATGGATAGCGCCTCATGGCAGCTGGCCCGTGGCCTCACCTCGTGGCTCGACGGGTTGCAGATCATCGTCACCGGCCCGGCCGACTCTCCCGACAGACCGCGCCGCTGGCTGACCGAGGCGTCCGATATCAACGAGGCATCGGACCGCTGGCGTGGCATCGCCGCTGCCGGTCATCCCCACGCGGGTCCCCCCGAAAAGTGGCCCGAAATGGCTGATAAAGCGCTCATCGCCGGTGCGCACATCGAAGCCCTCGAGCTCCTGCGCGCAGCCGTCGACCGATTCGAGCGCGCCGGGCACCGGTCCGAGCTGGCCGACGCCTCTCTGCGCCTGGCCGACGCGCTCGAAACGCTGGGCCGCCCCGACGAATCCCTCGCGGTTTGCCAGGCCGCCCTGGACGCGCTCGGTCGCAATGTCATGTCCGGACAGAGCACGCCGCGAAGGTTGCTCCGCATCACCGATCGCATCACCAAGATGAGCGGCAACGAACACACGCGTCGCGAAGAAGCCCTCGCCGCGCGGTTGCAACAGCGCATCGCCGCGTCGCACGATTTGCCGCAACCCTCTCGAGGCCGCCGATGAATCGACTCCTGCGTCGCCAGCTCAAGAAACACCTCCAGATCCGCGATCCAGAAGCCATCCCGGCCGACCTGCAGCGATTCGTCGACGCCATCAACGAGGCCTACGACGGCGCCGATGCCCACATCGCCCGCACCCAGCGGTCGCTCGAGTTGGCGTCCGACGAACTGCTGCAACGCAATCACGCGCTGCAGGAACAGAAGCAGCAACTCGAAACCACGCTGGCCAAGCTCGAACAAACCCAAGCGCAGCTCATCGCAAATGAAAAACTCGCGTCCCTCGGTGCCCTGACGGCCGGCATCGCCCACGAGATCAAGAACCCGCTCAACTTCATCAACAACTTCGCGGATCTCATCGTCGAACTCGCCCAGGAGGCGCACGAGATCATCAGCGAGTCGGGCGACGAGGTCAGCGGTGAGACGCTCGAAGAGGTCCTCGAGCTCTTCGAAATGATGAGTGGCAACGCCGAGAAGATCGCCCACCACGGCCGGCGCGCCGACGGTGTCGTCCGGGGCATGCTCGATCACTCGCGCGGCACCTCGGGGGAACGCGAACCGACGGATATCAATACGTTGCTCGAGGAGTACGTGAGCTTGGCGTTTCACGGCATGCGCGCTAAGGAACCCTCGTTCAACATCACGTTGCAGTGCGAGTACGGAGAGAATCTGCCGCGTATCAATGCGGTCAATCGCGACCTCAGCCGAGCCTTTCTCAACATCATCAACAACGGCATGTACGCGACCCACAAGAGGCGCCAGAAAGCCGCTCCCGACTATGCTCCCGCCCTCTCCGTGCAAACCGAACGAACCGGCGATGCCGTGCGCATCCAGATCTCTGACAACGGCCGAGGAATGCCCGAGAATGTGCTGAGTCGTATCTTCGAACCGTTCTTCACGACCAAGCCAACAGGCGAAGGAACCGGTTTGGGATTGTCGATTACGCACGATATTATTGCGCAACAGCACGGCGGCGCGATCGACGTGCAAAGCGAACCTGGCGTGGGAACAACCTTCACGTTGACGCTCCCGTCGTCGTAGCATCGCCCCAAAACCAGACCAGGATTGCCCCACATGACGCTCGCCCGTCGCATTCTCATCGTGGACAACGAGCCACACATCGAGCCCCTGTGCACGCAGCGGTTTCGCCGAGAACTGCGCAAGGGACTGGTGCAACTCCACTTCGCATTTGATGCCGAACAAGCGATCGAAGCGCTCACCCAGCCGCCTACGTTCGACATTGTCGTCATCCTTTCGGACATCAACTTGCCGGGCATCAGCGGCTTGGAGCTGCTCGAATTCGTCAAGGGCGCCCAGCCCAACATGCCGGTGTTCTTGCTCAACGAACAAGCCGATCGAGCCGACGCTGCCCGTGCACTCGGCGTCGCAGGTTTGATCGACAAGCCGCTGGATTTTTCGGCGTTCAAGAGCCTCATCCTCGCTACGGCGGTGCGGCTGCCGATGGTCGAAGGCGGCCACGAGCGTCCCAAGCGCTCCACAATTCGGCGCAGCATCGGCATGCGGCGGCTCAAGAAGCGAAAACGCGGCGCTTTCGCGACCACCCAGGAGCTGCGGGACCTGCGCTTGCGGATGGAGCAAAACCGCATCAAGCGCGACACCGCCCGGCACTCGATGCAGATGGTCCGCGAGGCCTTCGACACCCCAATCGACCAGCCCGCCTCCGCGGCGCCAGCGGCCGTCATTCGAGCAGCCAGTGCGGCCGATCCCAGCCCGGCCAGCATCCCGGCGACACACACATCCGGGACCGCCGACTCTTCCGACGAAGAGGCGGGCGAGCTGGTCGAAGAACAGGCTGCCGTAGTCTTGGTCGTCGATGATGAGACCGACGTCGAGCGCCTGATTCGCCAGAAATTCCGCCGTCGCATCCGCAGCGGAGAGCTGCTGTTTCACTTCGCGCACAACGGCGCCGAGGGCCTCGAGCTCGTTCAGCAAACGCCCGAGATCGAGATGGTGCTGTCCGACATCAACATGCCGGTCATGGACGGCATCACGATGGTCGAGAAAATCCACGCCATCAAACCCAAGATCAAGTGCGTGATCGTCAGCGCATACGGCGACATGCGCAATATCCGGGCAGCCATGAACCGCGGCGCCTTCGATTTCCTGACCAAGCCGATCCAGTTCGACGACCTGGCCATCACGATGGACAAGACGCTCGATGTCGTGCGCACCGAAAAAGAGCGCGACCGGGCGATGCGCGACAACGAGATCCTGCGCATGTACGTCGACGACAGCGTGCTCAGCTACCACAAGGTCGAAGATGCCCAGCTGCGCCAAGGCGGCATCAAAGTCGAGGGCACCGTTTGTTTCATCGACATCTGCGGGTTCACAACGCTCTGTGAGACCCACGAACCCGGCCGCGTCTTCGCACTCCTCAACCACTACTTCGACGAGATTGTCGCCGAAATCACCGCGGCCAATGGCTGGGTCGATAAATTCGTCGGCGACGCGGTCATGGCCGTATTCCGCGGCGAACATCACCGACTCCGCGCTGTCGAAGCGGCTCTTCGGGCCCGGACAAGGATCCAGAATATCCAGACGGCGACGCAAGAGGATTTCGGCTTTTCGCCCAATGTTTCCATCGGTTTGCACAGCGGCGAAATGGTCGCGGGCAACCTCGGCAGCAGCAACCTGAACCGCTACGACTTCTCGGTCATCGGCGACGCCGTCAACACCGCTGCGCGCCTCGAGAGCAAAGCCAAGGCCGGCGAGATCCTCATCAGCGCGCCCGTCGCCAACGTGGTCGGCTGCCGCTATTACCTGGTCGAAAAGGGCCCGTTGCCGCTCAAAGGTAAGCGCGAGCCGATGCCGACCTTCAACGTGCTCACCACGCGCGACTGATCGGTTCGTCCGCTGGCTCTGATCAGTCTGTTCGCAGGCTCTGCACGCCGTCGCCGAGCGTCCGGTAGATGGTGCGCCGGACCGAGCTCGGCTTGCGACCCAAGGCTGCTGCCGCCATTTGCGCGAACCGCTTGATATTGCCGTCAGCTTCGAAGCGAATGGCCGCGGCGAGCGCGTCGGCATCGGCCAGCAGACCCTTGTACCGAACGGCTTCGGCGGCAAGCTGCACCGGGTCGATGATCGCGTGACCGCCGCTGTCGATAACCTCGGGCACCGATCCGTAGCCGCGCTTTGCGGGTGTGCCGACAGCCACGGGATCTACGCGCGCTTGTCGAACGCGGGCGGACAGCGCCTCTTCGAGCGGTGGGATCGGTCCTGTGATCGCGTCGTCGCGGCGGGCGCGCATTGCGTCGCCGAGAGCACGGGCCTCGTCGCGTAGTTCGCGCACATTGCCCGGCCAATCGTAGTGCAGACATGCCTCGATCAGGTCGGCGGCATGCCACGCCCAGCGGCTTTGCAGGCGCACGATGCCAGCAAGAGGCACAGCGCCGGCGTCCTCGAGGAAGTGTTCGAGAAGCGGCACGACATCCAGCCGCCGTTGCCGCAGGGGCGGCACGTCGATGACCGTATGCGCCAAACGCCAGTACAGGTCGTCGCGAAAAGCCTTGCCGTGGACCATGGCGCGCAGGTCGCGATGGGTGGCTGTCAACAACCGAACTTTGCAGCGGTGCGGACGCGCATCGCCGATTCGATGCACCTCGCCGGACTCGACCGCGCGGAGCAGTTTCGCCTGCGTGGGCAAGGCCATCTCGCCGATCTCATCCAACAAGAGCGTGCCGTCCGCAGCCGCGTCGAACGCCCCCACCTGGTCGGTCGTCGCCCCGGAAAACGCGCCCTTTCGATGCCCAAACAGCTGACTTTCGGCCAGGCTTTGCACGATCGCGGCCATGTTGACGCCCAGGAACGGCCCACGAACGGCTCCCGCGGTGTGCAATGCCCGCGCGACCACCTCTTTGCCAGCTCCAGATTCGCCGCGGATATGCAACGGGTTGCGTCCGCGGGCGAAACGGATGACCTGGTCTCGCAGCCGCGCGATCGACGCCGAATGACCCACCAGTCCGAGGTCGTCACTGAACTCCAGGCAGCCGCGATCGAAAACCGCGACGGTCGCCCCTGCTCGAATGACGTCGCCGAGCGCGAGCTGGCACCGATGCTGCGAGATGCCCGCGACGAACGTGCCGTTGCGCGTCTGCCGGTCTTCGAGCCACCAGGGGCCACATGCAAGGTCGCTGCCCTTGGCCACACCGATGCTGAAATGGTCGCGCGACAACCAGTCGTCGTTGATCTGCTCGGAGACCGCTTCACCGCGGCCGCATTGAATGCCGTCTTTCGCCAGCGGGATGACCGTGCCGATGCGCTCGTGGTCCGGTGAGCTCACGATCCACAGCCCCAGCGTCGTGGGCGTGGCCTGGCGCCGCTTGGGCGGGCTCGGTGGGCGAATGGTGTCTTCGTCGCGGCGTTTCATCTCGGCCGAGGATAGCCCGTCTTCGGCATCTTGCTACCGACGGCGCGACACCTTCCCTCCGTGACGACAACGCCGGGCCAAAAGCACCGAGAGGCCGGACCGCCACCCTGTGTGACGGCTCCGACCTTCGGTTGACGCGGGTTCTTGGATCTGGCGCGTGGCCGGGATCAGCGCTTTTGAGGAGTCGTGACCTTGTCGGCGTCGTCGGCGTCGATCACGTCGGTTTCAGCTTCCTCCGGGCGGCGCGGGCTGGCCGCTTGGTGGGGACATGTTTCAAGGTGCGTGCCGAACCTCTCCGACATGATCAGAAAACGTTGAATATCAGCTCGTTAAAGACGGTTGGTCGGGCGCTCCAAAGAGCTCGTCACGGCCTCGTGCACACGGTTTGCGCATGTGCTCGGTGTGACAAAGATGTGCGTGTTGTGACGAGGACGTGTTGACAAACGCGGGTCAACCCTGGTTGCGACGCGCTGCGAAGAGGGTTGTCCAGCCGCGGCCGCGCACGTCGATGGGCCGCCAGCCGGCGTCTTGGAGCCATTGTCGCAGCTGCTGGGGATCGATGACGTTGTGGCCGAGCAGCTTGCACATTCGGCGCTGCAGTCGGGAGCCGGTCGCGCGCGGGACGAGCCCGATCAGCGGCGCACCCGGGGCAGTACACCGAGCAAACTCAGCGATGACGCGCACCGGATCGGAGACCAGCGAGAGCCCGCCGAAGCATACGATGCCGCCGACCCGTGCGTCCTCGAACGGCAGGTCGGAGATGTCGCCGAGAACATAGCGTATGCCGGGGTTGGCGCCGTGATGCGTCGCGCGCTCGATAGCCAATGGATCGAGATCGACACCCACGACGCGGTCTGGGCCATGCCGTTGCGCCACGAGGCGTCCATGGTCCCCGCCGCCACATGCCGCGTCGACGATGGTCCCGGCCACCGGCTCAAACCAGCGGAGCATGAACGCGTGCTCTTCCGCGAAGGAGTAGCCGTCGACCGCGGCCACCAAGCGGGGACGCACTGTCGACTCCCACTGGCTTTTGACGTGGTGCCTCGGCGAGCTGCTCGCGGCTTCATCGGGGGGCGGATCGGGCTTCCACAGAGGCATCGCGCCGGCTCACTCGCGGGGTTTGCGGCGCACGATGAGGGCATCGGCGAGCCCCGGCGTCATGTGCATTTGGTGGCGCTCGTCGACGAGGAGCACGCGGACGTCCTGCCAGGTGCTCGCCGCGATCAAGCCGTCTTTGGGACCGACAACCACGAGCGCCATCGCCCGCGCCCGCGCCATTGTCGCATCTTTGCCGATCACCACGGCGCCGCGCACAGCCGTCACGACGTGTCCGTTCCGCGGGTCAATGACGGCCGTCTTCTTCCCTGCATCGTCACCGCTCACCTCGGCGTTCGTCTCGCCCTTCTCCGTGACTGCTCTTGCGGTCCACAACGCGGTGACGCTGCCTTGCCACAGGTCGATCGCAGCGAAGCCGTCACCCGGCACGTCGACGCGCCACTGCCTGCCCGCTTTGCCGCCGCCGACGACCACCTGACCCGCTGCATCGATCCGAAAACTTGTGACCCCGGCCGCGACAAGCAGCTCTGCGACGCCGTCCATCGCATAGCCAACGGCCATCATGTCGAGCGACATCTTCATGCCCGCACGCCGCAGCGCCACTGTGCGCTCGTCCTTGTCGATCACCACGTCCCTGGCGGCCACGAGGGGCAACCGGCCGTCGAGCATCGTCCGGGTCGGGGTCTGACCAAGCGCGACCGCCCGCCAACCGTCATCGAGCACCACTGATGTCACATCGAACGCGCCGCCCGTGTCGCGTCCGAGCTTCAGCGCGCGACTCAACAGCCACCGAATGTCGTCATCGACCGCGACCGCCGCCGTACCGGCCGCCTTGTTGACCCGCGCGACCGCCGCCGCCGTGTCCTCGCTTCCAAATCGGCGCCGCACGTCGATGAATACGCGCCCGACCTGCGCCAACAGCGCCGTGGATGTGGCCGCCCTCGGCATCGTGATCGTGACCGGCGTCTGCACGCCGATGAGCTCTTGTTGCACGTAGTCATCTTCGTCGAGCGCTTTGACGACAACGGTGACGGGCGCGGCAAGCGCGGCGGGTTTTTCGACGGCGGGTTTTTCGACGGCGGGTTTTTGGGGCGACCGCGGCGCGGGATTCTTGGCGGGGCGCGAACAGCCTGTCGTCAGCAGCACCGCGATTGCAATGGCACAGGGCACCGAGAGCGCTGGATTCATGCGGCGACCGCCAGGCGACTCAACCCGACCAGGGTGGCCGCAAGTCGCGATCTACTTACACGCCTTGAGGCCGCTGATCCACGCTTTGAGCAGCGCGATACCCGCCGTGTGCTTCTTGGCAACGCCGGTGTTGGGCATGAAGTCGCCGCTCGTTTCAGCCAGACCCATTCGCAGCCAAATCGTGGATTTTTCGGGCTTTCCGGGCGCAAGCAGCTTGCCCCCAGTGACGCCGAGCGCGCCTTTCTTCGGGTTGGTGTTGCACGCTTTGGTGTTGGCGAGCGCCTGGTACGACCGCAAATCCAGGTCGGTGTTGCTGTTGCCCCCGGGTCGGTGACAGTTGGCGCAGTTGACGTGCAGGTAAGCGCGCGCATGAGCATCCAGGGCGTTGGCAGCCGGCACTTTCAGGTCGCGTTGGTCGGGAAACGCCGCATGTTTGCCATCGCCCTTGTAAGCGTTGAGCAGGCCCGCTGCATTCCAAACTCCGAGGCGGTCGACCGACTTGGCGCCAAACTTGGCCACGCTGTTGAGCTGCGCGGACGTGACACCGAGCAAGTCCATCCCCTTGGGCCCCTTGTGACACTGCTTGCAGTCGCCCGTGGAAGGAACATGCCAGGTCTGCTTGCCGCCACCGGGCAGCGTGTAGACGCGGGTTGCACCGTCGAGCAGCAGGTCGGCATCGCTGCCATCTTCGCGCCACGCGTATGTATAAAAACGCCACCTTTCGGCCACGTCGCGCACCATGAAGCGGGTCTCGACCTTGGTCTGGCCAGCTGGTCCGGCGCCCTTTGGGCCGAGGGCGAAGCTCTTGATGACGATCGTGCCGACCGGCGCTTCCCATGACACGGCGTCGTTGGACGGCAGCCCGAGCGCTTTGCTCTTCTTGCCTTTGCCCTTGGGCAGCACGATGTTGCGATATTTCTGCGCGCCATCGGACCAGAGGGGCGCGTTGACGTCGAAATCGAGCGCGCCGGCGGCCGGTTTGAGCGTCTTGAGGTCCGTGAAGCACTTGGTTTGCGACAGCTTGAGCGGGAACGTGCTGCCCGACGTCGCTCCGGAGCGTTCGACCCGCGCGACGCGGCTGCCCCAGAACGTCGTGGCGTAGAGCTCGCCTTGCTGGTCCTCGCCGAAGCTCACGACCTTGAACGACGAGTCCAGCAGCTGCGAACGCACCCACTTGTCGCCCACCTTGCGCAGGCCGAAGAATTTGCCGGTCACGAAGTCGCCGAAGATATAGACGCCGGTCAGCCCGGGTTGGGACTTGCCGCGGTAGACGTAGCCACCTGTGATCGACTTGGCGAGGTGGCGGGGGATGCTGTCGATCGGATCTTTGAGGTCGGGCTTCTTGCAGCCCGACTTGGGGTTGTAGCAGTAGTGGCCCTCCATGAGCCGCCAGCCGTAGTTCGCGCCCTTTTCGAGCAGCGAGACCTCCTCCCACTTGCCCTGGCCGACGTCCGCGACCCACACCTTGCCGGTCGCGCGATCACGCGAAAAACGCCACGGGTTGCGCAGCCCCTTGGCCCACGTCTCGGGCAGCCAGTTGGCGGCGTGCTTCATCGTCAGCTTCGGGTTGTCCTTGGGCACGCCGTAGTTCTTGCCCGGATCGGCGATGTCGACGTCGAGGCGCAGCATCTTACCGAGCAGTGTCGCGTCGTCCTGGCCCGCGTTGAGCGGATCGCCGCCGGCGCCACCGTCGCCCATGCCAACAAGGAGTTTGCCCGTCACGTCAAAGAACAACTGGCCGCCGTCGTGGTTGGAATAGGGCTGCTTGATGACAATCAGCTTGACCTCCGAGCTGCTCGGAGCGAAGCCGCTGGACTTGTTGACGACCAGCCGGCTCACGACCGTCTCGAACACCCCCTTCTTGGTGTAGTTGACGAAGAGGCGGCTGTTGCTCTTGAACTTGGGATGAAACGCCACGGAAAGCAGCCCGCCCTCGCCGGCGGTGCTGACCTTGCTGGTGATGTCGACCATGGTTTTCTTGGTTTTGACGTAGCGGTCGTTGTTGAAGACCTCGATGCGCCCATGCCGGTCGACGATGACCACGCGGTCGGTGCCGTCTGGAACGTGGGTGAGCTGGATAACCGACCGCCCGCTGACGACGCCCTGGAACCACGGCACAAGTTTGATTCCCGCGGGTTTGGGCAACGTTCCGCTCAGGCTGCACGGCGACTTGCCGAGCGTGTCGGGCAGCAGGTCGACGCACACGTCCACGCCCTTGCAGGAGCCGCCGGCGCAGGTGTCTTTGCCGGTGCACGGGTTGCCGTCGTTGCACGTCGCCTTGTTGGGCACGAACAAGCAGCCGCTCTTCGGGTCGCATGTCGCGTCGGTGCAGGGGTTGGCATCTTCGCAGACCGGCTGCTTGCTGCCGATACACTTGCCGGCGCTGCAGGTGTCGACCGTGGTGCACTTGCTGCCGTCGTCGCAAGGACCGCCAATCGGCTTGTTGCTGCACCCGCTGTCGGCGTCGGCCTGGCAGCTGTCCTGCGTGCACGGGTTGTTGTCGTCGCAAAAGGCCTTCTTGCCGGGTGTGCACTTGCCGCCGTTGCACACGTCCGGCGAGGTGCACGGGTCGCCGTCGTCACACTTGGCTGTGTTCAGCGGGAAGACGCAGCCCTTGACCGGATCGCACTTGTCGTCCGTGCAGATCTCGTCGTCCTTGCAGGTGTGCTCGTCCTTGCCCGAAACACACTTGCCAGCCACACACGTGTCCGAGCCGTTGCACTTATCTCCGTCGAAACAAGGCATCTTGTTGGGCGTGTACTTGCAGCCGCTCGCAGGCACACAAACATCGGTCGTGCACACATTGGCATCGTCGCAGCCGCCCGCTTTGCACTTGGGCGCGACCGGTACATCCACGCCGGCATCGTCCTGGGCATCATCCAGCACATCGGGCGAAGCATCCGCCGAGCTGCCGGCGTCAACGGCCGAACCTCCCGCGTCCGTCAACCCAGAGGAGCCATCAATCCCGGCATCGGTAGCATTGCCCGTATCGGTCGAACTGCCAGCATCGGTCGCATTGGCGGCGTCAACCGCGCCACCGGCATCGTCTTCCGTCGCGGCATCGGGCTCGCCTGGCTCGGCTACGTCCTTTTCGACAACGTCGACATCTTGGGCGACCACGTCCTGGGCCACCACGTCTTGAATCGTGGCGTCCTCGACGGTTTCGGCGGTCGTGTCGTCGTCGTTGGACCCGGCAGGCGGATCGTCGGTGCAAGCCATCAGCGCGCACAACATCGCGACCAACGCGGCGTTGATGCGGGTCAGGTTGCGCATCACTGTCGTTGGCACGGGGCCTCGCGGGGGAGGCCCCTCGGCCCGCGTTGTCTGGCAGCAGTGGGCGTCGTTTTCGTGCCTCACCCCAACCTCCGCTGCGCGGCTGTTCCACGTTGCCGTCAATTGATCGTTTCCTCTGCAACGAGACACTAGCAGATTGCGGGCAGAGGCCCTTCGGGGGCTGTCAGGCTATCGGTTGTCGCGGCTTGGTGTCATTCGTTGCGGTCCAACCGAGCGTTTTCTCTGCAGCGTGGGGCCGGGACGTTCAGCGCGTGCCCGCCGATGTGTCGCTGATCGGCTTGTAGAGCAGAATCGCGGCGAGCGTGACCGCGACCCGGGCTTGCAGCGCGTGGGACATGCCCTTGCGCATCCACACGCCGCGCTGATTGGTCAGCCCCACGGCGGCAATGGTCTGGCCCTGCACACCCATTACATATCCGACTGTGCGTCCAAGACGGGCGCCATTTGCCAGACGATGCGCCGTGCTCAGCGTCAACCAGTGTTCGCCGACCCGAACCGCGCCAACGGGGCCTGTTCCGCCCATCATCGCGCCGATTTCAAAGCGGTCCTTGCCCTTCTCCTGGGCCGCGACACACCTGATCCTGGTCGTGCCTTCTCGCAGGGTGACCGGACCCACCTGGACACGATCCATACGCCGCCGCGTCACACACTCGCCGAGCCAGCGCTGCGGGCCGCCGGCGAGCGTAAACGTGTAGGGCTGATCCGCCGTTTCATGCGACTTGCCGACGCCGCCGAACGCGATGCCCTTGCCGATTCGCGTGGTCCAGCTGCGATCGACGTCGAGGGTCCGCCAGCCGCCGAACGCGACCGACTCGTTGATCCGCGTTTGCTCCACTGCGTGGAAGTCATTTCGGCCTTTCAATCCGCTTGGAACCGCCATCATGGGCATCGTGCAGGCGGTTGTTGCAAGGGCGGCGAGCGCGACAATCATGCCAGTGGCGGACGGGCTGCGGGTCATGGGCTGTTGTCCAGGTTGGGGGCGTGGCGCCAATCGCCGATCGCGGGCAGCGACCACCCGTTTTCGTTGCATAGGTCGATGTGCGTGCGGGTGACATCCGATCGCAGCGTGCGCCATCGATCGGCCAGCGCGCCGTCGCAATCGAGGTGGGCTTCGACGCGCAGCGTGCTCGCGGTTGGCGGCAGGGCGATCACCGCGACGTGGAAGATGCCGCCCCCATTCTCCGCAAGATCGGCCGCAAACCGCTTATGAAGCCGGGTTGTCAGGGCGCCGATCATCGTCTCGAGATCGGCTTGGTGGGCGGTCGCGACCGGCAGCTCAACGGCGAGGCGGAACCCACGACTGAGGTTGTCGGGCCGTTCATCGACAAACGCTTCGATGGTGTACGTGCGATCGGTGTGCCCGGCGGCTGCGACGATAACGTGCTCGGGTGTCTGCACGGTCACGCGGCCCCAGGTGCCATCGGATAGCACGACCCAGTCGCCCACCTCGGTCGGGAACCAGCGTTCGGCCTCCACAACGGGCCGCGACACGTCGTCGAGCAACATCGCGGCCCGGACGCGCACCGCGCCACCTTGCAGGCTCGGATTGACCAGCAGCGGCCGGATCCCGAGCTTCTTGACCTTCCACGGCAGGCCGCGCCACATCACCCGCTCGCCCTCGCGGACCGGGCCCAGGTTGAGCACCAGCCGGGCCTCTCGAATAAAGCGCGGCACGAACTGGCGGGTGCTCCAAACCGCGAGGGACAAGGCCAGCAGCGCGACGGTGAACAGCAGCATGTCGCCAAGCACGTACAACGTCATCAGGCCGGCGATCGTCGCGCCGAGCACCGTCAACAGGCCGTAGAGGGCTCCCAGCGGTTTGGCGAGCCACGAGAAACGACCGGTCTGCAAGCGATCGACCGGAAGCAGCCGCTGCCGAAGCGACATCAGCGCAAGCAGAGTCAACAGCCACACCGCGATCGCCAGCGCCAGGTTGCGACCCTTCGTGCCGAGAAAGTCCGACACCATGCGCGTGGCGTCGGACACCATCGACGGATCCTTGCCGATCGCGCTGTCAAGCTGCCGCTGCCGGTCGGCGCGCTCTTGTTTCAAATCGTCGCGCAGCAGCAGCAGCGCCTTGTCCGTCAGCCGCAGCTCCGCTTCGAGGTTGGTGCCGATGTTGGCGCGCAGCAGCGAGTCGACCAGCACATGGGCCTGTCCGGCGATGGTGATCCGCTGGTCGAGGCTGCCCAGCTGTGCGCGCAGGTTCTCGATCTTGCGCGGCCGCTCACTCATGCGGCGGAAGGCGTTGAGCACCGGCGCGGTCAGCTCGCGGACCTCGGCGAGGAGGTCGCGTTCTTCGATGCGCGGGGCGTGGCGGAGGCGCTCAAGGCTCGTGTGCGCGGCGAGGGCCTGGAAGCTCGCCCGGGTCCGATCGCGGCGACGGTGCAGGGCATTAAGCTGTTCGCCCTGGCGCCGGCGAACCGCGGCCACCGGGGTCGTGGCCATCTTCTTTTCGAGCGCGCCGATCTCCGCGGTGAGCGTTTGAATCGTGGTCGCGAGCTCGCGCATGCGCTTGAGCGCGTCGGCGTCATCGTGGCCAACGACCATTGTGACCGTCGCGCGCTTGGGCAGCGGCGCTTCTTCGGCCAGCGGCGCTTCTTCGGCCAGCGGCGCTTCTTCGGCCAGCGCGACCGGAGCTTTGGGCGGCGGTGCAGCCGGGGCAGTGGCACACCACAATGCGCTCGTCAGGGCGACGATTGCGGACAAGCACGGTCGGTGGAGGCGGTCGATGCCGCCAGCTTATGCCGTCAGTGCAAGGACGGGAAGAAGCGCTGCTTGGGCTTTTCGTGCGGGATGTTCAATCGGTTGCCTTGCAGGCCCAGCGCCTTCTTGGTCGCACCGACGCGCGCCGACCAGCCGTATTGGGCTCGCGGCCGTTTGACCCGCTCTTCAATCAGATGTTGGCGCGCATCGTCGACGGCTGTTTGCACGACGCCGCTGGCCAGGATCACCGTCAACAGCGCGCACACGAGGGCCACAACGAGCGGCAGGCGATCGGGTTGCGACGCCCTCTCGGCCACGGCCATCGACGCGAGGACCTCGGCCGCTTCCTCGTCGCTCAGCCCGACGGTGGTGTGAACGACCCCTTCGATGCTCTCGACCGTCGACTCTGCGGGGACCCGGCCGTCTTCGATGTCGGACACCCGGAATGTGACCCCAGGATCGCCATGCACCACGAACACATCGTCGCCTTCGACCCTGTCCGGTCGCGCCTTCGCCCACTGACTGGCGATCCGCTTGGGCAGCCTGACTTTGTAATAGCGCGGCAAAGCTGTTCCTCGGTCACAGCGCGTCGACAGCGCTGCGACACCCTATTCCCAACCCCAGTCTAGCGAAAATCCTTCCGCGATGCGGCGAATGCGCTCCCCGGACCGAGGCGAAGCCGCGATGGACGCAAGGCGCAGGTGCGCCGCACGCTGTGGGAAGGTGCCGAAGAATGCTTCAAGCGAGGGCGGGCTGCCAGATGTGGGCAAGACCGGTGAGCGCGTCGACAGCTTCGTTGGCGTCGTTTTCCGCGGCACCCCAACCCATGAGCAGAGACTGCAGGCCGAGCGCTTGGAGGCGGTCGACGCGCAGCGCCGGGGGCTGGAGTCGATCGCGCTTGCGGAAGTGGTCGAGGCCGTGCATCAGCGCCCAAAGTACGTGGGCTCGCGCGTCGTCGTTGCCGTTTTGCAGCATCCCGGCGGCGGTGGCTCGGCCGATGTGATCGGTCACGAGCCGCACGAGCGGCGCCAGGGTTTCGTTCACAGCGCGGGCCTGTTCGTCGGACAGCAAGGGCGATGGGCTGCTCACCCAGCCGTCGATCAAGCGATGCCGTGCTGGATTGCGGTCGGAGTCGGCGAGGTAGGCCGGAACGACCACGACCGCCCCCGCCAGCGTTCCGACGCCGCCGAGCTCGGCGAGCTCCGCATCTGCACGTGCAAAAATTGCGGCGAGATCGCGTCCGAAGGCCTCGATTGCGCGATTTTGCATGCCGGCAATCAGCGCGTCTTTGCTGGGGAAATAGCGGTACAGCGCGCCGACGGCGGCGTCGAGCTTCTTGGCGATGCGCGCGATGGTGAGCTTCTCGAGACCTTCTTCGAGCGCGATCGCCATCGCGGCGTCCAGGAGTTCATTGACGCGTTCCTGTCGGCGACGCTGCTGTCGGGTCATTTTTGAGTCAGAGGACATCGGCCGCTCCTCGGTATGATTCTTGTTAATTCGGGTGGTTAACAAGAGTCGTGTGGGCCCTGTTCTAACGCCGCGAAACCTGAAGCAAAGGAATTCACTTGCGAACGGCATTCATTTTGTGAATGCTGTTCACCGAGCGCACACCTATCCACAACGCGACGCATGTGGTGATCGGCTTTATACGAGCAACCTACTCACGAACGAAAAACGGAGCAACCCATGGAATGTAAGTACGATCTCGTGATCCGAAGAGGACGGATCGCAGACGGGACAGGGGCTCCGGTTTTTGTCGGAGACATCGCGATTAAAGACGGTGTCATTGCCGCGATTGAGCCGCCTGGAGCAGCCGCGGCCGGCCGCGAAGAGATCGACGCCGACGGTCTGCTGGTAACGCCGGGCTTTGTCGACATGCACACGCATTACGACGGCCAGGTGACCTGGGATCCCTACCTCACGCCGTCCAGCTTCCACGGCTGCACGACCGTCGTCATGGGCAACTGCGGCGTCGGTTTCGCGCCGGCCCGACCCGACCGTCACGATTGGTTGATCGGTTTGATGGAGGGGGTCGAGGACATCCCGGGCGCCGCGCTGACCGAGGGAATCGTCTGGAACTGGGAGACGTTCCCCGAGTACATGGACGCGATTGACGCCAGCCCGCACGCAATCGACTTCGCGACTCAGGTTCCTCACGGCGCCTTGCGGGCCTATGTCATGGGTGATCGCGGCGCCGCCAACGAGGACGCGACCGCCGAGGATATTGCCCAGATGCGGGCGATCGTTGTCGAAGCGCTCGACGCAGGCGCGCTCGGTTTCTCGACGTCCCGGACGCTGATGCACAAGTCGATCGAAGGCGTCCCGGTACCCGGCACGTTCGCCGCGCGCGATGAGATCTTCGGTATTGGCGAGGCGCTGAAGGAATCGGGCAAGGGCGTCTTCGAGCTCGCCTCGGAGCACCTGACGATGGCGAGCGAGTTTGAGTGGATGCGCGATCTTGCCGAGGACATGCAGCGGCCTGTCGTATTCAACCTGTCGCAGACCGACCAAGCGCCCAACCTGTTCAAGGATCTGCTCGGTCTGCTCGATGACGCAGAGGCGCGCGACATCCCGGTCTACGCGCAGTGCGCCGGACGCGCGATCGGCATCATGATGTGCTGGCAGGGCACAGGTAATCCGCTCATGCCGTACCCCTGCTACCTCGAGATCGCCCAGCTCCCATGGCCGGAGCGACTTGAGCGACTGCGCGATCCTGCGTTCCTGCAAACCCTGCTGCAGCAAGAGCCGTTTTCGGTCGGGGAATTCGAGGACTGGGTCGTCAAGTCGTACAGCAAGATGTTCCCGCTCTACGACGGCATCAACTACGAGCCCGACGCGTCCCAATCGGTCGCCGCCATCGCTGCCCATCGGGGGGTCGATCCGCGCATCGTCATCTACGAAGCGCTGATGCAGCGGGACGGCCAGGGGATGCTCTACTTCCCGCTCTACAACTACGCGGACGGCGACCTCGAGGCGTTGCGCGCGATGCACCTGCACCCACGGACGCGCATGGGTTTGGCCGACGGCGGCGCGCATTGTGGCGCGATCTGCGATGGCGGGATGCCCACCTTCATGTTGACCCACTGGACCCGCGACCGAAGCCGCGGCGCAAAGATCCCGCTCGAGTACATCATCATGCGGCAAACCCGCCAGACGGCCGCCTTTTACGGGCTGCTCGATCGCGGCTTGCTCGCCCCCGGATATAAGGCCGACGTCAACGTCATCGACTACGATCAGCTCGCTTTTCGGCAACCCGAGCTCGTCTGGGATCTTCCCGCTGGCGGGCGACGACTGCTGCAGCGCGCCGACGGCTATGTCGCGACCATCTGCAGCGGTGATGTCATCTATCGCAACGGCGAACCGACGGGTGCGATGCCGGGCAAACTGGTCCGCGGTCACAAGGAAGGGCCGGCAGACGAAAAAGCATCCCAGGGCAAAGAAGCATCCCAGGGCAAAGAAGCATCCCAGGGCAAAGAAGCATCCCAGGGCAAAGAAGCAATTCAGGGCTTCGTGTCCGCCGGGATTTGAGCCGCGAATCGTTTGTCGCGGGGACTACGACTTATCCTGGGCAGCTTTGGCGGCCTTTGCGGCCTTCGCAGCTTTGGCCTTGGCGATCTCGGCCTTGACCTTTTCGCTAGCGAGCCGCTGGGTGGTGGCCATGTGCAGTCGCTTACGAACCGGCTGACTGGACACCGAGGCTGAGTCGGCTTGCACGGCTTTGACCGGCGCCGGGTCGTTGGGCGGGAGGCTGGTCGGCGGCGGGGCCTTGGACGCGATGTGCACGTCTTCGGGGAGCTTGCCGACGCTCAGGCGCGAGATGCGGCGTTCCTGCAGGAGCGCATAGGTCTCTTCGCGGCGCGCCCGTCCACTCGTGCGGCGTCGGCGCGGCTTATCGACCGTGACGGTGAGCTGGCTGTTGCGACGTTTCGTACGGGCGACCGCGCAGTCGCGCAGCGCGTCGCGCATCTCGGGCGCGGATTGGTAACGGTCCGCCGCGTCTTTCTCGAGCGACTTCATGATCACGTCGGCGATGTCGGCTTCGAGGTCGGGCGCCGTCTCACTGAGCGGTTTAGCTGGCTGCGTGACGTGCGCCATCATCGTCATCAGCGCGTTGGCGCCCTTGTCGATCGGCAGCTGCAGCGCCGCGCATTCGTAGAGCACCACGCCGAGCGAGTAGAGGTCGCTGCGGCCATCCACCTCGCCGCGTCCGATCGCCTGTTCCGGGCTCATGTGCGAGGGGGTTCCGATCGGCTGGCCCGCCTGGGTCATCGCTGAGCCTTTCTCCCGGACGATGCCGAAGTCGAGCACCTTCACGATCTCGCGGTTGCCGAGCCGGTGCATGAAGATGTTCTCAGGCTTCATGTCGCGGTGGACGAGGCCATGGCCGTGGGCTTCCGCGAGGCTTTGCAGGACGCCGGTGCCGATCTGGGCAATCGTGCCGCTGGGCAGCGGTGCGCCGTCGCTCTTGGCGTCGGACAGACGCTTGCTTAGCGGCACACCGACCAACCTTTCCATCACCAGGAAGAGCTGCCCGTTCTGCGTTTGGCCGTAGTCGTAGACGCGGATCGTGTTGCCGTGCGTGAGCCTGGACGTGGTGTAGGCCTCGCGCACGAAGCGCAGCGTGGCCTCGTCACCTTCGGCGTTGAACGCCGGCGAGAGGACCTTGACCGCGAGGTTCATGCCGTTGCGGAGGTCGGCGACGCCAAAGACCTTGCCGAAGCCGCCCTGGCCGATCAGCTCCTTGATCTCAAACCGGTCGCCGAGCACCGAGCCAGGTTGGATTTCTTTGCCGGTGCCCTGGACCACGCGCAGCGTCGGAACACCGTCGTCCGGGCAGCGCCGTTTCTTGCTGATCGTGCCGCAGACGGCGCAGCGTCGCATGAAGGTCCCCCGGGTCGCGCGAGTATCCCGCCGCGTCGCCCATGGGGTCAATGGCGGTATCGGTCTGTCACGCGCGATGTCCAGACCGCAGCGCGCGTGCCGTTGGCGTGTCGGTGTCCGCGTCGATGTAGGGAACGACGCCGCCTTGCCAGAGCACCTCGCCGCCCGCGTCGCCGCCGCCGGGGCCGAGATCGACCAACCAGTCCGCTTCGAGCAGCAGGTCGATGTTGTGTTCGATGACGATCAGCGTGTCGCCGCGGTCGACGAGATCGTGCAGCACGTCCATCAGCCGGCGTTGATCGGCGAGGTGCAAACCCGTCGTCGGTTCGTCGAGCACGTACAAGGTCTCGCTATGACGGCGGCGGGCCAGCTCGGCGACCAGCTTGATCCGTTGCGCCTCGCCGCCCGAAAGCGTGTTGGAGCCCTGGCCGAGCCGCAGGTAGCCAAGGCCCATTTTACAAGCCATGCGCAGGGGTCTGGCCACGGCGCTGACCGAAGCGAAATGATCGGCGGCGTCTTGAATCGCCATCCCGAGCACGTCGGCGACGCTCGCGCCGTTGTGGCGGACTTGCAGTGTCCGCGCGTCGTATCGGGCGCCGCTACAGCCCTCGCAGTTGACGTATCCGGCGGGCAGAAAGCTCATCTCGAGTTTGCGTTTTCCCGCGCCTTTGCAGCTCTCGCATCGTCCGCCTGGCACGTTGAACGAAAAGCCGCTCGGGGTCAGGCCAAGCACCTTCGCGTCGGGCAGGCTGGCGAAGAAGCGGCGGATCGGGTCGAACACCTTGAGGTACGTCGCAGGACAGGACCTGGGCGTGCGGCCGATCGGGCTCTGATCGACCTCGGCGATGCGGCCGATGCCTTCCAGTCCGTCCAGCGTGACGACTTCGGCGAATCGGTGGTCTTCGTCACCCAGCCACCCTCTGCCTTCACGCACGAGCAGATCCCGCACAAGGGTCGACTTGCCCGAGCCGCTAACCCCGCTGACGACGTTGAATCGACCGCGCATAAACGACGCGTCGGCGCCATGCAGGTTGTTGCGGTGCGCTCCCCGGATCGCGATCGGCTCCGCACCGGCGAGATCTCGGGGCTCCGTGCGGCTGCGACGGGTGCTCGCATCGCGCAAGACCTTCGCCGTTGGTGAGTCGTCCCGCTTGAGCAACGCCGCAAGGGGGCCTTCGTGGATGACCGTGCCGCCGTGTTCACCGCCGCCGGGGCCGAGCTCGATGACATGGTCGGCTTGGCGGATCGTCGCCTCGTCGTGTTCGACCACGAGCAGCCCACTGCCCCTCTTTCGCAGCGCCTGGAACGCGGCGAGCAAGCGCTGGTTGTCGGCCGGATGCAGCCCGATCGACGGTTCATCGAGCACGTACAACACGCCGCGGAGGTTGGACGCCAGCTGCGCCGCGAGCCGGATGCGCTGCGACTCGCCCCCGCTCAACGTCACGGCGCCGCGGCCGAGCGCGAGATAGGAGAGCCCGATCTGTTCGAGCAGCTCACAGCGCGTGCGCACTTCCCGCACGATGCCTTCTGCCACGATCGCCTCGCGCCGCCGCCATTTGAGCCCGCCAAGCGCGTCAGACAATGCCTTCGGTGTCATGGCGACGAGCCCGTCGATGGTCCGCTGGCCGATGGTCACGGCGCGCGCTTCGGCCCGCACCCGACTGCCGCCACAAGCGCTGCACGCTTGCACGATACGAAGCGTGTGGTTCTCGCCCTCTCGCGCTTGTTTTTCAAAGTCGGCACCAGCCTGTTCCGCGGTCGATTTCGTGGCGCGGTTGCGGCGTCGGCGGCGCTTCTTCTTCTTCTTGGGCTCGACCGGCACCGGCTCCACCCCGCTGCCCGTGCAGTGGGGGCACCAGCCGCGCTTGGAGGTAAACGAAAAGAGCAGCGGGTCGGGCGGTTCGACGCTGATATCGCAGCTTCCGCAGTGTCGGTCGCGCGCGAAGACGACCGCTTCGCCATCGGCTTGTCGGCACACGACGGTTCCGTCACCGGCGGCGATCGCGGCTTCGACCGCGTTGATCAACGGCCGCACCTTCCACTGGTTTCGGGTCGTGCTCTCGGCCGTCCACGGCAAGCGCGCGATCACCTCGTCGATGTCGTGCGCGACGTAGCGACGCAGCTGCGGGACGGCGCGGGTCGGCAGCAAACGCCCATCGATGTGGACAAACCGGCGACCGGCGTCCCGGCATTTCTCGATGACGTCGCGATGGTGGCCTTTGCGCCCGCGGATGAGCGGCGTCATCACGTACAGCGGCGCCCCGCGAAAACGTCTGCGAATCGACGCGGCGATATCGGACGTCTTCTGGGCGGAAACGGGCTCGCCACAGGTCGGGCAGCGTTGCGTTCCGCAGCGCGCGAACAACAGGCGCAGGTAGGGATAGATGTCGGTGAGCGTCGCGACGGTCGACCGCATTCCGCCGCGCGTCGTGCGCTGGGCGATGGCCACGGTCGGGGGTAGCCCGCGGAGGCTGTCGACGTCGGGCCGCGCGATCGGAGGTAGGTATTGGCGTGCGTAGGGGGATAGACAGTCGAGGAACCGGCGCTGGCCTTCCGCGAACAACACGTCGAACGCCAGCGAGCTCTTGCCCGAACCGCTCAAGCCTGTCACCACGGTCAGTCGGTCCCGCGGGACGTCGATGTCGAGGTTACGCAGGTTGTGGACCCGGGCCCCGCGCACCTGGATTTGACCGGAGTCGCCGATCACACGTTGCGCGGCGGTTGTTGCGTGCTCCCCGCCATCGCCGTCGCGCGGTTGCGCGGCCTTGGTCGGTTCGTCGCGATGTTTGCGCATGTAGTCGGCGGTGATCGTGTCGCCGCGCTTGACGAGCCGATCCGCGGTGCCGGTGAACACGATCTTGCCCCCGCCAGGTCCACCCTCGGGCCCGAGCTCGATCACATGCTCGGCCGCAGCGATGACGTCGAGGTTGTGCTCGATGACGATCACCGTGTTGCCGGCGTCCACGAGGCGACGCATGCATTCGATCAGCACGCGGACATCGGCCACATGCAGACCGGTGGATGGCTCGTCGAGGAGCATCAGGGCCCCGCGGGTTCGCGCGCACAGCAGGTGGTGGGCGATCTTGAGCCGCTGGCTCTCCCCGCCTGAGAGTGTGGCGAGGCTTTGACCCAGTCGCAGGTAGCCAAGTCCGAGCTCGACCATCGCGGCGAACGGCCGACAGAGGCGGCGATCATCGGTGAAGTTGGCGACCACCTCGCTGGCTGTCATCGCCAGGAAATCGGCGACGGTGCGGCCGCGATGTTTGACCTGCAACACCTCGCGTGAAAAGCGCTGACCGCCACAGGCCTCACACGCGATGCGCACGTCGGAGAGGAACTGCATGTCGACGATCTCGACGCCGGCCCCTTCGCACACGTCGCAGCGCCCGCCCTTGGTGTTGAAGCTGAAGGTCGAGGCCGTGTAGCCGCGGTCTTTGGCCAGGTCTTCGGCGGCGAGTCGGCGTCGAATCGCGTCCCACGCCTTGAGGTAGGTTGCGCAATTGGCCCGCGTGCTGCCGGCGATGGGCGCCTGTTGCACCAGCACGACATCCTGGACGCCGTCCAGCCCGATCAGCTCACGGCAAGCGCCGGGAGGTTCGGTCGCGCGGCCGAGCCGGCGGAGCATGTGCCGATACAGCACCTCGTCGATGAGCGTGGATTTGCCCGATCCCGACACGCCACAAACCGCGTTGAGGGCGCCCCGCTTGAAGCGCACGCTGCGGATGTCCAGGTTGCGCGCCGAGACCCCGCGCAGCACGAGCCAGGGGTTGCTGCTCACGCCCGCGAATCCCCGTTTGCGGGCGATGGTTCGGGCCCGCTGGGCGATCGCAACAGCGCGCGTGTCGGCAGGTGACTCTTCGGTTGGTAGGGGGCTGGCGGGCGGCGTGGTGCGGCCAAGCAGGTAGTCGGCGGTCGGTCCCGCGACGTCTTCGCCGATCGCGTCTGGCGGCCCCGCATAGACGATTTGTCCGCCGTGTTCGCCGGCGCCGGGCCCCAGATCCACGAGGTAATCCGCGGCGAGAATGAGCGCCGGGTCATGTTCGACGACGACCACCGAGTTGCCGGCCGTGACCAGCCGTCGAAGGATGCCGAGCAGGCGTTCAGTGTCGCGCGGATGCAGGCCGACGCTGGGTTCGTCGAGCACGTAGAGCACCTGGCTCAGCCCGCTGGCGAGCGCGGTAACGAGCTGAACGCGCTGAAGCTCGCCACCTGACAGCGTCCGTCCGGCCCGATCGAGCGCGAGGTACGACAAGCCCAACTCGTGCAGCAGTCCGACCCGTCGGCGCAGCTCCTCGAGCGGTTGATCCAGCGCTTTTCCGGTGGCCGGCATCACCGCGAGCCGCCCGAGCTTTTCGACCACGTCTTCGATCGGCGCGGCCAACCACTGCGGCAGCGCCCAGCCATCGAGCTTCCAGGCGAGCGATTCGGGTTTGAGCCGGGCTCCCTTGCACTGCGGACACGGCTTGTAGGTCCGGTACCGCGCGAGCTGCACGCGGACATGCATCCGATAGCTGCGCGCTTGCAGCCAGTCGAACCACGCGCGGAGCGAGTAGAAGGCGGGTGCGTCGTCGTCCGGGTAGCCGTCGATGATCCAGCGCTTGTGTTCGTCGGAGAGCTTGCGCCAGGGCACATCGTCGGGAATGCCGACGGCCTCGCAAAACGTGTACAGCTGCTTGCGTTCCCAGCCTGTCTTCTTGGTCGCCCACGGCCGGATCGCCTTGTTCTTCAGGCTGTTCTTGCTGCCGCGCAGGGTGAGGTTGGGATCGGGGATGCAGCGGTCCCAGTCGATCTTCATGATTCGCCCGAAACCGTTGCAGTGTTCGCAGGCGCCGAGCGGGGAGTTGTACGAAAACAGGCTCGGAGACGGGTCGGGCAGCTCGCTGTCGCAGCTCAAACAACGGAGTGACGCGGTCGCGCGATAGCGTCTCAAGCCGCCTTCTTCGCGCTGCACATCCAGCAGCTTGATGCCTTCGAGGGTCGCGCCGTCCACCCACAGGTCCGCGATGCCGTCGCCGCGCCGCATCGCCTGGTCGACCGAGTCGTGCAGCCGGGCGGTATCTGTCGCCGCCAGCTTGAGCCGGTCTTGCAGCACCGCCAGCTCGCCATCGAGCCACTCCGCGTCCGGCAGGTCGGCGACTTGAACCACACGGCCATCGCGCCAGAGTCGGCTGTACCCGGCGACGAGCAGCCCGTTGCGCACCGCATTGACGGCCGACAGCCCCGGCACCCGCAGCGGGAAGGTCACCAGCGCTTTGCGACCATCGCCCGCCACCGCGACCTCATCGGCCACTTGAGCGGGATGCAACCGCGCCATTTCCCGGCCACAGCTCGGACAGGTCGGCAGCGCCTGCGCCGCGAACACGATCTTTAGATAGTCCAGCACGTCCGTCAGCGTCGCCACGGTCGCCCGCGACGCCCGCATCCGTTTGCCCTGTTGCAGCGCGACGGTCGGCACAATGCCTTGAATCGAGTCCGCCTCGGGGCGCGGCATCCGCTGCATGAACTGGCGCGCGTAGCTGCTCAGGCACTCGACGTAGCGACGCTGACCCTCGGCATAGAGCGTGTCGAACGCCAGGGAGCTCTTGCCCGAGCCGCTCACCCCGGTGATCGCGACAAGCTTGCCCAGCGGCAGGTCGAGATCGATGCCCTGCAGGTTGTTTTGGCGGACCCCACGCAGCGCCACCACGCCGGCGGCCAGCGACTTCCTCTGGGGCCTTTTCTGCGGCTTGTTGGCAGGACTTTTGGACGGCACGTTCATCGATGCCCGGAAGCGAGGGGCGGCGAGCATGCCGGTCCGATCCACCGGCGGCAACGACACGACCGACCACAGCGTGAAAAGACGGCGTTTGCCGAGCGCGGCGCCGAGGTGGGGCAAACCACGCACTGAAATAGCGGACCGCAGGCCTTGCATGTTGGGTCACCGCGTATCGATCCAACTCTCATCGCCAAACCCACCGGCCTCGGACCGAGCTGTGCATGTCGAAAAAGCTGCGAGTCAAACTGATCACACTGCCGTGGGAGCTCGAAGTCCCCACCCTCTCCCTTGCCTGCCTCGCCGCGGTCACGCCGCGCAAACATTTCGACGTGTGCATCGTCGACTTGCTCCGCGAACGGCTGGTGCTCGACGAACCCGTGGATCTCGTGGGCATCTCGGCCTCGACCCCGCGCATCAACGCCGCCTACGCCCTCGCCGATATCTACCGGGAACGCGGCGTCAAGGTCGTGCTCGGCGGCCATCACGTCACGGCGCTACCCGATGAAGGCCTGCTCCACGCCGACGCCATCGTGCGCGGTGAAGGCGAGGGCGCCTGGCTGCAGATCTGTCGGCAGATGCTCGAAGACCCCGGGTCGATCGGCGGCATCTACGACGTCCCTGCACCGGATCTGGCCACGCTGCCCCAGCCGCGCACCGAGCTGATGAAGCTGCACCGCTACCAGCGCTACTACTACCCGGTCCTCGCGACCCGCGGCTGCCCCCAGACATGCGGCTTCTGTTTCGCCAAGAAGATGACCTTCGGCTACCGAACCCACCCGCTGCGCTACGTCATCGAACAGGTCCGCAACCGGCCCAAGTGGGTCAAGGCGATGTACTTCGTCGATGACAACCTCGCCGGCGACATCGACTACGCACGCGACCTCTTTCGCGAGCTCAAGCGCTACAAGGTCCCGTTCGGGATGCAGGTGCGCCACGAATTCAGCCACGACCCCGAAAACCTCCGATTGGCGCGGGAGGCGGGCTGCTGCCTCATCTCGTCGGGCTACGAATCGGTCAACCAGACGTCGCTCGATCGCGTGGGCAAGAG
Source organism: uncultured Enterobacteriaceae bacterium (assembly GCA_964560875.1). GTDB lineage: Bacteria > Myxococcota_A > UBA9042 > UBA9042 > UBA9042 > CAZLMW01. The sequence continues at coordinate 68,974 of CAZLMW010000013.1, forward strand.
CGCTACCGCCACGATGTACAAGGAGATCATCAACGCGATCCAGGGCCACGGCATGATCGCGTCGGGCAACTGGATGTTCGGTTTTGACTGGGACACGCCCGACATCTTCGAGCAAACCTGGGCGTTCCTGCGCGAAAGCGGCATCACCCACAGCAGCTTCACCGTCGAGATCCCCTTTCCGGGTACCGCGGGCTTCAAACGCTACCAGCGCGAGGGCCGCATCCTGACGACGAACTACGACGCGTATTCGGGCAAAGACAGCGTCGTGCATCGCCCCAAGCAGATGTCGCCGCAAGAGCTCCGCGACGGCATCCGCTGGCTGGCCCGCAAGTACTATTCGGTGCGTCACCGGTCGCGCATCTGGAAGGACAGCCTGGCCAACAAGAACCTGTTTGCGGAGTACGCGGGGCTGCAGCGTCCCGTCGCGGTAACGGCCCTCAACGCCTACCAGGTGTGGCTTTGGAAACGCCGCATGACGCCGTCGTTGACGTGGCTGGCCTCGCGCCTCGTGCGCTTGAACAAACACACCTACGTCCGCGACCGTCTTCGCGGCACCAACTTCTGGCAGACCCGCTTTCCGGCCACCAACCCCGGCACGTTCGACCTCATCAGCGGCTCGCGCTTTGCCGATGACCCGGCGTCGATGGGCTTCAAGGAAAAGCGGCTGGTCACCTCCTGGTCGCCGTAGGAGACTGCGAGCGACGTGAAAAACTTCGCCGCCGCACATGTTGTCGTTGCCCTGGCTTTGCTGGCCGGTGTCTCGTGCTCTGACCCCGGGGCCGAATCCACTGCCGAGTCCGATGCCGAATCCAATACCGAGGCCGGCGCTGATGCCGTTGCCAACGATGTTGCCGACACCGCTGCCGTCGCCGCCTTCGTCAAGGCGTGGATCCCCGGCAAGAACACGGGCCTCGTCACCGGTCCGTACGCCGCGCTGGGCAAGCATTCGGGCGACGTGATCCTCGAAAACAAGCACGCGCGCTACGTGATCCGCGGGGCGCCCACGGGCATCGCGATGTATGGCACAGCCGGCGGGATGTTGGTCGACGCCATCGCCCTCAAGGATGGCAAGCCCTGGCGCGGCACGTTCGACCACTTGCGCGAGCTCGTCTTGGCGTTCGACAGCCACCAGGTCCGCGCCGACAACGTCACGATCACCAAAGACGGCAAGGACGGTATCGCCGAGGTCACCGTCACCGGCGCGCTGCTGCCCATGCCGCAGCTGGCCGACACCCTCGGGCACGACAAACCGCCTGTCATCGCGTCGCACACCTATCGATTGCGCCCCGACTCCGCAGCGTTGGAGATGCGCACGAAGATCCGCACCGACACCACCATCAAAGCCGGCAAGAAGGTCCCATTGATGGTCGCCGAGATCGCCTTGTGGGGAGCTCAACGCCGCCTCTTTCTGCCCGGTTTTCACGACCATGAGACGCCGACCGCCGCCAACCTCGACACCATCGGGTTCTCCGCGCGCTCCACCTCCGCATCCGACAGTGCGACGGGCGCCGCGTTGGCCAGCACCAAGAAGCTGCTCATGATCGACGCAGGAGCCTTTCGGGCGTTCTTGCATCCCAACGTCGAGGCGACCAAAGAGGGCGTCGAGTTGGTTCGCTATTTCGCGATCGGAGGCCCCGGATTCGCAGACGCGGCCGCCGCGATGGATGTTGTTCGCAAGGCCGCGGGTGTCGGGTCCAAGTCGCGCCGGATCGCCGGCAAGATCGTCGGGTCGAGCGCCGATTTCGTGGACGCCGTCGATGCCAAAGGCAAGCCGTTGGTGCGATGCGCCGCGGTCGGCGGAAACCAGTTCGACTGTCCCGTTCCCCTCGCCGCCACTCACATGCGCGCTGGCACACCCGAGGTCGCCAATGCCGTCGCGCTGCCCAAGAGCGGCAAGGACACAGCCGACAAGACGCCGACCCACCTCGATCTCCCCGGCCCCAAAGCTGCGCGCCTCTTAGTCAAGGCCGAGATCCCCGTGCGAATCACGCTGCGACCTCGCACAAAGACCGGAAAACCGGGCCCCAAGCACCTGCGTCGCACAATCGCCGCGTTTCCCGGGCCTTTTGCGGTGGATGTCGGGCCGGGCGACTACGACGTGTTTGTCCACCACGGACCCTTCTATTCACAGCACCACGAGGTCATCAGCGCCAAGGCCGGCGCGCAGACGACCGTCACGGCCAAGCTCGTGCCCCGCATCGATACCGGGACGTGGCTCGCCGCCGACCTTCACGTCCATGCCGAGCCCTCACCCGACAGCGAAGTCGCGATCGCGCGGCGCATCGAAGGCGCCCTCGCCGACGGCCTGTCGTATTTCGTCCACACCGACCATGACCATGTCACCGCAACGGCGCCCTGGTATGTGCAAAACGGCATCGGCACCAGCGGGCCCAAGAAGGGCACCTGCGGCACGACCCGCTACCAGTACGGCACCGCTTCGTGGGAGCTCGCGACCGCGCCGGGCGTTGAGGTCACGACGATGCAAGACGGCCACTGGAACGTCTGGCCGGCGGCCAAACCGTTCGCGTGGCACGGCAAGAAACACAGCGAGCTCTTCGACCTCTTCGCTTCCGACAAGCAGGTCCGGGTCGTGCAATGCAATCACCCGGCGTCGGACAGCTTCTCCTATTTCACGGCCATCGATTTCGACGCCAAGACCACCCCCAAGGACCTGTTGCGCTGCGATCTCGTCGAGGTCATCAACGGTTTTGAGCCCGAAAAGACCGCCGAAGTGCTCACCGAGTGGCTCGAGCTGCTGCGGCGCGGCGTGAAATGGACCGCGACCGGCGCGAGCGACTGCCACAAGACGCGCGACTTCATCGGCAACCCGCGCACGCTCGTTCGTTTCGAACAGGATCCCGGCGGCGACGCATGTAAGCGCACCGCGAAGCATTTCGACGAGCACATGTTGGCCGGACGCGCGCTCGCCACCTCCGGGCCATTCGTGACCGTCACCGCGACCGCTGGCACCAAGACCGCGCAGATCGGCGACACGCTCGATGCCAAGAACCTCCCGGTTTCGGTCACGGCCACCGTCCAGCTCGTCGACTGGATACAACCCGGAACGGTCGAGGTCTACGTCGACGGCAAGCTGACCCAGACCTCCGATCTCGCCAAGACCCCGGTCGAAGACGGCAAGCGCACGCTCGTCATCGCCGTGAATGTCCCGGCGCCGAAGAACCCGACCGGCGAGGAACAGTTCGTCGTGGTCGTCCATCGACCCGGCAAGAAACCGACGACCAGCCCGGGAATCCGTGTCCCGCCATGGGCCATCACAAATCCGGTCTGGATCCGCCGAAAGTAGTTCGAGTGGCTTGTTGCCGCAGACGGGCTAGCATGGCTGCGATCATCGTTTGGTCCACGGACCGAGGCGAAGCCGCGAGGGACGCAAGGCGCAGCTGCGCCGCACGCTGTGGGAAGGTGGCGAAAAATGACACTTTTTCGCCACCAGGGGCCGGGCGCCGGCCCCTCAACGAAACAAAAACCGACAACATCGTGGAGTCCGAATGGACGCAATGATGATCGAGACGGGCTAGCATCCCCGCGTGCCTGACGATCGGAGACCACCGCTGAGTCCACCCCCCGCCACGTCGGTCTCGATCGCCGACAAGTTGCTCCGCACCGTGCAGTTCGCGTGGAGCGTGCTCGGCATGTTCGGCGCCAACAAGGGACTGCTCCTTGCCGGGGGCGTCGCCTACAACATGCTGCTGTCGCTCATCCCGATGCTGGTGGTGTTGCTCCTGGGGCTCTCGCAGGTGTGGCCGCGCGAACAAATCGTCGCGATCCTCGACCTCGAGCTGCAGCGCGTCGTTCCCGGTCACTCGACCACCATCACGACGGCGGTCACCGCCTTTATCGACAACAGCGACGTCATCGGAATCGTGCTCGTCGGTGTGCTCCTGTTCTTCGCGTCGCTGGCGTTTCGGATGATCGAGGGCGCTTTCGCCATCATCTTTCGGGAGGTGCCGACCACGAGCCCCCGCAAGCGGTGGGTGTCGGCGCTGCTGCCCTATTCGTACATCATCGGCCTCGGCGCGGTGCTGCTGGCGCTGGTGGTGGCGACATCCACGATCTCCGCGCTCGCCCTGCAGCCCATCGTCCTCGGCTCCTACGTCCTGGAGCTGTCGTCGGTCGCCGCGGTGCTCCTGCAGTCGGCGGGCACGGTCATCCTCGCGCTGACGTTCACGTCGATGTACCTGGTGTTGCCGGTGCAGGACATCGCGCCCCGCCGCGCGTTTATCGGCGGCCTCGTGGTGACGTTGTTGTGGGAGTCCGCGCGTCACTTGTTGGTCTGGTATTTCGCGAAGATCTCGCTGGTCAACGTCGTCTACGGCTCGCTCGCGACCGTCATTGTCGTGCTGCTGACCATGGAAGTTGCCGCGATAATTGTGCTGCTTGGTGCGCAAGTTATCGCCGCGCTCGAAAAAAACGCGGCCGATGGGCAGCCGTGGTGGTCGATCGCCCGCTGAATCCGACAAACGCGACACTGCGCGGTGTTGTTGCGCTGTTTTCGCGATGATTTTCGAGCTCCGGGCGAACGCGTCGACCGCTTCAAAAAACCACCATGATCCCGCTGTCAGGCTGTTCGTAACCCATTGAAATCACGGTATGAACAATTGCTCGATCGGGCCGCAGTAGACCGATAACCCACCGTTATTCGGGGGGTTCATGACATTTTTGCCATCTTGCGCAGGTTTGCGACGTTCATAACGTGCCCTTCGAAGCGCGCTGCTTCGTGGCTCCGGCTACAGGGCATGCGCCAACCGTCGAAGGCACCCGCCGCCTGCAGACGGTCGCTTCGCCGCCCCAAGCGCACTCCAAGCGCAGGCGAAGCGGGAGAGGGACGCCACATGATGCGCAAAAAGCACCCGCACGCCGGGTCATACACAACATCGCTGGTCGGGCTCGCACCGATCCTGGTTGTCGCTGCCCTGGCTTCGGCTACGGGCTGTGCAGCCGGCGATGATTTGGCGGTCGCCGCCCAGTCCAAACCGTCCGCAGCTGGGATCGACCCCGGCGCCGCTGAAACGGTCACTGCGGCCGACCCCGACGCGTACGCGCCGCCCGGCACCAAGGCCGACGGCAAGACCAACCACTGGTTTTACAAGCTGTCGTACGCCGACGTGATGGTGTCGCCCGACGGCGCTCGTCTGCTCGCCATGGTCCCGGTTCCCGGCCCTGACGCCGGCTTCGACAAGCCCGGCATGGTGCTCGTGATTCACGACCTCGCGACCCACAAGACCCACGCGCTGGCCGAACATCGCGACGTCCGCCGCATCACGTTCTCGGGCGATGGCAGCCGCGCGTTCCTGCTCGATGCCGACGGTCGCCACGTCTCCGTGCTCGCCCTGCAGGAGCGAAAGACCCTCGCCAAGCTGCCGCTCAACGGCGCATACGGCGCGCTCGAGGCGACGCCGGACGGCAAATTCCTCGTCGCGAGCAACCCGGCGCTCAAGCCGATCGACCGCGAGACCATTTTCACCGAGCCGAGCGCGTGCACGACCACCCTCGAAGGCACAAACCTCGCCGCGAACCGCTGCGCCATCGGCGTGATCGAGATCGCGACCGGCAACGCGGCCACGATCGAGCTCGAAGGCGCGCTGCGCGACGCGGACTTCCTGGCCGGCGGTAAACAAATCGCGCTGACCTGGGCGCGCGACAACAAGCGCCTCTCCAAGCCGTCGCCTCTGGGTCAACACGCCGAAGGGCGCGTTTCGATCGTCAACCTCGCGCCCATCGCGGCCGACCAGACGTCGCTCAAGCCGGCAAGGACCATCGCGGTCGGCGGCTGCGTCGATCGTCTCGAAAAGCTCCCCAACGGCAACCGCGCGCTGCTCGTGCCCACAGTCTGCGCGGCGGGCGGTATCGAGGTCGTCGACGTCGCGGTCGGCAAACTGCTCGCGAAGCTGCCCGGCCATGGCCCCGTTTCGGTGAGCGCCGACGGCAGCCAGGTCGTCGCGATCGTCCCCGGTGGCAAGACCTACCAGCCGACCGGTGGCCTCAACCCGGCGGACGCGCTCGTCGTTATCGACCCGATCAACCTGAGCTCCAAACAACACGCCGTTTCGGTGGCCATCACGACCGTCACCATCGCCCCCGACGGCAAGTTCGCGTACGTCCACGGCACCGACAAGGCGACCGGCGCCGACAAGCTCGTGCAGGTACGCCTCAACGACCTCAAGCAGACCACCGTCGTCGGCGGCGCCACGCGCCTTTCGCACGCGACCTGGACCAAGGACGGCAAGCTGCTCTACCTGCTCAGCAACAGCGCCGTCTACCGCATCTCGACCGGCATCGCGGTGAGCTCGCACGTCGATGTGCCCGGCTCACCCGAACTGCTCCACCTGCGCGCCCAGCAAGACATCCTGGTGCTCGGTGAGGCGGACGCTCCGCAGTTCTACCTGGTGGATCTGCTCGAAGTGGACAAGGTGGAATCGCTGCACTTGGCCGTGCAGTAGCGTCAGACTCTCAGCCTATTTGCACCCTGAAATCGGTGTGCCTTTGCACTTGCCGCCGTCGCACGCGTCATTGTTCGTGCAGGCGTCGCCATCGGTGCAGCTGGCCTGGGTCGGCAGGTTCACGCAGCCCTTGATCTTGTGACAGCTATCGGCTGTGCAGACCTCGCTGTCGGTGCAGTCCTTGGCGCCCCCAGCGGTGCAAACCGGGCCCTTGCAGGCGTCGCCGACCGTGCAGGCATCGCCGTCGCCACACGGCGCGTTGTTGGGCACGTGGGAGCACAAACCGGTCGATTTCTCGCACGCGTCGGATGTGCAGACGTTGCCGTCGTTGCAGTCGGGCGGCTTGCTGTGGCCGCATTGTTTGGCTTTTGCGTCGCAGCTGTCCTTGGTGCACGCGTCGCCGTCATCGCACGCCCCGTCGTCGATCACGCCGTCGCAGTCGTCGTCCAGGCCGTTGCAGATGTCGGACTTGCTGGCCTTGAACGCGGTTGAGCAGCCAGCGGTCTGAACGTTCAGGCACGTGACCTTGCCGCCGGCACACGGGCCCTTGCCGCACGGTTGGCCGAGCACGCCGGTCGCTCCGTCGGGGAGTGTCGCGACGAACCCTTCATCGGTGACGCCGTCGCAGTCGTTGTCCTCGAGATCGCACTTTTCGGCCGACGCGACTTTGTTTTGCTGGCAGAGCTCTTTGCCGCCCGACAGGCAGATCGGCGTGCCGGGGCAGGATCCGATGAAGGTGCGGCAGGCTCCGGCGGTTTCGTCGCATTGCTCGCCCGCGACGGTGCACTCGCTGTCTTTCTTGCACGGCTTCAAGCTGCCGGTCCCCGCAAACGCGTCGACGCTGCAGGTCGCGGTCTTGGGCAGGTCGTCGATGACGCCGTTGCAGTCGTCGTCGATGGTGTTGCAGAGCTCGACGGCGGCGGCCTTGGGCTGACATGCCTGCAATCCGCTATCCGAGCATGCGCGCGCCGCCTTGCATGAGCCTTTGTCCGTCGACGCCGAGCAGGTCGTCTTTGCCGCGTTCTTCTTGGCCCAGGCCGAGCATTCGCAGACGCCTTTCTTCAGCCGGCATTGTTTGGCTTTTGCGCCGCCCGAACCGACCCCGTCCACGCACGAGTAGCCATCGAGGCAGTCGTTGTCGGTCTTGCACGCCGCGCCGCAGAAGCGACCTTCCTTGCCGTAATCCAAGCACAGCGCCTTGGCGCCGTTGGGCTGGCAGTCCGTGTCCTGCTCACAAGGCGCACACAGGGCCACGGATTGACTCACGCAGTAAAACGTCGAATCGGTCGTGCCGATCTTCTGGCAGGCGTACCCGGGCTTGCACGCGTCGACGCAGACGGCCGCGCAGCGCTTGCCCTCGTGGGTGTCGATACACACCGCATTGTCGCACTCGTCGGCCTTCGTGCACGGGCAGTCCGGGCCGCCGGGGCACGAACCAACGAGACCTTCGTCTTCTTCGCCGGTGTCCTCGTTGATGTCGTCGAGGTGCGCTGTGTCTTGCACCCCGCCATCGCCGTGGGCCGTGTTGCCCGCATCGAACGTGTTGGCTGAGCCGTCATCATCGAGCCCGCCGTCGGCCGTCGATCCGTCAACGACCGTATCGTCGGTGGCCTTGGACGGCTCGGGGTCATCGCTACACCCGATGGCCATGAGCGAAAAAAGCGTCGCGGCAACAATGGAAAGCGGGATGCGCATGTCGGGGATTCGCGGGGAGGAAAGCGTCGGGGCGGCGTCGGCTGACGTGACTGGCGCGGCAGGATAACCGATCGCAGCCGGCGTGGTCACGTGGGGGGATTCACCGCGAGCGGCGTGTGCGAAAACCTACATACCTGCGCCGATGTCGCGCCGGAAATGACGCCCCTCGAATTGCACGTGTTCGGTCGCGGTGTAGGCCTTCGCTCGGGCTTCTTCGATCGAATCTGCCGCAGCGACGATCGTGTAGGTGCGGCCGCCGGTGGTTTCGAGAGTCTCCTTCTCGTCATCGGTCGCGGCGACCCAGCGCACGCCGTCTTCGAAGAGCCAGAGGTCGGAATCGGCTTGAAACGGCGCCTCCTCGATGGCGATGGCGGCTCCGCGCGTGCGCTTGTCGGGATAGCCAGCGGCGGCGAGCACGACGGAGACCCGTGGGCGTGGGTCGATCGTGAGGTTGGCGACCGCTTCGGGCAGCGATCCCACGCCGCGACAGGCTTGCAGGCAGCCGTAGAAATCGCCCTTGATGCGGGTGAGGAGGATCTGCGTCGCGGGGTCGCCAAAGCGCACGTTGTAGTCGATCACGATCGGCAGGCCGCCGCGCACGATCATCAGGTCGACAAAGAGCGCGCCGTGAATCGGGGTCCCGCGCTCGCGCATCGCGTCGACAGTGAGCTGCAGGACATCGCGATGGATCGTCGCCCGCATCGCGTCGGTGACGATCGGCGATGGCGCGACCTGGCCCATACCGCGGGTGGGTGGTCCGTTTTCGCCGTCGAGCAAGCGCGGGTAGTTGTGCACATCGCCAAGCAGCGCCACGTGCTCGCCGTCGGTGAGTGAAAAGACCGAGATCTCCGTGCCTTCAAGCCGCTCTTCGACGACGATTCGGTCGCTCTCGAGGCCGTAGATGTTGTCGTGCAAGACGTCGTGGATGGCGTGCTCGACCTCGTCGAAGCTGTGGGTGACCCGCACGCCCTTGCCGTACGCGATGCCATCGGCCTTGAAGACGCGGGCCCACCGGTAGGACCTGGCCATGTCGTAAGCGCGTCGGCCGCCGTCACAGATCGCGAACCTCGGCGTGTCGATGGCGAGTGTGTTCATCAACTCGCGGGCGAAGACCTTGCTGCCCTCGAGGCGGGCGGCGGCGCGGTCGGGGCCGAAGATCGGCAGCCCCTGTTCGGCGAATACGTCGGCGATGCCATCGACCAGCGGGGTGTTGGGGCCGACTACGGTCAGGTCGAACTCCTCCATCAACGCGTACTCGGCGAGCCCGGCGAAATCCTGGCTGGACACCGGCGCCGTCGCGAAGCCGCGCCTTTCGAGCCCGCTCGTTCCCGGCGCAAAGACAACACGACCGACGCTCGGCGATCCGAGCAAAGCGTGGCTCAACGCGTGGCTGCGCGCGCCGCCGCCGACGATCAGGACCTTCGCGTCGCCATCGCCCCGCGGCTGTAGCCGTTGTACTGACATGCCGCGACGGTAACAGACGCGCCGTCGCTTGATGCGGGCCCGGGGATGCTGCCAGCATGCGCCCGATGTCACCGCGACCCGTCCCTGCCTTTTCGCCCCGCGCCGCTCGTGGACGTGGCGTTGTTGCGGGCATCGCAGCGGTCCTGTTCGCCGTTTCGACACTCTTGTGCACGCCGCCGGCGGCCGCAGCCGACAGCAACGCCGCCAAAGCCACCGTGCTCGCCGAACAGGCGATGAAGTTTCACTTCGGCGGCAAACCCGCGCTCGCGATCGCGCTCTACAAACAGGCGTACAAGCTGGACCCGCAGCCGGGTTACCTCTATTCGGCGGCCCGCGCGGCACACAAGGCCGGATTGCTCGACGAGGCCCACCGCGACTACACCGCCGTCCTCGCGCTCGTCGACCAGAAGTCACCGTTTTATGCCAAGGCCAAGCAGCGGCTCGACGAGGTGATCAAGGCCCGCGCCGCGGCCGCAAAGACGAAAAAGCCCGAGGCCACCAAGCCCGCCGACGCACCCGGCGATAAAAAAGCGGGCGACACCGCAAGCAAACCCGATCCGGCGGCGCCGTCAGCAGCAGTCCCTGTCAAGAAGCCCGAAAACGAGCCTCCTGCTGGTCCTGTCGTCGTGAAAAAGCCGGAGAACAAGGGTCCCGACGGGGCTGTCGTCGCCAAGCCTTCCCCCGTGACCCCTGCGCCGCCCTCATGGCACGGGACCGCCGGGTTCGCCGCGGTTGGCGTGGGCTTTGTCGCAGCCGGTGGGGCCTTGCTCCTGGCGATGGGGGCCGTCAACCAGGCTGAACGGCTCGATGGCTACAAGGATCCGGACACGGGCAAATACGACAGCAGCAAGATCGGCCGCGAAGAGCTCCGCACCGAGGAGACGTCGCACAACCTCAAGGTCATCGGTGCGTACGGGCTTGGCATCGTGGGTGTCGCCGCGATCGGTCTTGGCGCCAAGCTTTTGCTGGCGGGCTCCGAACGCGTGGCGATCCGTCCAGCGGGCCGCGGTCTGCAGCTGGCGGTGTCGTTTTGATCCGCGCTGTCCATCCGCTCGCGCTGGGCCTCGTCATCGCCGTCGCCGTCTCGGGCTGCCTGCGCAATGAAGCCGACGACGCTGTGTTTTTCGACCCGGCCGTCGACAGCTCGACCGACACCAAGCTCAGCGTTGATTCGACCACGACAGGCGACGCAGCCGTCGATTCGTCCGGCACGGTCGATATCGTGACCGACGCGCTCGAAGCCGACGTTGCACCCGCCGACACGTCCCAACTCGACGCGCTCGACCCCGATGCGCATGTCTCGGATGCGCATGTCGCCGATGCGCATGTCCCAGATGCGGTTGTTCCAGACGCTACGCCGTCCGACGGTGCCGCCGAAGACGCCGCGCAAGACGTAGCGACCGCCGACGCTGTCTCCATGACGGACGCCGCGGGGGTGGTCGATGGCGCCGGTCCAGACGCTTCCACCTCGGACGCGCCCACAGCCGATGCCTCCATTGCGGACGCTTCGGGGACCAACGACATCGCCAGCAACGACATCGCCAGCAACGACATGGCCGGCAACGACATCGCCAGCAACGACGCGGGCAGTGTGAGCGCGGATGCGGCCAGCGTGGACGGCGGAATCACCAAGACCTGTCCGCTCTACGAGAGCCTGAGCATCGACGGCAAGCACACGGTCTTGCAGGGCGGTGTCGTCGTCGGTGATGCCCTGGTCGCTGTCGGGCTCACTGGCGCCAACGTCACCGAAGCCGCCGACTTCTACATCGCGCGCTTCGACGCGGCCGGCAAACGGCAATGGCATCACCGCTGGGGCGATCCGAAGGGCTTTGACGGGCTCGCTGACGCGCTCATCGATGGCAAGGGACGCGTGGCTGCGGTCGGCACGACCAAGCCGTTCGGCGGCACGCAAAATGGCTACCTCGCGCGCTTCAAGGCCAACGGCACGGTCGAGACGTATCGGTCGTATTTCCACGGGGCCAAGGCGCACGACACGCTTTTTGCCGCCGCGCTCGGATCGGACGGGACAATCGTCGCGGGCGGGTCTACCAACGACCCTGACGGCCACCGTGACCAGTGGTTTATCGGCGTCGACAACAGCAACAAGCTGCTCTGGTCGCGCACGTACGGCGCAAAGGCGTCCGACCACATCTACGACCTCGCGACGCGTCCGGCTGGGGGCTTCTTTGCGGTCGGAGATACGCAGCCCCACAAGACCGCCAAATTCGACGGCCAGGTGATGGCGCTAGACCCAAACGGACGTCGCTTGTGGGTCCGAACCGTCGCCGCCCAGGGACATGACCTGGCGCGGCAGGTTGTGGCGATGCCCCAGGGCGGGGCCTCCGTGATGTTGCATAGCGCCAAGGATTTCCATGTGCTTCGCGTCGACGATGCCGGCGAGATCATCAAGACACGAACCTATGTGCGCGACGGTGACCAGGAACCTTTCGCCGCGGCCGCCACAGCTGACGGCGGGCTGCTCGTCGCGGGCAACACGACCGAAGGCGGCATCGTCTACCGCGGCTTTGTCGCCCGGATCGCACCCGACGGTGCGCTCGCTTCGTATTCGGTCCATGGTGATGGCGGCTTTGACCTGGTCGAGGCGATCCTGCCCGCCGACGGCCTCGGCGCCTTCGTGATCGGCGGCCTCGAGACCAAGAACAACGCATCGGAAGGTTGGGTGCGGCGCATCGACGCGTTCGGCAACCACGACTGCAAGGCGGCGGGTGTTTGCTCGACGATCACCCCGCTCGGCTGTGACGACGGCAACCCGTGCACGACCGATTTCTGCACCCCCAGCGGCGCGAAGAAGGGCTGTCAGCACACCGCCATCACCGGCTGCTCCGTCGACGCCGACCTCGATCACGACGGCCTCGTCGGAGCGAAAGATCCGTGCCCCACCGCGTGGAGCCCCGACGGTAAAGCGTCCGCCTGCGCCGCCATCCCAGCCAAACTTTCCAAGACCGTCGTGCTCGGTGTCGAGCAGCCCGGGATCGTGGTGCCCTGGTCCACTTCGCGGCGGACCAACGAACCTGTCGAGGCACCGCTGGTCAACGGCGTGCGCAACGACGAGCTGCGCGTGCACCTCGGCCTCGATGGTGACGCCAAGGACCAGAGCCTGTTTGCGCGAAAAGGCAGCCTCGTCGGCAGCCCCAAGTCCGCGACCGGGGCGTTCGGCGACGTCGGCGGCGCGATCGCCCTCGACGGCAAGACCCAGCGCGTCGATGTGCCCAACGTCGGCGTCCCGCGGGACTACACGATGGCGCTGTGGGTCAAGGTTCAATCGGCCCCGACCTCGTCCATGGAGCTCATCGGCAACTACGAAAAGGCAGCCGGCGCCGCGATGATCGTCTACCAAAAGGACAACCCCACGCCGCGGCTCATCGCGTCCAATTTCGCCGCCGGCGCGTACTCCGATGTGTCTTGGCCCGTCGAGCTTCATGGCGACGGATGGCACCACGTCGCGAGCACCTGGTCGGCCGATAACAAGCGCCTGTCGCTCTTCGTCGATGGCCGCATGGTCGCCACCCGCGCCGACGGTGCGCCGCCGTCCGGGACGTTTGGCGCCGGCACAACCGTCTTGCAGATCGGCCGCGGCCTCAACGCCTATCCGGCACACACCGACGTCGACGATGGCCTCGTCTTGTCACGCGCCCTCTTGCCCGAGGAGATCGCGGCCTACGTCGCCAGTCGCAAGCCCTTCGCCACGTCCGTCGTGCCCGGCGCGCAGGCCGATTTCGACGACGTCGCGGTCGGACAGGCCGCCGCCAAGGCCAAGCCCCACCTCATCGCATCCGAGCTGATCGGCGCCCGCCCCGTCAGCGATACGGCGGCCGATATGGGCGCAGGTTGGTGGCGTTTCGATGGCTCGCTCGACGACGCGGTCAAGGGGCTGAAGGGCAAGGTCACGGACGGCGCCGCGAAGTGGGCCAGCGGACGGTGGGGCGGCAAGGACAGCGCGCTCGTTTTCGATGGCGCGACGGCCGTGGACAGCGGCTACACGTTCAGCGCGGACAGCAAGACCGGAGCTTTTGCGATCGACGCATGGGTCTGGCTGGACAAGCCGCCCGCGGCGGACATGACCGTCATCGGCGCGACCCCGACGAACACGGCGACGGGCGGCAAGGTGCGCCTCTTCATCGGCACGAACCGCACCCTTGGCTCGTCGATCAGCAGCGTCAAGACCGGCGGCTACAACACCAAGAGCAAGGGGCCGCAGGTGCCCATCGGCGCGTGGACCCATGTCGGGCTCGTCTACGAAAAAGGGCTGCTGTACTTCTACGTCAACGGCCACTCGGCGGGGATCGGCCTGCACGACAAAACCGGTCTCATCGCGCCGGGAATCAGCGCGACGATCGGCGCGACGACCGATGGCAAGAAGGCGTCGAGCTTCTTCACGGGGCGCATCGATTCGCTGGCGGTGCACAAGGTCGCGCGGTCGGCGGCGTGGATGGAAAAACGTGCCCGCGGCTTGCCGAGACTGCGCTTCCTGGCGCGCACAGCGGCCAAGCATGAGAAGGGTCACTATCGATTCGACACCTACACGCTGCACTTCGGAGATCCGGCCGCCAAGGCAAAAGCGACGTCGATCGCCGGACCAAACAACACGACGTGTTCAGCCATTGTCTCGCCGTGTCTGGGCTATGCGGCCTGGTGGCGCATGGATCGTGCGGGCGTTTCCGTGCCGGATGCAGCGGCGTCGCGGACCGGCTTGCTCAAGGGCGCAACGATCGCACCGGGATCGCGCCATCACGCCGCTGTGGTCGCGATGAAAGGCGGCGCATCCGGTCAGCACATCGACGCCGGCAAGTGGTCCGCGCCGTTGCGAGGCGGCGATTTCACGGTCGACATGCGGCTCATCGCGACCACGTTGAGCCAGTCGTACACCGTGTTCTGGTGGCTTGAAGATGACCAACCATCGCTGCGGATGCTCGGCAACAACGTGCTCCAGCTGCAGGTCAACCCGGGCGTCGCTCAACCCGTGACCGCGGTGCTCCCGGCGGCCACTGCCGGACGTTGGATGGCCGTGGCGGCGCGCTATGTCGCGGGCTCGAAAAGGGCCTTGTTATCGGTCGATGGGCGCACGTTGGGGAGCAAAACCGGCGCGGTCATGAAGGCCACCGGTTCGGATCGACTCCGGCTGGGTTGGGACAGCGGCACCAGCAAACATGGACTGCCGGGGGCGTTTGGCGATGTCCGCATCATGAACCGCGCGGTGGCCGATGATGAGCTGCTGAAATTCCCGGCTGCCCAGGTCAGCGCCGCGATGCCATGACAGGCTAGCCCGGGCTGGTCTCAGTCGATCGCTTCCACCGCTTGCACGAGCGCCTGCAGTCCCGCTTCGGTCGTCTCGAAATGGCCGCGCACGCCACCGCCGCCGTCGACCAGCACGAGCCGCGCGCCGTGCGCGATGTCAAAGACGTCTGCGTCCTTGGCCACCTTCTTGCCGACGAAGGTCTTGAATCCTTCGACAACCACCTTGCGCACGGCCTCATCCGTGCCGGTTACGAGCCGCCAACGCTTGGTATCGACGCCGTAGCGGCCGATCGACTCGCGCAGCCGCTGGGGGGTGTCGGTCAGCGGATCGACCGAGATCGAGATGAGGCGCACGCTGTCGTGGCGACCCTGCACAGTCCGCATCGCGTTCATGATCTTGGGGCAGATCGACGGGCAGCTGGTGAAGAAGAAGCTGACGACATACGGGTGACCGGCGAGCTGCTTGCTGCCGATCGGATCGCCGTCGTGATCGGTCAAGGTCCAGGCCGGGAGCGTCCCCATGAGCTCGGGCGCGTTCATCGAGCGGGACAACAAGATGACCGCTGGCGTCGCGATGATGGCGAGCAAAACCACGGCCGCGCCGATGAGGGCGGGCCATGAGCGGCGATCGACAAACGGGTTTGGTGCCCCTTGTTTGCGGGGCTCGGGGCGCGGTTGGTTGGTCATGTGAGGGATCGGCGGCGGAGCGGAGCGACCTTTAGAAAGTTGGGGTGAGCCGAGAAAACGACGCTTTTCTCGGCGAGGGGGATGCGTTCAGCCCCCAGAAGAACAACGAGCACCTGCGGGGGAAGGCGTTTCCCCGCAGTCTGCTAGGGGGCGGCATCGGTGTCGGTTACGGCGTCCGCCGGGAGGAGTTCGCGGCCCACGCACGTCCAGATTTCTTCGACGGGCTGGCCGTCGCGTTTGTACTGAAAGCGGATCTCTTCGAGGTCGCTGTAGATGGTCATTTCGATCGACTTGCCGCGCTTGTGTGGGAAGGCCTGTTGCGGCTTGGGGCCTTCGAATTGGTAGAGCAGAACGCTGCGATAGGTGCCGGTTTGGATAATCCACGGGTCGTCGCACGATTCGCCACACCCCGATAAGCCGACGCACGCAAAGGCAGCCAGGGCGGCGGCGGCGAGGTGGCGTTGGGCGCGTGCAAAGGTCATGGGAGCGGCGATCGGGTTATTCGGTGGCGTAGGGCGTGAGGTTCTTGCCGAAGCGGCGGGTGTAGCGCTGGATGTAGCACTGCTTCTCGCCGGCTTCGGAGGTGCGGCAAGCGCGCAGCTCATACTCGTCTTCGCCCCTGCGGAGCATTGTCATCTCCCACGGGCGGTAGGCTGTGTCGGTGATCTTGATGACGCCGTCTTCTTTCAGCTCGCGCAGACGCATCTGCCAGCGTTCATGGGGGCGTTCGCAGGCTGCGGCGCGTTGCACGGTGCGATGTTGAATGGCCGCGAAACCGACGATCACGGTGGCGACGAGCAGCACAGCTGAGATGGCCAAGCGCACGGTGCCTCACGGTGACGGCCGGCTCAGGTCCATGGATGGCCGGCGACGGGCGGCATGGTAGCAAAAGAGCGATGCGAAGGCGCCGTCTGTGGTCGTGTGATTCGATGCAGACAGGGGCAACGCCGCTCAGCGGCACGATCGCTCCGTCCCGCGGCCGCGTGGCCACTGTCGCATGCGCCTACTGCGAGTCGCGCATCGCCTTGCGGATCACGGTCCCGCCACCGCCGTCGTCAATTCGTCCGCCGGGCAGCGAGTCGGCGACGTCTTCGGTGATCGGCGCGGGTCCGGCGGACCCCCGGGCGTTTTGGAGGGCTTCGCGACGCTGTTGCAGGCGCTCCTCCACCATATCGTTGAGGCGCTGACGACGGCTCTTCTTGCGTGGAGGCGGCGCAATGCTGCCCTGGATGAGAGTTTTGTCTGGGTGGTCGTGGCTCATGTGGCTCCACGGCGCGTGGCGAGCGCGGACGGAAATCAAAGCGGCTGGCGACGCCCAAGTTGTAGCAACGCACCCGGCCCCGTTCAACCATCGGGCCTCGCGGGACGGCCCGATAGCCCGCCGCACCATCGATCGCGCACCATCACCCGTCGATCCGAACGAGCCGACCGATCGTATTCGTTGAAAATCGACGGTCACCTTGCTATGACGCCGCCGCCGCACGGGGGCCGGCTGCTGATGCAGAAGCTACAAACCGACAGCCTCGCATCCCCGCTCGCGTCGGCCGACGCGTTCACCACCGGTCAGCGCATCCGTGGCTACTGGGACATGATGCGTCCCTCGGTCGTCGCCCTCGTCTTCTTCACCGCTGTCCCGATGCTCGCTATGCGCACCGGCGGTACGTGGCCCCCCCTTGGCCAATCGATCGCCTTGCTGCTTGGCATCGCGGCCATCGCCTCGGCGAGCTCCGTGTTCAACGCGTACATCGAGCGCGAAATCGACAAGCGCATGGTTCGCACGCGGACCCGGCCGCTGCCGACCGGTCTTATCCAGCCACACCACGCGCTGATTTTCGGGTGGACACTAACCGCGGTCGGTCTAGGCACATTGCTGGCGACTGGCCACTGGCTCGGCGCCGTGGTTGGTGCGCTGACGATCGCGTTCTACGTCTACGTCTACACGATCTGGCTCAAGCCGCGCACGCCCTTGAACATCGTCATTGGTGGCGCCGCCGGGGCTGCTCCACCGCTCATCGTCGACGCCGCCCTCAATGGCACAGTTGGTCTGCTGAGCGTTTCGCTGTTCGCCTTGGTTTTCCTGTGGACGCCGCCGCATTTCTGGGCGATTTCGTTGTTCCGCAAGGGTGAATACGGCCGCGCCGGCTTCCCGATGTTGCCGCTGACCCATGGCGATGAATTCACGCGGCGCCGCATCGTCTTGTACGCCATGAGCATGCTGCCCGTCGCCCTCGTTCCGGCCGCCACCGGACACCTGAGTTTGGGTTATGCGGCCGTTGCGATGGCTGTTTGCGGCTGGTTCGTCTGGGTTTGTGTCGACCTGATGCGCCGCAAGACCAACAAAGCCGCGCGCAAGGCCATGCTCGCCTCGCTCGTGCAACTGCATCTGCTGTTCACTGCGATGACGGTCGACCTGCTGATCCGATAGGTCGCCCCCTCAAACGTCGCGCCGCACCACGCGGGCAAGCGCCGCCTTGGGTCGCACCAGCGCCCGCGCGACGATCTGCGGCATGTGGTCGTCCATCAGCTCGAAGTGTGCGCGCTGGCCGATGGTCGCGAGGGCGACGAGGGCTTGGGTGTGGGTCAACGCCTCGGAACGACGCGCGGCCGGATCGGCGCCAAATGGCATGAACGCGAATTCGTCCCGCAGCTCGGATGCGAGCGGCAGGAACCGGTCAGGATCGAACCGTTCGGGGTCGGGATAAAGCGTCGGTACGCGGTGGATGAGCCATGGGCTGATGACGGCGACCGTCTTGGCCGGCAAACGATAGGGACCGACCCACACCCGCCGCCTGGCGCCGCGCGCGATGGTGTGACGCGGTGGATACAGCCGCATTGTCTCGCGCAGGACCCGCGCTGTGCAGCTCAGTTTGTTGATTGTGGTGCGGTCGGGTGGGGCGCCATCGAACACCCGTCGCAGCTCGGAGACGACCTTGGCGCGCACGTCGGCGTGGCGAGCGAGCAGGGCCCAGGCGAAGGTGAGCACGCTGGCGACCGATTCAAAGCCGCTGAGCAGCAGGCCGACCAGGTAGTCGCGGATCTCGGCGGTCGGCAGCGGCTCGTTGCTGCGGGTGCGGGCCAGCACGAGCATCGACAGGATGTCGTGCCGATCTTCGGTGTCTTCGTAGCGCGCGTGGACGATGGTGGTGATGAGCCGATGCAGGTCGTCTCGCGCGGCGATGGCCTGCCGATTGCGTTCGGTGCCAAATCGCAGCGGCAGGCTGAGGGGGTGCTCGACGCGGCTGTCGATCCAGCGGCGCACCGTGTCCAGGGCTGCGGCCATGCGGTCGATGTGTGGGTCGACGTCGTCGGCGAACAGCGCGCGGCCGATGGCGATGGTGCTCAGGCGCAACATCTCGTGGTGAATGTCGACCAGGCCGCCGGGCCGCCACCGGTGTGCCGCGGCGTCAGCGGCGTCGATCATGGCGTTGGCGTAGCGGGCCAGGCGGTCTTGCTCAAACGCGCTACCTACGACCTGCTCGACGCTCCGTGAATCGGCGCTCAGCGGCAGCAGGCGTTTGCCGAATACGCCGCTGGTCAAGCCGGCGAACATCTGCTCTTTGCGGAACGACGTGGCGTTCTTGACGAGGACGTCGGCGGCCAGGTCGGGACCGTTGAGGACGACGGCGCGCACCGGTCCGACCCGAATGGCCCCGGCTTCCCCGCAGTGGTCGGTCACGCGACCGAGGAATGTCAGCCATTCGTCGCGCAGCGCGTCGAGATTGCCCAGCAAGGGTGTTGCCGGCATGCGCGGGATCGGCTTGGGATCCAGGGAGACGATCATCGAGACGCGTCCGGCGAGCGCACGGAAGACGGGCAGACGTCCGCTGACGGACGGTCAATCGAATTCCAAGTGGCGGTATGGGCTGTCGAACCCCAAGGATGCGCTGCCGACGACCAGATTGCGAGCGCTGGCTGCCGGTGCCGGGCCGGGAAAGACGCGCCAAACAGCGCTTCAGCCGTGCTGATCGGGGCCTGTGAGATTGCGGCGCAGCGTGTCGATGTCCGTCTGCCAGGCGCCGTAGGTGTGCGTCGGCCGGTAGCCCATCTGCACGTTGATGGCGAGCATGGCCGCGTTGCTTTCGGCGTTGCCCGTCCGCAGCGTCTGGATGTTCGGATAGTCGCGCCGCAGGCGTTGCCACATGGCGGCCTTGATCCAGCGGCCGATACCGCGGTTGCGGAACGGTTCGAGGACGACGGTTTCCCATTGCCAGGAGCCGTCGGCGCGATAGTCGTTGAGCAGAATCGATGTCATTGCCGCCGGTTCACCCTGTTCGGTCAGGGCCATGATGGCGACCATCCGCAGGCCGACGGCTTGGAATGATTCGCACACCTCGGCGACGTCATCGGCGCCAACAACGACGTCTTCGATGTCGAGATCGTCGATCGGTGCGTCGTTCATCGCGTTGAGCGTCCCGACATAGGCGCCGATCCACGGGTCTGGGCAGATACCGGCCCAGGAGACGAGTTGGAAGCTGGCTGCGCGTTCGGTGCGTCGGTCGATCCAGGCCTGCATCAACTCGCCATCCACAGCGCCGAGATCGATCTCCGAGTACCGCTCCGTGTAGCGCAGTGGTGCCCCCAGGCGGTCCCAGAATGCGCGTCGCCACGGCGTGTCACGGCCCCAGCCGAGGATGGACGTACGGCTGTCGGCGTCCGCAAGATCGAGCAGGCGGGCGAGTGTCGTTCGTCCGAGCCCGTCGTCGTTTTCGCCCATGTCGATCTCGAGCGACGAGAAGCCGAGGTTGTTGACGTCCCAGGTGAAGTCGATATGGCCGATCGCGACGGCCGTGCTGCCATCGAAACCGACGATCCGTTCATGGCGCGCGCGCTCGGTTCGGTCGTTGCGCAGGTACGCGGCGAGCTCGGCAGCCTGCGTCGGCTCCAGGTGAGGATCGATTCGCAGGTCGATGGCCTGCCGCAGCCGCAATGTCGCGTCGAACTCGTCGTCGGAGAGCTCGCGGGCGTTGACCCAGCGCACATCGACGTGTGTCATGGCGTTCCCCCTTCGCCGGTCTCAAGCGTGACGTCGCGCAGACAGCGGACGCCGGCGGGCCTGCCGTCAAGGAGCCCGGTGTCGCAGCCAGATCGGATCGGAGTTGTTCGGACGTGAGCGTCGCCGCACTCATCGGCAATG
>CAZLMW010000014.1:0-1700 GCA_964560875.1 uncultured Enterobacteriaceae bacterium
GGTTGGAATCGACATTTCAAAGGCGAAGGTGGACGTGTGTGTCCTCGACGAGGAGCAACCGTGAGATTGGCGACCTCACAAGCACTGAAAATCATGGCCTTACACCCAAAGTGACCGGCATTGCCTTTAGCCCGGTCTTCTCATCAAAGCGCGGGCCCTGCCACCGGTTTAGAAGTCGGCGCCGCAGACCTTCAGGTTCTTGATGTCGAAGACCTGGTTGAGCTTCTGCAGGAAGGTGTCCGGATCTGCCGCGTCGGCGCCGAGGAGGGAGCCGTTGCCGGACATGGCGAGGTTCATCGAGTTGGTGATGTTGGGCTGCGCCGAGATGTCGACCACGTGAACCCGCACACCGAAGGGCTTGCCGTCCGGTGATCGCAGGACGTTGTTTTTGAAGTCCTTGGCCTTGCCCGTGAGGATGTTCTGCGGGTGCTTGACGCATTGGCCGGCGCAGTACAGCTCCTTGGTGGGGTCGGTGACGCCCGACAGACACGGCTTGTTGGTCTTGGTGCAGTAGGTGTCGATGCCGCCGGCGTCTTCGAACTCGCTCTGGCAGTATTTGCCCATCGTCATCTGGGTCTTATCGTTGATGAGGTCCTTGCACTTGGCGCCGCCGACGCAATCCTTGTTGCTCTGGCACGCCAGCCCCATGCCGAGCCGCTTGGCCTGCACCCACGGAGCGAAGTACTTGCTCGGCGTGTTGCCCTGGCCGCCATCGGTGAAGAGGACGACGACGGTATCGCGGCAGGAGCGCGCGGGGTCTTTGCAGACGCCCTTCTTGCACTGGTAGTTGACGTTGTCGCAGTCGGCGTCGGTCTTGCACTTCTTGCCGTCGATCACGACCTTGTTGCGCAGGTATTCACCGACGTAGAAGAGCGTTTTGCCGATCGGCGTACCACCGGTGGGGCGCAACTCCGGGTCGGTGTGGACAAAGCATTTGCCGGCGCAGCAGGCGCCCGCGCACCCGGCCCACGGCTGACAGATCGTCGACGGATTTCCGCACGTGCCGAGCTGCTGCATCGACTCGGTGCCGTCCATCCACTTCTTCATCTTCTGCTTGGTCGGGTAGGTGTCGTCGGGCGGGAAGCGCACGCAGAGAGTCTCGTTGAGCGACGGCCAGAACCAGTTGCTGTTGCCGTCCACGAATTCCTGGTCCTTGGGGCCGGGGCTGGTCTCGCCGCTGATGAACGACTGCCCATAGTAAAATCCGCTGTTGCAGCTTTTGAACGTCGAGCTCGTGTACTTGATCTTCTGCGGGAAGCGGAACATCGCCATGCGCGTCGTGTTGGCGTTGATCTTGTCGAGCGCGGCGCTGAACACCATCTTCGAGATGTCCATGCGGCTGCAGCCCTTCGACGGGTCGCAGGAAGGCCAACTCAGGTTGCTGCAGGGCTTTTGGGTGCAGCCGGTCGGCGACGTGCCTTTGCAGAGAAACGCCGGGCAGGTCTTCTTGTCCTTGGTGCAACCCGAGCCGCACCAGCAACCGAGGTTGACCTTCGCGGTCATCGAGCCGGACGAGTCGAAAACGACGATCAGGTTGTTGTTCACGGGCACACACTTGCCGTTGCTGCAGGTGTTGCCGGGGAAGCAGTTGGACAGGATCCAGCCGTCTTCCTGGATGCCACAGGTGGCGAGCTTGGCGCCTTCGCACTTGACCTGGCCCTTGCTGCAGACCTTGACCGGGGGCACGTCCTCGGGCGGGA
>CAZLMW010000014.1:1800-3297 GCA_964560875.1 uncultured Enterobacteriaceae bacterium
GAGCCTGGTCTTGACGTGATTGGTGCAGAAAAGATGCGTGCGCATGGCGATCCTCGGTGTGGCGGCGCGCTGTTCGCGCACGTCTAACCCCTCATGGCGTGATTCCGGCCCATGTGCCCGAAATCCATCGGGCGGCCCAACGCTTCGGCGACCGGAAAGACATGGTACTCAAACCGCTCAGCCGCCGTCTTTGCTACCACAGACTTTCTTATTCTTCATGTCGAAAGCGCTCTCAAGCACCGTCAAAAATGCGGTCGAGTCGGCGATATCGGCCGTGAGCATCCGGCCACCGCCGGCGATCGCGAGATAGAAGCTCTTCGAGATGTCGGGCGCGCCGCTGATGTCGACGACGTGAACCCGGACCGAAAACGGCTGTCCATCGGGCGACCGAAGCACGTTGTCGAGCGGCTTGAGCGCTTTGGCGGACGTCAGCTTGAGCGAGTCAGGCAGACACCGCGGCTTGTCGCCGGCGAGCGCGGGGCAGTAGTGAGGGTGCTTTTTGTCGCTCACATTCGGCTTGCACGGCGCGCTGGTCGCCATGCAGTGGTAGCCGGTCTCGGACGTGGGCAGGCAGCGGCCCTTGGTGCACTTGGCGCCGCCGGTGCATTCGTTGTCCTTCTTGCACGCCAGTCCGTAACGGAGGCGCTGGGCCGAGACCTGCGGTGAGAAGAAGTAGGTCGGATCGTTGTTCTGGCCGCCGTCGGTAAACAGCATCACGACGTGTTCGCGGCAGGCCCGCGCGTAGTCAACGCAGTAGCCCTTGTTGCACTGGTAGTTGGGGCTGTTGCAGTCCGCGTCGATGATGCACGCCTTGCCGTCGACCACGATCTTATTGCGGAAGTATTCGCCAATGTAGAACAGCGTCTTGCCGATCGGCGTGCTGCCATTGGCGCGCAGCTCAGGCTCGATGTGGGCGTGGCAACTCTTGGCGCAACACGCGCCGCCCCCGCACTTGGAATCGGTGCTGCAGGTCTTGTACGGGTTCGCACACGCCTTGCCGGTCGACTTGATCTTCTCAAAGCCGTCCATCCAGCGGCCGATCGATTTCTTCTGCAACAGCGCCTTGGCGGCGGTGGGCGGATAGCCGACGCACAGGATTTGGTGCAGTGAGTTCCAATACCAGGAGTCATCGGCAGACACGTGCTGGTCGTCCTTGTCGCCGCTGAGCTTGGTCAAGCCCGCGTAGTGGCCCTTCGTGCATGTCGACGCCTCCGAGCTCGCGAGACGCTGCGGGAAACGGAACAGGGCGAGGCGGGTCAGCTTGGGGTCCACACCCGCGAGCGCCTGGCCGAATGTGACCTTGGACACGCCCATGCGCGTGCAGTCCTTGGCGGGCTTGCAGTTGGGGAAGATCTGCTTGGTGCACGCTTTGCCCTTGACCGTGGCGGCCATCGAACCGGACGTGTCGAACGCGATGACGAGGTTGTTTTCGAGCAGGCGACAGGCGCCATTGCGGCAATACTGGCCGGGAAAACAGGCCTGGATGGACCAGCCGTC
>CAZLMW010000014.1:3397-20326 GCA_964560875.1 uncultured Enterobacteriaceae bacterium
TTGCTGTCGTCGCGGGTGCAACCGACCAGCACCAGGGCCGAGATGGCCGCGGCGCAGGTGAGAGCTTTGAACATGTCCAGCCCGATGGGGCTCACTTGCCGCGGGTGAGCGTCAAGATAGCGCCGATCGCGCCGACCGGAACCGACATGCCGCAGGCGTAGGACTGGGCGCGGTTGCCGCAGTTGAGGGTCACAGGACGATCAGCCGGGAAACGCACGGGAATCGGCGGCACAACCGCCTTGAACGCGGCCACCGCGGCCCCGAGGTTGAGGTAGAAGAACGACGACGGCGTGCCTTCGACGCGCTCAGCGGCGGCCTTGTACACGGGGGCGTCGACGAGCCCACCCTTCTTGCCGAGCGCCGAACGACGGCCCTGCTCGAGCGCGCTGGGACCAACCGCAAGGGCGACCCGGTTCTTGGCCGAACACAACGCGACGGCCGTCCGGTCACCGATCACGGCCTTCGCAGCGGCCGCTTCCTTGTCACCGGGCTTGGCGATCTTGGTCCAGTCGAGCGCGAAGTCGACGACCTCGCACGCCGCGCCGCCGTCCTTGCTGGCGTTTTGCGTGATCGTGATGCCCATCTCCTTGGCCATCGGGCCGTAGGTCGTGAGCAGCGGTTCGAGCTTGCGCTCCTTCAACGCGCGCTCAACGACGGCGAACTGCGCCTCTTCAGCCTTGGACAGCGCTTTGCCCTTCTTGGCCTTCTCCTGCGCGATCGCCTTGATGCCGATCTCGGCGACGATGTCCTTGAGCGCCTTGATCGAGGCGACGGGGTCCGTGGCGCCATACCAGGTGAGCGCACCGGCGGCGGACGGGCCATCGCGGTACATCGCCAGGCCGCTCTGTCCGGTCTGCAGGTTCACGACCGCACGCAGGTCCGCGTCGAGGTCAGCGGCGACCTTTTCGTCGAGCTTGAACATCGTCTTGAGCATTTTCATGGTCTGGTCGAGCTGGCTGATGCCGGCCTTGGGGTCCATGTCGGCAACGAAGCTGAGGAACGAGTTGCCGGGCAGGCTGTCTCCGGACGGACGGGCATCGCGGCCCTTGCCCGCGTTGAGCTGCTTGGCGAGCTTGCTGCCAGCGGCGGCCTGAACGCGGCCGCCGATCTTCACGTAGTTCGTGTCGCCGTCGACCGTCAGCTCGAGCCGCGTCATGTCGGTGACCCACTGGCGGAACATCTTGCTGTAATAGCCCGCCGGCATGCCGGCCTGCGCCTGGGTCGCTTCCATGCGCGCAAACTGGGCGAGCAGCATCTCGATCTGCGGCTTGCGGGTCTTGGCGGCGTCGGTCACCGAAACACCAAGGTACGCGAGCGACGGAGGCGTGGTGGCGGAAAGGCGGGTCGCAAACGCCTTGGCCTTGCCGAAACGCTCGTTCTTCGAGGTGACGACCATGTACTTGCCGATGAAGTCGATGAAGACGTCGGGCGCTCCGGCGATCGGCTGGGCCTTGGGACCGGGGCGAACGGGCTTGAGCAGCGCGGCGTGACCCTTGGCTTCAGCGCCCTTGATCGCGGTCTTGAGCGACGCTTCAGCCTTGGCCTTGTCGGTCATCGGCAGCATCACAACCACGCCGCCGGGCAGGTCCTGCGGGTTGTCGTCCTGCAGGAACAAGTGCACCGGCTTGGCTTTGTCGAGCCACTCATGCCCGGTGATGCCCTGGTCGGCGAGCGCGCGGGTGAGGTCGCGGTAGAAGCTGTCGCGGAGCGAAGCGCCCGGAGGAACGACGCCGATCTGGCTGGCGATGGTCTCCGAAGCGTCGAAAACCGCGGTGAGCGAGCGGAACGACAGCCAGGCGACGACCGAATCACCCGCGTCGAGCTTGACGTCAGCGGGCGGCGGGGCCTTGGGCTTGACCTTCTCGGCGATCTTCTTGGCGGCGCCTTTACCGGCGGCGACGGCTTTGTCAGCACCTTTCTTACCGGCGGCGGCGGGGCTCTTCTTTTCGTCTTTCTTTTTCTTGCTGCAGCCCGGCGCGACCAGGGTCACGGCGGCGGCAAGGGCGATTAGGGCGGTCAGGTTGCGCATCGAGGGCTCCGAACAGGTGAGCGAAGGGCCGGGAGTATGAGGGTTGACGATCACGAGGTCCAGCGTCGAATCAGCGCGGCAAACGGCCCGGCCAGGCCGTCCATCGCATCGAGGGCAAGGAGCGCCTGGCGGTGACCAGAGCGCGGTGCAAGCGGGCGTGTGGCTGCACGCAGGGCGGACCCAAGCACAATCTCGCGGTGCGGGTTGTCGCCGAGGCTCGAAAAGACCTCGACAGCGGCGCACAGACACGA
This sequence comes from uncultured Enterobacteriaceae bacterium, assembly GCA_964560875.1. Taxonomy (GTDB): domain Bacteria; phylum Myxococcota_A; class UBA9042; order UBA9042; family UBA9042; genus CAZLMW01. The sequence goes on from CAZLMW010000014.1 coordinate 5,678, forward strand.
GCTGACCAGGGCTTGGCCGGTCGCGGTCTGCGGATGGTCGTCGAACGCCGCTTCGGACAGGTGAGCGCACAGCGGCTGGACGGGCAGCATCATCAACAAGTAGCCGCGCAACGCCGCGATCGCACCGTCTGTGTTGGACGCCAACATGCGGGCGCCGACCTTGGCGATCTCGGGGCCGTGATCCCACGTTTGGGGCAGCGGTTCAGGTTCGGCCATCGCGAATGGCTCAAACGTCGCATCCACCACCTTGAGCCGGTTGACGAGCCACGCGCCGTAAAGCAGCAGACGCAGCCACTCGGGGCGGTCGGCGTGGCGCAGCAAGCGGGTGATGGCAGCGGCGGTTTCGAGCGCAAAGATCGGGTCTGTGAAATCTTCCTGGCGGCGCGGATCGGCGGCGATGTGGGCGTCAAACTGGAGCAACCGCTGCGCGGCGGCCAACCCGATGGAGCCGGCGAGGACGGCGCGCGGGATGCCGAACGCGGCGGCTCGTGCCGTGGCTCGGAAGGCAGCTTCCGGCTGGCCCTCAACGAGATGTTTGCGAAACTTCGGCTCTTGGAATTTGGCCAGCTTCGCCGGGTCGGCGGCGCTGAAGATCGTCTCCCAGTTGCCGTCGACGAGCTGTTCGCGCTCGCAATGTGCGGCCAACGCGGGATCGTCGAGTCCGGGCTCGTTCACAGCCGCGATGGCGCGGGCGCAGAGGCCACCGACGGCGTCGTCGCCACACGCTTCGGCAAGCTCAGCGATCGCTGCCACGACGGGTGCGTGATGCCCAGCTTCGGCACCACGGCTGTACAGCGCGTCGATCAACTCCGCTGGCGTCGCCGATTCGTTGGCTTCAGCAGAGGTCCAGCGCAGGGTCTCCGCCATGATCGAAGCGGCCTGGGCCAGCGGCAGGAGGGCTCTTTTTTCAGGGGCAGCGCCAGCGACACGAACCGCATCGGAAAGCACGACAACAGCGCGACGCCAGGGTCCTTCAGCCGCCGCAATCGACGCGGCGAGACCACCACCGAGCGCGGCAACGGACGCGCCGGCTCGAAAACCAGCTTCGAGCGCCGCAATTACGCCGACGACGTCGCCTTTGAACAACGCCTCGCGAGAAGCGGTCGCGAAGGTCTGCGCACTCATCGGTTGGTCTCCCCACTCATCCGTTGCCCGCGGCACTCATCCGGCGCTTTCCGCCGGGCGCGCTTGGGTCGTTTGACCCTCGAGCTTTCGGTAAATGGTCCGCACGGCGATGCCAAGCAGGTGAGCGGCGCGGCGTTTGTCGCCACCGGTCATCTTCAACGTCTCGGCGAGGGCGAGCCTCTCCATCTCCTCGAGCGGCGTGCCCACCGGGATATGCATCATCCGGCTGCCACCTTCGGCACGAGCGACCCGACCGGGCAGGTCCGTCAGACCGATCGAAGACGAGCGCGACAACACGACAGCCCGCTCGATCACGTTCTCGAGCTCGCGAACGTTGCCGGGCCACGGCCAAGCGGAAAGAGCGGCGAGCGCATCGGCGTCGATCGAACCGACTTCCTTGTTGTTGATGGCGGCGAAACGGCGCAGAAAATGCGTGGCCAGTCGAGGAATGTCGTCGCCTCGTTCGCGCAACGGCGGCAACTCCAACGTCACGACGTTGAGTCGGTAATACAGGTCCTGGCGAAAGGTCCGCGCAGCAATATCGGCCTCAAGATCGCGGTTTGTCGCCGCGAGCAGCCGCACATCGACGAGCTCGGGCAAGCCACCACCGACACGCTCGACCTCCGATTCCTGCAGCACGCGCAGCAGTTTGGCCTGCAGCGGCAACGGCAAGTCACCGATCTCATCGAGCAGCAGCGTTCCGCCGTGCGCTATCTGGAACTTGCCGTCGCGACGCATATGAGCGCCCGTAAACGCGCCCTTTTCATGCCCGAAGAGCTCCGACTCCAGCAGATGCTCAGGGATCGCCGCACAGTTGACGGCGACAAAAGGTCCGCGGCGACCGCTCAGACGGTGCAATGCGCGCGCAAAGACCTCCTTTCCGGTGCCGCTCTCACCGGTCAACAACACGGTGGTTCGCGCGGTCGCAACCTGCTCAGCGAGCTCCACGGAACGCCGCATCACGGCGCTGCGACCGATGATGTCGCGGCTTCGACCGGCGCGATCCAAAGCCTCGCGCAAGGTCTTGTTTTCGTGTTGCAAACTGGCCCGCTCGTGGCCGCGATTGACCGCCCGCACCACGTCGGCGCGCCGCAGCGGCTTGGTGATGAAGTCGTACGCGCCGTCTTTCATCGCAGCGACGGCTGTTTCGACCGTGCCGTACGCTGTCATGACGATGACGGCGGTGTGCGGGCTGACCTGGCGACACACCCGCAGCAGCTCGATGCCGTCGACCTCGGGCATCATCAGGTCGGTCAGCAGCACCGAGATGTGCTCTTTTCGCAGGACGGCGATGGCCTCCCGACCGCGACCGACAGCGATCACCGGCAGCCCCTCGCGCTCGAGGATCTTGACGAGGCTGCGCAAGTTCGCGGCGTCGTCATCGACGATCAACACCTGCGAAACAGGCGCGTTGTCATCGGCCGGTTGGGCGGCGGTCGGCTTGGCGGCGGTCATCGCGCTGTTCAGGACCCGGAGTTGCCCCGCAGGTCAATGACATACGGGTTGGAACGCGGCAGCGGCGGCGCGACGGTCTCTTCTTCGGCCGCAGCAGCAGCTTCCGCGCCGTTGCTATCGTCGTCGGACGCCTCGGCAGCTTCAGCTTCGGCACCTTCGGGAACTTCGGCAGCGGCAGCGACCGCTTCCGAATCGTCGGCCGGCTCTTCTTCAGCGGCCTCGACCGCGTCGTCGGCACCGTCAGTAGATTCGGCTTGAGCCGCAACCTCGCCTTCATCGCTGGCAGCGGCCTCTTCGACGTTGTCGGCGTCTTCCTCGGCAACGGGCTCAGCTTCGGAACCAGTCGCGTCCGATGCCGCGGCTTCAGCAGGAGCGGCTTGAGGAGCAGCAACATCGTCGTCTTCAGCCTGGACAGCGGCGGCGGCGCCACCCGCAGCGGCTTTGAGTCGCTCGATCTCGGCGCGCGCAAGCGATGTCACATCGGCCATCACCGGCTCTGGAGCTGGCGCAGGCATCGGCGGCGGCGATCCGACATCGCCCGTTGCTCCGGGCATCGGCGGCGGTGTCCCGGCATCGCCGGCTTTCTTCCGAGCAGGTTTCCGCGACGCCTTGGCATTTTTACTGGTCGCATCGGCACGGGTCGCATCGGCACGGGTCGCATCGGCACGGGTCGAATCGGCACGGGTCGCATCGGAACCGGCAGCTTTCTTGGCGGCCTGCTCATCGCGCGCAGCTTCGTCTCCAGCCGGCTTGTCCCCAGCGGCCTCGGCGGACTCTTGTCCTTGCTGCCCCTGCTCGTTGCCCTGCTCGTCGCGATCACGACCTCCACGGCGGCGACGACGGCGACGACGACGGCGACGGCCTTCACCTTCACCGCCATCTTCCTGGGCGCTATCGGCTTCTTTTCGTTCGTTGTCGGCCCCATCGGCGCTCTTTTCGGCCTTCTTGCGACCACCACGACGCCCATCTCCGCGGGCTTCGCGCTCGCCGTCGCGACGTTCACCATCACGATCTCGTTCACCGTCTCTATTGCGGCCACGACGACGGCGGCGGCGACGACGACGCGGCTCTTCCTCTTCGGTAGCGGCCTCGGCAGCAACCTCTTCTTCGGGGGCGGCAGCGACCTCTTCTTCGGGGGCGGGCAGCTGCGCGGGGGCTGATACGGTCGGTTCGGCGACCCGCGTCGGCTCGGGGGCGGCCGTTCCCAGCCCGAAGATGCTCTTCAACCAACCGCTGAATCCGCTCTTTTGCGGCAGCGGTGGGTAGGACTCGGGTGCTGGCGCCGGTGTGGGCGCGGGCGCGGGCTGAGCGGCCTGCTCGACTTCCTCGGTTTGACCACTTTGCTTGCGATCGCCGCCCTGCTTGCCTTTGCCACCGCGGCTGCGGCGCTTTTTCTTGGGCTGGATGGGCGTGTCCTCAACCGCGGCCGTCTGCTCCTCGACGTCCTTGTAGACCGCGCCCCAATCGACCATCGCGGCGGCCTTGCTCTTCTTGATCTTGCGCTCGATATCCTGATCTTCGCGCTTGAGCACACGGTTGCGCACCAGGTCGAGGTGCTGGGTAACGCGTCGCAATCGATTCTCGTGCAGCACTTCCATGCCACCTCGTCGCGGAACTTCCTCGAAATGCTCAAGCGTCACCTGCGCGGCCGTCATGCCCTCAACGGGAACAATCTCGATGCCGATGCCGTATTCCGTCTCAACCGCCACAAGCTCGCTGCGGCGGTTGTTGAGCAGGAAGTTGGCGGCCTCGGGGGGCAGCATCGCGATGACGTGGCGCACCGGGCGCTGTGTGATCATCTCGTAGATGCGACGAATGATGCTGCTCGTCAGGCTCGGGATCGTGCGGTACTGACCGGTTCCTGAGCAATAACGGCAGCTTTCGAATGCGCTGCGATGGACAGCGGACTTCAGCCGCTGGCGGGACAGCTCCATCAGGCCGAACTCGCTGATGCGACCGATCTTGTGGCGCGCCTTGTCCTTCTTCATCTCGGACTTCAGCGTCGACTCGACCTCTTTGACGTATTTGCGCTCGCGCATGTCGATGAAGTCAACGACCACGAGCCCGCCGAGATCGCGCAGAACCAGCTGCCGAGCCACTTCGCGCGCCGCCTCGATGTTCGTCCGACGAGCGGTCTCCTCGATGTCCTTGCCCTTGACGCGGCCGGAGTTGACGTCGATCGCGACGAGCGCCTCGGTCTGGTCGATCACGATTGAGCCGCCGCCATCGAGCGGAACCTGCCTTGAGAAAACGGCCTCGACCTGTCCCAGGATGCCGTAGCGCGCAAACAGGGGCATCGCGCCGGAATAGCGCTCGACAGCCCGCAAGGTCCGCGGCATGAGCAGCTTCAGGTACGCGCCGATCTCGTTGACGGTCGACTCGTCGTCGATAACGATCTCGTCCACGTCCTTGTTGAAGTAGTCGCGCACAAAACGGATCGGCATCGATCGCTCGATGTACATGGGGCACGCGCCCTTGCCGGCCGCGAACTCCTTCTCGATATGTTTCCAGAGGCGGTTGAGGTAGACGAGGTCACGCGTCAACGCCAGCTTGGTCGCCGTTTCGCCGCTTGTGCGCACGATAAGCCCGATGCCCTCGGGCACGTTCATCGCCTCGGTCAACTCTTTGACACGCGCCCGCGCCGAATCGCTGAGCTTGCGGCTGACACCGGATTTGTCCGACTGCGGCATCAGCACGAGGTAGCGGCCGGGCAGCGAGACGTACGTCGAAAGCGTCGCGCCCTTGTTGCCGATCTCGTCGCGAACGACCTGCACGAGGATCTGTTGGCCCGCGCGCAGAATGTCCTGGATCGGGGTGCGCTTGTCGTGGCTCTCTTTGCGCAGCCGCTTGTGGATTTCGCCAACGGGCAGGAAGCCCTGTTTGTCGCGGCCGAAGTCGACGAAAGCCGACTGCAGCGAAGGTTCAACGCGTGCGACAACGCCGCGATAGATGTTGCCCTTTACCGAGTCGATGTTGATCGGCTCGATCTCCAGGTGGGTCAACCGACCATTCTTGACAAGCGCCGCGCGCGATTCGTCGCGGTCGACGCTGATTAGCATCCTCTGCATGGATGTCTCCAGCAGGGCGCGCTGGCACCTTTCCCCGACGGGAAAAACGTTCGATGGGCGCTGGTCGCGGCGCACAGGTTGACGACGGCGGCGCAATATCCTGCGCTCGTATCGGCATCGTCATGACCTGCTGCGCGGCTGGCGAGCGGCTCATCTTGGTCTCTTCCTTCGTCTTTGCCGCGGATTCCGATTGCCTGGATCGGGCGGCTCTGCAGGGTTCGATGAGCGCAGTGCCGTCACGGCGGCACCGACCGGTCATCGAACTATCGCGGGGTGGTATCCGGCGCCCTTCTTGATTGCGTGGTTACGCCAAGGCGGAACGTCGCTTGGTCGAGTCGTTGCGGCTCGACCATCGGGTGAAGCGCTCATGCTGTGTGCGCGAGCGCGGGGACGGTCGCTTGAGGCGGGCCCGGAAAGCGGGCTCGACGCGCCAAGGCCGTCAAGGCGCGCGGAGAGTAGGGGTTCATCTACGCGATTGTCAACGACATTCACGCGTTCGCGGGGGTGCTGCAAATCGATCGGTCTACGCGCTTAAGACCCCATCGCGGAGACGCCAACCCGAGCCCAAGATTGCGACACCCGAATCGGTCGGGTATGAGACCGGGCCGTGCATGACCGCGACCGACGCCTGCTCTCCGCCACCTGGGCCACCGTGCTGCTGTGGGCGATTTACGGCGTCGCTGCCGCCGCGGCGACCGACCTCGAAGGCACCGACCTCCAGCCGGCAACAGCGCTTCGCCTCGCCGACGCCCAGGTCCACGTGCAAGCCGGCGACGACGCGACCGAATGCACCTGGAACAAGGACGCCGAGGCGTTCCGCTGCAGCGACGATCGCTGGCACTATGTGGGACCGTACGCCGGCCGCAGCAACGGCAAGCCGACCCGATGCATGTGGGTTCATCCACCGACCGACGGCCGCCGGCTCGTCATCCGATGGGAAGCTGTGCCGCTGGGTGAAGCTGTCAGCGCAACCCTCGCCTTGCTCGATGGGGCGGGTTCGGGCGCCAAAGTCCAAGCCGACATCCAGGTGCGTGGCCAACATCTCGGCTCCGCGTCCGTCAAGACCGATCGGGCCCCGGCGACCGTGCACAAGAAGCTGCCCCGCGGAGACGACAAGGGCTCCGTCGAGGTGATCGTGCAGGCCAGCAGCCACCGCTGGCGATTGGCCTGTCTGACACTGGACGTGCACGCCGATAAGCCGCCCGAGAGCGAGGATGAAGCCGAGCAACGGGGCCGCCGTGGTCGCTGACCTGCTCAAGCGCCTCGATCGCCATCCGTGGCTGCAGTGGAGCAATCCGCTGGTGCCCGCCGCGTTCGTCATCTGGGTCGCGTGGATGCTGCAGGACGCCTTCGCCTTCTCGGCGTCGGCCAACGACACACTCGCGGCGCTCACCCATACGGCATTGCCGGCGCACGGCGGCCCCGGACGCGCGATCCGCGGCGTCGCCCGGACCGTCTTCAAGGGCGATCTGCTGCTTGTCATCGGCTGGTATCAGTTCGCCCTCGGTATCGTCGGCGGCGGCCTGCTCGTGCTCGCGTCGTACGGCGCTGGTCTGCGCGGCCGCTGGCTCTGCTTCGCCCCGATCCTGGCCATGGTCTGGGTCGGTCACCGCGACGCGCTGGCCGTTTTCTCCGCCGAATCCGTGCTCGGTGTCGCCACGCTCGCCATTTGCGTGTCGGCGCAGCAGCTCGAACGGTTGCCGCGCGTCGCCGGCCTTGTCGGTGGTGGCGCGCTGTTCGTGATCATCGCCACCCACGCCGTCGGTCTCGTCGCGTGGCCGTTGCTCATCGTCGTGCTCGCCGTCTGGCCGCGTCCAGCCGGCAACCCCGAACGCCAGGACATCCCCGTTCGCCCGATCTGGTGGGGTTGGTTGGCCGCGGTCCTCATCAGCCTCGCGCTCGTCGCCGTGCTCTTCGCCGGCGAACGCCTGCAGCTGCTGTGGGAAACGGTCATCAACGGGCTGCGCAAACCGGCCGCCACCCCGCTCGCCGGCGGCCTCGGCGATCTCCCCCTGCTCGGAGGAATGGTCACGGTCCTGGCCGCCGTCCCGTTGCCGGTGCTCGCCGTCGCAACCGTCAGCGCAGGCCGACTCCTCGGTCCCGACCGCCGCAAAGGCGGTTCAGTCCTCGCCGCCGCGATCATCGCGTGGCTCATCGTGGCCATGATCGCCACCCGCCCCGCACCCGCCCCGATCGCCATCGTGCACATCATCGCGCCGATGCTCAGCCTGCTAGCGGTCATCGAATTGCGCGCGTGGATGCAACGGCTCGAAGCCATCAGCCGCAACGGTGTGCTCGCCTCGATCGCGCTTCTGATCGCCTTTCTCGTCGTCACGGTCGTCGATGACCACGGCCCGCGTCTCGAAGACCCGCGCAACCTCGTCACGCGCGTAGGTCACCTCGTCACCGACCCGACCGCTGACCGCCCCGCGCTGATCACGACCGCCGACACAGCCCTGTTGCGCGCCCACCCCGAAGCGACCGTGGTCCTGCCGGCCCATCGCGGCGGCAATACGCTCGCCCAGCTGCTCGCCAAGCTCGATCTCGCGCCGAAAAAGGTCTCGTACGACCGCGCCTACGCGTCACGGATGGTGCTCATCCACGAACCCGCCCGCGACCCGATCCAACGCACATGGCGCGGCGACAAGCGCCCCCTGGACTGCACCACCAACGGCAGCGGCTGCCTGTATCGCTTGTGGCCGAAGAAGACACCGTGATCCCGTGGAGGGTTCAACGGAAAGTCGTTGGCTGCGGTCAGTAGTTGCCGCGTTGCCGGTAGCGGATGCGCGCGACGTCGAGAAACATCCGCGTCGAGTCCCGAAACGCATCGACCGTCGTGCGCTCGTCATTGACCCAGATCACGCCCACCTCGGAGATCCGATAGCCGAGCTTGCGCGCGATGAACAACACCTCGACATCAAAGGCAAACCCTTCGATCGTGGTGCGCGAAAAGCAGCGCCTGGCTGGCTCTGCGGCGAACAGCTTGAAACCGCATTGCGTGTCTGAAATGCCGCCGACAGCGAGCGCGCGCACAATCCGATTGAACGTCCGCCCCATCGCCTCGCGATACCACGGCTGGTGCCTTTCGATACGGCTGTCCGCCACGTCGCGCGACCCGATAGCCACGTCTGCGCCGTCCGCGATCGCGTCCGCCAGTTTGCGGACCTCATCGATGGGCGTGGACAGGTCCGCGTCCGAAAACAGGATGTAGTCCTTGCGCGCCACGCTCACGCCGCGCCTCACCGCCGCACCTTTGCCGCGATTGCGGCCCAGCGATTCGACCCGAATACGCGGCTCATCGACGGCCATCTGCTGCGCGATCGCGACGGTCTGATCCGAGCTGCCGTCGTCCACGACGACGATTTCGATGTTCGCCCCGACGTCATCGGCCCACGCGATTATCCGCTGCACGGACGCAGGGAGGCGCTCCGCCTCGTTGTACGCCGGCACGACGATCGACAAAGACGCGAGCACGTCCGGCACCATCGTCCGCACCTTCAACCCGATCTTGCGGGGCTACAAACGCTCTTCGAGGGCGCTGCGGACTTTGGGTCTGTCCGGCTTCTTCTCAGCCACCGGCTTGGGCTTGGGACGCGGCGACGGCTTGGCCACGGGGCGCCGCCTGGGACGCTTCGTCGCGGCCACCTTCTTGTTGAGCGTAACCGACTTACCCGGTGCATCCGTGTGCATCACGAAGAAGTCGCGCTTGTGGTAGCCGGGGAGCGCGAGGAAGCCGGTCATGGGCTTGTTCTCTTCGACCTTGAGCTTGAGCGGCGTCTTGCCGATCACGGTGCCATTGATTTCAACAGAAGCGCCAGCGGGCTCGGTCTTCAGCTCGACCTCGACGATGTTGGTGTCCGGCGCAGGCGGAGCCTCTTTGCCCGCGTCTGCACCCTCGGTCCCACCCGCGTCCGCGGCGGCCGCTTGCTCGGTCTTTGCCTCGCCCTCGTCCGGCGCCTTGGCCGCCTCTTGCGCGGGCTGCTTCTCGGCTGGCGATTCTTCAGCCGCTGCGACCGCCGCTGGGCTGGCCTTCGCAGGCTCTTCGCCACCGCCACCGCTCATCGCGATGCCAACGGCCGCAAGCGCCGCAACGATCCCGATCCCAACGAGCGCAAACACGCCCTTGTTGCTCTTCTTCGGCAGCTCGTACGCATCTTCCTGAACGGTGTCGGTCGCCTCGTTGGCCTTGTCGATGATGCCGTCGCCGCGAAGCATGAACGCTTCGGTGTAGCCGCTGCCACCTTGCGCCGCCGCGTTGGTTGCCGCTGCCGCATCCGCCGAGACGTCGTCGGTGGCCGCGTTTTCGGCCGGCGCGATCTCGGTCGGACCAAAAGCGCCGGAGTTGTCGGTAACGACCTTGACCGACGCGATGTTGTAGGCCTGCGTGGCGTCTTCGCTGTCGATGTTATCGACGTTGAGCTGCTTGCCGTGGTCGGTGTTGCGGAAGCGCTCGGACTTGGTCGCGGTCGGCGCTTGTGGAGCGGCAGGCATCGACGACGAAGACACGCTCGACGGCTGGTTCAGCGACAGCATCGTCTCGTTGGTCACGCTGCGGCCGAGCGACGCGAGCACCTTGCGCATCTCGATGGCGCTCTCAAACCGGTCAAACGGATCTTTCGCCAGCGCCTTCTCAACGATCGCCTGCAGCTCGGCGCTAACCGGCGTCTTGGCCGTTTCAGAGAGCGGCGGCGGCGAGTCGGTCACGTGCGACAGCAACACAGCAAGCGGGTTATCGCCCTCGAACGGCGGCCGCAACGCGAGGCACTGGTACATCACGACGCCGAGCGAGTAGATGTCGCTGCGCGCATCGATCGGACGGTTCTGCGCCTGCTCCGGGCTCATGTAGGACGGCGTGCCAAACGCCTGTCCGGTCCCTGTCAGGTTGCTGCCGAGCCGCTTGGCGATGCCGAAGTCCAAAACCTTGACGACCGGATCGTCGCCCGGGACCTCGTTGAGGAAGATGTTGTGCGGCTTGAGATCGCGGTGAACCAGCCCGGCCATATGCGCTTCGGCGAGGCTGCGCAACGTCTGCGACGTGATGCGAACCGTGTCCTCTTCGCTCAGCGCTTCACCGAGCTCCTTGCGCTCCTTCAGCAGCTGGTTGAGGTCCTTGCCGCTGAGCAGCTCCATCGCGATGTAGAGCGCCCCGCCCTCGGTCTGCCCAAAGTCGAAAACGCGAATTGTATTGGGATGCTTGAGCCCGGCGGTGATCTGCGCCTCGGCAAAAAACCGCTGGATAAGGTCCGACTCGTCGCTGTCCAACGACACGCCGAGCACCTTGATCGCCATCTCCTGGTCGGTCGCCAGGTGCGTGGCCTTGTAGACAGCGCCGAAACCGCCCTGGCCGATCATCTTGTCGATGCAATAGCGGCCGTTGATCTCGGTGCCTTCTTTGAGGCGGCTGTCCGGATTTTGAGCGAGGACCAGCGTCGCGGTGCCGCATTCAGGGCATCGCTCGTGTTCGGTCTTGATGCCGTCTTTGGGGCAAAGCCGCATCATCGGAAGGCAAACAACTCGCTACGATTGGGCCGGGTCGTCGGTTTGGGCGATCGGCGCGTTTTCGTTGGGGACGTTTTCGTTGGGGACGTTTTCGCTCGGAAGGTGGTCGTTGGTGACGTCTTCACCTGCCACGACACGAGCAACTTCCGCGAGGCCCTCTGGCAGATCGCCGAACACTACCTCACCGGTTGCCAGAATGCGAATCGCGAAACGGGCCTTGCCGGGGCCTGCTCGAGGGCCTTCATGCACACGTTCTTCGGCCCTTTCGAGGCCGCCAGCGTCGGGCTTTTGACCGACATCGCTGGACGTCAACGGATCCCCTTGAAGGTCTTGGGCTCGTACTCTTCGGTGTCTTCGACCGGCAGCTGACCGGTGAAGAACGCGACATCATAGCCGTAGATATCGCTCCAGAAGTTGATTTTGCCGTCGTCGACCGACACCGAAACGTAGTCGATGTGAACCGGGATCTTGCGCTTGAGGAAAACGATCTTCTCTTCGCGCTCGTCGACGATCTTGTTGATGCGCTTCTTGTTCCACTTGCGGTGGTCGCGACCGAGCAGGAAGTAGGCGAGACTCATCGGCTTGTGCAGACGAATGCAGCCGTGGCTGTAGGCGCGGCGAGCCCGCTTGAAGAGGCGGCGACCGGGCGTGTCGTGCATGTAGATCGCGTGCTTGTTGGGGAACTGGAACTTCACACGGCCGAGCAGGTTGGTGGGCCCCGACTTCTGGTAGACCTTCTCGCTGCCGTCTTCCTGCATCTCGGAGACGTAGCCTTCCTTCTCGTAGTAGTCGGGATCCCTCGCGAGCGCCGGGCCGAGCTCGATGTCGACAACGCGCGGCGTCGGGTACCAGCGGGGCGCGAGCGTGACCTTGGTCATCTTCGCCGAGAACATCTTGGTCCGGTTGAGCTTGCCCTTGAGCTTGGCCGAGAAGTCGATGTCGTCGTTGTTCTTGCCGACGATTACGCGGTGGGTGCGCAAGACCTTGCCCTTGTCGTAGACCTGCATCCGCTGGCCCGAGATGTTGACCCACACGAAATACTCAGCGGGATCGCGACCCTGGGCCTCGCGCCAACGCTGCAGGGCCAAACCGATCTCGCGCAGGCGCTTTTCCGCCGTGACATTGAGCTCTTTGAGCCCGGTCTTGCCGATGACGCCGTCTTCCTTGAGCTGGTGACGGGCCTGGAATTGCTCGACCACGCTGCGCAGTTCTTTGTCGTAGGTGTCGCCGGCAGGAGCGGCTTTGTAGCCCTCGGCGATGAGACGCTTGCGGAGCTTTTCGACCCACGGCCCCCGAAAGCCCTTGTCGATCTTCTTGCGCGGCAGCTTCGGCAGCTTCTCCCAACCGCCCTTTACGACCAGGCTCTTGTAGCGATCGACCGCGCCGAGCAGCTTGGCGTACTGCGGATGGGTGGGCCACAACGCGCGGAGGGTCGCAGCCGTCTTGTCGCGGCTCTTGGCGAGGATCTCGGTGATCTTCTTGTGCTCCTTGGCGGCGAGACCACGCACCTGCGACGGCGTCATGGCGTCGTAGGGGTGGGCGACCACGGCGAACTTGAAGTCGACGACGTAGCGAATCACGGCGCGCGCGATCTCGATGTCGGCGGTCCACATCACCTCGCGTGTCTTGGCCGCTGCGTCGATGAGTCCCTGCAGGTTTTCGCCGAGCTGCTTGCGCGTCTTGCCGTCGAGCTTGTCGCCGCCCGCGCGCACCAGGCGAATTTCACCGCCATCATCCGACCGGATCCACGCGCAGATCTCGGCAGCGACCTTGGCCGCCCCAGCGTTGTCGCCAGCAGCCTTGAGAATCGCGGCTCGCTCGGCCTTGAAAGCGCCGATCACGTCCTCGGTCGCCTTGTCGATCTGTGACAGCCGGTACCCGCGCCGGTCCACGCCGTGGCGATCAAGGCTCTGCAGCAGCTCCATGACCTCGGTGCCATCATCGGTCAAGTTCCCGTCGAGCGCGTAAAAGCGCATGGTAGCTTCACCGTACAGGCCCTTGAGCACCTTCTTGTCGTTGCCCGCACCCTTGAGCTGTTTGCTGAAATGGTCACCGCTGGTCTTGGCGATCGCAGGCAGCGCGGCGCCGACCTTCTTGGCGATCTCACCGATCGCCGGCCCCTTGATCTCGACGACCTTCGGCACCTCGTTGGGCGCCTCTTCCGCGGCGGCCTGGGGTGTCGGGACCGCAGCGCTTTCATCCGGCTCGTCGCTGCAGGCAAAGAGCAGGCTGGTGGCGAGCAGGAGTGCGATCGTGCGGTTCATGGCGTTGTTCCGTGGGCTGGCGGGATGTGGTGGATCGACGATAAGGCAGGTCGGCCGGCCGTCAACGAATTCGCCACCCGAGATCGCATGACGAAGCGGTCGTCTCGCAGAAGCGTGGCCAGCGCCGTCGTATCCGCGGCCGGTGCCGGGATCTGCAGTCCCCACCCAGACTTGGGGCGCCCAGACCCCGTGGCGCCGCGATCCGCGCGCTGACTACCACCCAAGTTGCTGTTTTTCAACGCCTGATCGCCGCTGAAGCGGTTTGGCCCGCGGTTTGCAATCAGCCCTACGAGAAGACGCCAGCGACAAGACGCCTGGCGACAAGACGCTCGCCGCATGTTGATCGTCCAACCCAGTTCACGCCCGCCGGAGCCCATCGATGCCCACATTTGCACCCAACCCAACCTCACCCAGTCCTGCCTCCGATGGCCCCGTTCAAGCCGCGGTCTCGGTGTCCAACCCGCCGCGACAGCCTGCGATTCCGGCCAGCGAACTCGAACGGGGAAGAGCGATCGCGATCGCAATCGCCTGCGAAACAACGCGGGACCCGGATGTGCGCCAGGACATGATCGCTGAAGCCATGACCGGCCTGGTCGAGGCCGCGAGCCGCTACCGACCGATCGGCGACGGACGGCTGACCACCTACGCATACGCCCGAATGCGCGGCCGGGTCCTCGATGCCCTACGCCGGGAAGCCCGCCATGCCCGGTGGCGAGGCCCGACCGCACGCAGCCGACAGATTCGACCCGCTACGGGGGCTGATCCGGTGGCGAAGGTGGACACCAACCGCATCCGCGCACGCATGGCGCTCGACGAGGTGATGGCGGCGGCCAAGAACCCGCCGAACACACAAGAACAGCTGGTACTGGACGCGATCTACAGCGAAGGACAGTCGCTTAGCGCGGTCGCCAAACGAACCGGATGGAGCTACGCGGCGACGCGACGACGCCACGAACGTGCGCTCAACAAGCTGCGTCGACACGCGCAACCGCGGCACTGGGAGATGATTCGACCCGGCTGAAAACGCGGCACCTGCGCCAGCGAGGCCGGTCTTCAGAGCCAAAAACCCCAAATCCCCGGACGAACCGGGGTGTTGCAGGGCGCGCCGGGCAGGCCGACGCGGGCGTTCAAGTGACGATCAAGCGGCTACCAGGAGCCGTGGCTGCCGTGCGAGCCGTGGCTGCCGTGCGAACCGTGGCTGCCGTGCGAGCCGTGGCTGCCGTGCGAACCGTGGCTGC
>CAZLMW010000014.1:20426-88475 GCA_964560875.1 uncultured Enterobacteriaceae bacterium
CCGTGCGAACCGTGGCTGCCGTGCGAGCCGTGGCTGCCGTGCGAACCGTGGCTGCAGTGCTCTGCACCCAAGGCTGCGTCGTCGGCGGCGACAGAATCACCCTCCGACAGCATCATGAAGGTCGAGACCCGCGCTTCCTGCTTGGCGCTGATCGAAACATCTTCATCGGAAAGAAAGTCCGCAATGTTCTTCTTGACCGATGGAAGGCTCTTCTTCTTGGTCATTGCTTCCCCAGGCGCGAGCGTCTTATCGCTCTGGTCTCAGTCAGTCCAGCAAGTCGACGGCTTAAAACGTAGGGGACAAAGCCGCCACCGATTCGGTCAGATAAATCCAACCGATGTGATCCGAATCCGTGGGGAGATCAGGGCTGTGGATTCGCAGATCCCTGTCCTCATACCTACCAACGGTGTTGGGGGGTGTCAACCAAAACAGGGACCTGCACCGCCTTGGACAACTTCGGTGTGCGAACGTCGAAAATTTCACGACGCCTTGTCGCGCATTGGCGCTTGACGGACGAAGCGCCGCTGGCTACATCGCATTTCCGGCTCAGATCGGTCGCATGGTCGCGATCTGCCGGTTCGCCGAGCGCCCCGATCACGCGACATTTCTCGTCCCACCGACCCACAACCCGCCCAAAAGAGCCGCCGTTGACCGCGCCACACGTCATCACCGCAACCGCCGAAAAGACCGATCGTGTGTTGCCCCCATGGCTCACGATCGTCGACGATCGCCTGCAGATCGTCGGCGACGCACGCGCCTGTCTCAACGATGATCCGAGCCGCCTCCTGGCGATCGCGGTCATCACGGCCGAGACCGGACTGCGCGCGGGACACGAGCTGCGCAAAGCCGCCAACGGCAAGTTCGACCGCATTCACACCGTCGATCGGAGCCTCTGGCGCCACCACTTCAACAACCTCCTGGTCACCACCAAACCCAGCCTCGGCCTGCGCTTTCTGCTCAGCGTCAAGGTGCTGCCACAGCTGCTGCCCGAAGTCAGCGCGATGGTCGGCTTTCACAAGAGCTGCCCGGTGCACCACAAGGACATCTGGGACCACACGCTGCAGGTCGTCGATAAATGCCCCGCGCAGCTGGTCGTGCGCTGGACAGCGCTCATGCACGACGTCGGAAAGGTCTGGACACGAACGGTCAACAGCAACCGTCGGGTGCATTTTTTCCGCCACGAAGAGCTCGGCGCCTCGCTGATGCGCGGTGTCGCAGCACGATTTGAGCTCGAGCCCGAGCTCGGCGATCGCATCGTCTACGTGATCGGCAACCACGCCCGCGCCAACGTGTACGCGGAAAACTGGACCGACTCCGCTGTGCGCCGGCTGATCCGCGACATGGGCGACTACCTCGATGACGTGATCGCGTTTTCGCAGTCGGACTTCACGACCAAGCGCCCCGAACGCATCCGCGAGGTCCAAACCCTCGCCGCCCAGCTCAACGATCGGATCGCCCGCGTCAAAGAGCTCGACGCCAAGGTCGAACCGCTACCGAAGGGCTTTGGCAACCTCGTCATGCAGAAGACAGGCCGACGCGGAGGCCCCTGGCTCGGGCGAATTCAGCGCTGGCTCAAGGACGAGGTCGACGCCGGACGGGTGCAAGCTGAACTCGACGCGGAAACCTACTTCGCCTTCGTGCGGTCCAACGCACCCGACATGCTCGCCGCGGAATAGCGGTCAGTCAGCGGGGCAAGCTCCGCGGCCAGCTCGCGCAAATCGACCCGATCGGGCAGCCCCTTTTCGCCGCGCGCCTCCAAGTCGATCGTGGCGATCGTCACCAAGTCGCTTTCGGCAGGGCCGATCTCAAACGTGGCGGAATCGGGCAAAGCCTCGATGTCCACGTCGGCGAGATGCTCCGGGCAGGTGTCTCGGTGCCAGCCGTCTTCGGTCAGAAAACGCAGGACTGCACCCTGGGATCGGCAGACATAAGGGCGAGCCGGATAGACCTGGCAACGCCCATCGAAGATGAACGGACAAGCTCCAGCTGGATGGATGGCGATCGCCAGGCCGTTTTTTCGCACCCACGCCGCGATGCGATCAGCCTCGGGCCGCCACACGGTCAAACCGTCGACACAGCACGAAAAGCAGCCTGACCCACAGCCGATCGACACACCGGTTTGGGTCGTGATCACGCCGGTCGTGGCTGCGAATCGGCGATCGGTTTCATCGTGCAGCTGCCGCAATCGCTGCGCGACAACCGCGGGGTCAGGCTTGCTTCGCAACGGCGGGCTCCTCGGCGACTTCGATACCAGCGGCGGCCATGATCGCTTCGGCCGATAACATCCCGTCGATCGCGCTGGAAACGATACCACCCGCGTAGCCGGCGCCCTCCGCGCACGGATACAGGCCCGCGTGGCTGGTGCTCTGCCGATCGTCGCCGCGCAGGACACGCACCGGGCTCGAGGTCGTGGTCTCGGCGCCGATGATCTGGGCTTCGTCCGACAGGTAGCCGCGCAGTTGACGGCTATCGATCCGGCGCGCTGCGTCCTGCAAACCGAGCCCGAAACGCGTTGGGAACAGGCCGCGCAGGTCTGCGGCTTGCACCCCGGGGCGATAGGACGTGCGCTCGGGGAGCTCTCCCGCGCCGCGATCGGCCACAAAATCGACGAGGCGCTGCGCAGGGGCCCGATAGCCGCCGCCACCGAGTTGATAGGCCCGGCGTTCCAAGATGCCCTGCAGCGCGATGCCTGCGAGGGCTCCATCGGCCACGTGCGCGCCGAAATCGGGGTCGTCGTCGAGGTCACCAGGCGCGTCGAGGTACATGTCGCCCGGCATCACCTGCATGACAAGCGCGGCGTTCGCGAAACGGCCGCCGCGGTTGCTGTTGCTCATCCCGTTGACGTTGAGGTGGTCCAGCACGGTCGGTGACGGCAGAACGAATCCGCCCGGGCACATGCAGAAGCTGTAGACGCCGCGCTTGCCGACAGCGGAATCGACCTGTTGGCGCACGAAATACTCGGCGGCGCCGACCGATGCCCAGCCGGCAAGTGGACCGAGCTGCACGTCGTCGATGAGCGCCTGGGGATGTTCGACGCGGGCGCCGATCGCGAACGGCTTGCGCTGCATCTGCACGCCATGGCCGGCCATCATCCGGTAGGTGTCGCGGGCCGAATGACCCGTCGCGAGCAGAACAGGCGTGCCGATGATTTCGCGTCCGTCGGCGACAACGACACCCGCTACGGTGGCCCGATCGACGGCGGGATCGGGGCCTGCATCGCGGATGACGAGGTCGGTCATGCACGCGTCGAAGAGGAGCTCGTGACCCGCTTCGAGAAGGGCGTTGCGCAGCACTTTCATCATCGGGATCAGGCGATTGGTGCCGACGTGCGGATGGCCGTCGACGAGGATGCGTCGTGCCAGTCCGAGCGCCACGAGGCGTTCATAGACTTCGCGCACCCGGGGGCTCTTGCCGCGGGTGTACAGCTTGCCGTCCGAGTAGGTGCCGGCGCCGCCTTCGCCAAAGCAGAGGTTGGACTCGGGATCAAGCACGCCGGATACGCGCAGGTCGCGCACGTGGAGGTTGCGCTCTTGCACCGCGGCGCCGCGGTCGAGGATCGTGCACTTGATGCCGAAATCGGCGAACCGGAGCGCGGCGAACAGGCCCGCGGGTCCCATGCCGACAATGACCGGACGAAGCTGCGGATGAGGGCGTGCGAGATGGCGCGGCCGGATGACTGGGGGCAGCGAGAGATCGGGCGGACCGTCGAGCGTGTCGAACACGTCAGCACGGATGACCCACATGGGACGGCGGCGGGCGCGGGCGTCAAGCGATCGGCGGCGGATCACAACGGCCGTGACGTCCTCGGATGTGAGACCGGCTTCGAGCGCGGCGGCCTGGAGCAACGCTGGATCGGTCGCCTCGGGGGGCGAATCAGGCGAAACCGGCAGCTTGATCGTGACGGTCTTCACGGCAGTGACCGGTGCTGGAGGACGCGTCGCAGCTGGGTCGCCGGACGCGGACGCTCAGATGGGGGCGACGTTGTGAGCGATGGCGCGCAGCAGGCCGACGATATCTTCATCGTCTTGCAAGGCGGGGGTCTGCCAGACGACGGCACCCTGCACCATCACGCCAGGCGGCACGGGGCCGACGCGTTCGGTGTTCCCGATCGCCAGCGGCAAGACCGCGAGGGTGGGGACAACGGCGAGCGGTTCGATCTGCCATGCGCAATGCAGGGTTGCCGCGCGGTCGGGGAGATCGACCACTTTCGCGCCGGTCGGCACCCGGAAATAGAGCCGCAGCCCGTCGGGCAACACGTGCATGTGCAGCGGGCGCTTGAGCTCCTGACGCCAGGCAGCTGGCACGGTTTCAGTCAGCACCTGCAAGCCCGCGAGCGCGTCATTGATCGGGAACATGAGGCGTTGTTCCCCCTCGAGTTGCACCAGGGTGACGTCATCGTGCTCGAAGGCGACAGCCGCGGAAGTTCGCAGCACGGCCGCGAGGTGCGCGCCCTGAGCTTGGTACAGGTGGACATCGTGCAGCGTCCACGAGTTGCCGGTTTCGAGGGTGTCGAGCAGCTCGCGCAAGGTCGTCAGGCTGTCGTGCCAGCGGCCGGCGACGGAGAGGGAGTACGTGTGGTCGCACGCCGGGAAACGCCAGACGTTGCGCGACCGCACGAGATCCAGGCGCGCGAGGTCGAATGGACCGGAGCCGCTGTCATCGACTTCGAGTACGGACGGCACGGCTTGGACCACTTCGGCCGCTTCAGGCAGCCCGGCGAGCGTTGCGCGAACGTAGGCGCCGAGACCGTGCGCTGGGCCGCGAAAATACAACGCGACCCACGGCCGCTGTCCGGGGGCGCTGACCAGCGCGTGCAGGGCCGTTGCCCAGGTGACGGCGACCGATGGACCGCCGAGAGAGGCGAGATGCGCGGGCCAGCGCGCTTGGCGGCTGATTTCCCGGGCCACATGACCGAGGTGGGGGGGATCGAGATCGACGACGACAACAACAAGCGGTGACTGCAGCGACGGCGCGGACGGTCCAGAGGCGCGGACGCACATGGCGTCTCCACCCTCGAGGGCCACGGCTTGTTCGCTGACCGAGCAGCCCGTCGCGAACAGCAAATCGAGCATCGTGTGCCGAAATGCGAGCGGGTTGGCGTGCTTGTCGCGGAGCCGGGCAGCGGCGCTGTTGAGGTCGTAGGGCATGACCACAAAGGCTAGACCAAAAGCGACGATTGCGAACCCCCGCGCCCCAAAGATCCCCAAAGATCCAGGCCCGATTGGAAGTCGCTGACTGAGCGATAGGCCGGGTCCGGACCACCCGAACCCGAACCCGAACCCGAACTCACACCCTCACGGGGTGCCGCTGTGCTTGCGAATCAGGCCCGTGAGCATGGCCGCGACCTTGTCGGCCGCCGCCAGCAGCGCTTCGGCTTCGGCGGCCGGCACCAGACCAAGCGCCGCGGCCAACTCCACCGCCACCGCGCGGGATGCCCTCACCCCGAGAGGGGCGCCGATCAGCCGGCGTTGAGGAGGCTCGAGGAGCGAGTGGGTGTTCGCGTTCGGGTTCGCGTTCGGGTGCTGATGCCCGCGCGACGGCCGCCACGATCGCCGGCCTGCGTCTGCCCATGCAGCCGCAGGCCATGAGCTGATCCGCCGGGGGCCGCTGTCCGCCGTCGCGGCGGTGGGCGATGACAGAACCGGGCCGCGTGCCCGTCGTCTCAACCGAGCGCCGGGTCGGGGAGGGCGACGTGCGCGCTCGGGCCGGCCGGGATAGCGAACGGCAGTGCGGCAGCACCCGCGGAGCCTCGCGCCCCGCGAACTCCAATCGAACCTGGGGTCGCGACGGCAACGGTGGCGATCGAGCGCGATCTGGACTATGACGCGACCATGAGGGCGGTTGTCCAGCGTGTGCAGCGAGCATCGGTATCGGTCGACGGCGCGATCGTCGGCGCGATCGAACAGGGGTTGTGCGTGCTCGTGTCGGCGGGCCACGACGATGACGCCAAAGATGCTGCGTGGATCGCCGCGAAGATCGGCGGACTGCGCATCTTCGAAGACGACGCCGGCAAGATGAACCTGGACGTCGCGACCATCGGCGGCGGCGTGCTTGTGATCAGCCAGTTCACCCTGCACGGCGACGTCCGCAAGGGTAAAAGGCCGAGCTTCATCGCATCGATGCGCCCCCAATACGCGCGCCCGTTGATCGATAAAGTGGCCGCGTTGTTGCGGGATTCCGGCTTGCCTGTGGCCGAAGGCGTGTTCGCCGCTGATATGCTCGTTGAGATCGCCAACGATGGCCCGGTCACGATCCTGCTCGACAGCGAGAAGGTATTTTAGTGTCTGGTTGCAAAGGAAACGATCAGTGGACGGCGACGAGACACAGCCGCGAAGCGGAGGTTGGGGTGAGGCACGAAAACGACGCCCACTGCTGCCAAACAACGCGGGCCAAGGGGCCTCCCCCGCGAGGCCCCTTGCAAATAAAAGCTGGTGGTCCGACTTTCGGCCGGCAGCTCAATCACACTTCTGAGACGGACCACTAGATGGCTAGCACGAACGTGGCCGATCTCGGCGTCGTGGCACGCGATGGGGTGCAGCTGCGCGGCTATACCTGCGGCAGCGGACCTGGACCGGCGATCTTGCTGTGCAACGGGCTGCTCGGCGGCATCGACGCGTGGCGTGAGCTGATCGAGGACTTCGCGCCGCTGCACAAGATCGTCAGCTGGGAGTACCGCGGCCTGCGCTGGGGCGAGTACGCATCCATCTCGGTGCAAAAACACGCCGAGGATATGATCGACGTGGCCAACGCGGCGGGGCTGGACCGATTCGTCGTGGTCGGGTGGTCGGTTGGCACGCGAGTCGCGCTCGCTGCGGCCCCCGAAGCTGGACAACGATTGGCCGCGCAGGTGCTCATCGCGGGTCTCTACGGGCGACCGCTGCGCCGTGTTCTCGCCCCGTACATCGGGCCGCTTTCGGCGGTGGGCCCGCAGCTGACCGAGATCGCAGCCGCGCTCGCCCCCTATGCCCCCACAATCTGGAAGGTCGCCGGCCTGGGTGCGCGTTCGGCGACCGTTCACGATGTGCTTCGGGTGGTTGGCGCGGTGTCCGAGATGCTCGATTCGGGCCGGCTTGGTGAGCTGCTCGCCGACGGAGCGACGATCGAATTGCCGCGCTTGCTCGCGTTCCTGCAGGCGGTCGACAGCCACACCCGCGACGCGCCCGAGATCGAACTGGACGTACCTGCCCTGTTGGTCAGCGGGTCGGCCGATCCGCTGTCGCCGCGAGCTGACGTCGAACAAGCAGCCGAGCAGATCGGCAACGCGGAGACCATGCGCGTGCCCAGCGCCGGGCAGCTGCTACCGGTCGAATTCTCGGAGCTCTTGCACTTGAGGATCGACCGCTTCTTCCGGGTTCAGCTCGGGTTTGACCGCCTCGTGCACGAAAGGGCCGTCAACCAGCCAGCAGCCCGCTGAGCTGTTCGCGCCAGTCCGTGGCGGCCAGCTCGGTGCCCTCGGCCAGCTCCCAGAAGTCGGCGGGCGGATCCTGGGCCACCATCACCGATGGCTCTTTGCCCCGGGCCGGAACGATCAACATCGCCGCGTGCAAGCCGACGCGTGCCTGGCTGCCGATATCGCCGTAGCGCCGGTCCCCCACGATGGCGCCCACGCCCCACGCCAGGTGTGCGCGCGCCTGGTGGGTGCGACCGGTGTGAAGTCTGACGGCGACGAGGGCCACACCCGCATCGCGATCTTCGGCGAGCCGGAGCACGGACGTCTTGGCGGACTTGCCGGTGGGATGCACGTACATGAGCCCGCCGCCGCGCACTTTGGCGTCCTTTTTCGTGGCCTTGAGCAGCGATTCATCGATCGTCGTTTCGGCCGGCGCGCAGTCGGTGCGGACCAGGGCGAGATAGCCGCGACGGATCGTGCGTTCCTGTAGGCAGTTGGACAGCCACGCGGTGGTTGAATCGTCGCGACCGAAGACCACCAGGCCTGAAACGGGCGCATCGAGTCGATGGACGACCTTCGCTTTGCGACCGAGCAGGTCTGACACGCGATCGCTGAGCGCGCCTCCGCTGCGACGTGCGGGCTGTGTGGGTTCGCCGGCCGGCTTGCTGACAACGACGAGCCGATCGTTTTCGAAGACAACGTGGACTGGATCGGTCGGTTGTGCGGCGGGCGGATTGTCTGGTTGTGGAGCGTTCACGTCGGCAGAGTTGGCGACCGTTGCCGAATGTGCAAGGGCCACAAATGTGCCAGGGCCGGGAATGTGCAAGGGCCTGCCAACTGGCGTAGACTCGCGACCGAACCCGCCAGAGGCCGCGGCGGCCCGGGACCCGAAGCCTTGACCACCATCGCAATCGAACCCGACGTTCCCACCGATCCACTCGCCCCTTCAGGCGGCGCGCAATGGGCCGTAGCGCGACACCAGGCTGTGTTGGCGCTCCCGACGGACCAGCGCGTCGCGAGCCTGCTCGATGCCCTCAATGAGCTCGACGGGATGCTCGACGCGGGCGGTTTGCTCGCGCTGACCGACGAGCTGATCGACGAATCCGAGATCGAGATCCTCGAGGACGACGCGGAGTCGGCAGCCGAACGTTTTGTCCGCGCCAAGACCAAGGCGCCCGAACAGCTTGCTTCCGCCGAGACCATCGTGCTCTCGGGCCCCGAGGTGAAGCGCAAGATCCGCTACAAGCAGTCGGTCATGCCGTCGGTGATCGCCGACAACCTCTTCTCGGATGTGAAGTCGCTCTTCGAGATCGGTGACCGGGAAGGCGCCCTTGTCTCGCTCGAGCGCATGGTCGTCGTCGCGCCGCTGACCCCTTCGATCGGCAACTTCCTGCGCCACAACGAGGGACGTTTGCTCGACTACTACCAGAATGTCTTCGGGCCGTTTTCGCGCGTTGTCAGCATGAAAGAGGAAGACCAGACCATGCCGGGCGGCTACTTCGCGCTCGACAAGGTCAAGGCGATCACGTCGCTCATCGACGGACAGCGTTCGGTCCAGCAGGTCATCGACCACTCGGGTCTGTCCACGGTCGAAGCGTGCGCCGTCATCTCGCAGCTCTGTCGCAGCGCCTCGGTCAACGTCGCCGAAGTCGAAATCTAGCTCGCCTTTCTCCATCCAGCTCAAACACGGCCGGCAGCCGTCGATCGATCGGCAGCGATCAGCCGGTGACATCGGCCAAAAACGCCACCGCGACGTCGCCCAGGGGACGCGTCGCGGGACGTAGCGTGTTGGCTGCTTTGAGCGTTACTTGCAGATGATCGTGATGTTGTCGATGTAACCCTTGAGGTCGGTCACGACCTTGGGCGAGGTGACCCAGATCTGCGGGATGAAGACGCGGCCGAGGCCTTCGTCGGGCACCTTGCCTTTGAAGCGCTTCCAGCCCGAGCTGCTCTCGCATTGACCGTGGATGCTGAACCAACGCGGGTCATTTGGACCGAGCTGAGCCGTCTCGAACGAGTCGATGTAGTCCTGGTATTGACCCTTGATGTTGACCGTGTCGATGTTGCCCGTAGCGGGGACACCCGGCGCCGGACACAGCTTCTTGTTCATGAAGATGTTGGCGTCGTACTCCCAACTCATGCCCGACACGGAGCCCTGGATCATCAGGTTGCTGCCCGGCTTGGAACCCACGATGAGCGGCACCTTGTCGTTGATCCCGCTGCCGTGTGTCACGTACAGCGAGTTGGGCTTGGTCTTGGCCTGGGTGGTCGACAGCTTGGCGCTCTTCTTCTTGTCCTTGGTCAACACCTGCCACTTCTTGATGCCGTACAGGTCCCAGCTCTCGCGGAAACATGCGTACTGGCACAAACCCTGGATGGCGATCGAGTCGAGCATGAACGTGCCCTTGGCGCCCTTGGCCGTCGCGGTCTTGGCCCGCCACTCGAGGTCGATGCTCTTGCCGGCGTAGGCGCTCAGGTCGATCTTCACCACGCTCCAGCCCGGCTTGGTCACCGTCCGCTTGAAGATCGAGGTGCTACCGACGATCGAGCTCTCGGTCTTGTCCCACTGGTGAGCGATAACCGATAGCTCGTCGCCCGCGGCGCCCGTGTCTTCGAGCTTCATGGCGAAGTAGAGGGTGTCCTTGGCGACCGGTCGGATGATCGGCATGCGCAGCGACGCGGTCTGGGCCTTACCACCCGGAGGCGCCCCGCTGTACTTGGCCTGCACCGCACCACGGCCGGTGTGCGTTCCCTTGGTGACCAGCTTCCAGCTGAAGTAATTGGCGGCGCTGGCGGTCGGCTGCACGTTGGCCGGGATAAACGGCGGCAGCTCCGGCGGCTTGGCGTTGGGGAGCTTCGGATCGGGCTCGTACGGCGGGTTGAGACCCACCGTTTCGAAGCCGGCCGCGAGGCAACCGGGTCCGCAGTTCCCCGCGAGCATGACGTCGTCGATCTTCACCCAACCACCGGACGTTGTGTCCTTGCCGTCGGCCCAGACGCGGAACTCGATGTCGACCGTGTCGCCGGCCCACTTCGCGAGCGGCAGCTGGATGAACTGCGAGGTGTCGGAGCCCTTGATCTCGGTCGACGGGGTCGTCTTGCACTGCTGCCATTGGACCTCGTTGTTGATGACGACCTGGACGACTTCGCGCGCGCAGCCCTGGTCGGTGAACTTGGTCAGCAGCTTGAACTGGAAGACCGGCGGGATCGTGCCCTTGCGCAGGTAGTAGCGGCGGTGCAGCAGGCGGACCGGGATCGGCTTCTCTTCGGTGACGAGCTTGCCGGTGTGGTCCTTGTACTTGAGCTGGCCCTTCCACTGCGCGATGACGCCGAGCTGGCTGTTGTCGATCGCGCCGGCTTTGTCGAGCTTGAACGAAACGTGCTTGGGATGCTTCGAAGACGGCGCCCAGTCCTTGAACGTGGGCAGGCCGGCCTTGTCGTCGGGCTCAAAGTCATCGTCGATGCACTTGACGCAACCGGCGATCTTCTTGTGGCTACAGGTGCCGTCCTTGGCGACGCAAGCGTCCAACGTGCAGGGATCGCGATCGTCGCAGTCCTTGCTGCTCTGACCGGTGCAGCTGCCGCCGTGGCAAACGTCGGACTGCGTGCACTGGCTGCCGTCGTCGCAGGTGACCTGGACGCTCGGCTGGCACAGGCCCTTCTTGATCTTGATCTTCTTGGTCTTGTCCTTGGGATCGACGACCTCGACGGTGCCGGTCTGGCCACAGAGGTAACCCTTCAAGCACGTGTCCTGCGCTTTGCCCGTGGTCGGCGTGCAAGCCGTGGGCGGATCGAGCGTCTTGTACGATTCCTTCGCCGCCACGAGGCACTTGAAGTCGTTGCTGCCCTTGGACTGGCACTTTTCGTTGACGCACGGACCGGCCACTGACTTGCAGGTCTCGATCGCGCCCTTGGTGCAGGTGCCGCCCTCGCAGGCGTCGTTCTTCGTGCAGCCGTCGTTGTCGGCGTTGCACGTTTGACCGTTCTTGCGCGGATACGGCTCGCAGAGGTACTTGTCGCTGCCCTTGTTGGTGCAGCCGCCGAGCACGCACGCGCCCTTGGTGTGGGCCGAGCAGTCCGGGGCTTTACCGGCCACGCACTTGCCGCCCTGGCACTTATCCTTCTCGGTGCAGCCGTTGCCGTCCGCATCGCACGGGGTGTTGTCCGGCTTGGCCGCGCCCTTGCACTCGAACTTGTCGGTGCCGACGCTGACGCAGGTGCCGATCGCGCAGGTTCCGCTGTCCTTGTTGCAGTTGACGGTCGGGCCAGGCTGGCAGGCGCCCTTGTCGTTGCAGGCGTCATTTCGGGTGCAGCCGTTGCCGTCCGAATCGCAAGGCGAACCCGTCTTGGCCGGCGACCCGATGCACGTGTATTGGGCGTTGCTGAGCGATTTGCAGGTACCGACGAGGCACTTGCCGTCGCCCTTGGCTTTGCAGTCGGCCGGCGTACCAGCGGTGCACTTGCCCTTCACGCAGCGGTCACCAATGGTGCAGCCGTTCTTGTCGGCCTCGCAGGGTTTGGCTTCCCGAGTCGGCGCCGCGACGCATTCGAACTGCAGGGCACCCGTTGACTTGCACGCACCGACGGTACACGCGCCGTTGAGCTTGGCGCAGTTGGGCGGCGCACCGGCGACACACACACCGTTGGCACAGATATCATTGACGGTGCAGCCGTTGCCGTCCGCGTCGCATGGTTTCTTGTCGCTGCCAGGCTTGATCTTCGGCTGGCAGGCGCCAAATCCGCCGTTCTCCTTCGGGTCGCAGATTCCGCTTGAGCACGCGCCATCGAACTTGGAACAGTCGGGCGCTTTTACGCCCCCGGTGCACTTGCCGGACTTGCAGGTGTCGCCGGCGGTGCAGAACTGCTTGTCGTCGCAGCTGGCGCCGTCCTTGGCCGGCGTCTTGGCGCATTGGAACGTCTTTTCGCCGGTCGACTTGCACGCCGCGATCTCGCATTCGCCTGCCGTGCCGGAGCAGTCGACCTTCTTGCCGGCGATGCACTTGCCTTCTTTGCAGTAGTCATTGGCCGTGCAGCCGCTTCCGTCCGCGTCGCAGAGCGGGGTCGCCGGTCGTGGAATCGGCACGCATTCGTAGCCGGTCTTGGTGTCGACCGAGGCGCGGCAGACCGCCGTGTTGCAGGCGTTGGCGACGGTGCTGCAGTCCGCTGGGATGCCGGGGCTGCACTTACCGTTGCTGCACTTGTCGTTGACCGTACACGCGTCGCCGTCCTGGCAGATCGTGCCGTTGGTCAGCTGGGTCATCTTGCACTTGCCGGTCAGCGGCTGGCACAGGTTCTTTTCGCAGGCCGCGTCGCCGAGCGTGTCGCAGACAATCGGATCCTGCTTGAACTTCGGATCGTTGCGGGGCTGGCAGGTGCCGAACTTGGTTCCCTTGGGAACGACGCACTCGAGCCATCCGTCGCACTTGTTGTTGTTGTCGTACTGGTCGCAGTCCTTCTGGACCTGGCACTGGAAGCAGATCTTGTTGCCGCCGCTGCACAAGCCGCCGTGGCACTTGGTCTTCGCGGTGCAGATGTTGCCGTCGTCGCACTTGGTTCCGTTGGGCTCGTCGGTGGTGTGGTTGCAGCCCTTGTCCTTGGTGCACAGGTCCTTGGTGCAGTCGTTGCCGTCGGAGCAGTCGATCTTGGTGCCCACGCACTTACCGAGGCCGTCGCACCGGTCGGAGGTGCACTTATCGCCGTCATCGCAAACCGTCGTGGTGCTCTGGACGGGCAGGAAGACGCACGCGGACTTGGGCGCGTTGGAGTCTTTGGGATCGGCCTTCCACTTGGCGTTGCAGCTGTCGAGCGTGCAGGTGTTCTTATCGTTGCAGATCACCGCTTTGACGCTGCACTTCTTGCCGGCGCACTTGCCCTTTTGGGTGCATGGGTTGCCGTCGTCGCAGGGCTGGAAGCCGTCGAGCGCGTTGTTGACGCAGCCCTTGCCGGTGCCGTTGGGCGCCGCGGCGGACTTGGGCGGGTCGCACTTATCGTGGGTGCAGTCGTTGCCGTCGTCGCAGGTGTTGAGCTTGTTGCGGCAGCCGGCCTTGGGATCGCAGCTGTCGACGGTGCACGGGTTGTTGTCGTCGCACTTGAGCGGCAAGCCCTGGCATGAACCGCCGCTGCACTTGTCGTTGAACGTGCAGAGGTTGCCGTCGCTGCAGGAGACGCCGTCGTTGTCCGCGATCGTGCAGCCATTGGTCGGCGAGCACTGACCGACGACCTTGCGGCACTTCGTCTTGATCTTCGAGTTGCAGTCGACGATCTGGGACTTGCAGACGCCGTCCTTGTCGCACGTGTCTTTCTCGGTGCACTTGCTGCCGTCGTCGCACGGCAGACCGACCTTCGCCTTGGCGATGCAAGCGCCGTTGACACACGAGTCTTCGGTGCAAGACGCGCCGTCGTCGCAGTTCTTCTTCTTACCCGCGCACTTGCCGGCGAGGTCGCAGCGATCGGTGATCGTGCACGGCTGACCGTCGTCGCAGTCCTTGCCGCCCTGGACCACGTTCTTGCAGCCCGCCTTGCCCGCGCAGACGTCGATCGTGCAGGGGTTCTTGTCGTTGCACGTCACGTCGTCGGACTTGCAGATGCCCTGGTCGCAGCGGTCCTTGACCGTGCAGGGGTTGCCGTCGTCGCACTTGAGCGTGTTGTCGACCTGGTTGAGACACCCCGAACCCGCCTTGCAGGTGTCGAGCGTGCAGCCGTTGCCGTCGTCGCAGTCGACCTTCTGACCGGAGCACTGGTCGTCCTTGTCGCACTTGGTCTTGGTCGTGCACGCGTTTCCGTCATCGCACGCCGCGCCGATGCCCTTCTTGGCCTTGTTGCAGCCGAAGATCTTGTCGCAGATGTCGTCGGTGCAGACGTTGTTGTCGTCGCACAGGCCGGCCTTGAGCGCGTCTTCGCCGTCGCACTTGCCGTTGCTGCACTTGTCCTTGAGCGTGCACTTGTTGTTGTCGTCGCAAGCCTGGCCGGTGGGCAGCTTGATCGGCGCGCACTGGCCGTTGACCTTCTGGCAGATGTTCTCGATGCACGGCACGTCGGACTTCTTGCACTTCACCTCGCTGTTCTTCTTGGGCAGGCAGAGGTTACCGGTGCAGGCGAAGACGCCGTTGCAGAGGTCGCCGTCGTCGTACTTCTTGCAGTCGTCGTCCTTGAGGCAGGTGCAGGTGTTCTTCGCGTAGATGCACACGCCCTTGTCGCAGGTGTCGCCGGTCGTGCACTTGTTGTTGTCGTCGCAGGTCTCTTTGTCCTTCTTCTTGGCGTGCAAGCAGCCCTGTTTCGGGTCGCAGCTGTCGACCGTGCATGACTCCTTGTCGTCGCAATTGATCTTCGGGCCGATGCAGGCGCCGACCTTGTCGCAGGTCGTCTTCTCGGTGCACTTGCTGCCGTCTTTGCAGGGCGCGCCGTCGGGCTTGAGTTTCTTGAGGCAGGCGCCGGTTTTCGGGTTGCAGGAGCCGATCGAGCAGATGCCGTCGCCGAGCTTGGCGCAGTCGGGGATGGTCTTCTTGTCGACGTCGCAGACCTTCTTGGTGCCCGCGGTAACGCACTTGATAACGCCGTTGCAGGGGTCACCGTCGTCGAGCTTGGTGCAGTCGGACTGCTGGGCGCACTTGGTGCAGTTGTCTTTCACGACGAGGCACTTGCCGGAGTCGCAGACCTCTTGGGTGGTGCAGGCGAGCCCGTCTTCGCACTTGGTGCCGCCCTTGACGTTGATGTAGGTGCAGCCCTTGTCGGACGCGCAGACGTCGATCGTGCACGTGTTGTTGTCGTTGCAGTCGATGTCCTTGCCGACGCACTTGGCGGCCTTGTTGCAGATGTCGTTGGTGGTGCACTTGTTGTTGTCGTTGCACGGGCCTTCGAACTTGGTGTGGCCGCACTTGCCGGCCTGGTCTTTCAGGCACGCGTCGTTGGTGCACGGATCGCCGTCGTTGCAGTTCTTCGCGACGCCCTTGCAGACGCCGAGATCGCACTTGTCGTTGACCGTGCACGGGTTGTTGTCGCTGCAGAGCCCGGCCTTGGGCGTGTAGAAGCAGCCGGTCTGAGGCGAGCACGCGTCGTTGGTGCACGGGTTCTTGTCGTCGCAGTCGCCGGTCTTGGTGTAAGCGTCGCCGTTGCAGACGCCGCCGGTGCAGCGGTCGTTGCTGGTGCACTTGTTGGAGTCGGTGCAGTTGGTCACGCCGTCGGCGAGCGGGACGGACACGCACGAGCCCTTCTTCTTGTCGCACTCGTCGAAGGTGCAGTCGTTGGAGTCGTTGCACTTGAGCGCTTTGCCCTTGCAGCCGCCGGACTGGCACTCGTCGTCGATCGTGCAGGCGTCCCCGTCGCTGCAGACGCCGCCGTCGGCGACCGGCGTGAACGTGGTCTTGCCCGACGTCGCGTTGCACTTGGCCTTGACGCACGGGTTGGGCGCCTTGGCGTCGTCCTTGAGCTGACCTTTGCAGATGCCGGCTTTGCACTCGTCTTTGTCGGTGCACTTGGAGCCGTCGTCGCAGGTCACGCCGTCTTGGCGCACCTTGAACTTGCAGCCGTCAGCCTTGTCGCAGCTGTCGGTCGTGCAGGGGTTCTTGTCGTCGCAGGTGACCTTGACGCCGCCGCCGCAGACGCCCTTGGTGCATTCGGTCTTGTCGGTGCACTTGTTGCCGTCGTTGCAGATCGTCTTGTCGGCCTTGTTGATGTTCACGCAGCCGTCGGCCTTCTTGCACAGGTCGTCGGTGCACTCGTTCTTATCGTCGCAATCCTTGGCGGTGATGATGTCGCCAAAGCAGCCGCCGAGCTTGCAGGTGTCGTTCTTGGTGCACTTGTTGTCGTCGTCGCAGTCCTTGGCCGCGGTCGACGAGATGTTGGTCCAGGCGCACGATCCGTCGGTCTTGCAGGCGGGTTCGACGCACTCGGCGACCTTGCCGGGAGGCGCTTTGCCCTTGCAGGCCGCGCCAGTTCCCTTGGTGCCCTTTTGGCACTTGCCGTTCTTGCACGTGCCTTCAGCGGTGCACTCCCAGCCGTCATCGCAAGCGCCACCGTCCTTGATCGGCTGGGCTTTGCAGCTGCCGGAGACGCACGCGGCTTCCATGCAGGCTTGACCGTCGATGCCGAGATCCTTCTTGGAGCAGTCGGCGGCCTTGGTGCAGTCGGCAGCGGGGCCAGTGTCCTTGTCCCCGGTCCCTGTGTCGGTCGATTTCACGTCGGCGTTGATACCGCCGGTGTCGGCGGTGTCTTCATCACCTACCGAAGTGTCTTCTCCGCCAGGCGGCGTCACCGGATCCGAACATCCGATCGCGACCGCGAGCAACGCGATCGCAAAAAACGATGTCAGGCTTTTGCCGCAAGGGCACCATTGAGAGTAGCGCATGGCTTCCTTCCCCTCAGACCGCTATTCGTGTACCGCAAGTGCCTCGACAGGGGGGGACAGGCACTTTACTGGTGGAACAGGGGCACGTTCGTACTTTCAGACGCGCTCTGGAGATTAGCAGATGCCGCGAGAGAGCGGCAACAACACGACGATTGGAACACGGATCGGTGTCATGTCACCACAGTATCTGTACGCGAAGATCGGTCCAGAATTGATCGGGCACTGGTGCGCTTGTACCCTTCGGGCCAGCCTGCGGAGGCGACATGAGACAGTTTTTGGCCACAACTCGTACCAAAAGGGCCACTGAAGGGGCTTTTATGGGGCGTTGTGACCTCGCATCGCCGGCCCTTGTTGCGGTTGTTGTCCTCGTCATCGCGGCTTGCGGTGGTGATCCGGAGTCGGGCAGCGGCACAGCCGGGTCATCTGGCGGCAGCAACGACGCTGGTGCGGGGACCGTTGGCGACGGTGAGGACGACACCGGCCTGCGGTTCAATTTCGACACGTCCGGTGGTGGCGGCGACGACACGATCGAGCCCGGCACGTTCGGCGCGCCTTGCAAGACCAACTCGGAGTGCGACTCGACCCTCTGCATCCAGACGGCCGACGGCCAGGTGTGCAGCAGGACGTGCATCGAGGACTGCCCCAGCGGCTTTGAATGCCTCGAAAACAAGGTGGCTGGCGGCGACACCGTCTTCATGTGCCTGCCGCGCTGGCTGCGGCTGTGCGACCCCTGCAACGAGAACAAGGAATGCAACGCTGAGGGCAAGTCGGGCAACGTGTGCGTTTCGTTTGGCAAGAACGGCAGCTACTGCGGCGTCAAGTGCGAGTTCGACAAGGAATGCCCCACCGGCTACGAGTGCTCGTCGGTGACCGATGCGTCGACCGGCACCAAGTCCAAGCAATGCGCGGTGACCGCGGGACTGTGCTCGTGCAGCAAGCGCGCCGAGGACCTCGGGCTGACCACCAAGTGCCAGAATTCCTTCCAGGGCGCGGTCTGTGATGGCATCCGCAAGTGCCGACCCGGCGGGCTATCCGATTGCAGTGCCGAGGTCCCCAAGCCCGAAGAGTGCAACGGCATCGACGACGACTGCGACGGCAAGACCGATAACTTCGACGGCGGCGGCGGCAAGTGCAAAGGCAAGAAGAACGATTTCGGTCAGTGCGAGGGCGTCATCACCGCTTGCAACAACGGCAAGGTCACGTGCGATGCGCCGGCCGCGCAGCCTGAGAAATGCAATGGCAAGGACGACGACTGCGACGGCGACACGGACGAAGGCCTGTGCGACGACGGCAAACCCTGCACGCAGGACCTGTGCAACACCGACGGGTCGTGCAAGCACACCAAGGTCGCGGGGATGAAGTGCGACGACGGCAACATCTGCACGCAGACCGATAAGTGCAAAGCGGGCAAGTGCGTCGGCGGCAACACCCTCGACTGCGACGACCAGGACGCTTGTTCGTCCGACTCGTGCGACAAGCTGACCGGCTGCAAACACAAGCCCAACTCCGCTGCAAGCTGCAAAGACGACGGCAACGTGTGCACCCAGGACGTGTGCCAGGCCGGCTCGTGCGTGCATCCGCCCGTCAAGGAAGGCAGCCCGTGCCCCGATGACGGCCAAGCGTGCACGCAGGACATTTGCAACAACAAGATCTGCCTGCACCAGCCCAAGGACGGCAAGAAGTGCGTCAGCGACGGCAACCCGTGCACTGCGGACGTCTGCCACAACGGCAAGTGCGCCCACAAGCCGTCCAATGGGGGCAAGTGCCTCGACGACGGCAAGCCCTGCACGCTCGATGTGTGCGAGCTCGGCAAGTGCATTCACAAGCAGTCCAGCGGCGGCAAGTGCGAAGACGGCAACCCGTGCACGCTCAACGACAAGTGCCTCGGCGGCAACTGCCTGGCCGGCACGTTCAAGAGCTGCAACGACGGCAACCCGTGCACCAAGGACGCCTGCGATCCCAAGAAGGGGTGCCAGCACGCCAACAACGACTACGCGCCATGTCAGGCCAAGAGCGGCACCTGCCCGACCGGCATCTGCTGGGGCGGCGGCTGCCAGAGCAAGCCCAACGAGCCGTGTTCGACGAAGGTCAAGGTCGGCCTGTGCAGCTCGGTTCCGGTGACCGGCAAATGCAGCGCGTCGGGTAAGTGCTCACCAACGAGCAGTCCCAAGCAGGTGACGTGCACCATCAACTGCCAGGGCTTCTGCATCAACTGCCTCGGCATCCAGCTCTGCATCCCGATCAACTACTGATCCGGGGGTGTGACTACTGGTTGCGGCGCTTGATGTGGGCGCGTTTGTCCGTGGGCGGGGAGCCGAGGACGCTCTTTGCGGCGGGTTCTTCGGCGAGGTGGGCAGCAAAGAACGCGCTGACCCAGCGGGCTGTGATGTTGATGGCCTCGGCGACCGGGATGTAGGTGAACGGGCTGCCGTCTGTCTGGCGCACGCCTTTGCCGCACCCGGCGAACCAGCCGTCGGCGAGGCCCGCGAGATCGGCGACCGAAAAATGCCCGGCGTCGTCGATTTCGAGCTTCCAGGCCGGCGTCTTGGCGGCGTCGAAGTTGCCGCGGATGAGGGTGTTGCCGACTTCGGTGATGCTGTTGTCTTCGCGCGCCACGACGAAGAGCACGGGCACCTTGATGTTGGCCATCTTCACGCCGGGGATGAGCGGGTTTTCCATTGGGGCGGCGAGGCCGGCGACGGCCTTGATGCGTGGGTCGGCCTGGGTGAGCGCGCCGGCGGTGACGCTGCCGAAGCTGTGCCCGTAGATGCCGACGCGGGCGGGGTCGATGCGGCCTCGAACGGCTTGGGGGAGGGCGGTTGCGGCGGGATCAACCAGCATGTCGAGCGCGAATTTCACGTCGCCCACACGCAGATCGAGCCACTTCTTGGAGAGATCACCGCCCTTGCCCGCGAGCGAGTCGAACATCGTGTTGCCCGCGTGGTCCGGGGCGATAACGACGATGCCGTGCGAGGCCAGTCGTTCGGCGATGCTGAAGCTCGAAAAGCGGATGCACGTATGGCAATGCGAGAACACCACGGCAGGCAGGCCATTGGCGGAGGGGCCCGTGTCGGCGGTGGCGGGGCCGTCGCGGTGTGCTCCGGTGTTGCGGGTTGTGCACTGCGTTGCCGAGGTGGCGAGCTGCGATGCGAGGGTCTTGGCGTCGGCGCCTTCGGTGACGAAGCCTTCGGTCTTGCCGGTCTGGACGGTGGCGGCCTTGCCGTTGGCGTCGACGCGGGCGACGGACGGGTACCAGACCTCGAAGATCAGCTCGCGCTTGGTCTTGGGATCTGTTGCTTTGAAGGTGCGGTGGGCGACGACGTAGCGGCCGGGGTTGTCATAGTCCGACGGTTGCAGTTCGACGGTCTTCGGCGCGCTATCGTCGCCGCCGCGATTGTCTACAGCGCTCGAGCACGCCAACCCAAGTATCGCCACCGCTAACACGGTCGCGTGATCCAGCTTCATGGTCTTGGCTCGCTCAACTGTCCAGGTGATAGATCTCGCGGATATCGGCCAGGATCTCGCTGAAGGGCACTTCGAGATCGTGCAACAAGCCCTCATCCAACGAGTACACCCAGCCGTGCACGATCGGATAGCCGGTCTTGAGAAACGCCTTCTGTACACACGCTGTCTTGATGACGTTCACGGCCTGATCGATGACGTTGAGTTCAACGAGGCGTCGGTACCGCTTTTCCTCATCCTCGATGGCCATCAACTCTTCGCGGTGACTGCGGAAGACGTCGCGCACTTCGCGTAGCCAGCCGTTGAGGGTCCCCAGGTCGGCGGACTGCATCGCTGCCTGCACGCCACCGCAGCCGTAGTGGCCACAAACGACGACGTGCCTTACGCCCAGGTGCGTTACGGCGTACTCGATAACGCTCTGGCCGTTGAGGTCGGTGTTGACCACAAGGTTGGCGACGTTGCGGTGAACGAATACTGCGCCGGGCTCCAGGCCCATGATAACGTTCGCGGGCACGCGGCTGTCGGCGCAACCGATGTAGAGAAAGTCGGGATCTTGCCCCTTGGCCAACTCCGTGAAGAATTCGGGGTTGGATGAGCGGGTCTTAGCGACCCAGCGGCGGTTGTTCTCGAATACTTCTTGGTAGCGCTTCACAGGCTAACTCCAGCGGCAGTTGGGGCGTAAGGCCGCTATTGTTGCGATATGTCCGCCGCGCGCAAGCCGTCTCGCACAACTCCACAAAGAGACTCGATTTCGGCGCTCATGACGAGTCGCACAGCGCCGCGAATGCGCGACCATGCTGGGGCGTTGGGTAACACGACGAGGGGCCAACCGGCGTGTAGACTTCGCGCGTGAACGATTTGCGACGGACCGGTATCACCAAGCGCGGCGCGAAGCGGCTTTTGAAGGTCGTCGGCGTGAGCCTGTATGCGCTCGTTGTTCGCATCACGCTTGCGGTCGTCGCGCTGGTTTTGTGGGTCTATTTCGCCGTCAACTCGGCCTTCGTCGCCGGCCAGATCAGCACCTTTGCAACCGACGCGCTGCCCGGTTCGGTCACAGCGGCGCACGTGCAATGGGGCCCGGCACCGGGCTACTTGCGGCTCATCAAACCGGTCGTCAAAGCGCCCGATGCAACCGTGGTGATCGCGGCAGAATGGCTCGACCTGCGGGTGGACTGGACCAGCCTCGTCAGCGACCTCGTGGCGGGGCGGGACGCAATCGAGGTGCGCATCTTGACAGCACGCATGGTCGCTCCGCGCATCCGGCTGGACACCGACGACAGGGGCCGACTGAAGATCGCGCTTGCCTTCGCCGACCCCGACGCGGCCAAGAAGAAAGACGGCGGCCGACCGTTCATGCTGTCGATCGACTCGTTGTCAGCGCGCGAAGTGGACTACTTCATGCAGCTCAACGGCACCAAGCTCGTGGCGAAGGGCGGCGAATTGGAAGGCAGCGTGGCAATGCGTACGGCGGCCAACGAGAAGACCACCCTGAGCTGGGAGACACGCACGCTGACCGTCGCTCACGCGCAGGTGTGGCTTGACGCTTTCGATCGAAGCGGGCTCAAGCAGCTGCCGGGCGGACCGTTCGTCGTGCAGTCGATGAAAGGCGACCTCGAGCGCGTCGATATCCAGGGCGCCTCGATGGACCTGCCGCATATCAACCTGGCCCGGTCGGACTACACGATGACATTGGGGCCGCCGTTGGACATCCGCGGCAGCCGTGTGCTGATGACGGCGTCGACCAGGGCGCCGATGTTCAACGCCATGCTCGGGCCGCTGTTTGACTGCGACGCGACGATCGACGGCGGTTTCCACTGGCGATCCCCGACCAAGGAGGCCGCTGCCGCCGGAGAGCGCGGCTTGTTCGAGGCCACCGGTAATGTCACCGGCGAGGGGTTGATGGGCGGCTTCATGACCCGGTCGGTCAAGGGTCGCGTCGCGATGAAGATGGGCCACCACACCGCCGAGCACGTCGCGTCGGGCAAGCCGTCGATGGAGATCGACACGACCGGGCTCGTCATCGATGCGTTCGATGGGCGACTGCGCAGCGATCGGGTGCGCTACAAGCTGTTTGACAAGGGGCGGATGACGACGCGCGGCAAGATCGCGTCCGACAACGTCTCAATCGGCAAGGTGCTCGCGACGCAGGTCGTCAACATCGGCGGCAAGGCGGCGATCGCGATGCAGGGTCGGCTCAGCGGTGTAGCGGACACGTTCGTCGATTTCACGATGCGAAAGGACGCCGACGAGCTGCGAAAGGCGGGCAAACCGCCGTTTGATCTCCAGGTCACGCTCGACACCGACTTGCGGATGGCCCGGCAGACCGAAGGCGTGCTGCTCAAGAAGGCGCTGCCGCAGCTGTTTGTGCGCGGCGGCATCGACTACGCGACCGGACCGGATCGCGGCACGAAGATGGCGTTTCGCAAGGTCGAGCTGTCCAACCTCGGCAGCGGCGAAGGGATCGACATGCGGCCGACGCTGGCCCACAAGGCGCAGTGGCTCAAGGCTGATGGTGTACTGGCGCTCACCGAGGGCAAGGTCCGGCTGAAGACCGACCTGCACATGCCCGACCTCGCGGCGCTGCTCGAACCGCTGGATATCAAGGGCATAACGGGCGCCTTGTCGTTGCGCAACGCGGAGATCGAGGGCGATCTGCTGGCGCCACGGGTCAAAGGCAAGCTGCAGGGGCGCAAGATCGTCGCGGCCGGCTATTCGGTCGAGGAGATCGACGCCGGCCTGGGGCTGCGAGACGGCAAACTCACGCTTGATGGGGCGAACATCGCGGTCTTTGGCGGGCGCCTCTCGGGCGACTTCGCGATCGGGTTGTTTTCCAAGGATCTCAAGACAATACGCAAGCTGCCGGTGATCGAGGCGCGGAAGCTGTCGGTGTTTGGCATGCCGGTGCAGCGCATCATCGAGCCGATGGGGATCACCAACGTCCGGACGGTCTGCGACGTGCGCAACGGCTCGCTCGACATCGACCTGCGCGAGCCGATGAAGACGATTCGTTTCTCCGGCCAGACCCGGCTCGTCAAGGTCGACGTGCCCTACCAGAAGTACGACGCGCTGCAGGCGAACGTGTTGATGACCGGCGGCAAGATCACGCTCGACAAGCTGGTCGCCACGATACCGGCGGCGGGCAGGGGGCGCAGACCGGTGCAGATAACGGGCCGCATGGCGCTCGACATCACCGAACCCAAGCGGTTGCGCTACGACATCGACCTGGACACACCGCGGCTCGATTTCGACCAGCTCGACTACCTGCGCGGCTTGCGCATGCCGATGCGCGGGCAGCTGGCGGGCCGGATCAAGATGCGCGGCGACCTCGTTGACGCCGCGATGGACCTGGATCTGCAGGTCACCGGCCTGGCGTGGGACAAGATCTGGATGGGTGACAGCCAGGTTTCGCTCGCCAAGAAGCGCGGCAAGCCCGCGATCGTCACCAGCCGCAAGTTCTTCAAGCGCTTCGACCTGCTCGACAAGTCCACGATCATCTTCGAGCGGCTGATTCCCAACCAATGGGCGATCAACATGCGGGCTCACGACCTCGATCCGATGCAATTCCTCGGGCTTGAGCCGATGCAAGGCGCGCGGGTCATCACCAACGGCACAGGCCTGTTCAAGATGGACTTCAGGCCCGGCAAGGACGTCTTTTCGGTCGCGCTCGAGGTGCCGGACGCGGGCATGGAGGTCGAGCTCGACGGCGGCTTCGACAACCTGCGCAACAAGGGGATCATGCGGATGATGGTCCTGCCGACGCGGGTCGACTTTCAGAGCACGCGCTTTCAGATCGGCCGCGAAGTGGTCGAGATGTGTGGCGCATTCCTCTACGCCGATCAGCTCAAGAAACTGCCCGCGCGACTGCGAATGTACATGGCGGGAACGCTCGACGTGCCGCGGTTTGGGGCGCTCAAGAAGTCGATGGCGACGCTTGATATGCGGCTGTCCGTGATGCGGTCGCCGGCGCTCAAGGGAGACACGAAAGCCTGGTGTCTGCGCAAACCGGCGAAGGGCGCGATGCGCCTGACCGGCCCGTTCGATGGGCTGCGGCTCGATGGACGGCTCAAGCTCAAACCGTCGACCGTCGTGCCGCGCGGCTT
This sequence comes from uncultured Enterobacteriaceae bacterium, assembly GCA_964560875.1. GTDB lineage: Bacteria > Myxococcota_A > UBA9042 > UBA9042 > UBA9042 > CAZLMW01. The sequence goes on from CAZLMW010000014.1 coordinate 44,722, forward strand.
TGGCAAGGAAGTGCTGCTCGCCGGTGGCGGCGCGATCGACCTGCGCACCGATGGCAAAGAGGGCATGACCATCACCGTCGACGAAAGCCACACGATCGAGGGCCGCATCGACGACGGACGGTTCCGCTTCCACGGCACGGCGCAAATGGTCAAGTACAAGGTCGACCACATGAACGCCCACTTCGAGGCCGAGGACTACGAATACGTCCAGCCCAAGGAGTACTCGGTCATCGTCGCGCCCACGCTGCACGTCGTCGGCACCAACATGCTCGATGACAAGCGCCGCGATGTGACGCTGTCGGGCGATGTGAAGGTCACCGAGGCGGCGTACACCAAGAGCCACGATGCGCTGCGGGCCATCGGACAAAACCTGGTCAGCCGCGAGGTCAGCGGCGGCGGGGAGTCGTTCCTTGAGAAGAACCCGGCCTACAAGGACATCAAGCTCAAGCTCCGGGTCAGCGGGCGCAACATCGAGGTGACGTCCAAGCTGCCGTTCTTGCGCACCGATGTGGAGATGAGCGCGCGCGAACTCAAAGTGGGCGGCACCCTCGGCAACATGACGGTCGATGGGCGGCTGCGCATCGAACACGGCTCGACGCTGACCTACGAGCTCTTCAAACGCGAGTTCGAGGTCGAAAAGGGCTTCCTGGACTTCTCGGGCAACGTCGCCAATCCCAACGTGCAGGTGCAGGCGCGGACCGACATCGAGCTCGCGCAAACCGACGACGCTGCGGGGTCCAATCTCGACATCGGACCCGGCTTTGGAGGCTCGGCGGGCAGCGGCAGCGGGCAGATCCGCATCATCAAGGTGTGGGTCGGCGTTGACGGCTTGCTGTTTGACCCTGCCAAGGCGGCGCGCGGCGACTTCTCGGCGATCAACAAGAAGCTGAACATCCGCTTGTGGTCCATGCCCAGCTACGACCAGGCCAACCTCATGGCGCTCGTGCTCACGGGCAACCTGCTCACCGGCGGCCAGGGGGCGTCACTCGGGTTGGGTTACCTGACCAATGAGCTGTCGGAGATCTTCGCCTCGACGCTGCTGTCCTCGTTCATCAAGCTCGACAAATTCGAGGTCGCCCCGAAGCTCGACGGCGGCGCGTTGATCGAGGTGCGTCAAAAGCTCGGCAGGTCGCTGTCGATCGCCGGAAAGGCGGAACGAGGCGGCGCACGGACAAGCACCGAGGCGAGCTTCAACTTCCGGATCAGCGATCGCTTGTCGTTTGACGGGATGGCGCGGTCGGCCCAATCGACGCAGTACAACCAGCAGATCTACAGGGCGACTCTGCGCTACCGCGTGCCGATCGAGCGGTTCTCGGAGATCTTCGGCCTGTGACGACACGCTGCTTCATCGGCGTCGTGGCGACGGGCCTGCTGCTTTGCGGCGAGGCGGGGGCACAGCCGTACAGCACGGCAACAAGCGGCGATCCGGCCATCGCGGACGAGCTGCGGCTGACCTGCTGCAACAAGGCGATCAAACGTTCGGCCAACGCACCGGTTTGCCCCAAAGATGCGCTCGATGTGCAGGACGGAGCGGCCGGGCGGGTGGGCGCGCGCGGTATCCAGGCGCAGCAGAAGAAGCGTGAGGCCGTCGCCGTCGCCGACATCAAGAAGGCCGAAAAGACGTGCCTGGGTCACCCCATCGCCGAGGTGGATCTGCAGGGCTGCATCGGCACCCGGTGCCAATCCGAGGCGCGTCGCCGCCGATTTCTGAGCCTGCTCGACCTGGCCATCGACAAGCCGCTCAAGGCAGGCCAACTCGCGCTCGGACGACAACGGCTGCTTCACACCGGCTTCTTCCAGGTCCCCCACGTCTACTGCCGCATCCGGTACGGCAAGGCGAAAATCGCGTTCAAAGTGAAAGGCAACCGCTTCATCCGACGGATTCGCTTTCATCGCAACGAAAAGGTCTACGGCGAGGACTTGCAGGGTCGGCTCATCTTCCAGCCGGGCGACGTGCTCGACCCGCTCTCACCAGCCGGGCGCGACATCTTGCAGCGGCAATGTTCGGTGCTCGCGACCCTGTACACCAAGCGCGGCCACGACGACGCGGTGATCCATGTGCGCAGCCGCTCGACCGGAATCGGGCTCGTTGCCGTGGATATCGCCGTGGACGAGGGCGTCAAGCACCGCGTGTCGCGCTATCGGGTCACAATCAAAGATCCAGCCGTGCCCAGCAGCGACGAGAGACGGCTCGGCCTGGCCTGCGAGAAGGTCACCAAGAGAGACATCCTGCGGGTCAGCGGACTGGAGGGCGAAGACGTCTTCGCGGGCCGCCTCCGCGTCAAGGCACGAGGCAAGATCCGCCGCTACTTGCGCATGCTCGGGTACGCCAAGCCGCGCATCACGATCGAGCACCTCGATGTCGAACAGCTGGTGAAGATCGGCGTCAAGCTCGGCCGCTGCAACGTCGTGCGCATGATGACGCGCGAGACCACCGACAGCCCGTTCACGCCGACCTCCGACGAAGATCTGCTCGGCTCCATGAGCTTTGCCGAGTCGGGCGTCTTCGACCTCGACGAAGCCGAACGAAGCCGCCGCGCCCTGCGCGCGATGCTCGAAAACCGCGGCGCCCTCTTCGCCCAGGTACGCATGGACTTTCGGCGCGTGCCGAGGACCACGACGGGACGCATCGACACCGCCGTTACCTATTACATTACAACTCGTTACGCAGCACAGATCCGCGCGCTCCGGTTCCCCGGGCTGGCCCACTACAAGGACGAACAGATCAAGGCTGTCATCGGCACGCACGCCTACGATTTCTTCGGTCAGGGCGGCTACTTGCAGATCAACCAGATGCTCGCCGACCTGTCGCGGCTCAAGTCGTTTTACGAGTCGGAGGGGTTTTTCGAGTTCCGCTACAAGCTGCGACGCGGCGCAGCCAGCCGGTTCAAGGGCGTCTTCGACCGGCGCCACTACACCCGTGGACGCGAGGAGATCTGGGAGTACCTGCTGCCCGATCGCGGCTTCAAGGTCCGTCGGCCCGGGGGCGAAAATTTCATCTACGTCGAGGTGCCGGTCGAAGAGGGACGCCGGTCGCGCCTGACCAAGCTCAGCATCGCGGGCGCATCCAGGGGGCACGCCGCCAGGGTTCGCGAGCTCATGGGGCTGTCCAAGGGGTCGGTCATCAGCTACCGACGCTTGCTCGAGGGCGTGCACGCGGCCGAGCGATACTACCATGATCTCGGCTACTTCCAGATGCGCTTTCTGCTCGAATGTTGGGGCCGCGGCTACTCGGGAGCTGGCGTTGCCGGGTTGGGCAGGCTCGGCGGCGACGACAAGGCCGGTCTGAAAGGAAAGTCCAGCGCTGCCAAGGCGGGCCCGGCGGCGGACAAAGGCAGCAATCCGCTCGCGGGCCTCGTCGGCAAACAACCCGCTAAGAATCTGACGCCGTGGGAGCAGGGCAAGTCCGAAAACCGCTGCCGCCAGGCGCGCCTGCTCGCCGAAAAAGTCTCGCTCCGGCTCACGGTCGCCGAAGGAAAGCGCGTGCGCATGGGCGAGGTCTTCATCTCGGGCAACTTCGACACCGACGACGACATCCTGCTGCGGGACCTGCCGCGGCCGGGCGAACCGTTCTCCAAGCCGCGGCTTTTCGATGCGCAACGCATGCTCCGCAACACCGGCCTGTTCGACTCTGTGACCTTCGACTACATCGGCGCGGATGAAGACCCCGTGCGCGACCGCATCGCCGTGCTCGTCCGGGTGGTGGAGTCGCGCAGCAAGGACCTGCAGTTCGAAGCGGGCTTTCAGACCATCAACGCCGAACGCCAACAGCAGCAAAGCGGCGGCAGCTCGGTCGTGACCACGCCGGCCTTCGTCGTCGATCATATCGAGCACCAGACCAGCGCCCAGCAGCGCCTGACCACGGGCTACGGCACGCATATGGGCGTCGTCTTGCCGAGCCTGCTGCTCACCGGCGGCGGCAGCTTCGTCGAGCGCAACCTGTGGGGTCAGGGTCACTTGCTCGAGCTGCGCGGACAGCTCGGGTGGACCTTCGACAAGATCGGCCCGGACCTCATTATCCCCGAGCTCGTCAACGTGGGTCTGACCTACTTCAACCGGCGGCTCGCGGGCTCGGACTGGTCGCTGCGACTCATCGCGCCGTATTTCATCCGCGACTACGCGACCATCACCATCGATATCGACAAGATCGGCGCGGCGGCGGAGGTGTCCAAGCGGTTTGGCCGACTCGCGTTTACGACCGGCGTCGACCTCGCTTATGTGCGCACCCGCGAACTGCTGCTCAACGAGCCGTTTACCGACTTCTCGTTTCAGCAAAAGCTCATCCCGCGCGTCACCTACGACTCGACCGACAGCCCGCTCAACCCCACCCGCGGCGCGTTCCTCGCGGTGTCTGCGGCGCTCATCAACGCGCAGCTCTTCGACACCGCGGGCAAGAGCACCGGCACGGGCTCGTTCGTGAAGATCGACGCCACCGGCAAGTGGTTCAAGCGCTTCGGCGGCCAGTGGGTCCTGGCGAGCATGTTGCGACTCGGCGGCGCGTATCACCTCGCTACCAACACGACCAGCGCGTCAGACCGCAAGCTGCCGGCCAACGAACGGTTTCGACTTGGCGGAGCGCTTGGCGTGCGCGGCTTCTCGACCGGCGGCATCCCACAAGCCAACCCCGACGGCACAACACGCGGCGTCGACAACGCGGACCCGGTCGACTACGACCCGCAGGGCAACCAGCTGCCGTACAAGTGCGCGCAAAAAGACAGCCTCGACAACTGCGTGGCGTACCAAGTGGCAAACGACGGCGACGTTCTCGTCAGCGGCGCCATCGAGCTGCGCACCCCGCCGGTCTTCTTCGACTCGCTACGGCTGGCCTTCTTCTACGACTTCGGCGGCATCTCCGAAGACCTCGGCGGGCTCAACGCCGAAACCATCCGGACGGGGACAGGCGTCGGGCTGCGCTGGCTCTTCTCCGGCCAGATTCCGGTTCGACTCGACGTCGCGACGCCAACAGAAACGCGCTGCCTCGATCCGGGCGTCAAGGAAACAGCCGCCTGCGAAAACATCGAAGAGCCGGTGCAATTTCACTTCGGGCTGCTCTATGCCTTCTGATCGCTCGGCGACCGACAAGACCGAACCAACGACCGGCTCGGCTACCGCGGACCAAACCATGGCCACGCCGCTTGACGTCGCCGCTGCTTTCGGCCGCGCCGCCGCGAATAACAACCCCAGCGTTGCCGAGGCCTTGTGCGATCCTGTCGCGTGGGCCGATCCGCGCCTTGAATCCATCCAGCGCTTCTTCGGCCGAGCCTGCAACCCGATGTTCGGGTTCGTCATCGTGCCGCAAAACACCATCGCCGGGGCCGACAACAACCGCACCGCTGTCCGCATCGCCCTGCAACAAGCCGGCGAGACCGTGTCCGAAGGCTGGCTGCTCGGCGCCGGATCGCCCTGGCACATCCACGCCTACGTCAAATCCGAAGACGACGTGTTCGCGTTCCTGCATCCGCCTGACACGAAATCACGGGGCCCCAGCTGCCCCCACGACTGAGGCGCACATGGGCTGCGACAATCAGGGTTGCGGATCGCGGAGGCCGGCGTGTCCAAAAGCCTGTGAGGCACCGGCGAAAAGGAGCAACGCGCGTTGAACACACCGCCGATGGCGATTAGAGTGGCCCGACTCTCCAACCTCCTGCGATGCAAAGGGCCGCCGCACATCATGTCCGTCTCTGGCTCCAGCCGCGCGCGTTTGCGCAATCTCGCCGCGACCGTCGCGGTCGTTGCGCTGGCGTTGGCCATGACGACCGGCTGTGGCGCCGACCTGTTGGATCCGGACGAGTTCAAGTACGACGACCCGCAGTCGATGGTCGAAACGGACAGCGCCGCCGATGCCGGCCCCAAGGACACGAGCGGCCAGGCCGACACCGGCTCAACCGATGTGGGTGAGGCCAAAGACACAGGCGGCGGCGACAAGTGCCTGACCGATTTTGATTGCCTCAACATCCCCGGCAAGACGCCGTGCAAAGTGCCGTGGTGCGATAAGGGCGCGTGCAAGCTCAAGCAGCACAAAGAAGGCACCAAGTGTTCCAACCCGCTGGTCACCCTCGGCGAGTGCGAAAAGACGAGCTGCGACGCCAAGGGTCAATGCGTCGTCAACGATCGGCCCGACAAGAAACACTGCGGCTTTGGTGTCTGCGGCAAACACTGCATGAAGGGCAAGTGCGTGGTGGCGCCGGCGGACGCGTATGACGACGACAACCCGTGCACCAAGGACTTCTGCAAACAGGGCAGTGAGATCGTGCACGAGCCGTTCACCGACCTCTCGCTGGCCTGCGACGACAACAATCCGTGCACCGAAAAGGAGTACTGCGCGGCGGGTAAGTGCCTGGGATCTCCCGCGGATTGATCCGACGGGTTCGACTGCACCATCGACGCGTGCGATCCCAAGTCGGGCTGCGTTGCGACGCCCAACAACAGCGTTTGCGACGACAATGATCCGTGCACAAAGGACGGCTGTGATCTCGCAGCGGGCTGCACGGTCACCGGCGTCAATCCGAACGTGAAGTGCGACGACGGCAACGCCTGCACGACCAAGGACGCGTGCCGCAAGAACGGCAAGTGCGACGGCGAAAAGACGTGCGCGTGCAAGAAGGACATCGACTGCGACGGCAAGAGCAACAACAAGTGCATCGAGCTGATCTGCGAAAACCTGCAGTGCGCGATCGACAAGTCCAAGGCGGTTGTCTGCGACGACAGCAACGACAGCTCGTGCGCCAAGAACACCTGCGATCCGGCGCAGGGCAAGTGCGTGATCAAACACCTGGCCGAGGGGCAGACGTGCGACGACGGCAACCCGTGCACCAAGACGTCCAAGTGCAAGGCCAGCCAATGCATCGGCTCAGGTGCCGTGACCTGCAATGACAACAACCCCTGCACGACCGACTCGTGCAACCCGGCGGAGGGTTGTGTCTTCGACTTCAAGCCCGGGGCGTGCGACGACGGCGACAAGTGCACCGAAAACGATAACTGCGACTCGGCCGGTTGCGTCGGCAAAAAGAAGGTCTGCGACGACACGGTGGCCTGCACGTCAAACGACTGCGACAAGGCGACCGGAAAGTGCCTTTTTCAGGGCAACAACAAGCTCTGCGAAGACAACAACCCGTGCACGATCGATAACTGCGACGAAAAGAAGGACTGCAGCAACACGCCGCTCAAGGGCGCCACGTGCGACGACGGCGACGCATGCACCAAGGATGCGTGCGAGGAAGGCAAGTGCGTGGTCGTGGACTACATCTGCAAGTGCAAAGGCGCCGCGGACTGCGACGACAACAACCCCTGCACCACCGACGCGTGCACCGGCGGCAAATGCGAGAACAAGACCGCCAGGGATGGCACCGGCTGCGACACGGCCGATAAATGCCACGCCGCCAAGTCGGGCGTCTGCAAAGCGGGCACGTGCACCGGTGGAAAGCCCAAGGACTGCAGCAAAGGGCTCGGCCCGTGCGTGTCTGGCAGCTGCAACCCCGCCACCGGCAATTGCGAAAAACTGAACAAGACCGACGGCACGTTGTGCGACGCCGACAAGACCGGATGCACGGTCGACGACAAGTGCGTGGTCGGCGCTTGCGTCAAGGGTTCAGCGCCCGATTGCAGCAAGCTGGACGCGCCGTGCGCGAAGGGGACCTGCACGAGCACCGGCGCCAACACATTCAAGTGCGAGGGCAAGCCGCTGGCCAAGGGAACGGCCTGCGAGGACGGCAAGTTCTGCACCGTCAAGGACTCGTGTGACGCCGCGGGCAAGTGCCTGTCCGGCGGGGTCAATCCGTGCGGGTCTGCGGGCGACCAGTGCAACACCGGATTCTGCGACACCAAGGCCGACAAGTGCGCCAAGAAGCCCAAGGAGAACACCGTCAATTGCGTCGACGGCTCGTTCTGCACGGTGCACGACAAATGCGACGGCAAGGGCGTCTGCGGAAGCGGTCAGGCGCGCGTGTGCCCGGGCGCGACCTGCAAGCTCGGCCGCTGCGATGAGAAGGGCAACAAGTGCTACCACGTCCAGGCGACAGGCGGCGCGGTCTGCAACGACAACAACGCGTGCACGACCGTCGACAAGTGCGACAAGGCCGGCAAATGCGTCGGGACCACGCCCAAGACGTGCCCAAGCTCGCCGTGTCGCCTCGCCGCGTGCGAATCCAAGAGCGGCGAATGCAAGCTCACCAACGCCAGCAACGGCGCTGCGTGCAACGACGGCAACGCGTGCACCACCGTCGACGCCTGCAGCAATGGCATTTGCGCGGGCAGCAAACCCAAAGTGTGCGGCGGCGACGCCTGCAACAACGGCGTCTGCAACACGGCATCGGGCGGCTGCGAGAAGAAGCCCAAGGCCGGTACCGTCAAGTGCGAGGACGGCACCGCCTGCACCACCGGCGACCTGTGCAAGTCCGGGCAGTGCGTGGCCGGCAAGTACACGTGTGACTGCAAGGTCAACACCGACTGCGACGACAAGAACGGCTGCACAGACGACGTCTGCGTGTCGTCGAGCGGCACGAAGCGCTGCGACAACAAGCCCAAGACCAACGCGGGCTGCAACGACGGCAAGGCCTGCACCACCGGTGACAAGTGCAGCAACAGCGGCGTCTGCGTCGGCACGCCCAAGGTCTGCAACGACAGCAAGAGTTGCACGTCAGACTACTGCGACACCAAGACCGGCAAGTGCGTGTTCAAGCCGCTGACCGGCCAGAGCTGCAAGGACTCGAGCCTGTGCACGACCAACGACAAGTGCCAATCCGATGGCTCCTGCAAGGGCACCGCGATCACCTGCAACGACGGCAACGCGTGCACCAAGGACGCGTGCGTCGCGGCGACCGGCAAGTGCGGGTTCACCAACACCAGCGGCGGCTGCAGCGACGGCAACGCGTGCACCACGTCCGATTCGTGCAGCGGCGGCAAGTGTTCAGGCAAGGCAAAGAGCTGCAGCGACGGCAACAGCTGCACCACCGACAAGTGCGACACCAAGACGGGTAAGTGCGGCTACAGCAACACCAACGAGGGCAAATACTGCGCCAGCGGCAAGGCGTGTCTCAAGGGCAAATGCACATGCACGTCGAGCCTGTACAAGGGCGGTGATGGCGCGCAGGAGGTCTTCTACGACGCGGCACCGACCGACAGCGGCGGCATCATCGCGGTCGGCCGCAAGAACCGCAGCGGCAAGGGATATGAGGGCTATTGCCGCGGCATGGGCGATCACGCCAATCACAACGTCGGCGCCCAGCACTACAGCAACTCGTCCAACGACGACCAGCTACGCGATATCGCCAAGTTTGCCAGCGGCACCTACCTGGCCGTGGGCAGGTACTACGACTCGGGCATCAAGGATGACGCGGGGTGGCTGCTCAAGGTCGGCAGCAACTGCAAGGTCTTTCAACATAAGCTCATCAAGGACACCAACGACGACCAGTACTTCGAAGGCGTGGCGTCGGACGGCAACGGCGGCGCCTGGGTCGTCGGGGCGCGCAAGTACGTCGAGAAGATCAAGCTCCCGTTCCCGGGCGGCACCAAGACGGTCACCCACTGGTGGGGCTGGCACCTGCACCTGGACAAGAACCTCAACGTCGTCCGCAACAGCAAATTCCAGCAGGGCAAGGGCATCAAGGCGAAGAAGACGGTGATGACGGCGGTCAAGATCGACAGCAAGAAGTACAATATCTCGGTCGGTTACACCGATTGGAAGACGCCAGGCGATCGATTCAATGGCTTTGCGACCTATCGCAACACAAACGGCGAAAAGAAGTGGGAGCGCGACTACGGCGGTAAGGAACACGACCGCTTCCTCGATGTTGCCGTCGAGGGAACCTACGCGTGGATCGCCGGGGACTCCGACGAGTTCAAGTCGTCCAAGGGCTCGCAGATTTGGCTGGTGAAGATGCGGCTCAGCGACGGAAACCCGACCGTGATCAAGCACTATGGCGGCAGCACCGGGGACACGGCGTACGGCATCGAGGTCTACGGCGGCAACCGTGTGCTCGTCGGCAAGTCCGATAAGAGCGGCGTCGCGTACAAGCTCTCGTCGTCCGGTTCGATCTCCAAGAGCCGCACGTGGAGCGTTTCGGGCGGCAACGTCCTGTGGGAAGGCATCACGCGCCGCAACAACGGGGTCTTCGTGCCGGTCGGACAGGGCTACGGCGGGTCCAGCAAAGCGCAGGACTTCTGGGCGGCATACCTTGGCACCAACCTCGAGAGCGGGTGCAACTGATGCGGCCGATGCACCACCACCTCGTGTCGCGCATGTTGACCGCGCTGCTGGCGCTGGGAGCGTTCGCGACGACATCGACGATCGCGCTGCCAAGCGCCGTCGCCAAGCGCCACAAGAAGCGCAAGAAACACCGCAAAAAGAAGGCATCCAGGGGCGCGACGACGGTGGCCAAAGATAAAAAGGACGCAGCCAAGCGGGGCGGCACCACTGCTGCTAGCGGGGAGGGCAGCAAGAAGGACGACACGATTGCGGTGGACCAGTCCGGCTACCAGGAGGCGGCCAAACAAGCGCTCAGCATCGCCACGTTCCACTACAAGAAGGGCAACTTCAAAGAAGCGGCGCCGATGTTCCACCAAGCCTACAAGCTACAGCCGCGGGTCGAGTTCTTGTTCAACGCGGCGCGCTGCGAGCAACGATCGATGCAGCTCGACGCCGCCGAGAAGCACTTTCAGCAGTGCCTCGAGCACAAGGACGCGCCGCCCCAGGTGATCCGGCGGGCCACGGTGCACCTCGGCGAAATCCGATCGATGAAAGCGGCCCTCAACAAGGCCAACGCGAAGGCCGAAAAGGCGCGCGCTGAAGCCGACGCTGCCAAGAAGGCTGCGGCCAATATCGCCGCTGGCAAGACCGCATCGGGCCGCGTCAAAGCCGCGCGAAAACCGCTCAACCCGTGGAAGGAGCCCGCCGGCTATGGGGCCGTTGGACTCGGCGTCGTGATGCTCGGTGTCGGCGGCTACCTGGCGGCCACCTACGCATCGGGCCAGGCCGACCTCGACGCCAAGACCGAGCAACGCGACGACGCCAAGCTCGTCGTGGGCATCGACTGGCAGAGCTACGAGACCGAGCAGAACGACCTCAACGGCACCGCCGCCATGCGCACCACGCTCCTGCTCGCCGGAACCGCCGCCGCCGCCGCTGGTGTCTGGATGCTGCTCACCGCCGACGAGCTTGAAGATCCCGCCGCGCCCAAGGTCTCACTGGTCCCGACCAGCGGCCGGTCTGTCGCGCTAACCCTGCAGTTTTAGCGTTGTAGGGCCAGGTGATCTTCTTTTCGTCCCAGCTGTCGTCGGGCACGTAGAACGTCTGCACGTCGCCGTTGTTGCCCCAGGCGTAGCCCTTGAACGCGGTCATCCGAAACTCGACCTTCTCCACCTTCGCGCCCGCGGGCAGCGCGCTGAGATCGAAACGCACAAAGCCATAGCGCTTGTTGGCATTGCTTACCGACTGGCCAACGTAGATCTCGTTGGACGTCCCATAGTTGCTGCTGCTCGACCCCTTGTAGACCCACGAATCCGCCACGGCCTCGACAGTGACCTCGCCACACACGTTCTTGTCGAACCCGCACTTACCGGCCTTGCACTGGTCGCCCTGGGTGCACTTGTTACCGTCGTCGCAAGGCTGGCCGTCAGGCGCCGCGTTGGGGGTGCAAATGCCCGCCTCCTTCTTGCAGGCGACCGTCTTGATGCACGAATGCGAGACGAAAGGACGACTCTGGACAGCAACGGGAACCCGAGGGGCGCGCATCATAACGCATTCGGGCGGTGAGCCACCCGGTTCAACGGCGAGGAATTTTGAGTGTGTCGATTCGCTCGCCAATGTCGGCCTCGTGCGTGACGGTACCGTTGCCATCCACGACGAGCGTCCGCGGAATGGATGAGACAACGAACGCCTTGTGCGCCTTGCCGGCCGGGTCGTGCAGCACGCGGTAGGTGTGGCCGGACTTGTTCATGTAGGCGCGGATGTCTTGCACGTCGTCTCCGCTCACGGTGAGCAGCTCGAAACCCTCGGCGGCGGCACGTTTATGCAGGGCGACAAGCTGCGGTGCTTCAGCGAGGCACGGTTGGCAATGCGGGCCCCAGAAATGCAGCACGAACGGCTTGCCGGCGAGGTCTTCGGGGATTGCAACACGCGTCACTTCGGGGGTCGCGGTGAGCGGCAAGACGGCAAGATTGACCGACGGCGCGCGCTGACCTTCGAGCCCGGATGCCGGCCTGGTGTTCTGTTTGAGGCCGATCGCGGTGAACACGGCGGCGGCAGCGATGCCCAGGGCGAGGAGCGCGCGAATCTTGTCGCGAGCGCCGTCGCGATGCGGGTCGGGTTGGGAGGCGGTCGATGAGGTCGACGATGAGGTCGGGGAGGGGGCTTGCTGGTTCATTTTCGTCAAAGGTCCTGCCTGGCTCGCGCGCCTGCTTCTCAGGGAAGCGGCAAGCGGGCGTCGCCGAGTACGTGGTAGCGACCGTCCATTGTCATCTTGGGAAGGGTCACTCCGGCGCGAACAAGGGCGGTTTGGTCTTCGAACCACAGCGGCACGACCGGCACGTCAGCGGCGATCAGGTGTTGGGCGCGGGCATACAAGCGGTGACGCTCCTTGCGGTCGAGCACGCTGCGGCCACGTTCGAGCAGGCAATCGACCACGGGTTGATGATAGGACGTGCGATTGGCCGATCCGTGACGTTCTGCAAGGCCCAAAGGGGCGAGGGCGAAAGCGCGCATGGCGGCGAGGGAGGCGTCCCGCGACCAGGTTGAGCAGTCGGGATCGGTGGCGACGGCCGATCGGAAGATTCCGGGCGGCAACGCGCGCCTTTCGATGCGGGCATAAGGGCTCGCAGCGTTGGGATCAGCGGTCTTGATGGCGGCATTTTGGCTGTGAAACATCCACGCCAGGAAGTCCGGCTCGAGCGGCTCGGGCAGCAGCAGCAAGAACAGGTCGAAGCGACCGGCCCGCACGTCGGCGAGGAACGTGCCGATCTCAAACGACCGCACGACGACGTCGATGCCAACCTTGCCCAGCGCGCGAGCCACAGCGCGACCGACAGCCCGACGTAGCCTGTTGGTGGAGACCTTCAAGCCGAGCTTCAACCGCACGCCATCGGGGCCACGTTTAAGCCCCGCGTCATCGAGCAGCGCGTTGGCCTTGGCGATGTCGTGAACGGTCGTGGGCAGCGGCTCGTAGGCCCAATGCTCGGGCGCCATCATCCCTTCGGCCACGCGGGCACGACCGCCAAAGAGGGTCGCCACGATGTGGTCGCGGTCCAGGGCCATGGCGATCGCGCGGCGCACCCGGTGGTCGTGCAGCTTATCGTGACGCAGGTTCAAGCCCATGTAGGCCCACGCGATGCCGTTGGCGCGAGCGATCGAGGCGCGACCACCCGTCGTTGCCGAGTCGAGCACCGCCGGGGACAGGCCGCCCATCGCAACATCGCCGCCGCCGCCGAGAACCGACAAAGCCCGCGCCCCCTCATCCGCGATCGCGCGAAAGACCAGCGAGCGTGGTTGACCGGGTTGGAGCGGTTGGAAGCGGCGGTGTTTTTCGTAGCGGGCGATGACGACGCGGTCTTTGCGAAACGGGGCCACTAGCCGCCATGGGCCCGAGCCAACCGGGAGTCCCTCAAACCGCTGTTTGGGCGCGTTTTTCAGTCGCCGGGGCGCGATGCCGAGCACGACATCGGTCAAGAAGGTGGCGAGCGGGCGACGCAGCAGAAAATGCACCACGTACGGGTCGGCCGGGTCCACGACCACCGCCTTGAAGCGGCGCCGGAAAGCGCCGGAGATGACCGTCCCGAAGGCCGGATCCATCACCGACTGGTAGGTGTACGCGACGTCAGCTCCAGTCAGCGGTGTGCCGTCGTGAAACGTCGCGTCCTTGCGGATCAGCGCCCGGTAGCTGAGGGGTCGGCCAGCGGCGTCCTTGTCCGGCCCTGGATCGATGCGTTCGGCGAGCACGAGGCGCGGCAGCCCGGCTTCGTCGATCTCGGTCAGGCCTTCGAAGATGAGGCGGCTGAGGCGGGCCGAGGCGTTGTCCACGGCGAGGCGTGGGTCGAGCGACCGGACCGACGCGTCCACGACGGCGACAAGCTGGTCGGAAGGACGGTCGGGCCGGCAGCCGAGGGCGAAAACGGTGAGGAGGACGGAGGACCAAAGGAGGCCGTTGGCCGCAGCATTGATTTGCCCCTCTCTGCAGCGGCAGCTGAACATCACGAGACTGCGGCTACCGGCCGGAGGTAAGCCGCCCTATTTCTTGTGCTCATGGCGGCGCTCGCGCTCCATGCGCTGCAGCTTCTCCTCGATCTTCTTGAGCCGCCGGTTGGCGCTCATGTTCTTGCCGAGCTTGCGAAGGTTGAGCTTCATGCGGAATGCCCACCGGGCGTGAGGTTCACGTGCGACGACCGCGAGCAGGGCTCCTCGTGACGCGGGATCTCCAATCGCGCCCACGGCGTTGGCCGCCGCCGCCCGGAGGCGACGATTCGGATCGTTGAGCAACGCCTCGAGCGCGCCCCGCAGCCGGTCTCGGACAGCCCGGTTGTCGGTCCGCACAGCCATCGCCGCCACGGCATATACGGCGCCTTTGCGCAGGTGTAGGCGCTGATCGGACCCGATGGCGGCCAGCAGTGTCTCGATATCGCGGGGGTCGCCGATCTTGCCGAGGCCCTGCAACGCGGTCGTCTTCACACGGTCGCGCTCGGACGGGATCTTCAGCGCCTGCAACATCACGTCCCTGGCACGTTTGCTGTCGATATTCACGAGCGCCCGCAACGCCGCTTGCTGCACCGCGTGGCTGCGCTCCTGCGTGGCCGCCATCACCAGCGCCTGCCAAGACCGCGCGTCGTGCAGCTGCCCCAATGCGGTCGCCGCCTTCTGCCGAACCGGCGCCTGCTTGTCCTTGCGCATGGCAACGAGCAGCGCGTCACGCACCTCCGCTCGGGTGCCGCGGCCGAGAATCTGCGCCGCCGCCCCGCGCACATGGCGAGCCTTGTCGTTGCGCAACACGTCGATCAGCGTCGCCACCGCCCGCTGCGACCTGAGCCCGCCCCGCCGCAGCGCTCGAACGGCCCGCAGGCGCACATCCGGATGCCGGCCCCAGCGCGCGATGTTGGCCAGCACGTCGGGTCCCGCGTCGAGCCGCCACTTCGCGTACAGCTTCATCTTCGGGTCGATCTCGATGACCTCGGGGCGCTGCTTGGCCGGGATCGTCAGCGTCGCCCGCTTGCCGCTCAGCATCACCGTGTGCACCTGGGCTACTGCGCTGTCCTTGCGGCGCCGAATCGCCACCTCGATCGGCAATCGATAAAGCGGCATCTGGCGGGTCACGCGCTGCGTCTGTTCGAACTTCAGGACAACCTTGCGGTTGCGGTAACGAATCCTGGCCCGGATCCGCGGATGGCCGGCCTGGCGCACCCATCGCTGGAAGAAGCCGCGCAGGCTGATGCCCGACTCCGCCTCGAAGGCGCGCCGCAGATCCTCGGTCTCGACGCTGCCGAAGCGGTGCCGCTTGAGGTACTTGCCAACGGCATCCAAGAACGCCTTTTCGCCGATCTTGTTGGCGATCATATGCAGCACCCACGCGCCCTTGGGGTAGCTGTTGGCGTCGAACACATCGACCGGATGCGCGTAGCGGTCGGACACGATGGGGCGCAGGTAACGGTCCTTGTCGAGCCCGGTCGACGATCGCCGCGCGCCGTCCATCTCCTCGGCGAACCGCGCGGCCCCGAAGTGATGGCGCGTGTAGAGCTTTTGGTAGTACGTCGCGAACGACTCGTTGAGCCAGATATCGGCCCACGTTCTGCACGTGACGAGGTCGCCAAACCACTGGTGCGCCAGCTCGTGGGCGAGCAAGCCGTCGATCGTCCAGTCGTGATCGGTGTGTTTGTTGCCCATCGCGCGGCTGGTGAGCGAGGTCAGCGTCACGTTCTCCATGCCGCCGCCGCCAAACTCGTGCACAAAGACCTGACCGTAGCGAATGAAGGGATAGGAGGTGCGCGTGATCTTCTCGAAAAAGTCCAGCATGTCCGGTAGGTTGCGGCTGTTGTATTTGACGCGGCTGCGATCCCGCGCAAACGCCCAGGACGACAGCTTCACGCGACCTTTTCGATGCACGACCTCGGTGAACGGCCCAGCCACGAGGGTCAGCAGGTAGATGGGGTGGGGCAGCCCCATGCGGTAGGTGGTGGTCTTCCAGCGGCCGCGCTTGGACTCGTTGAGCTTGGTGCCGTTGGACAGCACGTTCATCTTGGCGGGCAGCGTCGCGCGCACCGTCCAGGTCAGCCGCGCGTCGGGATTGTCGGGGCACGGCATCCAGTGGCGGGCCTCGATGGGCTCGCCCTGGGTGAAGATGTGCAGCGGCCGGTCCTTGTCGCCGGGGATCGGCGCGACGAAATACACGCCGAGCTTGGGGCGCGCGCGGTAGACGATCTTGAGGCGGAAAACGTCGCCCTTTTTGTCGGTCGGGGGCTTGAGGGAAATCCGCTGGTTGTTGACGGCGACCGCGACCGGCTGGGTTTTTTCGGCTGCGCCAGCTGCAGCTGTGACTTTTTTTTGCGCGATCCACTCGGCGCTGCGGATATCGAGGTCGGCGGCGTGAAGCTCCAGCTTTCCGCCGGGTTTGCTCACCTCGACCGTGAGGATCGCGGTGCCCTCGACGGTCTTGGTTGAAGGATCGATCTTGACGGCGAGGTCAAGGTCCGTCACACCGACGCGCCGATCGCGCGGCTCATGCCATGGAACATTGGCACCGAGAAAGCGATCGGTGTTGGGCCCAGCGGCGTACGCAGGCGCAACGAGAAGGTCGGGCAGCAAGCAGGGGCCGAGCGCCACCACGAGCCCGATAAACACGGCGGTTTGCGGGCCATTTCCGGCGCTGCATCGCAACGGAGACGGCAACATTCGATGCACGGGCAACTCCCACCAAGGTCGCGCAGGGTCGCAGAAAAACGCGGCGCAGCAAACGGCGGCGCGCACAACGTCCATACGCCCGCAACTGCGAACCCCGCCGTTGCAACGCGACACGGCGACGCCAAAGCCGGTACAATCGACCGCGCCAACGCGCGTCGTGGGGGGACGGTGGCGAAATCTGCGCGAATCCTGGTCGTCAGCAACGCAACCGACGTGCTCAAGACCGTCGGCCGCGTCGTCCAACCGCTGCAACACCTCCTCTTTCACGCCGAGTCGCTCGAAGACGTCACCCTGCGCTTTGGCGACCTGCAGCCTGATGTGACCATCCTCGACAGCGATCACGCCCCGGTCCGCGATACCGCCGGCGTCGCGCGGCTGATGGCGCAGGTGAGTGCCCGCGAAAAACGCACCCAGATCATCTTGCTCAGCCGCCCCGAAGACGTGCTGCGCGGCGAGCTTGTCGAGGCCTGCCAACCGAGCAGCCTCGTCGACAAACCGGTTGAAGATAACGAGCTCTCGATCGAGGTCCGAACCCTCGTGCGGGTCCGCCAACTCACCGCCAAAGCCGTGCGCGACCGCGACGTGGTCAACCAACTCTTCGAGCTGTCGACCTTCTCAACGACCTTCGAGTCCAGCGGTGACGTGCTCAAGGCGCTCGCCGGCCGCGTGGCCGAGTGGATGGCGCTGCCGCATGTCGTCATCACCCTCGGGCCGCGCAAAGCGCCTCGCATCGCCGCCGCTGTGCACGCTGAACACCTCGGATCGGGCCGCACCATGGTCGACCGCCGCCACGCCGAGCTCGTGACCAGCGGCGCCGTCCTGCAGATCAGCGCCGACGCGGGAGTGCTCACTGGCGACGATCCCTCGACGCTGCCCTACAACGGCATCCCGTTGCGGGCCACCGACGGCGAGATCCTCGGCGCGCTTCACGCCTGGGGCGGCCACTCCCTGCCGTCCGGCGAGCATCTGCGCGTGCTGTGCGTCGCCGCCGAACGCATCAGCACCGAAATCCAGCTGCACGACAGCAACCGACGGCTCGAAGAGATGGTCGAGGAGCGCACCGGCGACCTCACCGCCGCGCTGCAGCGCCTCCGCGCCGTCAACGAACAGCTGCTCGAAGCCAGCCGCGACACCATCAACCGACTCGCGCGCGCCGCCGAATACCGCGACGGCGACACCGGCGAACACGTCGAGCGCATGAGCAGCTACGCCCAGTGCATCGCGGCCCAGCTGGGTATGTCGGTCGAGTCGCAGGCGCTGATCAAGCTCGCCGCGCCGATGCACGACGTCGGCAAGATCGGCATCCCCGACGCGATTCTGCTCAAGGCCGGAAAGCTCACCCCCGACGAATACGCGGTGATGAAGCAGCACCCGACAATCGGCGCGACAATCCTCGGCGGTTCGCGCAGCAAGCTCCTGCAGATGGCCGAGCGGATCGCCGCTACCCACCACGAAAAATGGGACGGCAGCGGCTATCCCGAGGGCCTCAAGGGCAACGAGATCCCCCTCGAAGCGCGGATCGTGGCGCTCGCCGACGTGTTCGACGCGTTGACCTCGCCGCGCGTGTACAAAGACGCGTGGAACGTCGATGAGGCGGTCGGCTACATCCTCAAGCTCAGCAGCACCCACTTTGATCCACGGGTCGTAGCCGCGTTTGAGCAGTGCATCGATCGTTTGCTCGACATTCGCGCGCAGCTGAGCAACGGCGGCAGCGACCTGGGTCCCAGCGAACACCGCACCGAAGGCCGGTCGATCCACCACGCCGAGGGCGTTCCGTGAGAGGTGAAGCCCGTGCCGGGTTGGTTCACCTGCCGCTGATCTTGCTCGCACCGGCGCTGCTCATCGCCCCAGCTTGCGGTAAGAAGGGCAGCGACTCGACGGTCAAAACAGCCCGAGATCACAGCAAAAAAGCCCAGAATCACGGCAAAAAGGACAGGACAGCTGCGAAGAAGCCCGAAACCGCGGGCGCAGCGGCGGCCGATCCCGCAAAAGGCAGCGAATCCATCGACCCTGCGGCGTCCACGTCCGCTACGGCCGACGAGATCATGGGTGAGCGGCGCAACCGCAAGCCCGCGATCATCGGTGGCTGCGCCGAATCATGCGCCACACCGGCCAAGCTGGTTGGGCTCCTCTTCGAGGGCTTCACGGCGCGTGATCGTGTCGACAAGTTGCGCGGGCTGTTTGATTGGTCGATGCTCGAGGTCGACGGTGACAAGAAGGGCGATCGGTGGGCGCTGATGTGGGCGGACCTGCGGCAGCGTTCCAAGCGCGACGATGAGATTCACGCCTGGCTCAAAGGCTGGGCGTCGTGGGTCGACCGGATCGAAGACAAACACGCGCTCGTTGCGGCGCGGATGAATGGCATCGGGCTGCAACCGTTGCCGGGGCGCAACGATGTCGTCGCGATCGTGTTCAAGCATCCGAGGTTGCGCGATGACGCGACCGAGCAAAGCTGGCGATTGTTGGCGACGCGCCGTGGCTACGAGTGGCTGATCAGCCGGATCGACCACGCGCCGAGCAAGCGACCTTTGCGCAATGTTCCACGCGGCAGCGAGTCGGCCAACAGGATCTGAACGGAGGCCCCGATGCGACCGATGCGACGCAAATTCGTGCTGGCGATGAGCGTTGCGGCGCTGGCCCTGGCTGGCTGCAGCAATGGCGACGATGGCGGTGACGACGCCGGCGGCAAGGACGCGAACTACCTCGAGGGCTGGGCGGTGCTCGGCAAGGACGCGCTGCCGATCAGCAACCTGACCTCGGTCTGGAGCAACGGCAAATCGGGCGCCGACCGGGAATGGCTGATCGTCGGCGGGTCGGCGGCAGGCAACAAGGACGGGCTGGTGCTCGAGCTGCGCGGCGATACCTGGTCCAAGCACACTTTCAAGGGCGTCGGGCTGCTCTGGTGGGTCCACGGCGACGCATCGGGACGACGCATCGCGGTCGGCGACGGCGGCACCATCATTCGCTGGCAGTCGGGCGATAAGACGCTCACCCACCAGCAGGTGCCATCGCTGCGCAAGGCCAAATCGCAGCTCTTCGGGGTGTGGTTCGCCGACAAGGCCGAGCGCTTCTTCCTGGTGGGCGGCAACGCCAGTGACCAGACCGCCAAGGGCTTGCTGTGGACGGTTCCGTTTTCGGCCAAGACCGGCGACGACATCGACGCCAAGGCGACGCAGGAGAAGCTCGACGGCAAACAGGGCTTGCTGATGAAGGTGTGGGGCGCGAGCAATGAGCGCGTGTTCACCGTCGGCGAAGAGGGCAAGATCTGGGCGCTTGACAAGGGCGCGTGGAAGCTCGACGGCACCATCGAGACCGACCGCTTCATCGGCGTGACCGGCCGCAGTGAAAACAATGTCGTGGCGGTCGGCGGCCTCGGCTCCGGGGTGATCGCCAAGCGCGACGCGACCGGTTGGAAGCAGGTCGCCGGTTGTTCGACGTGCTTCATCAACGGGCAGCTCGCCGCGGTGATCTTGACCGAAGACGGCACGACGATCGTCGGCGGTTCGGTCGGCTACCTCGCGACGCACAAGGGCGAAAAGACCGAAAAGGACCTGCCGACCCTCGACCCGCCGATCAGCGAGCTGACCTTGCACGGCGCGTGGGCGGACAGCCACACGATGGTCGTGGTTGGCGGCAACCTGTCCAACCCGTCGACAGCCGCGGGCGTCGTGATGGTCCGCGGCGAAAAGCTCCCGGAATTGCCGCAGTAGCGATCTTCGAGCGTGAATCGGCCGTTTGACGCGGTCTGGGTGGCTCCGGATACTGCTCGCATGGGCGGATTCCTGCAGCGATCGACGACCTTGGCGGCGCCTTGGCTGGCGGCCGCGATGCTGTTCAGCGCATGTGGCGACCGGGTAGCAAAGGATAAGTTTCGTTTCGCGACCGAGTCCGAGCGCAAGGCTGCCAAGACCGGTGACATCGCCTCCGCGAACACCGCCAGCGATACGACGTCCATCGATGCCCAAACCCCCGACGCCCAAGCCCCCGACGCCCAGACCCCCGACGCCCAGACCCCCGACGCCCAGACCCAAGACGCCCAGACCCCCGACGCCCACACCCCCGACGCCCAGGCCCAAGACGCTCAGGCCGCGGACGCAACAACCGGCGACGCGTTAGCGGATAGCGCTGCCGCCGCAGACGCCATGGACGAAAAAGACGCCGGCGTCACGGCCGACACGTCCCAGCCCGATATTCCTGCGCCGCTCGATACAGGCGCCACCGACACCGCCACACCCGAAGATGCCGGGATCGCCGACGGCGGCCCGGTCAACAATCAAGACGCCGATGGCGATCCGTCCGACGTCGCGGCGATCGACACGGGGTCTGTCCAGGACGCCGGCGCCGCTGCCGACGCCGCTGGAGGCACGGATACCGGCAAAACGGACACAGGGCCGGCGCCCGACACGTCCGGACTGTGCGCTGGCAAGGCAGACGGCTTTGCCTGCGGGGCGACCCAGGGATGCGTGGCCCGCACCTGCAAGAAGGGTCAATGCGAAAACACGCCCCACAAGGGTGCCTGCGACGACAACAAGCCATGCACCGTCAACGACAGCTGCAAGACCGGCGAGTGCAAGGGCACCCCCAAGGACTGCGACGACAAGAAGGTGTGCACCAACGACACGTGCGATCCGAAGATGAACGGGATGTGCCGGTACAAGCCGGCAAGCGGGCCGTGTGAGGACGGCAACCCGTGCACGCTGCTCGATCAATGCCACCAGGGCAAGTGCAAGGCGGTCGGCAAGAACAAGGACTGCGACGACAACAACGCGTGCACGGTCGACAGCTGCGATCCCAAGATCAAGGGCGCCAACCCAAGCTGCGTGAACAAGGCCGATGCGACCCAGCAAGGAAAGACCTGCGGCTCGGGCAAGACCTGCAAATCGGGCGTATGCACAGGGGGCTGCAAGAGCGCGGCGGAGTGCGACGACGGCAACGCGTGCACCGCCGACGGGTGCGCCAACAACCTGTGCATCAACAACGCGAAGTCGGGGCCATGCGACGACGGGCAGAAATGCACCTCGGCGGGAACGTGCAGCAACAAGACGTGCAAGGCGGGCAAAGCCAAGTGGTGGCTGCGCGACGTAACCACGTCCGAAGCGAGCCAGGGTCTGGTCGCGATGGCGCACAAACCGAGCGGCGGGCTGGTGTTCATCGGGACGACGCAGACGACGAAAAACGACCGGGAGTTTTCGGCGCTGCATACCGACGACTACGGCAAGACGACCAAGGTGGTGACCTACGGCGGGCCCGGCCAGCACCAGGCCCATGGCATGGAGATGGGGCCAGCCGGCGACATGTACCTGTGCGGCAACGCGAATGTGCCCGGCAAGACGGCGAACTGGGACCCGTGGATCGCCCATATCAAGGCCGACGGCAGCGTCGATTGGACCGCGATGCCCGGCACGTCAGCCAACGCATGGTGCCGCCGAGCGCGACGTTTTCATGGTGGCGTGTTCGCGTTTGGCAACCGGGAGATGGGGGCTGGCAACGCCAAGTCGCGCGACCTGACGCTGCGCCGGTTCGACACCAGCGGCAAGCAGCAATGGCTGCAGGTCTACGACGTGGCGGGCACCCAGACCTACGACTACGCGCGCGACCTCGCGGTTGCGGCCGATGCCGACCCGGTGATGTGCTCAATCTCGTACTTCGGCAACGACACGACCGGTCACTACGACGCGACGCTTGTGAAGGTCGACGGCAGCAACGGCAAGAAGCTGTGGACCAAGCGCCTGAGCAGCCAGGGCAACCGTCACGACTATTGTTTCGTCGTGATTCCGCGGGCCAGCAACCGCGTGATGATGGCCGGGGCCAAGGCGATGACCGGCAAGAAGCTCGGCCTGTGGCTGGTCGAGGTGGACGACCAGGGCAAGCAAAAGTGGGACAAGCTGATGGACCCGATGGCCAATATCGTCGCCGAAGGGCTGCATCCCGCGCCGCATGGGGGCCTGTACTACCTGGGGGCGGAGCAGAAGACGGGCGGCTTGCTCGTCGGCGTGTTCGGCGAGCTCGACCTGGCCGGCAACTGGCTCACCAAGCGCACCTACACCGGGGCCAAGCAGGTGTATGCGCGGGCTGGGGCCCTGATGCCCGATGGTGGCATCGCGATGTTCATGTACCAGGTGCCGTCCAACAGCCAGTGGAAGATCGCGCGCGCTTCGCCATGGGGACATCGATCCTGTTCCGGTTCGGGCAAGTGTGCTGAACCCAAGACCGTGGGGTGCTCAGACGGCAATGGCTGCACCTACGACTCCTGCGGCAACACATCGGGGTGCAAGAACACGACCTTCTTGCCCGCGACATCGCCCTGTGAAGACGGCAACCCGTGCACGGTCGGGCAGGCTTGCGTGGCGATCCCACAGAAAAAGACCCAGTGCGGCGGCGGCGGCAAGCGACTGTTCTACACCACCGTTACCGGCACCAAGAACGAGACCCACGGCATGGCGGAGCTCGCCGACGGGTCGATCGCATGGGTCGGCACGCACAACAACACAGCGCGGCTACGGCACGTGCTGCCGGGCGGCAAGGTCAACAAGCAGTCGGACTTCAAAGAAGGGACCGGGACCGGGTTTTCGGACGTCGTGGTCGATAGCGGCGGCCGGCTCGTCGCATGCGGCGCATATACCGCCGGGGGTGGCGGCAAGTATGCGCGGCTGACTTGGTTTGACTCGCACTTCAAACCCGCGCTCAAGAAGGATTATCGGATCGGCAACAAGGACTCGTATTGCAGCGCCGTGCACGCGCGACCGGGCGGTCTGCTGGCATTCATGGGCCGGCGCGACACGCCCAGGTGGGGCGCCTACTACCACCTCGTCGACGCCACCGGCGAGCACAAAGGCAGCCGCAACTTCGACCACGCGACCGACAGCATCAGCCCAGCCGGCTTCGCGCCGAGCAGCGACGGCAAGGAATACCTGCTCTTCGGCGGCCGGGGTACGGCGGCAAAGGGGTACGCACATTGGATCGCCGCTGTGAAGGCGAGCGGTGTTGTTTCACTCGACCAAAAAACGACGTTCAGCGCCATCCAGGGCACCGCGTCGAGCTACCAACGCTACGGCGGGGCCGTTGGCTACAAGGGCGACTGGGTCTTGACCGGCCAATTCGTCCACAGCACCGGGTTGCGGTCGTTCGTGGAGAGGCTCGACAAGACGGGCAAACGCAAGTGGCTACAGGACGTCACTGGCGTGGCCAAGGCGGACTTCCGCGGCCTGGTCATCGGCGCACAGGGCGACCGTTTCATCGCGTCGGGCGTGTCTTCGTTCGGCGCGGGGACCGCCATCCGTCTGCTCACGGTGGACGAGTTCGGCAAGAACAAGCACTCCACGCACATCGGCGTCGGCACGAGCTTCGAGGTCTTCCGCAGCAAGCTCACCAAGGACGGCGACACGCTGATCGCCGCAGCCAAACATGCCCCCGCCAGCAGCGGCGCAGACGCCCTGGAGATCCGCGCAGACGCCCTCGGCAAGACCACCTGCAAGTAGTATTTGGGGGTTATGTCTTGGCAGACGGGTCAGCCCCCGCTGCGTTATTACGGTTAGCGGTGGCGGATGTCGAGGCGGCTGGGGACCTTGCCGCCGTCGAACTCGATCGCTTCGCGGATGTCTTTGGGCACGGGGGCGCGCACGGCGAGGTGTTCGCCTGTCGCCGGGTGCTTGAGTTCGAGGGAGCGGGCGTGCAGCAGGGTTCGCGGGGCCATTCTCGCAACCCGGCGACCGCCGTAGAGATAGTCGCCGACGATCGGGGCGGCCATTTCGGCGAGGGCGGCTCGGATCTGGTGTTTTCGGCCTTGTTCGGGGATGACGCGCACGAAGCCGAGGCGCCGGCCGCGACCGAGCACTTCGATCTCGCACACCGCGGGTTTGCCGCCTTGTTCAACGACGAGCATCTTCTCGCCGCCCTGGATGCGTTGCGGCTGCAAGCGGAGCTCGGAACGGCACCAGCGCACGTGTGGACACGGCGTTGTGAGCGCCACGTACATCTTGAGCACTTTGCGGTCCTGGAACGCCTGGGTGACGCGTGCGGCGTTTTTCTTGCCGCGCACCATGAGCAGGACACCTGACGTGTCTTTGTCGAGCCGGTGGACCAGCAGCAGCTGATCGGGGTCGCGGTTGGCGGATTTTTCGCGATCCTGGGCCCACGCGAGCACGGAACGGCGGCCTTTTTCGTCGTGGGTCAGCCAGCCGGCGGGTTTGTTGACGGCGAGCACGTGATCGTCTTCGAAGATGACTTTGGGTTTGTCGGCAGCGGCCATCTTCTCAACCTGTACGCGAGGGCGACGCGAATACGCCCCCCAAAAGCCAACGAGGCGCCCTGGATGATACCGGGACGCCTCGCGGTCGGGGTGACTGGATTCGAACCAGCGACTTCTTGCTCCCGAAGCAAGCGCGCTACCAGACTGCGCTACACCCCGTAATCCCCTCGCTATGACGCGTTGGGGCTGCGTTGTTTGGCCGATTTGTGGGTGCCTGTCAAGCTCGCTGTGCGGATCGCCGGGAGCACATGCGAATGCACATTGACTGGCACGAGGTCAGACTCCGCGAGCGCCGGTCGACGCGTCGCAGAGAGTCGAGGCGCTCTGTGAGCCAGGGTGGCTGGCGCGAATAGCCAAGCTGCCGATGTTGGCCATGAAGTCGAGCTTGGCGCTGCGGCGGGGCTCGGGGGTCGCGGGGTCGATCGGCGTGTCGTCGAGGCATCGAAATCGCGCGTCGACGGCGAACCCAACGTCTTCCAACGCGCGCTTCCAGCCGCTCTCCGACAGGCGGATCAGTGGCACGCCCAGGTCTGCAGACCACGATGCGGAGTGCGGGTTTTCTTTGTAGTGGTCGACACAGATCGTCAGTGTGCCGCCGGGTTTGAGCACACGCGCGGCGCTGACGAGCGCGGGGTTGAGCGCAGGTGCGTAGTACAGCGCTTCCATGCTGAAGATGTGGTCGAAGCTGGCGTCCCGAAACGGCAGGTCATCAAACGCGTGGCGCCGGTAGCTGACGCCGTCGACAGGCACGAGCCGGGCTCTTTGCAGCATGACAGCGGCGACATCGACCCCGATTGCGCTGCCGCCATCGCCGGCCTGGGCACGCATCCAGCGGGTGGCCCAGCCGTTGCCGCAGCCGAGATCGAGCATCCGCTGGCCGGGCGCGATTGGGATCTGTCGCAGGGCTTGGAGGCCGCGGCGCTTGTGGGATCGCTCCATCCCTTCGGCGCGGCCACGTCCGGCCCAGTCGTCGAACAGAGCTTCGGTCGCGTGGTGGTGGGGCATCGGCTATTTCTTGCCGAAGAGCGCGTCGAGCTTGGCGCGGGCTTCATCTTCGGGCGACGAAGCGCCCCAGCTCGCCTGGGGTTTGGCCGGTCCGCCGCCGAACAGCGCATCGAGCTTGGACTTGGCCTCGTTGAGCTCGCCGCCGACCTCTTCGCCCATCACCCGGAACTGGAAGTGTCCGCAGAAGTTGCCGGCTTCCCGGTCGCGGATGAACTCGCCCTGGTTTTCGAGGCATTGGTTGTGGGCGCTGGGGCTCCAAAACCGGCAGTTGCGGCACGAATGCAGGTAGGCGCTGCAGTTGGGGCACGTATCGAGGCGGCCAATCTTCACGTCAAAGACCAGCTCCTCTTCGCACTTGTAGCACTGGTGCCGCTTCTCTTCGGCCTTACCAAACAGGGACATCACGACCTCCCCGAGTTTGCGCAACCCAAACCCAAACCCGAACCCGAACCCGAACCCGAACCCAAACCCAAACCAGAACCCGAACCCGAACCCGAACCCAAACCCAAACCCAAACCAGAACCCAAACCCGAACCCGAACCAGAACCCGAACCCAAACCCGAACCCGAACCCGAACCCAAACCCGAACCCAAATCCGAACTAAGCGACCGACCGCCGCCGAATCGCCACGACCGCGAGCAATGCCAGTCCGAGCAACCAACCCATCGGGCCGGGGCCATTGCTGACCGGATGCGCGGCACACGAGTCGTCCTCGGGCTCCTTGTCGTCGTCCTTCTTGGCGCAGACAGCCCTGTCGCCGGTGTAGGGGTCGGTATCGGCGTGGTAGTTGTTGGTGTTGTGCAGGTCGTGGCCGTACCAGGTCCACTCGTTGACCGAGCCTTCCTTGGGGCCCTTGGTCTTCCACGCGAACATGTAGCCGTTGCGCGTGCCGACCGCGACGTCCCAGTTGCCATCGCCGTCGATATCGCCGAGGCCGGGAGACGCGAGGATCCAGCCGTTGGTGTACTTGGGGAAGCCTTCGGGCTCCTTGCCGAGGTAGTTCCAGGCGTGCAGCAGGTAGCCGGCTGACCCTGCGATGACCTCGGCGTCGTCGTCGCCGTTGATGTCCACGATCGCGGGGTTGGAGAAGAACTGCCAGTCTTCGATGACGCGCGGCCAGCCCTCGACCATCTTGCCGGTGAGCGTATCCCAGGCCGACAGGTGGTGGTCGAAATCGGCGCGCTCGCCGCCCGACGCGAAGGTCAGCGCGAAGTTGAAGCCGGCCGTCGCCTTGACGAAATCCACGCCGCCGGTGCGGTCGATCTTTCCGAGCGAGCCGGTCGCGATGAGGATGTAGGCCGGGCTGTCTTCGGTGTTGCTGCCCTTGCCGAAGTTGATGTTGTCGAGCTTGTCGGCGAGCTTGTTTTTGCCGGGGATCTTCCACTTGTGCGGCTCTCCGTCGTGCTTGAAGAAGAGGCCAGCGGAGCCGATCGAGTCGAAGTTGATCTCCAATTTGCCGTCGAGATCGATGTCGACCATCACCGGGTTGCCGGGCACGCCGCGGCCGACGAGGGGCAGCACGTCCGCCATCAGGCCGTAGACCTTGATCGGCCAGCCTTTGTGGAACGGCCCGCCCGCGTGCTCGTTGCCGTCACCGTGGATGAGGTAGCCGCGCGCTTCGTTTTTCACACCCGCGGCGCCGAGCACCTCGTTGGTGCCGACCGCGATGTCGAGCTTGCCGTCGCCGTCGACGTCACCCACCGCGGGAGTCGCGACGATGCGGGCCCGCAGTTTGCCTTTGAGCGCCGGGTCGCTGACGAGCACGGGGAAGCCTTTCTGTTGCGAGCCGTCGTGGCGGAACACGTACAGGTGCTGGTCCATGGCCGAGACGACGATCTCGAGTTTGCCGTCACCGTCGAGGTCAGCGAGCACCGGGCTGCTGCAGATGCCGTCGTCGAGCACATGATCGGGGCTGGTCTTGCTGGACAGCACGTTCTTCACGCTGTCGTCGATGACGTTCTTGGGGTCGGTGCGCACAGGGAAGCCAGTGACCGCTTTGCCGTCCGCGTGCCAGGCGAGCAGCGAGCCGTCGTAGGTCGCGACCACGACTTCCACTTTGCCGTCGCCGTCGAGGTCACCGACCGCGGGCGAGTTGATGATGATGGTCTCGCGGTATTTGCCGGGCAGCGTGCCCTGTTTGGCGACGCAGTCCTTCTTATCCTTGCGGTAGGCGCAGGCCTTGAGGACGTTGAAGTGGTAGTCGTCCCGGAACTCGAGGCGCACAGGCGCGTATTGCGGCCACCCCTCGGCCTCGGTGCCGTCGCCTTTCCAAACGTGGATCGCGCCGTCGGTGGTCGGCTGCACGATCTCGTCTTTGCCGTCGCAGTCGATGTCGAACAGCTTGGGCGACGCCTCGATGCTGGTGCCGATACGCTTGGGGTAGCCGGGCAGCAGGTCGGGCTCCTGGTACAGGCCGATGGTCTTGCGGAACTCGCCCTCGACGGTCTTGCCGGCCTTGTTCTTGGCGGTCGCCGTGAGCCTGAGGGTGACCGTGTACTGGTCGTGGTGCAGCAGCGGCGCGGTGTAGTTGAACAGCTCCTTGGCGATGG
The DNA here is from genome assembly GCA_964560875.1 of uncultured Enterobacteriaceae bacterium. Lineage (GTDB taxonomy): Bacteria > Myxococcota_A > UBA9042 > UBA9042 > UBA9042 > CAZLMW01. Next base: position 73,397 of record CAZLMW010000014.1, read on the forward strand.
CGGCGGCGTCCATCTCGAAGATCGTGCCTTCCATGCCGGCGGTGCTGCCTTTTTTCAGCTCTTTCCAGCCCGACTTGGGGTCGACGCCCTTGGCATATTCGAGCTTCCATTCGTACTTGTTGTAGCGCGGGCTCTTGCCGTCGGGGCGCTTGCCGATGCGGCCCTTGATGGCGATCTTGGGCGACTGCGTGATCTCGATGGGCTGGAACCAACCCGGCTCGACGATGTCGATCTCCGGCGGAATTTCGTCGTCAAGGATCATCGACACCGACTTGAAGACGTTGTTGCGTCCGTACCCAAAGTGCAGGTCCCAGCCGGCGACCGACGGGAATTTTGTCTTGTCGGTCTTGGACTCGGGCACGTTGATGTCGTCGGCGGACTTGAGCAGCACGCCGCGCATCTCTTCGGCGCTTATCGGTGGGTTGAGCTTGGCTTGTAATGCGGCGCTATACATCAAGCCCGCGTGGCCCGATGACATGCCGACAGCTTCGGATGAGCAGCCCGTTCCCGGTGTGCTGAGCACGAGCTGGCCGCCGTAGTTGGTGCAGTTGTTGAAGTTGAGGAAGGTGGTCGACGTCTTGGGCGAGTTGCCGTTGTAGACGATCGCGTGCACGTAGATCGTGTGGTTGTTGGTGCCCGGGAAGTTGTGGTGAAAGCTCAGCTCGTCGGCGGCTGACGCGATGACGGCGACGTTGTTGCTGTACGCGTATTCGATCGCGTTCATCGCGTAGGGCGTGTTGTTGATGCTGCCGAGGGCCTCCTGGATGACGTGGGCGCCGCTGTCGACCGCGAAGACGACCGACGCCGCGAAGTCGTTGACATCGCACACGAAGCTGTCAGCCACGCGCACGTTGATGATCGTGCACTCGGGGCAAACGCCGATGCTCCCGCGGCCGTTGTTGCCCTCGGAGGCGGAGTCGCGCGCTTCGCCGGTGCCGTGGCCAAAGCGGGTCTCGTCGTACGGGTTGTTGTCGTCGCGGAAGAAGTCCCAGCCGCTGATGTCGTCCACGTAGCCGTTGCCGTCGTCGTCCTTGCCGTCCGAGAAGGTGCGGATGAGGTCGCCCGGATCGATCAGCCCGTTCTTGTTGACGTCCTTGACGCGCGAATCGCAGGGCGTCTTGGGGCGCGCGTTACCGTTTTCCTTGGTCCAGTCGAGCATGTTGAAGATGCCGTCGCCGTTGGTGTCGTACGGGTCGGACGCCTTGAAGTCCTTGGTGCGGCAGGCTTTTTCGGGTTCGGGCAGCTCCTTCTTGTTGAGGTAGTGCTTGTTGACGAGGTCGTCGTGGTCCCACTTGATGCCCGAGTCGAGCACCGCGATGCGGACGCGGCGGTCGCCTACGGTCTTGGTCCATGCTGTGTCGGCGTGCATGCCGGCGCCGGCTTTGAATTCCGGCTGGCGAAAGCCGTCGGTCATCGCGTAGCTGATCGGCGTCCACGACCAGAGGTTCCAGTCGCCGCCGTCGACGATGTAGCGGGTCTTGCCGTCCTTTTCGGTCAGCTTGTCGTACTTGGCCTTGCAATCCGCGAGCTTCTTGGCGTCTTTGGTGGCCAGGAAGTTTTCGCACGTGAACGGCAGGCATTTGCCGTCTTTGCCCTTCTTGCAGCGCGCATAGCCGCCGTCGTTGGGCCAGTTGGCGGGATCGCTGAAGTCAGCGCCGGGTTTGGGCGGCCATGCGGCATCAGCTGGCGGGCTCGAAAACGCGGTGATGGCGAACAGGACCAGCGAAGCGGCCCACACGACGCGCGGAACGGGAGCGAAAAAGCGCATAGCAACCTCCGACAATGGCCGCGGAAGGTAGCGGAGCGACGTATTGGGGGCAACGGGGAAACGAAAGGAGCCGCCCTTGTCCTCAATGGAGTCGACGAAGATGGCGACGAACCCACGCACGGCTATTCGGTGCTCAAACTGCAGCGGTCGCGAAGCCACAACGTGAGATTCGCCTTGTCCTGCTCCCCGCTCTGAACAAGCTGTTCACCGGGCAGACGACCATTGCGGAGGCCGACGCGATCACCTACTTTGCCGTCAGACAGGGGTCTACCCGCACAAGGAGGCCACCCATGACCCGCGAAGAGCACCCCGGTGGGGGAGCATCGGGCGACGTGACACGTACGAGCCAGGCGCTCTCGACACCCGTCGCCATCTATTCGTCACCCGTAAAGGCCAAGGCCAAGAAGCGCGGCAACCGTCCCGAGAGCGGCGGTGTCGAGCTCAAGGCGCGCCAACCCGTGCGCGTGCACCACCTTCGTCGCATGAAAAAGCGCGGTCGCAAGATCGTCGCGGTCACGTGCTACGACGCTACGTTCGCGCGCCTCGTTGATGACGCCAATGTCGACGTCGTGTTGGTCGGTGACTCGCTCGGCAACGTCGTGCAGGGCCAGGAGTCGACGCTGCCGGTGACGGTCGAAGACATCATCTATCACTGCCGTGCCGTCGCGCGCGGGCTCACGACGCCACATCTCGTCGCCGATATGCCGTTTATGAGCTACCGCACGGTCGACGTCGCGCTGCAAAACGCCGGCCGCTTGATGGCCGAAGGGCACGCCCACGCGGTCAAGATCGAGGGCAGCTTCGTCAAGGTCGCCGAGGCGCTGGTCGCCCACGGTATCCCGGTGATGGGCCATATCGGCTTGACGCCACAATCGGTCCACGCGCTTGGCGGTCATCGTGTCCAGGGCAAGTCCCGGGCGGCGCGCGAACGGATCCTCGGCGAAGCGCTCGCCCTGCAGGAAGCCGGCTGCTACAGCATCGTGCTCGAAGGGATCCCGGCGCGGCTCGCGGCCGAGGTGAGCGACGAGCTGACGATCCCGACGATCGGCATCGGCGCGGGCGCCGGTTGCGACGGCCAGATCCTGGTGCTCTACGACATGCTCGGCCTCAACCCCGAGTTTCAGCCCAAGTTCCTCAAGCGATTCGCCGAGCTCGGCCGCGCGACGATCGGCGCGCTGCAAGATTACGGCGACGAGGTCCGCACCGGCAGCTTCCCGGCGCGCGAACACGAGTACGCCGGCGGCAAACGGGGCGATGAACCGGCCCTGGTCGCCGTGGACGGTCAAGCCGTGTAGTGTGCGGCCATGCAGACCGTTCACGCGATCACACGCGCGCGCACTTGGATCAAGCAGCGTCGCGGCCGCGGCGGAAGGGTCGCGCTGGTGCCGACGATGGGCGCCCTGCATGAAGGCCACCTGAGCCTGGTCGACACGGCCAAGCGCCACGCTGAACACGTGGTTGTCTCGATCTTCATCAACCCCAAGCAGTTCGCGGCGGGCGAGGACCTCGACAGCTACCCGAGGACGCTCGACGACGACGTGCGGATGCTCGAAGCGCGCGGTGTCGGCCTGGTGTTCGCCCCGAGCGGGCGCGAGATGTACCCCGACGGTTTCCAGACCGCGATCGAGGTCACGCAGCTGGGCACGGGCAAGCTCTGCGCCATCAGCCGCCCGCACTTCTTCGGCGGCGTCGCGACAGTGGTGATGAAGCTGCTGAACATCGCGATGGCGGACGTCGCGATCTTCGGTGAGAAGGACTACCAACAGCTGCAGGTGATCCGCCGCATGTGCGCGGACATGAACCACCTGACCGAGATCATCGGCAGCCCGCTGGTGCGCGAAGAGAGCGGCCTCGCGATGAGCTCCCGCAACCGCTACCTGGCGCCCCAACAGGCCGAGGCGGCCACGGCGATCTCCAAGGCGCTGTTTGCGATGCAGCGCGCGGTGGCGAAGGGACACGTCAACACGGATGGATTGGTCCGCGAGGCGACCGCCATGATCACGGCCGCCGGAGGCCGGGTCGACTACGTTCAGACCGTCGATGCCGCCACTTTGGAGCCGATTGCATCGGTGCAAAGTGCCGCGCGCTGCCTGGCGGCGGTGTGGTTTGGCGAAGCGCGCCTGATCGACAACATCGCGCTCGATCCGCCGACTGCGCGCTGATCGAGCGGACCGGCGCGGGCGACCTGTGCCCCGATGGGGTCCATGTGAGCGGTTTTGTGGAGCAGTTGGGCGAAAGCTCTGCTTGACGCATCAAAAATCCTTTCCCTATGATGCGCGCGCTTTTCGGCTCAGGGGCCGACTTGACCCGGCCGAACGAACGAAGAAGCGTCGGAAAATAAAGGAAAAATCACGCGGTCACCGAAAGTACGAGTCCCATCTCGTGCCGCTGTGCCCCACCAAAGCGACGCCTCGCCGTCCTGCTTGGAGACCTCAACATGAACCAACTGCGCACGATCCTTGCCATCGTTGCCTGCGCCGCGTTTGTCGTTGCCTGCGGCAGCGACGGCACCGGTACAGGCGGTGGCACATCCTCAGGCGGAACCTCTTCGGGCGGCGTCGATGCCGGCACCGACGCGGGCGCAAGCTCCAGTTCTGGCGGCTCTTCCAGCAGCGGCTCGGACGCCGCTTCGGGCACCGACGCGGGCGCAAGCTCCAGCTCCGGCGGCAGCTCCAGCTCCGGCGGCGGCATCTGCGACTGCAAGGTCCAGAAGGCGCAGTGCGGCTTCCTCCCCGGCTGCACAAAATCGTGCGGCCCCTGCCCCGTCGGCCAGGTCTGCAAGGCCAACAAGTGCGAGAAAGGCACCTCGGTCAAGCTCAAGAAGTTTGGCGAGTGGTGCGGTCCCAACAAGGACTGCCGCCCGCCCGTGCGCCTGCAGGCTGATGACGACAACCAGTGGGACACCAAGCTGCAGACCTACCGCCAGTGCCTCAACAGCCAGTGCGAGACCAACCTTTGCGCGGGCAACGTCTGCATGAAGGACTGCCAGTACACGGTCGACAAGGTCATCAACCACTCGGGCGACGCCGGCAAGGACGGCATCGAAGACCCGGGCGTCGACTCGGCGTGCAACGACGCGGAAAACGGCCCCAAGGGCGACAAGTGGCGCTGCGTCGAGCTCCGCAGCGAGCAGCAGGTGACCCAGCAGGGTTCCTTCGCGCGTTGCTTCCCCGGCACCGGCTTCAAGCCCTGCAAGAACACCGCGGATTGCCCCACCGGCGAGTCCTGCCAGTTCAGCCTCTTCTACGGCACCTACCAGTCGCGCTGCATGGGCGCCAAGAAGCAGCCCGACGGCAAGCCCGGCGGCAAGGCCGGCACGCGCTGCAACGACGACCCGCTCAAGGAAGAGGTCAACGTCTGCCAGTCCGATCTCTGCTTCGGCATCGGCTGCATCGACTTCTGCAAGACCAACGCCGACTGCAACACCGCGGCCAAGGGCGCCTGCAAAGCCGGCAAGTGCGACAACGGCAGCGCCTGCAAGACCGACACCGATTGCTCGGCGTGGTCGTGCCAGCCCCGTTCGCTCACCAGCCAGAGCACCGAGAAGTTCAACGTCTGCTGGCCCAAGAACTGCGAGCTCAACGGCGACTGCCCCGGCGGCAACTTCTACTGCCGCTACTACTACAACGGCGTGAAGAACAAGGACGGCGACCCGGACCCGAACGACAAGACCAAGGTCATCAAGCCGGGCTGGGATCCGATCTGCCTCGCCAAGATCAAGGACGGCGCCAAGCCGGGTGAGAAGTGCGACTCGTACACCACCGATGACGACACCAAGTACAAGCAGTGCGAGACCCCCAACCAGTGCTCGGGTGGCTACTGCGGCAACATGTGCAAGGCCGACAAGGACTGCCCCAAGAACATGAAGTGCGGCACGCTCCACTTCGGCATCGACCTGACGACGCCCGAAGACAACGTCGACGACATCTACCTGAAGTACGGCAGCTGCCAGGCGATGCCCGGCTACGACGGTGAGTGCCTCAACGGCAAGAAGTGCAAGGCCGGCAAGGTCTGCAAGTACTGGGCGCACGCGATCGACCAGTCCAAGCAGGCGACCCCGACCGACTTCAAGTACACGGGCGCTGGCGCGTGCATCGACGACGACGCCGAGCACGGCAAAGCGGGCGAGCTCTGCGGCGCTGGTTCGACCGGTAAGAAGCTCTGCAAGAGCGGCTTCTGCCTCGGTCAGCAGACCCAGTGGTGCAGCCAGATTTGTGGCAGCAAGGCCGATTGCCCGGCGCTCGTCACCATCGGCAGCTTCGGCCAGTACAAGATGGCTTGCCGTTCGCTGACCTACACCGCCAACAACACCGGTGACCCGCGCGACGCCATCCACGTGCCGCTGTGCCTGCCCTTCAACGAGCAGACCAACCCGCTCACCGACTGCAGCAAGACCAAGAAGTGCGGCGCCAACCAGACCTGCTGGGCGTTCTCGATCGCCACCGGTCCGGACAAGCCCGCCAACGTCGAGTACCTGTGCATCAGCAACCAGAACTCGCCGACGCAGCAGGGTCAGAACCCGCCGCAGCCCACCAAGGACATCGGCGCCGAGTGCGACGTCGAAGCCCAGTTCCAGGAGTGCAAGTCGCGCCTCTGCCTGCCCAGCAACAAGGCCGGCAAAGGCTACTGCTCGGCGCTCTGCAACGAGGACAAGGACTGCGGCACGGGCATGTTCTGCGACATGAACCAGACCGGCTTCCTCGGCACCCCGCGTAAGATCGACGCCAACGCCGGCAAGGTCCCGATGTGCCGCAAGAAGCTGTCCTGCAGCACCTGCGCGTACGACTGGCACTGCCCGTCGACGTACCAGTGCACCAACGTCGGCGGCGCCGGCGGTTCGCTCGCCAAGCAGCGCTGCGCTCCGTCCTGCAAGGTCGACGCCGACTGCGGCAAGACCGACGGCGGCAGCAAGTGCACCGACGCGATCGACTACGAAGGCAAGAAGCTGGGCCACAAGGTCTGCACGCCTTCCTGCAGCTAGTAGCTGAGTAGACTCAAACATGGCGCCCCGGTCGGAGACGGCCGGGGCGTCGTGCTTTTTGATCCGTGTGACCAGGTTCCGATCTATTCCCGGCCAACACAGCGCGGGTCTTTGCAGATGTACACGTTGAGGCGGTGATCCTCGGCCGGCGGGGCGGGCAACCCAATAACGATCCCGGGTGGCTCTCGGGCCGAAAACTCCGCGCTGCAACAGATCCTGTCCGCCCACGAACGGGTCAGCCTGCTGCGCATCCGCGTACGGCGCTGCGGTACTCAGCCCGACGTCAAGCGCACCGCCGGCTGAACGGTGCCGCGGTTCAAGCGAGCCACCTGGACTCGCCGTCGACCGCGCCGAGCTTGATCGCGTCGTACCCGAACTGCTCGCGCACCTTGTCGATCGCGCTGCCGATGCGCGGGCGGTTGCGACCGTCGAACGGCAAGTTGAGCTGGCGATTGGCCGAGACGAGGTTGGACAGCGCCACGCCCAGCAAGCGAATCGGCACGTCGCGGGTGTGGGCCTTCTCGTAGAGCGCGGTGATGCACCGCATGACTTCCTTTTCGGCGTCGGTGGCCGGAATCGTCCGCGCCCGCGTCAGGGTCTGGAAGTCGGCGTAGCGCAGCTTCAAGGTGATGGTGCGCGCGTGCACCTTGCGCCGCCGGACGCGCCAGCACACCCGCTCGCACAGGGACCGAAGCTGATCGCGTACACGCCGATCGTCGCCGACGTCGGACATGAACGTACGTTCGTTGGAGATGCTGCCGATCGCGACGCCCTCCAGGTCGTGCTCCCGAAAAGCGGGTCGCTCCCCCGACCAGGTCTGCATTTGATCGGCCGCGACGACCCGACGGACCCGTTCGGCCAGCCCCGTGAACTGCCGCGCTCGGCGGGTCTGCACCAGGCCGATGAGCTCGCCGAGGGTATGAATGCCCGCAGCGTGCAGACGGCCTTCCGCGACCGGGCCGATGCCGGGGAACTTGCGAACGGGCAGCGGTTGCAGAAAACGGCGCTCGTGACCCGCCAAGACCATCACGCAGCCATCGGGTTTGGCGCGCCCGCTCGCGATCTTGGCGATCGTGCGGCTGGTGCCGATCCCAGCGCTGGCAGGCAGCCCGACCTCGTCGCGAATCGCCGCCCGAATCTCTTCAACCACGCGGCGAATGGTCGCGTCGCCGTCCACGTCGCTGGGCTTGCGGTACAAGCGCTCGCACCCCGCGAAATCCACGAAGTACTCGTCGATGCTGGCCGCTCGAACCGTCGGCGAGTAGCGGCGCAAGATCTCGCCGGCCCGCTTGGAATAGGGGCTGTACGTGCCACAGGTATCAAAATGACGTGTCGACGGTGAAAAACCCGCGGCGATCGTCGTTAGTACGGACGAATGCACACCGAGTGAGTAGACTGGCGCTCCCTTCCCGAGCACCCCCACATGGAGTCCCGCGATCATGGTGAGTTCGACTCTTCGCATCGACCCAAACGAAGCATCCAAGGTGCTGGCCGCTCTCAACCGCCACGTGATGATCGTCGGCGCGTCCCGCGGTATCGGCGAGGCGCTGGCCCGACGTATGGCCGGCATCGACGGCGTGCGCCCGACGCTGGCGTCGCGGTCGTACAACAAGCTCAGCGGCTTGAAGATGGAGCTCGACAATCCGCTGGTGCAGACCACGACGTGCGATCTGCGCGACGATGACAGCATCGACGACGCGATCGCCGCCACGGTCGACCTCAACGGGCCGCCGACCGGGCTGGTGATCACCGCTGGTACCCACAAGCCCACGCCGCTGGATGACTTGTCACGGCGCGGGCGCGAGCGTTTCGACGAGGTGATGCGCGTCAACCTCACCGGCCCGTTCTTTCTCGCCCAGAAGATCGCTGACCACATGACGCGCGGCGGTTCGATCGTGTTTGTCGGCAACAGCCGCGCCCATTCCGGGATGCCGGGACGACACGCTCATGCAGCGGCCAAACACGGCCTCGAGGCGCTGGTTCGTGGCATGGCCAGGGAGCTCGGACCGCAGGGCATCCGGGTGAACATGCTGCTGCCCGACGGGATCGAGACGCCGCTGGGTGACTCGCTGCTCAACGAACGGGCGCATCGCAGCGGGCAGCCGATCGAGCGGATCCGCAAGCGCATGAAGGCGACCCACGCGTTGCGCCGCTTCGTCAAGGCCGACGAGGTCGTGGACGTGATGCAGTTTCTGCTCGGCTACGAGAGCGTGGCGATCACCGGGCAGTCGATCGATGTCTCGTGCGGGGTGATTCGCTGACAGACCGAACGCGTCCGACGGCGTCGCTCAGGCGTCGAGAAGCGCGCGAACACGGTCGGCGATCGCGAGGCTCGCGGTCAGGCCGGGGCTTTCGATTCCGAGCAGGTTGACCCAGCCAGGGCGGTCGCGGGCAGCTTCCTCGGCGATGTGGAAGTCGGCGAAGCGATCGGTGGCGAGCTTGGGGCGAAAGCCGCTGTAGTCCGGTGTCAGGGCGTCGTCGGGGAGCGCGGGCAGGAAGTGCCGGGCGGCCTTGAGGAACGCTGCTGCGCGGCTTGTGTCGACGGTGTGGTTGTCGGCGTCGGCGTCGAGCTGCACGTCGGGCCCGAGGCGTCCGCGGCCGGCGAGATCGATGGTGAGATGTGTGCCAAGGCCCACGAGGTTGGGGCGCGGGACGGGGTAGACGAGGGTGTCGGCGGGCGCGGGGCCGGCGATGCTGAAGTAGTTGCCCTTGACCGCGATCTGGCGAGGCGTCTGCAGCCCGATGAGCGACGCGACGTGGTTGGCGCCATGGCCGGCGGCGTTGATGACACAATCGAACGCGTGGGTTTCGGTCCCGTGGCCGTCGACAGCCAGCTCTACCTCGTAGCCGCCGGTTGAACGCGACGCAGCTATCACGCGGTGACCGACGAGGACGAGCGCGCCATGTGCCTCGGCCCGAACCCGCAGCCGATGCATGAAGGCGTGGCCGTCGACGATGCCGGTGCCCGCGCTCCACAAGGCCTCAACGGCGCGCACAGCGGGCGCGCGATCGTGCACCTGGCTGGCGGTCCATCGCTGCAGGGGGACGGCCGGTCCGGCGGCGGCGGCGCGGGTTTCGATGGTGTCGAGGGCGCCGCGTTCTTCATCGGTACACGCGACGATGAGCTTGCCGCACAGGCGGTAGGGCACGTTTTCGCGTTCACAGAAAGCGACGAGGCGCGCGCGGCCTTCGATGCAAAGGCGCGTCTTCAGCGAATCGACCGGGTAGTAGATGCCGGCGTGGATCACCTCGGAGTTGCGCGACGATGTCTCGCTACCCAGCAACCCGTTCCGCTCGACCACTACCACGTCGTGTCCACGCGCCGCGAGCATGTGTGCGCAGGCAAGACCGACGACTCCGCCGCCGATGACGAGGATGGAACGGGGTTGAGTCACACGAACTCCACACAAGCGGCGCATCGGACCACTGGTCGTCGCGGAGGGCAAGGGCGACGCGGCGGCGCGATTTGGGGCAGAAAGCGTGAATTCGACGTGTTGTGGAGGCCATTTTGGGACCGATATGGCCCTGTAGTCGTTGTAGAAGCCCCAGGAGCGGTTTTGGTAGGGGGGAGCTATATCAATAGCTCTCCGCCTTGATCGGCCCGTAGAACGAGCCACGTGACAGTCCGGGATCCACACGCCCTAAAAGAAATAGGTGAACACGGCGCCGGCGGTTGTCGGCGCAATGTGCCAGCGAGCAGTGGACTTGTCGGGATCTCGCAGCAGCAGCCAGGTGCCGACGCCGACGCCCACAAGCCCGACTCCCCCGATCGCCCACGACAGTCGAATCCGGTTGTTGGCGTCTTCGCGGTCCGCGGAGGCTTGGTTGAAGCTGTAGGCGGGGTTGGGGTTGGCGCGCGTATACCCCTTGAGCTTGTCATCGATGTCTGTGTTGTCCGTGGCCGCGATGCCGAAGACGGCCCCGGCGGCGACGATGGCTGCGGCGCCAACAACGAGGGCGCCGACTCCGAGCGGGCTGACCGATGAGCCCTTCTTGGCCTTACCGGGCGTGACGATGAGGCTCTTGGATGCCTGGTCGGTGGCCAAGGAGCGGCGCGCGTCGGCGAGGTGACCGCGCGCCTTGCTCGCGTGTGGCGAGTTGCCATCGATGTTGCCGAGCAGCTGCTCATACAGGTTGATGGCCGCCCGGTAGCGTTCCGCTTTGTGCTCGGATCGAGCGGCGCCGTAGAGGTATTCGGGATGCTGTGGGTCGAGCCTGTAGCACCGCTTGTAGAGCTCGGTCGCGATGCTCCACTTGCCCTGCTTGTAGAACTCGAGCGCCTGCTTGGCGACCACGGTTGCTTCGCGGGCGCGGCGACCCGCATGGGCCGGCGAGGCGACCAGCCCGATGGCGACGATGAGCGCCGCAAGCGAGCCAAATCGAATCAGCTTACTCGGGCAGGAAGAGACCGCCCTTGGGCTTGGTGGCTGGCGGTGGTGGCGGCGGTGGGGCCCGGCGGCGAACAGGGCGGCGAACGGCCCGGCGGGGCGAGCGACGTCGGCGCCGCGGCTTGCGGGCCTTGCGGCGGGCAACTGCGGGCGTGCGGGCGGCTGGTTGGCTGACATCTTCCGTCGCACCGGCATCCTCGTCACGTGCAGGCACAGTCGGCGTCTTCGGGCCGGCATCGACCGCTTGTGGCGCGCTGGCGGCCGCGGCGGGCTCTCCGAGTGAGGGCTGTGGTTGTTCAGCCTTCGCGTCGGACTTGCCGGGCGACGATACCCCGACTGTGGGACGCGCGCCAATCGGCGCGGGATTGGCTGCTGGCTCCGTTTGGCCGCCGCTCAACGCAAGGCCAATCCCCGCGGCCGCGCACAACGCGCCGAGCCCGATCATCAACGCGCGCGAACCTTCGCGCCGCCGCCTGGCCGGGGCCGCAGCGGCCTCATCGCGGTGCCGATCGGTCTTCGCGTGCTCAGCTGACCGCTGGCCGCCGGGTTGATCGAGCTCGTCACTCTGCAGCGGGGTCGGAGCGTTTTCAGCGGCATCGACGTTGGCGCCGAGCGAAAAGCCTGGCGTCGTGGCTCCGACGTCGTCGTGATCGGCATGTGTCGTCACGACTTTGTCGGTCGTCAGCGGACCTTTGGTCGGTGTGACGGGGGCATCGGTCGCGTTCTCACGCACAGTCGGCGAGTTTCGCGCAGGCTCCGCGGTCTCGGATTCGATCCGGCCGACGCGGGCAACGCCGTCGATCGATGCTTCCGGTGGCGCCATGCCTCGCCGCATCCATGCGCGGCTCTCGGCGCGATCGTCGGTCGGCTCGGTCTCCGTCAACGCGCTGACCTCGCCGCGACGCGCAAACATCGACGACGGCCGTGGCGGGCGCGGCTTTGGGGCGACGGGCAGCGGCGCGCTGGCGGACCTTCGCAGCTCCTCTTCGTATTCTTGGACGGCTTCCTTGACCGACTCGTAGCGCGCCGTCCGCAGGCCACCATCTTTGGGTCGCAGTTCGGCGAGGGCGCGGCGCAGCTGGCGGGCGTTCTTCGAGCGCGCGTCGGGGTCCTTGCTGAGGTTGCGCATCACGAGATCGGCGAATCGATCGGTGATGGGCTCGAGCACGTATTCGCGCAGGTCGATCGGGTCATCGCGCACCTGCATCATCATCTGCGTCAGCGGCACATCGTGGCTGAAGACAAGCCGGCCGGTGACGCAGACGTACATCAGCGTCGCGAGGGCGTAGAGATCGCTGCGTCCGTCGAGCCGCTGCCCCATGCACTGCTCGGGGCTCATGAACGCCGGGGTGCCGACGCAGCGCCCGTCCTGGGTCAGGCCTGAGCCCTGGGACCGAACGATGCCGAAGTCGAGGACCTTGATGACCGGCTCACCGGCGACCGACGACAGCATGATATTGGCGGGTTTCAGATCGCGGTGTACCAGGCCCTTGTCGTGTGCTTCCGCGAGGCTGCCAAGGATCGCGACGCCGATATCGATCGCCTCGGGCTCGGTGAGTGTTTGACCCTTGCCCGCGAGCTTGATGAGCAGCTCTTCGAGGGTCTTGCCGTACAGCCTCTCCATCGCGATGAAGAACGCGCCGTCCTTGGTCTGACCGATGTCAAAAACGCGCACGGTGTTGGCGTGGCGCAGGTTCGCGGTGACCTGGGCTTCACGGTAGAAACGGCGCACGTGCTCTTCGGGCGATCCAGCCGGCGCGGGCATCAGCAGCTTGAGGGCGACAGGCTGCTTGGTCGTGACGTGTTCAGCGCCGTAGACCGCTCCGAACGCACCCTGACCGAGCACTTCCATCACGCGGTATCGGTCACCGATGATGTCGCCCGCTCGCAGCTCGACCGACGGCAGCCTGAGCGCCACGCGCGGCAGGGTAGGCGACGTGCACCCGGGGCACTGCAGCTGGTCGGAGTTCAACCCGCAAGCAGGGCAATACCGATCGTCTTGCTCCTCGCTCAACCGTCGACCTCGCGGTTTTGGCTACCTTTTGGCTCAGCTCCAAGCCGAATCATGCCGTTATCGTGCCCCACTTGGCCCGCGCCTCCAAACGGCACCGCCGTCATTGGGATTCGCGCGTCTTGGCGGCTGGTTTGAACGGGCCGGATTGCCGTATGCTCGCGCCTCCGCGAGGATCGGTGCCATGACCCAGCCCCAGTTCGACATCCGCCCGGGAACGATGCTGGCCCAGCGCTATCGGGTCGATTCGTTGCTCGGCCGCGGCTCGATGGGCGCCGTCTATCGCGGCACGCAGCTGTCGATGAAGCGGTCGGTCGCCATCAAGATGCTGGCCGCGGTCGGCGACGACGTGAACACGTGGAAGAAGCGGTTTGAGCGCGAAGCCGTCATCACGTCCCGGCTGGAGCATCCCAACACGGTCCGCGTCTACGATTACGGCACGACCGACGACGACCACAGCTTCCTCGTCATGGAGCTGCTCAAGGGACGGCCGCTGCACCAGGTCGTGCGCGAGGACGGCCCGCTTGCGCCCGAGCGCGCGATCGACCTGTGCATCCAGGTGCTGTCATCGCTCGAGGAAGCGCACCAGGCGGGCATCGTTCATCGCGATTTGAAGCCGGCCAATATCTTCGTCACGCCGATGCGAAGGGGCCGCGAACACGTGAAGGTGCTCGATTTCGGGGTCGCCAAGATCACCCGGGACCCCAGCGTTCAGCGGCTTACGCAGACGTCAGCGCTCGTCGGCACGCCCCACTTCATGGCGCCGGAGCAGGGTCGCGCCGAAGAGCTCGATGGGCGCGCGGATTTGTACGCAGTGGGGTGCATTCTGTTCGCGCTGTTGACCGGTCAGCCGCCGTTTCTTGGCACCCAGGTCATCGAGATCGTGTTGGGCCATCTCGACAAACCGATCCCAAACTTGCGCGCGCTGCGGCCCGATCTGCCCGACCTGTTGCAGCCCGCGATCGAAGCGTTGATGGCCAAGGACGCGGCGGACCGACCGTTTGACGCGCACGAGGCGATCGAGCTGCTCGAAAGCGTGCTCGCTGACCTCGAAGCGCTGCCCGACGACGAACGGCAACCGGACGAAGGCCACACCGTTCCGATGGACGTTGTGTCGACGATTCCGCCGCCTCCCGCCCGCCGCATGTCCCGGCGCAGTCGGCTCAAGCGACCCATCTCAGGGGGCATACCGCTGGCGGAGAGCACTTCGGCGCCGACCCGGGCTGTCAAGGCGGCCAAGAAAGTGAGATCCACGAGGGCCAAACCGCGCGAGTCCGAGGCGCCCAGGACGCGCGCGCTGCGACCCCCCAGCATCCGCAAGCCGACGTCGGGCAAGGTGGCCAAGGCCGGTGTGCAACGCCCTCGCAAACGCCCCGACAAGACCGACGCCGAGCCGCCAATGCTGCCCGACGACGCGCTGGAGCCGGCGAGCGAACCGGACGCGACGCGTTTGGCGGGCGAGGACAAGCGCCACCGCCAAAGCGGGCGGGTGAGGCTGCCGGCGCGCCCCAAGCGGCCGACTCCCAGCGCGAAAAAGACCGTCGGCACGCGCCTGGATTTCGAATTCCAGCTGCGCGGGCACACCGGCAAAAGCGCCCCGTCCGCGCGCATCTGGGTGGACGTCAACGCCGATGGCGAGATGCAGTACGACGAAGAGATCACCGATCTCGAAACCAAACCCGGCACCTGGCGGGGCACGCGGCACCTGGACGTGGAATCGGCCGAAGGCGTGGGTTTCCTGGTGAAATTCGAGGCGTCGTCCGGCGCCCGATGGCGGCTGCGGGTGTGGTCGAGCCTGCCGCGACGCCATCTCGTCTTCGAGCAAAAAGACAGGCTTCACGAGGACAACGGTCGCGTCATCGGCTGGTGCAAGGCCTAGCTAGTTCCCGTGTCAAAACAGGCATTTCTGACCATATGGCGAGCTTCTGAGC
>CAZLMW010000015.1:0-15490 GCA_964560875.1 uncultured Enterobacteriaceae bacterium
TTCAGTAGCGCCCATGTACGTCGTCGTGATGACCCGCATGGACCCGCCGCGGTCGTGCAGCGCCTTGATGCGGTCGGCCAGCAAGCGAAGGCCGTACCACTTGATGAACGCGCAGAGGAGGTCGACCCGGTCCGCCGAGGCAAGCTCGGCGATGAGTGCGTGCCCGATCGATTCGTCCTGTGACGCATTCGTCAGGAGCGCCGATTCCGACAGCCGTGTCCGCGGCCGCGCTGGCGGAGTCGGTTGCACCGGAGGTCGGTGCCGGACGATCGATGTCAACTCGCGCGGCGGGATGCTCACATGGTCGCCTTGCACGGCCTTGGGCTGTATCTGCGCGAGCAGGTCCACAATCGCGTTTGCCGTTGCCGCCTGCTCGTGTGGCTTGCCTTTCAGCGCTCGGCGAATCAGGCGCGCGAGGTGGCGCGCCAGCGCGCTGGATGCCGCCGCTTCGTCCAAGGTCGCGACAGATTCTCGCAACGCTGCGTCGAGGCCCTGCAAACGATCCGCAGCGCTGGTCGTAAGCAGGCGCTCGTAGAGGCCCTCAGTCAGATCATTGTTCGACATTGTTTGTGAGCTTGAGCCGCTCGCGTGATGATGACAAGGCCTCGGGAACCGTGGGGCGGATCGGTTCGATCGGGTTGGCCGTGGACGCGTTGCGTGTTGGTCAGAGGAGAGTGGCGCGAGGTTTTCGTGGGCCGGTCTCCATCATGGCTGATGTCGAGCATTCGCGGAGGACACAAAGCAGGAACTGCGATTGAGGTCGGAGCGCCGTCGGCTATCGCGAACGCGAGCTCGTTTTCGCGCCTATGTGGCGTATCGAGGAATGGTGAGGTCGTCACGTGCACCACAGCTCCAGTTCAACGCTGCTGGCGGTCACTTCGACATCCTCGCGATCAGCATTCGATCTTCAGCCCGCGCAAACACGACCTCAAACGGAAGATAGCTTCCGGCGCGCATCAGACGAATCAGGTCATGCGATTCCTCCAGGTGACGCAGTCGGATCTCCAAACGCCAGACAGAGCTTCCGTGGTTGTCGAACAAGCAGGCCTCTCCGTACGCGACTCGCTTGCCGATGGCGGTGAATTCGACGGCACATCGGACTGACTCGTCGCCCTCCAGGAGCCCTTCAAGGAGGTGGTCGAGTCGAGACTTCGCTGGTGGCGGTGCGACGGCAGGCGGTGGTTTGGAGCTGAAACCCGGTAAAGGCCGCCCGAAGATGACGCCGCTCACGGCGCGACGTCGCCAGAATCTCGCTGCCCTCTTCAGCATGGTCGTGAGCCTCGCATCAAGTCCGCCAGCTACCAATCAGCCTTCGCGAGTCGCTCAATCACCCAATTCAGCGCTTTCGAACCGGCCAGGTGCGAGTTCGAATGCGTAACCCCACTGACCGCATACGTCCCCGACGTGGCACGCACCTCCAGGTTGACCGCGACATTGTTGGGCACCACTGAGAAGTTGCCGCAGTGTTTGGCGCATGTCCCTGGGCCTTTGGTGCCTGCTCGGCAATCGCGCGGACACGTTTGTGGCGTCTCAGCGCCGAAGCAGATGCCGTCACCACAGTCCTGCACGATGCAGTGTTTCGCGGCGCAGTCAGTCAACGCCAGGTACGCCTTGCCGCCCTTGGTGGAGTAGGTCTTGTAGATGCACTTGTGGATGCAGTCCCACGCCCGCCAGTGGCAGCCGCTCTTGCTCTTGACGCAGGACGAGACCTTCTTGCAGTCCGGGATGGCGTCACACGCAGCCTCAAGGCCGGCACACTTATTGTCCATGCAGGTCGAGATGCAGGACTTGTCCTTGAAGTTGCACTTCGAAGGCAAGTTGAGCGGTTTGGGCACGAAACTGTCGTCGTCCATGGAATGCGAGGCTGCCGCATCCGAGTTCGACGACGCGTCCGTTTGACTGCCGGTGTCTGCACCTGACGCAGGACCAAACTCAGCGCCTGCGCTCGCGCGACCGAAGCAGCCGGAGAGGCCCGCCATCAAGATCAGAGCGCTGGTCTGCGCCGCGATCACTCGTGGGCCGAGTGCATTGCTGAACATATTGAAACGATAGCACAAAGCGAGGGCCGTTCCTCATGGAAGGGAGCCGTCGAGCCACACGGAGGAAGACGTAGTGCCGATCAACTCCCGTGACGACCGAACCACGTAATAGCCCGCGGCGGCGGGCTTGCTCAACTGAGCCCGGGCCTTCAGCCCCGGTGCGCGCCCCAGCTGGGTAGCGGTTCATGCCCCACCCGAAGACACATCAGCCTCAGCAATCAACGCCAACAGCTCCCGCGGCGATAACTTCGCAGCCGTATCCGCGTCAGCCAACAGCCGGTCGGCCAAGTCGCGCTTATCCCGATGCAGCGCCACGATACGCTCCTCAATCGTCCCTTTCGCCACGATCCGATACACCGTCACCGGCCGACTCTGCCCAATCCGGTGCGCGCGGTCCGACGCCTGGTCTTCCACCGCTGGATTCCACCAAGGATCCAGGTGCACGACATAATCCGCGCCCGTCAGGTTCAGCCCCGTCCCACCGGCCTTGAGGCTGATCAGAAACAGCCGCCCTTCGCCCGCCTGGAAACGTGCCACGAGCTTGTCGCGGGCCTTCGCGGGGGTGCTGCCGTCGAGGTAGAGGTAATCGACGCCGCGGCTGTCGAGGTGTTCGCGCACAACGGTGAGGTGGCGGACAAACTGGGAGAAGACGAGCGCGCGATGACCGCCGTCGCTGAGACCCTCCACGATCTCGTCCAAGGCGGCCAGCTTGCTGCTTGCGGGCAGGTCCTTCGGGTCGACATCCGGCATCGCCAGTCGTGGGTTGCAACACGCCAACCGCAGTCGGGTCAGGGCGGCGAAAACGGCGATCGGCTCGATCTGCCCGTCCGTCGATCCGAGCCGGCCGACGGCGTCGCGTCGAATGGCTTCGTAGAGGGCGGTCTCCTCGGCGCTCATGTCGACCGAGATGATGATGTCGGTGCGCGGCGGCAGCTCTTCGAGCACGGCGGACTTGGTGCGGCGCAGGATCCACGGCCTGACGAGCGAGCGCAGGTCGGTCGCGGCGCTGCGGTTGCCGTTGGCGATGGGGTCGGCGAAGCGGCGATTGAAGACACGGGCGCCGCCGAGCATCCCGGGGTTGAGGAACGAAAACAGCGCCCACAGCTCGCCGAGGTGGTTTTCGATGGGCGTTCCCGTCGTCGCGATTCGCATCCGCGCCTGCAGCCGACATGCCGCCTTGTGCCGCTGCGTGGCCGAGTTCTTGATCGCCTGGGCTTCGTCGAGAATGGCGGTGCTCCAGGTGATCTCGGCGAATCGGTCGACCTCCGACGTCAACAAGCCGTAGCTCGCGACCAGGACGTCGCCGGGGCCGAGGTTGGCCAGCATCGCGGCACGGTCGCCGCCGCCGAAGCGATGGACCTTGAGAGTCGGGGCGAATCGCCAGGCCTGCTCGAGCCACGTGCCGCAAACCGATGTCGGCGCCACAACGACTGCGGGACCGTCAGCGGCTCGTCTTATCAGCAGCGCGAGGACCTGGATGGTCTTGCCCAACCCCATGTCGTCGGCCAGGCATGCGCCGGCTTGAATCGACGCGAGGCGCGCCAACCACGTCAAACCGTCGCGCTGATAAGGGCGCAACTCGGCCGCGAGGGTTGAGGGGACGGGCACATCGGTCGGCATCTCGCTGAGCGTCTTGCGCCATGACCGCAAGGCAGCGCCGCCCTCCAGACCGGTCCCGGACTCGACGAGCGATTGCAGCGCGGGGCTCGCCAGCTTGTGCACACGGGTCTTGCCGCGCTGGTCGACGGTCGCCCGGCTCAGCGCCGCGAGGTGACGTCGCAGTTGGTTGGAGAGGGCCACGAATTCGCCGTCGCCCAGCTGGATCCACGGCTTGTCGGTGTCGCGGACCGCGGCGAGCAGGTCGCGCATCTGCACCACACGGTCTTCGAACCCCGCGACCTTATCCGCTTCCAACTGCAAGTGTCCGGACACCGCGAACCAATCGCCGGCCTTGCGCACGCCGATCGCCACGTTGGAATGGTCAGCAGCCTTGCGCAGCCGCAGATGCTGACCTTCGGGCCACCGCACAACCACGTCTTCAACCGGCTGCAGTTGGACGAGCAGCTCGAGCGCACCTTCGGTCCCGTCCAAGGTCACCACTCCGCCATCGCCAACGTTGGACTCGCCGAATTCGTCGTGTTCGAAGAGGGCAGGCGCGCTGCGCGAGAGGGCTTGAACCCGCGCCCTTTCGTCGTCCAGGTCCCGCTTGGTGCGGCGCAGCTTTCCGTCCACCGTGGCAGTCACATTGCTGGAGCCCCGCCCGGCGATGCACGACGGCCCTTCGGTCCCGAGCGGAAATACACCAAGGCTTGCGTGCAGCCCGTTTCCGGCCGGGCGCAGCGTCACGACGAGGCGCGAATCGGGCGGCACCTCTTCTGCGTCCACCGCGCCGGCGTCATCGGCGACATCGAGGCTGGTCGACATCGCCTCCAACAGCGTGCCAATTCGCTTCTTTTCGGCGCTGGGGATGGTGACTCCGCCGCCCAACGCCTCGCCCATCTCCGCGGCTGTTTTGTCGAACTGGATGACCTCGTAGCGTCGCTCATCGAGCTCGGTGACGCGGGTCTTGTGGCCGTCCCAGGGTGGGTCCATCGCCAACTTGAGCCCTTTTTTGGTTTGTTTCAGCGTCAACGCGGGCCGCCGCTTCGTTACCGTCACCGGGTTGCCCGAATCGTCGATGATGTGCGGATGGCCGGCGAGCGCCACCATGGTCCGTTCGAACGGCCACTCGAAGTCCACGCGGCTATACCAACCGGTTTCACGCCCCAAACAAGCGGCGATGCGCTGGTCCTGCGCGGTCATCCCGTCGATCGCACCGGCGGATTTGTGCAGCCTCGCGTGGCTGACGTTTCGGCCAGCCGTCCAGCCGCGCTTGCCGTGCTTCTGTTGAACGCAGACCAGGTTCAGCCAGTCTGATTCGACCGTGATGCGCCACAGGATCCGGTGGGACGCTGGCGGCGCCTTTTTGCCTCCGCCCTTGAGCGCGATGGCCTCGAGCACGGAGAGCCGCCGCTGCCACTCAAGGGTGCGTTTGCGGTGGGTGAAGACCGCGACGGTTCCCGGGCGTGAGGCGTCGGGGTTGGCGTCGCGCACGGCTGTCAACTCGGCCGCGATCCAGAGCATGCCGGCGGCTTCGGCTTGCTTGATGCTTTCGTCGAGCCTGCCAACGTCGATGGGACGTTGCGACCAGAAGTCTGTCCACGCGTCGAGGAGCGTCGCCAGCGGGTGGCTGCGGGCGCGAGCGTGGCCCGGGGTCCCGCCGGTGAGCACGCACTCCATCCGCTGGTATGCGAGCGCGATGTCGTCTGCGGTCGAGCCCGACCAGCCACCGCCCAAGTCCCCGATGAGGCGCTGCGCCCGCTTCGTGTAGGTCTTGGTGCCGCGCAGCAAAAACGCGAGCGGGACCAGGCAATCCGCGAAATCACCCAGCCAAAAAGGTGTCCTGTTCGCCCCGATATTTCGCAACGTCAGCACGCGTGCGTAGAGCTTGCAGGCGCTGGGAACATCGCCGGACATCAGCGCGCTCGCCGCCAGGAGCGCGAGAAGCTGAGGGTCATCGTCGGGAAGATCTTTGGTTGCAGGTACGCGCAGCGGCCGACCTTCGGCGACCGACCTCTGTGCCGTGACGGCGGCGGCGACGCGCACTTCGGGATGTTGTTGCTTGAGTCGTTCGGCCAACGAGACGGCATCGTCAAAAGCCAACCCGCGCATGAATCGCTGCCCGACCACCAGCGCCAGCCAAGCGCCCGCCGTGTTGGCGTCGACCAGCTCGAACAGCTTCACATCGAGCGGATCGTCCAACCACCAGTAGATGCTGAACGGCTCTTCGTCGTAGTCGCCGTGCCTCCTCTGGCCGAGAAGGCCGTGGGCCGTCTCCATGTCCCCGGCGTAGAGCGCCCTTCGAAGGTTTCGACGCCACTGCACCGATCCGCGCGGCAGCGACCTGTGTAGGTAATAGGACGAAAAGCGCCTGGTTTCGTTGGCCTCGATGGTGCCCAGGATCTCGTCGTACGTTCCGCCGTCGCGGGCGGCGCGACAAAGCGGTTCCTTCAGGATCGGATCCAGCGACCAGCGACCCCCGCGTTGCTCGATGAGCTCGTCGCGCGCCAGCTCCGAGATGACCGACTTGAGCGCCGCAGCGCTGACGGATTTTCGGTTGTCGATCACGCCCGCACTGGCGGCCATGCGCGCGATCTCGGTGTGCGACGCGGGCGATTCGGCGATCGCGAGGATGGACAGGACAAGCGCCTCGACGGGCGACAGTTCAAGCGTATCGTTTGGTTCGGTCGTCATGGTGATCACGGTGTGGATTCAACCGGAGCTTGAATGTGGCGCGCATCGGAGACAAGACCGACCCGCACGCCGCCGCGAATCGGGCGAGCCCGAGGGACCGCTATTGCACGTCGTCCCCCGGCCGAACGACCTCAAACCCCTTGCCTCGCAGCGCCGCCAGCTCCGTTCTCGTCGGCTCGCGCGGTCCGAAACACGCACACCCGAACAGCCCGTCGCGGAACCAAAACAGCGGCTGCGCGATGATGTCGCCGTGGTTGGAGGTGATCGCGTCCGTCTCCACCCGGTGCGCATTCCAGACCTGCTGCAGCCAGTCCCGATGCTGCCCGCCGAGCTGCCGCAACACGTCCGCGAAACGGCCCAGCTCGCAGTGACCGGCCGCCCTGTCGTCTGCCGCCAGTTGTCGCTCCAGCGTCTCCTTGACGGCCTCAAGCACCGCCAAACCCGCTTTGTCCGCGAACTGCTCGCTGCCGCTGAGGTGCAAGATGGAGCGCGCCCGCGTCGCGCCGACATAGAGGTTGCGAGGCAATGGCCGGCCCTGGGAGCAGTAGGACTCGACACACGGTAGCGCGACCACCTCTGCGTCGTAGCCCTTGAAGGAGTGGATCGTCGACACGGTCAGCAGGTCCTCCGCCAGCTCGAGGTGACCGCCTGACTGGAACAAGGCGCGCGCACCGACGGCTGCCAACGCATCTCTGGCCAGCGCGACAAACTGCTCGCCGACCATCTTCTTGTTGACGAGCACCGCGATGTCGCCTGGCTTCACCCCGTCGTCGATCCACCCCACGACCCGGTGCACCAGCGACCGCAACTCCGCCTGACGATGACGGTGCCATGTCGCTCCGGGCAGCGGTCCATGCGTGTGATTGAACCGTACATGCCACCAGCGTTGTCCGTCCCGCTCCCGCCTCTCCAGCAACCCCATCGTGCTCAGCTCGCGGATGTCCCGGTCCCTTTCCAGCGGGTCGAGTGCGTGCAGCACGTTGAGGGCAAGCTCGGTGATGGGGCGCGTGGAGCGGAAGCTCTCTTTCATCACGGTCGAGCGGCCGCGGAGATCCAGGCCGTAACCCGACCACCGCGGCGTTCCTCGGCCGTAGATGTCCTGCGCGTTGTCGTAGAAGATCACCACCTGGCGGGCGTTGCTGTCGTTGGGGTTGGTCTGCCGGGCCAACTCCGTGACGACCCGCAGCGCGTGCTCACCAAGATCCTGCGCCTCGTCGATGAACACCGCTTCGTACGCCCCCGTCAGGCGCTCGGCGACCGGCACGTCCAGCAGCTTCTTCGCCATGCCACCGTAGTCCCATTCGGTGCCCTCCCAGTCCATCGATTGGCGGCGCAGCAGCCCGGTCAGAAGGTCCTTGATGTGGTGGATGGACACCTGCTTGCGGCGCTGTTCGGCCGTTGTGGTCGCGGCGAGGTGACGTGCCAATAGCCCCTCGAGCGAGCGGTTGCCGTAGACCACGAGGATCCGGCCCGTGCTGTTTCGCGCGCATGTCTGTGCGACCCAATTCGCCAACACCAGCGTCTTGCCGCTGCCCGCCACACCGCGAACCAGCCGCGGTCCGCCATCCATCGCGATCCGGCACAGGCGCTGTTGCTCGGCGCTCATCACCGCGCGCATCGCTTTTCGAGTCTGCAGCTGGGCGCCCAGTGAGCTGGGGTTCGATGCGCGGACCTGGGCCGAGGGGCTGTGTGTGACCTCGACGTCGACGGGGCGCCATGTCCACTTGCCGCCGCGGTGGACGAGCGAGACGGGCGCGAGCATGGCGAGGAGCGGTTGCAGGTAGGGCTGCTGGGCCTCGTGGCGGCTGGCGATGAGGATGACCAGCTCGCGAGCCCGGCTCACCGCGACGTTAAGCAAGCGTTGCCAGTCGGGGTGCGAAAAGCCGGTGCTGCCGGCGTTGACGGTGTCGACGAGAACATAATCGGCCTCCGCTCCCTGCTGCCTGTGCACGGTGGAGGCCGTCCAGCCCTTGTCGATCATCCCCTGCTGCCCAAACCACGCCTGCACGTGGCGGGCCTGGCCGACAAACGGGGTCACGAACAGGCCGCCTGCCTGTGCGGCGTGGGGGTGGGCTTGGAAGAAGCGGCGCAGGCACTGCTTGACGAGGGGGCGCTGCCAGCTGCGGTGGGCTTCGGAGCGCTGTGGGCGGACATGGGTAGGATCGGGGGACTCTTCGTCGAGCACCCACCAGAGCGCCCGTTGTACATCGCTGAGCGGTTCGTCGATGGGAAAACGGGCGGTTCGTTCGGGCACCCCATCGGCGTCTGTGAGTTGCTTGCGGTACTGGTACGCGCCAACCGCGGCCCGGATTTGCGGCGCCATGCGGTGTTGCTCGGTCAGCAGCGTGACATCGCCGCGATCGGGTGCCTCGTCGAGGTGGGACAAACCGCTCGCGGCGAGCCAGCGTTGGTGTTCGGCTGGCATCACGCGGGCGGCGCGGCTGATCGGCGCGAGCTGCATGGGGTCGCCGGCGAGGACGAAGCGCTGGCTGGCGAGCAGCGACAGGGCGGCGGTTTGGGGGCGTGAGACAAGGCCGGCCTCGTCGACGATGACGGTCGAAAACGGTGGCCCTTCGTCGCGCAGTCGCTCGGTCAACTCCGTGCTGGCGAGGGCAGACACGGCGCGCCAGGTCGTCGCGATGACCACGTCGACGCGCCGGTTCACAAACAACCCCGAAGCCTCCCCGACCGCGATCCGAAGCTGCTGTTGCTGGGCCTTCATCGCCGCGCGCTCAATGGGATTTGTCACAGCTGGCATCTGTCTACGCAGTCTCGACAACGCGATGAGGGCGCTGGTCTCCCCGCCTCGCAACAAGTGCATCGCGCCAGCGTCGTGAAACCTGACTGCGTCCGCGCCCGCGCCGAGCCGCCGTATCGTCTTGCGTGGGCCGTTGAGCTTGGCGGCGAACATCGCGATGCGCAGGGCGATGTCGTCGGTCGCTTTGTTCGTTGTCGACACCACCAGCACGCGCTCATCAGGTAGCGCCGATGTTTTCGCGATGAGGCGGGCCAGGGTGTGGGTCTTGCCGGTGCCGGGCGGGCCCCAGAGCAGCGGACGCTCGTGCTGCCACCAGCTGCCGAGTGAATCGTCGATCGGATCGGCAACGCAGGACCTTGGTTGCGTGTCCCCAAGGCTGTGGGCGAGGCGGGCTTGCAGGTCGGCCGGGTCGTGTCGGGCCTGCCGCGTGAGGACCGCGACGAGCTGGGTCAGGAAGTCAAACGGCGTCAGCAGGAAGTCGCCGGTTGTCGGCGCGGGTTCTCTGCTATTCGGGTCCATGATGACGAACAACTGGCACGCGACATCGTCGACAGTGACCACGGTGGCGGACCAGAGCAGCTCGCGGTTGGGTTCGTCGTCGTCGGGCGTGAGCTCGCTGTTGAGCACGCGCGGCCGCAACACGCGGGCACCTTCCCAGCCCGGCTCGATATCGATGCCGCCCACGTCCATCGCGTAGATCCCATCGGCGACAGGTTCGGCGGCGTATGCGGTTGCGACGACTGTGCGCGCGGCGTCGTGAGCTTCAATGCGCAGCGCGGCGAGGGCTTCGTGGATGTGCGGGTAAGCGCTCGGTTCGGCAGCGGCGTCGGCGGGTTGCGGCGGCATCGCGGGCAGTGTGGCACGGCGTTGGGGACGGGCCCACCCGCGAGCTGCGTGTCGCAGATCCGATCGGAGTTGTTCAGACGTAAGCGTCACTGCCCTCATCGGCAATGCGCTTCGCGATTCAGCCGACCGCACACGCCGCGTTGCTCGCCCGATTAACTCCCGCAACGTTGCAACTCGGTTCGATGGCGGCCGATGGTGACGTCGATCCGACCTTGTGCAAACCTTGCCCGTCCACTCCAGTTGCTGCCCGAGAGCCATGACATGAGCGCTTCATCCGATCCATTCCTGCTGCTGCCTGACACCCTCCAGGAGCTTGCGAGCGACACGATCTATGCGCGCGGTGTGGCGTACGAAGCGGAGCACCGTGTCACCGAACTGGGGCGTGACGTCGATGGGCTGTACGCCTGCGTAGACGGCAGCGACACCACCTACGACGTTCGCGTACGCCACGACAGCGAGACCGACCAGCTCATTTGCAACTGCACCTGTCCCTTCGACTGGGAGCCGTTTTGCAAGCACGGGATCGCGACGCTGATCGCCTGGGTGCACGACAGCACTGCTGCGAATGTCGATGTCACCTCCGCGAGCGCACAGGCCATCGCAGACCGACGCAAGCGCGCCGCCTCGCAAGTCCGTGTCACGCACGTAGCCGGCCGGCGCGGTCTGGGGACGTGGCGCGCGCACAGTGTCCACGAACATGGGCAGGGTCGCAGTTGGCGGGTTGAGATCCGCAGCCTGCGCACCCCAATGAACACCTGCACATGCCCCGACTTCGCGCTCAACCAGCTGGGCACATGCAAGCACATCGAGGCGGTCAAGCTGCGGCTGGGCGACACCGATGGCGTGGCGAATGAACCGCCGATCGCCGTCGCGTGGCTCGACTGGAGCGCCGCCGATGGTCCGGCTCCGAGGGTGCATGTCCCTGATGGGTTGCCCGCCGCGTTGCAAACCGCCTTGGCGGCCCACGTCGATCGCGACGGCCGAACGGTCGGCGACGGAATCGACGCCGTGTTTCAGCTGGCCGACCTCGCGGAGCGCTACGAGGAGCTGGTCGTCACGCACGACCTGCTCGCACACGCCCGATACATGATCGAGCAGGAGCGATCGGCGCGCAGGGCGGTGAAGCTCAGCGAGCAGATTCGGCGAAGAGGCGGGCAGCTCCCCGGCATCAAGGCGCGCCTGCACCCCTACCAGGTCGAGGGCGTCGCGTTTTTGGTGTCTCGCGGCCGGGCCCTGCTCGCCGACGACATGGGGCTGGGCAAGACGCTGCAGACCATAGCGGCGGCGTCGGTGCTGATGGACGACGCCGGCGTGCAGCGCGTGCTGGTCGTCTGTCCGGCGTCCCTCAAGTGTCAGTGGGCGGGCGAGATCCGCCGCTTCACCGACCGCACCGTCCAGGTCGTGCAGGGCAAGCCGACCACGCGCCTGGGGCAGTATCGGCGCCGGGCTCACTTCACCATCGTCAACTACGAGCTGGTCCTGCGCGAGGCGAGCACCCTGATGCACGAGCTCGCGCCCGACGTTCTGGTGTTGGACGAGGCGCAGCGCATTCGAAACTGGCAAACCAAGACCGCCGCCGCAGTCAAGGAGCTGCAGACGAAGTACGCGTTCGTGCTCACTGGCACACCGCTGGAGAACCGGCTTGTCGACTTGTACAGCGTCATGCAGGTCGTCGATCCGCGCGTGTTGGGGCCGCTATGGCGGTTCATGGTCGACTTCCACGTCACTGACGAGTTCGGCAAAGCCATCGGCTACCGCAACCTCAGCGAGCTGCGCAGGCGGCTGAGCAAACTGATGCTGCGGCGCAACCGCGACGTCGTGGCCGATCAACTGCCGGAGCGCAAGGTCGTGCGGCGGGACCTCAAGCTCACGCCGCGCCAACGGCAGCTGCACGACGGCGCGGTTCAGGCCGCCCAGTCGATCCTCTTGGTCGCCCGCAAACAGAAGCGCCCGCTCACGCCCGGAGAAAAGAATCGGCTGATGGCAGCGCTACAGCAGGCGCGGATGGCATGCAACGCAGCGGGTCTCGTCGACAAGGAGACCGAAGGTTCACCAAAGCTGACCGAGCTGCGGGGCTTGCTCGAGACGTTGTGCGTGGAGGAGCGGCGCAAGGTTGTCGTCTTCAGTCAATGGGAGCGGATGACCGCCATGGCCGAGCAGGTCGCTGTCGAGCTGGGAATCGGCACCGTTCGTCTGCACGGAAGCGTGCCCACCGCCAAGCGCGGCGAGCTCATCGGGCGTTTCGAGCAAGACAGCGATGTGGGCGTGTTCTTGTCTACCGACGCGGGCGCTACCGGGCTCAACCTGCAGGCCGCGAGCGCGCTCATCAACCTGGAGCTGCCCTTCAACCCGGCGCTGCTCGAGCAGCGGATCGCGCGTGTGCATCGACTGGGGCAGCCGCGAACGTGCCTGATCACCTTGTTGATCTCGGCGGCGAGCTACGAAGAGCGGATCTGGGAGCTGCTCGGTGGCAAGCGCAACCTCTTCGCCGCGGTCGTTTCCGGGCAGCTGGACGACGACGCGGTTGGCATGGACAGCAAGGCGGTGCAGCTCGCAATGGAGGCCGCGCAGGAACCCGCCCACGAACCCGTCCCGCCGCCGGATCGTGGTGTGGTGGACGATGATCAAGTTGCGACAGTGACCGCGATCGGCCCGGAAACCACACCCGCTGCGCCGGACGCGCCGCCATCCGCAGACGCCGCGTCACCGAGTCTCGGTGGTGGCGTTTCGCTCGCTCCCCTGGTGGCCGCGCTTCAAAGCGCCCTCGGAGCGCGGCTGCGGCGGCTGTTTGTCGCGGGTAAAGGGCTCGTGGCGATCGTGGATCGGCTCGACGAGGAGGTCCGAGCCACCGCGGAAAAAGCGTGCAATGCGCTGCTGCAGACGGACAAGTCGCAGGACTTGCCGGTAGCCGTCGTCGATCCGCCCACGTGGGCCGCGTTGCAGCGCCTCGGCGGAGAAATAAGTACCGCCGCGGTGGAGGTGGGCCTCGCTGCCCAAACGTCCCCCGCTCGCTCACCCCTGTACGATCAAGCCGAGCGCAAGCTGCGGGCCGCTGAAGTGTTGTTGGAACAGGACTGCACGACCGAGGCGATTGGATTGCTCCGCGACGCCGTCGTCCTGACGCTGGCGGCCGATGACGAGCGGGCCACGCTCCCCCCAGAGCCTGAACTGGCGGGCTGGTTGTACGGCGAGTTGGTGCCGGCGGGGAAGGTGTCCGAAGGGGTCGCTGCGCTGGTGATGCGGCTGGTCGGCATGGCCAGCGCCGCGCAGATCCCGGCGACAGTCGCCCGGCAGTGCTGGAGCGAGGTTGTGGAGTTGTTGGCGCGATGAGGGCTCTCTGGCGTGCCCCGTGTCCCTCAATTGCATAACGTCTGTTTCGTCACGCGCGGCCGCGGCGAGGCGCCCTGTACGGGATGCCGTCGAGGCTACAGCTAGAACGCGGCGCCGATTGCCAACTCAAGCATCGGCCCGGCGGCGAAAAGGGTGTTGGATGCCTTGTCGAAGGCGAGACGCACGCGCGCGGCGTCGTCGTCGGAGATATCACCACCGTGCTTGACGGCGGCCTGCGATGCGCCGGTCGGCCAGCGCCACCCGCCGCCAAGCGACAACACCAGCCCAGACCCCGGACGGTAGGTATAGCCGGCCGCCGCTGTCAGCCGCCCGGTCCGCTGGCTGCGGCTGTAGGCCACGGACTGGCCAAATCGGAGGCTGTTGGTCTCACGGCCCTCCGCCTCGGTGGCGCTGAGCCCGAAACCGATCTCGACATACGGTGTGTGGGCGGCCAGTGGCAGCCACCGCCCATAAAGGCCCGCCTGGATAGCTCGGATATCGACGCGCCCGGTCATCGCCTCCGCGTCCCGGCTCGAGGCCCCTCCACCGACGCGCAGGCCGACCTCAAGGGCCGACAACGGTGCCCAGCCCACGTCCACGTGCGCCCCGGCATCCGGGCCGGTGAAGCTGGCGTAGACCGCCCACGAGCCACCGCGCGACCTGGTCGGTTCGTTGGCCAGGGAGCCGCGCGCGGTCGGGGCGATGTCCCCTGGCTGGGCAACGCCGACGGCTTGGCCACCGCCGGCCGGGCGCGGTGGCGCCGGCTTGGGCGGCGCGGGCTTGGCGCCGTGGCCCGGATGTGCTGCGAGCGGTATGGCAGCCAACGACACCAACGATGCGGCGAACATCGCGCTCAGGGACCTTTCTGTTCGACGCATGCCGGGCCCTCCCGGGTGGTTGCCGTCCACTATAGCCGGCCAGGCGGCACGGTGGAACGACCGGATGGCAGGGCTGGTTTTGCATCGGAGCAAAGAACCTGCCGCTCGCGCATGCGCCGGTCTCGTAGACGTTGAGATCTGCCGCGACGGGCCCAGAATGTCGGTCGTCCGTGACGCAATCGATCACCCAAGGAGACCTCATGCGCCGCTCACTCATCACCAAAATGTTACTGCTTGCGGCGCTCGCGCTGCCCGCCTGTGCCGAGGACTCTCCCGCTCCGACCGGGGGGACCGACGTCGGCGCGCTCGGGGATGGGGAGGCCACCGCAGACGACGGCGGTCATCACCACGGCGAAGAAGCTGCTGATGCAGAGCATCATCACGGCGAAGAACATGTCGACGGCGAGGAGCATCACGACGGCGAGGAGCATCACGACGGCGAGGAGCATCACGACGGCGAGCAGCATGGTGACGAGGACCACGGGGACGGTGCGGGCCACAGCGAAGATGGCCACGACCACGGCACCGGCTCGCTTGGCACGCACATCCACCAACTGGACTTCTGGGGCGACAACGACCAGGAGATCGCCGTCGGCACACATGTGGGCGTCTATCGCACGGCGAAGGGCAGCGCCGCGTTGGTCAAAGTCGGCGGCGATGCCGATTTCATGGGGTTTGTCCGCAACCCCTTCGACAAGAAGGTGTACTGGGGCAGCGGCCACAACCCGATGGCGGGGCTCAACAACTGGGGCTTTGTCGAGTCTCTGGACGAGGGCAAGACCTGGCAGGTCAAGGGGCTCAAGGGGCAGATCGACTTTCATCAGATGGACGCCAGTACCAGCACGAAGGACCTCGTCGGCGGGACCTGGGGCGGCAAGCTGTGGGTGAGCACCG
Organism: uncultured Enterobacteriaceae bacterium; assembly: GCA_964560875.1. Classification (GTDB taxonomy): domain Bacteria; phylum Myxococcota_A; class UBA9042; order UBA9042; family UBA9042; genus CAZLMW01. The sequence continues at coordinate 15,039 of CAZLMW010000015.1, forward strand.
ATGCCGGCAAGAGCTGGAAGAGTCACGCCTGGGCCAAGGCGGCGACCGGGGTGTTGCTCGAGAGCCCGACGAGCGCTTTGCTCGCCTCGAAAGCGGGAGGCGTCGAGCGCGTGACGGTGCCAGCGATGACGGCCAAGACGCTGAAGAATGTGCAGGCGTCGGCGCTCTGTCGCCACGGCAAGGGCGTCATGATCGGCACCTACGACACCAAGTTGCACGTCTGCGACGGGGACGCCGGCAGCTGCCAGACGATCGCCGGCCCCGGCGGTCAGCGCGTACTTCAATGCCTTGTGGATCCGGCCAACGTCGAGCGCATGTATGTGCTGCTCGCGGGCTCCGCCATCCACCACAGCGACGACGGCGGCAAGACCTGGGCGTTGATCGTCGCCGGCAAATAGTTCGAGAATGACGCAAGCGACACCTGCCAACGTGCCGTTGAAGAAGTATCCGGT
>CAZLMW010000015.1:15590-88235 GCA_964560875.1 uncultured Enterobacteriaceae bacterium
CGGACGCGGGCGGTTCCAGCGGCGGCGCGCCGGATGCGGGCGGTTCCAGCGGTTCCAGTGGCGGCGCGGCGGACGCGGGCGGTTCCAGCGGTTCCAGCGGCGGCGCCCCGGACACCGCGACGGGCTGCACGAAGACCGACCCGCCCGAGGAGGCGTGCGATGGGGTCGACAACGACTGCGATGGCGTGACCGACGACGGCGGCGACAAGCTCTGCGCCGACGGCAACGCCTGCACCAACAGCACGTGTGGCGGCAAGGGCGGCTGCAAGCACGCGCCCGTCGCCGGTGAGTGCGCTGACGGCGACGCCTGCACGGTCGGCGACGCGTGCAAGAAGGGAAGCTGCACCGCGGGCTCACTCAAGGACTGCGATGATGGCGACAAGTGCACCACCGGCGAGACCTGCAAGGCCGGCCAGTGCGCGCCGGGCACCCAGCAGGTCAAGTGCGACGACGCCAACCCCTGTACTGCCAACGCGTGCGACAAGGCCAAGGGCTGCGTGACGACCGCGAAGTCGGGTGAGTGTGCCGACGGCAACGCCTGCACGGTCGGAGACGCTTGCAAGGACGGCAAGTGCGCGGCAGGACCGGCCAAGGATTGCGATGACGGCGACGCGTGCACGAGCGACAGCTGCAAAGCAGGAAGCTGCGCGCACGATCCAGCGGGTGCCGCTGGCCAGACCGCGGTCTGCGACGATGGCGACAAATGCACGACCGGTGACGTCTGCAAGGCCGCAAAGTGCACGCCAACCGGCACGCTCACATGCGATGACGGCAACGCCTGCACCACAGACGCGTGCAACAAGCTCAAAGGCTGCGTGAACCAGGCCAACAAGGCCGAGTGCAGCGACGGCAACAAGTGCAGCGTGGGCGACGCCTGCAAGGCGGGCAAGTGCGCGCCGGGCAAGCCCAACGTGTGCGATGACGGCAACGCTTGCAGCAACAACAGCTGCGATCCAAAGCTCGGCTGCGTGTTCGCGCCCAACACCAAACCGTGCGGATCCGACGACGCCTGCAAGGGAGTAGGCAAGTGCGCAAACGGCAAGTGCGTCGTGGGGCCAGCAAAGAAGTGTGATGACGGCAACAAGTGCACCGCTGACAGCTGCACCAAGGGTCAATGCTTGTTCAGCAAGATCCCCGGCTGCGGCGTGATCGATCCGTGCAAGGGCGTGAACTGCAACGACAACAAGGCGTGCACGGCCGACGCCTGCAAGGCCGGCAAGTGCGTGTACACCGCGATCAAAGGGTGCGGCGGCAACCCAGGGGTCTGCAAGGCCCACGCCGACTGCGACGACAACAAGCCCTGCACCGCCGACGAATGTCACGGTGGCGTCTGCTGGCACAAGGGCAAGCCAGGCTGTGGTGATGTCGCGAAGTGCAAGTTCCACATCGACTGCGACGACGGCGACAAGTGCACCCAAAACGAGTGCCACAACGGGGCCTGCACCGCAGCAACGATCCCCGGTTGCGGCGCCAACCAGGGCAAGTGCTTTTCCGCCAAGCAGTGCGACGACGGCAAGCTCTGCACCAAGAATGTCTGCCACGGCGGCAAGTGCTCCTACCCCGCGATCGCGGGCTGCGGCGGCAACCCCGGTGGTTGCACGTCCAACGCGCAGTGCAATGACAACGACGCGTGCACCGTGGACAAGTGCGCCAGCGGCAAGTGCAGCTACCTGCTCATGAACGCTTGCAGCGGCCCGTGCAAGGCCGACACCGGCTGCGACGACGGCGACAAGTGCACGACCAACAAGTGCAGCGACGGGCACTGCAAGTTCCTCACGATCGCCGGTTGCGGCGGTGGCGGTGGCGGTGACAAGTGCAAGGGCGTGACCTGCGACGACAGCAAGGCGTGCACGGCGGACAGCTGCAAGGACGGCAAGTGCAAGTACGCCGCGATCCCGGGCTGCGGCGGCAACAAGGGGGCCTGCAAGCAAGCGAGCGACTGCGCGGACGGTGACGGCTGCACGACCGAGAAGTGCAACGCGGGCGCCTGCGAGTTCATCACCAAGGGCGGCTGCGGCGGCAGCTACTGCAAGGCGGACGGCGACTGCAACGACGGCGACAGCTGCACGCAGGACCTCTGCCATGGCGGCGGCACATGCCAGAACAAGACGATCCCGGGCTGCGGCGGCAACACGGGCAAGTGCGGCAAGGCGACCGACTGCGACGACGGCAAGAAGTGCACGTTGGACAGCTGCGCGCTCGGCGCTTGCGTCTACACACCGATCATCGGTTGCGGTGGCAACCCGGGGACCTGCGTCGGCAAGTGGCAGTGCAACGACGGCGAGCCCTGCACCAACGACTACTGCCAGAACAGCAAGTGTATGTACGTCGTCAATCCCAAGTGCATCTTCACCGGCAACTGCAAGGGCGCGACCGACTGCGACGACGGCGACAAATGCACGAAGAACCAGTGCCACGGCGGCAAGTGCCAGTACACGACCATCGCCAGCTGCAGCAACCCACCCAAGTGCACCAAGGACGCCGACTGCAAGGAGCAGAAGTGCCAGTTCCGCAAGTGCGTGGTCGGCGCATGTGTCTACGCGCCGATCCCGGGCTGTCACTGATGGCGCGGTTGCCAGCGCGAGCCGGGTCCGGGCACAGGCGTGTACTTCATCCTCTGTAGCGAGCCGACGTCGCCGGCGACGCCGCCGAAGACGCCATGGATCGTCCCGGTGTGCTCGGTCCCGCCCATCACATCCGCCACCAGAGATCCTCAAGCTTGCTGAGCGTGCCGTTCAGCCGCGTGACCTGATCGTGGGTCAGCATCTTGTCGATCGCCTTGCGAGCCTTGCGGTCGGCCTCGTGGATGCTCATCGCCGCGTCAGCGACCGAAGTGTCGCCACGAATGACGCTGCGGACCACGTCGAGATGATGCTCGCGGCGTTCGCGGACGACCGCGCCGAGGTCCGCGGCCTCGTCGTCATCGAGGCCAACCATCGACGCGAACTCACGCACGCCGAGGTCGATCGTCTCTTCGCGCAGAGTCTGAACGAGGTCGGACCGGCGCACGGTCTCGTCGCCTTCGACCTGCACCGGCGGCTCCGGCTCCTCAGCAGGCGGTGCCGCTGGTTGCGCGTCGGCCTCGACAGGTGGCGCTGGCGGTGCCGCGCCGGTCTCGACAGCGTTTCGCTCGCGGGCGGCCAAGGCGCGGACATCCTCCCGCAGGCGCGCGAGATCCTGAGTGAGCTGCTTGCGGTTCCGATCGTGGCGGGCATGCGTGGTGGGGAGCGTGCTCTCAAGCGTCGTCATGGCGATCCGTAGACGCCGCTCCGTGGCGTCCAGCCGGCTGCGCAGCGCGTCGATGCGCGGCGAAATGCGGGCCACGTCGGGCGGCTTGATGGCGGCGACCGGCGCGAGTGACGCGGCGATGGCCACCGACCTGGTGCCCGCTTCGAGAGACGAGACACGCGCCTGCAGATGTGAGAGCGAGCGGTGCCCCAGCCATCCGCTGATCACCAGCCCCAGGACAGCGCCGACGACGCTCAACGCCAGCCAGCGGTTCATTGCGCGCTCCGCAACCCAGCCGGTTGCTGTTGTTGTTCGAGCCGGTGCGCGCGGCAGCACGGAGGGAGCTGGGCGCGGATGAGCTTGAGCGCCCGCGACGCCTTCACCACGAAGTCCTCATCGCTCGCGACGATCAGGCGATTCGGATGGCCCGCCCACGCCGCGAGGATCCGACGATCGATCTCCTGCGCCTCGGATGCCGACTCCACACGAAGCGCGTTGTCGCGGTTGTAGCCGTGGTTCGCGTCGGGTGTACGCAGGTGGATCACGGCCGCGTACCTGCCGAGCTCGTCTTCGAGGCTCGTGCCGAATTCGGCCCAGTAGGAGTCCATTGAGCCGGGCCAATACGCTGCCCCGTCGATCGTGCCGCGGTCGCAGAGCCCCACCACGACCTGACCTTCACCGACGACGAGCGTCTCCAGCTCGCGTTGGATGTGGAAGATGGCTCTCTGCGCCGCTCTCCGCGCGGGATCGCTCTCGTGCCGCGGGAAGCCGCCTCCGAAGACGACGCCTGCGGCCTCCGGAAGCACCCCAACATGCGAACAGAACGAACGAAGAGCCATCTCAAGTACCGCGGTCTTTCCGGCGCCCGGACCTCCGGTCACTGCGACGAGCCGCGTTGCGTGGAAGTCGCGGCCGCACGCGCAAACCTCCGAGCCGATCAGCAAGCTGGTCATGTTGCCTCCTGCGCCCCGCCAGGCACGCGCCAACGGAACTCGCAGCGGTCCGCGCCGGCCGCGATGGTGGTCCGCCGCTCGAGGCGCGCGCCCCACATCTCTGCGAGGGGAAAATCGAGGTTGCACCAGGACTCGACGCACAGCTCGCCGAGGCCCTCCGCGAGGAAGTACTCGGCGACCGGGCAGCGGCGGACGTCGAACGCGACGACATCCGCCCCGCTGGCGACATCCACCATGTCGTATGAGGGCGCGCTGAACGGGAAGTACCGGAAGAGATCCGTCGCGCGTTTCACGCGGTCGGTGGTCGAGCGCGCGCCGACCCTGGACAGCGCGGTGGGGACCGCTGCGATCTTCGCATAGGCTCGCCAGGTGACCCCCGCGGTCAGCGAGCGGGCCTCGCTCCGTGCGAGCCCTCGGCCGAGCAGCGACCGGTACAGGCCGATCGTGAGCGCCGCCAGGTGGACCATGAGGCGGCCGCCTGCGGATGCCTCACGCGGGAGCTCGCTGCGCCGCGCCTCGTAGTCAGCGAACGTGTCATCGAGGATCGCTCGGATCGCGCCCCGGTTAAAGCGCGCCGACAGCGAGCCCTGTGCCGCCGTCGCAAGAACCGGCCTGAGCGCGCGCATCGTGTTCACCGTTGCGTCTCCGCGTGCGCACCGCGCCGGCGCGATCCAGGGCGGGGCAGCCAACGCGGCGTACGGCCGCCGTACTCTTGCCACACGTGCTTGAACTCAGAGGCCCGCATCACAAGGAACCCAAGCATGATGACGATGAACCTGAGATACTGCGGGTGGCGCACGTATGAGTAGGGGCCGGTCCAGGCGGCGCTCGCGCTGCGCCGACCAGAGCACCCGCCAAGAGGCCGACAGGACGATGAACCCCGCGACTCCCCTGGCGTTGGCACGTTGAGAAATGACCCATGGCGATCCTGCGGCGCGCCCATTTTCAATAGCCTCGGATCGGTTGAGACATCAGTCATTTCATTATGTTATGAACCCAACGAAGGGCGTCGCGACAAGTCTGCGCGGCTCCTGCTCAATTCAGTGACACGCCCCAATACTATGTTCAGGGACACGCCCTAATACTATGTCTCGCAGAAATCGTGCCAATGGTCGCCACCCCTCCTTCCGCGGTCTTTTCTGCGCGACAGGGATCCAAAGTGTCGAAGAATCAACATAGACCGTCGATTTTTCGACGTAGTTCCCGGACCGATCGACACAACTCGGGGAACGAATCGCGCCTGCACATCGTGGGCAGCCTGGGCCGCTGGATGGTCGCGCTCTTCGTCGCCGCATCGCTCGTCCCGTTGCTCGCCAGCAACTTCTGGGGCTACGTGAACACGCGCGAATACGCGCTCGCCAGCGCCCGCCGAGAGGTCCGCGAGATGGCGTTGCGTGGCGCTGCGGACGCGCGCTCGTTCGTCCGCGAGGCGCACGATATGCTCCCGTCGATGATCTCGGGCAACCAACACCTCTTCGCGACGACCCGCGCGCTCATGTTGCCCGCCGCTGCGACGGAGCACGCCACCTTTCGCCAAGCGTTGCGGATCCATCTCGCGGCCAAGGCGAGCAGCGGTCAAGGCCGCGAGTTCGCCGTGCTGACCGAGCGAGGCGTGCTCCTGGCCTCGTCCAGGCTGAAGCGGCCGGCGGGGCAGGACTGGTCGACGTCGCCGTGCGTCACCGCGCGCACGGATGACGATGTCGCGCTGCATGGCGCGCGCAACGGTCCCGAGGGACCTGAGTTGGTTGTCTCTGGCCCGGTGCGCGTCGGTCTGGGTATCCCCGAGGCGATCTTTTGCGCGCGCTTCTCTTTGATCGCTCTCGCTTCATCGCTCGCCGGTCAGCCGGGGCGCCTCGCAGGCACGCGCATCTCGCTGGTCGCCCACGACGGGTCTGTGATCGTTGAAACCGGGGGGCCGGGCTTGAACCGCGCGGGGACCGATGCCGGGGCGCGCGCAGGCCGCGCGTCTCTGATCGGGCGCGGGCTGGCAGGCGGCGCCGACGGTCGCTACACCACGTCCGCCGGCGAGGTGCTCGCAGCGTTCGCGCCTGTCGGCCCGGTGGCGTGGGGGATGCTCGTGGAGATCCCGGTCGCGAGCGCCCTGTCCGACCTTGAGCGGCTGAAGTGGCAGGCGCTCTGGGGAAGCACCGCGTTGGCCTCGCTGCTCGTCCTGGCCATCCTGGTCTTCGCGCGCGCCCTTGGCGCCTCGCTCGCGTCGATCTCCGCGGCCGCACAGAATGTGGCGCGCGGGCAGCTCGGCGAGCTCGTGCCCGAGCAGTCGATCGCCGAACTGGGCGACCTCGCGGACGCGTTCAACCGGATGAGCCGGGCGCTGCAGGCTTCGCACGAGAGCCTCGAGCAGCGGATCCTGGAGCGAACGGCGGCCCTTGAGCGCTCGCTGGACTTCGCCAACCTGCTGCTCGACTCGATCGATCACCACGTCATCGTCGTCGACAGGGACCGGCGGATCACCCGCGTCAACGCAGCCGCGCGGGCCGCGTACGGCGAGGCGCTGGTCGGTGCGGGTTTCGAGCGCCTGTGCGAGGGCCTCGCCGCGAAGATGCCGACCGTCGATGGGCACCGCTGCGCTGCGTGCGCCGTTCATCGCACCTTCGAGACCGGTCGCCCGGATCGCGCCGAGCGCGCTGTCGACACGGCGACGGGGCCGCACATTGTCCAGCTGCAGACCTGGCCGATCGGCGTCGAAGGTCAGGTGGAGGCGGTTGTCGAGATCGGTCGGGTCGTCACCGACGAGCGGCAACTGCAGGCCCAGATGATGCACCAGGAGAAGATGGCGGCGTTCGGGTTGCTCGCAGCCGGGATGGCCCACGAGATCGGCAACCCGCTCGCGGTCATCGCGTCGCAGCTCCAGCGCCCGGGCGTCGGCGCCGACCCGGAGAGGACCCGCGAGGTGCTCGCTGCCGTACAATCTCAGGTCGAGCGCATCGGGCGGCTGCTGCGCGAGCTCGTCGACTTCGCCAGGCGCAAGCGTGACGTTGTGGGCTGGACCAACCTGGTCGCGGTGACCGATGACGTCTGCCGCCTGCTGGGGCACGATTCCCGGGCGCGCGGCGTACGAATCGACAACGCCCTGCCGGCGGATCTACCGCCGGTTCGGCTGCTGGAGGATCACATGGTCCAGGTGTTGCTCAACCTCGGCATGAACGCCTTGGACGCGATGCAGGATGGCGGCGAGCTGCGCTTCGACGGCGCGGTCGAGGGCGACACCGTGGTGATCCGGGTCCGGGACTCGGGTGGGGGCATCGCGGACGCCGAGCGCGGTCGGGTCTTCGCGCCGTTCTTCACGACCAAACCGGCGGGGCGCGGGACCGGGCTCGGTCTCTTTGTGAGCCGCAACGTGGTCGCCGGCTTTGGCGGCGCGCTCACATTGGAGGCAACAGGTGAGGCTGGCACCGTGTTTGCGATCAGCATCCCGCTGCCCGAGGTGCCTTTGTCGTCGGCGGGTTCGGAGCGGCGATCATGAGCGGTCGCGTCCTGGTCGCCGACGATGAGCGCCTGTTGCGAGCGAGCCTGTGTGAATACCTGGCGGACAGCGGTTATGAGGTCGAGGGCGTTGCGGACGGACAGGCCGCGCTTGAGCGGCTCGACGCGCGCGACTACGACGTGCTGTTGACCGACCTGCGGATGCCGCGATTGGACGGCATGACGCTGCTGCGCCGTGTCGCCGAGCGCCATCCGCAGACCTCTGCGTTGGTGATGACGGCCTACGCGTCGGTGGAGACCGCCGTCGAGGCGCTGCGGCTTGGCGCGTTCGACTACGTGCTCAAGCCGATAGTGTTCGCCGACCTCGGCCAGAAGATCGAGAAGCTGCTCCAGGTCAGCGAGCTGCGTGGCGAGGTGCAGCGGCTGCGCAGGCAGGTCCATGCCGACCGCGCGTTCGAGGGCATCGTCGGCCAGAGCGACGCGATTCGGACGGTCTTCGAGCAGGTCGAGCGCGTCGGCCCCACAGATACAACTGTGTTGATCACCGGGGAGAGCGGCACCGGCAAGGAGCTCGTGGCCCGCGCGCTGCACGCAAGGTCGGCGCTGGCAGACAAGCCTTTCCTGCCGGTGAACGTCGCCGCGATCCCCGCGGACATGCTGGCATCGCAGCTGTTCGGGCACGTCAAGGGCGCGTTCACCGGCGCGACGCGTGACCGTGACGGGCTGCTACGGGTCGCCCGCGGTGGCACGGTCTTCCTCGATGAGATCGGCGAGATCCCGCTCGGTCAGCAGGCGAAACTGCTGCGCGCGATCGAGAGCCACGAGGTGCTGCCCGTCGGCGCGGACCGGCCGATGAAGGTGCGATTTCGGCTGCTCGGAGCGACCAACCGCGCGCTGGAGGAGGCCGTCGCCCAAGGGCGCTTTCGTGCCGACCTGTTCTACCGCCTCAACGTGTTTCGGGTGAGCCTGCCCGCGCTGCGCGATCGGGCCGAGGACGTCGCGCCGCTCGCGCACCACTTCCTGCGGGTGCACAGCCAGCGGATGGGCCGGGCCCGGAGCGCGATCGACAACGCAACCATGCGGCTGCTGACCGCCTACGATTGGCCCGGCAACGTCCGCGAGCTGTCCAACGTGGTGGAGCGCGCCGTGATCCTCTCCAGCGACGGGCCGATAGGGGTCGCCCACCTACCTGCGGAGCTCCACGCTCGGCAAAAGGGGCCGATCAGCCTGAAAGATGCGGTGGCCGCAGCCGAGGCCGCCCATATCCGCCGCACACTCGCTGCGGCGGGCGGTGACAAGGAGGAGGCGGCCGCACTGCTGCGGGTGGATCGCGCGACCCTGTACCGACGGCTGAAAAAGCATGGCATCGGGTAGCGTCAGCGGGGACCGCTGGGCGGATGAACCGGTCCAGCCGTCGGCCGGGCGGCGACCTCGCGGACTGCTCGCCGTGCGCGACCGCCACTGGCGCTGGCTCTTCGCGGCCGCCCTGGGCGCTTTGCTGTTCAGCTGCGGCGGGATACTCGCCGCCTGGACACCGGCACCACGACCGCGCGCCCGGCCCACACCACCGTCGCCGCCGCCCGCTGTCCGTCGCTTCAGCGGCCTGCGCGAGCGCGGCGAGCACCTCTACGTGGCGAACGGATGCTTCGGCTGTCACGGTGACCGCGGCGCCGGAGGTGTGCCCAACCCGAACTCGATCCTGGGGTTTGTTCCAGCGCTGCGCGCCTTCGCCGACAAGGTGCTGCTGCATGACGCCGACGAGCGGGCTTGGGTCCTTGACAGGCTCGTGGCGGACCGCCCCGTCACGGAGCGCGATGCGCGCCCCCATCTACGCCACCCGGCGCGCTTCGCGGTGCGCTATCGGATGTTCAGGGAGTTGATCCGTAAGGGCAACCCGTCGCCAAGCCGGCACCTGGACCAGCCGCCCCCTCCGCTGAACATGCCGCCCTGGGCCGGGCGCCTTGAGCCCCGCGACATCGACGCGTTGATGGCGTACCTGCTGAGCCTGTCGCCCTAATCCTCGTCTTCCCAGTCATACGACTGGAGCAACCAGGCGATAATCGCGTCAACGTCGCGCGCGGAAAGCTGGCCCTTCCACGCGGGCATGTTCAGCGGCGGCGGCGGGCCGCGGGGATCCTTGCGACCGGCCGGGTTGCCGTCCCGGACCACGCCTTGCACCGCGTTGTATTGGGCGACGAAGCGCGGCCAGGTGCGGAACGGGGGCGGCTGCTCGTCCGCGTTGGGCGTCTCGCCGGACTCAAGGCGCTCGACGACCAGCTTGGCGTCCTCTTCATCGAACAGCATCAGCCGGTCGGGCAGCTCGGCCAGGCTGGGCACGGTGCCCTGGATCGAATTCGGGTTCGGCACCCCGCCGCGGCCGTCTGGACCGTGACAGGCGCCGCACGCTTTGTTCTTGAACAGCCACTTGCCGCGCGCGGCCAAATCGGCGAAACGGGGCTCAGGCGCGGGCGCCTTCATCGCCGCCGCGTCCGGCGCCTCGGCTGGCGTCGCGACCTTCGGGTCACCGGCGGTGGGCGCCGTGCTTCCCAAAACCGACGACGCTGGGCCATCGCCGGCGCGCAGGTACAGCCAGCCGAGCGCGGACGACAGCCCGACGATAGCCAGCGCGACCAGGCCGACGCGGCCGGTCCGATATGATCGTCGCGAAACAGGGGCATCAGTCACGTCACTCATCGTCGAGCTCCGGTTGAGGTGGGATCGCCGCCGGACAGCGGTGTCACTTCTTCAGGCGCGCCGCCACCGTTGCATTGCCACCGGGCTTGACAGTGACCTGGACCGGCTTGATCCGGAGCCGCTCGTTCCAGACTTTGAGCGTCCAAGTGCCTGACGGAACGCTGCGCAGGGTCGCCTTGCCGTCGCGGCCCACGACCGCGAAGAAGGGGTTTTGCAGCGCCACGATGTACGCGATCATCGACGGATGCATACGGCACAGTTGCGTGTACACGCCGCGTTGCTTGTAGGTGTACTTGCGGGTCTCGCCCTTGCCCCAGACGCCGAGGTCGTACTTCTCCTTGTCCGGCGAAAAGACGTTGTGGCCCGTCGCATCGCTGTTGCGGAACATGACCGTCGTACCAACCACGATCGGCAGCACGAACGGAACGAACTTCTGGTTCTTCTGATCCATCACCACCGGCTTGCGCGGCGCCGGCCACTTGCCGGTGACCCGCTCGAGGTAGACCAACGAGTTCCTGATTCGCTTCTTCTTCTTAGCGCTCAGCGTGACGTTGATGATGCCGGTCTTGGCGGTGGCGCACACGGCCGGTGCGGAGAGCGATAGACAAATGACGATGGTCAGCGCGGCAGTCAGCGCGGCTCCGACTGTGGCGTTGGGCAGTGGGCGGTTCATTGTTTGCTCCGTTGGCGCGCGGAATCCACGCGTGGTTGATGCGGTCTGAGTCAGTGGCCCGAGATGACGACGGGGAAGGACTTGGTGACGGTTTCGCCAGCGTCGTCGAACGCAAAATCGACGCGGTACGAGCCGCCGGCAAGCGCCTTGGTCGTCGTCCAGACGCCCGGGTCGCCCGCCGCCAGGGGCAGGACCTCGTGCAGGCTCCCACCGGCGGTTTGGGTGATGGTCGCCTCGGGTTTGATCGCGCCAGCCGGCTGGCCGTCCCTCGTCACAGTGAAGCTGTAGGTCAGCTTGTTGCCCGGGTGCAGCTCGTTTGGCGTAATCTTCATCGCGACCGCCCAACTGCCCGCGTCCGTCGCGTCCGTCGGGAAGCTGTGGTCGTAGCAGCCCGCGCCGGCGAGCAGGGCGATGACGACGACGCCAACGCTCGTCGTGAGCCGCTGAGCGGTTCGGTTGGTGATGGGCTTCATCTCGGTCTCCTTGGCACACGGGGGCTGTGGTGCATGGGGCAGCGTCAGAACGCGGTGGAGAGCGCGAATGAGGCGCCTTCGAACTCGAAGTGGCCACCGGGGTTCTGGGCCAGATTGGCCATCGCGCGCAGCGACACGTTGGCCCGCATCAGCACGTTGGCTCCGACGAGCGTGCGCTGAGCGTTGCCTGTCTCCTCGTCCGGCCACTGCTGCAGGAAGTGCTCGTAGCGACCGGTCGCCACCAGCCAGGGCCAGATCACCCAATCGGCCTGCGCGAAGATGCCGCGGAGGCTGCCGTTGCGCTGGTCTCCGAAGCTGGGCCGCTCATGCTCCTGCACGAAAATCGCGGCGACGAGATTGATGTCACCGAGCATCGCATTGACGTCCACACCGGCGCGCCAGAAGCGATCACTCTGGGTCTGTGTGCCACCCGCCGGGTCGCCGAACGTCGCGAAGCCGCTGTAGCCGAAACCGCCGAGCAACACCGACCATTCCGCCCATGGGTGCGACGACTTCGCGCCACCGATGCCGTCAAGCCGCATGCCGCCGAGCTTGTAGTCGACGCGGCCATAGAAGTCCTTGGCGCGGTTGCCGAGGTTGCTGCTGCCCTCCACGGCGCCCGCTACGTACCCCAGCCGACCGCTCGCGAGCACGCCGCTGAGTTCCACGCCGGTCTGTTCAGGCTCGGGCGACCAGGCGTTGCCACCGAACGCCACGGTGGTGCTGAGAAGATTGTGTCCCGTCAGGTTGCGGTGCACGCTGAAGCTGTTCAGGACCGGCTCGAAGCTGCCGACGCGGACCAGCAACGCGGGGGTTTCGAAGGGGCGGAAAATCACGTTGGGGCGTTCCAACTCGACGTCCGCCCCGTCGGTGGTCGCCGCCACCTCGAGCTTGGCGAACCAGCTGAGCATCTTGCCGGCCGTTCCGGCCGTAAAAAGCGCCGCTCCCGGGCGGCTGAATTCGATCCCGAGCGGCTCGTTGTGGTCGTCCGGCGCCCCGCCGGTCTGGCGTGGCACAGCGGCCAATCCGCCATGCGCGTGGCCACCGCCCAGCTCGCTTGTGAGCTTGGCCTTTTGCACGATTTGAAACGCTACGGGCACCGCACCGGGGATATCGCCGGGCATCACCGCGTTGGGAAACAGTTTGCGGTGCACCTTGTGGCCGAGCGCGAGCGGCTCGTCCTGGTTCGAGCCTTCCTCGTCGGCGCCGGGGAACCGGTAGCCGTTGCGGCGAAACGCCTCTCCGAACGGATTCAGCTTCGGAAACGCGGTGTGGCACGTCTGGCAGCTGGTCTCGTACTTGCGGGCGAACACGGGTATGGCGGCGGCTGGGGCCGGTACGATCAGCGCCGCGATGTACAGGACGGCGGCCGCCAAGACGGTTGTCGTGTGGCTGGCACGCCAGCGGTGCGTGAGACGGGCGTTCATGGTCGGCCTCCTGTGGCGGCGAGCGCCGCGATTCACCTCCCTTGATTGCAAGCTCCAATCCAATCCGAATTGATTCAATTCAACCTGTGGATTTCAATGTTAAAAATGGCAGCAGCGCGGGCGCAATCAGCGGCCTGCCGTCGCAAGGGTGCGACGGGCGCGTGCGCCCGGATCTCGAACCTGCGACAGGTCACCAACCGCCTGAAAGTGCTGATATTTATCTGTTTGAATGCGCTGATGTCGGCGCTTGAGTCCGACAGGCATCGCAGATCTGCGACGTGCTCCCAGCTCGGGGCCGAGCTATTCCGCGCTGTCCGCGTCGGCGTAGCGGGCGAGCCGGTACAGCAGCGCGTGTCGCGGCATGCCGAGGTAGCGCGCCGTGGCCGATCGGTTGCCTTCGTGCCGCGCCAACGCTCTTTCGATGATTTCACGCTCAAGCGCCTTGAGCACGAAGGGGCGCTCGGGCAAGATCAGTTCGCCGGGCATGAGCAAACCCTTGGGTGCCACCTGGGTCGCCTCGCGGACCTCGGCGGTGGGCGAAGCGTGGGCGACCAGGTCGGTTAGGTCGAGAAAAGGACCCCGCCGGAGCAGGACCATGCGGTGGATGGTGTTGCGAAGCTCGCGGACGTTGCCCGGCCAGCGCAAGAGCTCCAGCGCCTTGAGCAGCGCCTCGCTCATGCCGATGGGTTCGTCGCTTACGCTCGCCAGGAAGTGACGGGCGAGGCATTCGATGTCCCCTGGGCGCTCGCGCAGCGGAGGGACGCGCAGCGGCACCACGGAGAGGCGATGATAGAGGTCTTCGCGGAAGCGGCCCGCGGCGACCTCCGCGGGGAGCTCCCGGTTCGTCGCAGCGACGACACGCGCATCCACCGCGATGCTACCGCCGCCGAGTCGGTCGACCACCGACTCCTCGAGCACCCGCAGGATCTTGGGCTGCAGCGGCAGCGGCAGCTCACCGATCTCATCGAGCAGCAGTGTGCCGCCGCGGGCGCGCTCGAACTTGCCGCGGCGGGCCCGGTCCGCGCCCGTATACGCGCCTTTGTCATGCCCGAACAGCTCGGCCTCGAGCAGATTCCCTGGTAGCGCCGCGCAGTTGACGGCCACGAACGGCCCCTTGCGCCCGCTGCGGGTGTGCAGACGACGCGCGAAGAGCTCCTTGCCGGTGCCGCTCTCACCGCTGAGCAGCACCGCGACGTCGGCCGACGCGATTCGGTCGATCGCGTCGACGAGCTGCTCGATCTGCGGGCTGCGGCCGACGATCAGCGGCGCTTCATCTCTTTCGTCGCGGCGCGGCGCTGGAGCTGTGGGTTGGAGCGCACGCAAGATCCGCGCCTTGAACTCCGCCCGCCGAAACGGCTTGGTGATGTAGTCGACCGCGCCGAGCGTCACCGCCTCCGCGGCTTGCTCGACGGTGCCGTAGGCCGTGACGATGACGACGCGCGTCGCGGCGCTGCAGCCTCGCGCTGCGTCCAGCACCTGCAAGCCGTCGGCGCCCGGCATCTTGATGTCGGTCACAACCAGGTCGAAAGGGGCATCATGTTTCGCGGCCGCACGCAGCGCCGCGATCGCGTCATCTCCGCGGGCGGCAACGGTGCACGCGAGGCCTTGCTCCTCCAGGTTGAAACGCAAGACCGCGCGCAGGCTCTCGTCGTCCTCAGCGACGAGAGCGCGTCGACTCAGCGCGCCTTGGTCAGCCATCCAGACGCCCTCCGGGCAGCTCGAGGTGAAAGACGGTTCCACCACTCGCGCGAGCGGTGTGGTGGAGTCTACCACCCAGGCCGGCCGCGAGGCTCGCCGCGATCGCGAGCCCCAGGCCGGTCCCACCGTCTGTAGAGGTGACGTAGGGATCGTAGATCGACGCCCCGAGCGCCGGATCGACGCCGCCCCCGTCGTCGCTGACGTGCAGCATCACCGAGCCATCGGGCTGGCGGTGTGCGCCGACCTCGACACGCCCGCCAGGGGCTGCCGCGATCGCGTTGGTGACCAGGTTGGTCAAGATCTGTGTGACGTGATCCGGATCGCCATGAGCCCAGAGCGGATTGCCGGGCCTCGACTCCCCGCTCTCGGACGCCGCACACGGCGTCTGGCCCAGCTCGACGTCCGCGCTCATGGCAGGCGGCTGCATCAGCGCGACAACATGCGCGATCGACTTGCCGACATCGACGTTGCCAAGGCGTGCCGCGGCCGGGCGCGCGAAGGCCATGAACTGCGCGATCACGCGGTCGAGCCGCTCGATTTCCCGGACGCCGACATCCGCCATCTCCGCAGCCGGCGAGTCGGTGGGGACGGCGCCCGCAAGAATCTCGATCGCCCCCTGGATCCCGCCGAGCGGGTTGCGGATCTCGTGCGCGATCCCACGCGCCAGGTGTGCCACGCTCGCTGATCGCGCGGCCCGCTCCTCCGCCCTCGACCGCTCGATCGCCTCGCTCGCGGCCTCCACGGCTGTGGCGCGCTGTCGGTCGACCAGCGTGCCGGCGATGGCGCCGATCACCAGATACATCAACAGCTCGGCCGCTTTGTCGACCGCGCTGGCCGGATCCCGGTGCCCCGGTATCAGGAACGCGTGCGGCAGGTACAAGAGAATGGTGGCAAGCGACACGACCAGTCCGCCGCGTAGGCCCCACTGCAGCGCGCCCCAGCAGACCGGGATGTAGTAGAGGCGGCGCAGGATGTCGTGGTGCAGGACGCGCTCGGTGCCGATCAGGTAGTGCCCGGCGGTGATGCCGACCAGCAACAATGCGACCGCAAGTCGCGCGCGGCGTTGCTGGATCGCGTCGTCGTTCACGGCGCGAGCTTGATCCTGTGGCCGCACGCGAGCATGCGCTTGCCCATGTAAGGATTGGCCATCGGACCCTTCAGCTGCAGCCATTTCCCGTAGCCGGCCGCCATGGGGCACTGGTACGTATTGAGCCCCGCCGCACCGGCCTTGCTGGCCGCGAGCAAGCCGATCAGCGCCTTGGAAAGGTCGCCGAAGTGGCCGCGCATCTCTTTGATACCCTTCGCCTTTGCTGCTGCTGCTGCGGCGCGCCTTGACGCCTTGACGGACCCCGGCGGTCCTGCTCGATCCGGCCATGTCACGGTGGTGAACGCCCGCGCCGCGCGCCGCGCTGCGGCCTCATCATCGGCGGCGAGCGCCTCGCGCAGCGTCTCGTAGATGCCGAGCGGCGCGGCGTACGTCGGGTGCGCCTTGTGCGCCTTGTGCCCGCTGTGCCCGTTGTGCTCCTTGTGCTCCTTGTGCCCCTTGTGCCCCTTGTGCCCCTTGTGCCCCTTGTGCCCCTTGTGCTCCTTGTGCTCCTTGTGCTCCTTGTGCCCCTTGTCGCCGTTCGCACGATGGCTGGCGCCGCGCTCGTGCTGCGGGTCTTTGCCCGCACCGCAGCGAGCCGCATCGCCCTGAGGGCAGAGCGCGACCGCTGGGAACGTCCAAAGGACCAGCACGGTGCCGGCGAGAAAGGTCGGTGTTTTCAGCATGGAAGACTCCAAATTGGTACGCGACCAACCCCGAGCGGCCGGCCGACTGTCCCCACGTCGGTGAGCAAGCTTCGCGCCAAACCCGAGATTTCTCGCACAACGTGCGGACTCGAAAGGCTTTAACGCATATGAGCACGACGGCGGACCCGGGTCGGAATCGCTGTTTGTGGTGGATGGTCGTGGTCGCATGTCG
The DNA here is from genome assembly GCA_964560875.1 of uncultured Enterobacteriaceae bacterium. Taxonomy (GTDB): domain Bacteria; phylum Myxococcota_A; class UBA9042; order UBA9042; family UBA9042; genus CAZLMW01. The sequence goes on from CAZLMW010000015.1 coordinate 32,144, forward strand.
AAAATCCTACAGTTCATGTCGAGAAACCATCAGCCGCGACCAGGGACAAGAGCCAGCCGGCCGCGTGCAGGAAGATGCGTTCGGCCGCCCGGCAGCCGTCCGAGCAGCCAAACCCGTGGTAGTACACGTCCGCAGCGAACGCCACGACGACCGCGCTCCAGTCGAGCGGGCGGACCCAGCGAGGCGGCTTCGGCGTGGCGCTCAACAGGTCAGATTCCCAGCCGATCCAAGCGCCTGCGCCCGCCCGGGGTAAACAGCAGCCAGCCTATCAATGCTCCACCGAGCGAGGCCATCAGGACGCCGTTGATAAGGAACAGCGCGGGCGTGTCGCCGCCGCCGAAGTAGTGGAAATAGTGACGATCGAGGTTGTAGCACAGCAGGTTGCACGCGACCCCGAGCACCAGCGCGGACAGCACGGACGTCGCGGCGATCGCGGCGGGCCCGTCGAGGCGATCGACGACCAGCAGCACGAGCAGCGCACCGATGGTCGAGCCCATACCGAGGCCGCAAAAGCCGACGGTCCACAAGAGCTTGGTTAGCACGTTGCCGTCCGGAAAGAGGATCAGGCCCCAGACCACGAAGATGACACTCTCCGCCAACACCGAAGCGGCGATCCCGAGCAAGAGGGGCCGGCGATAGCGCTGTTGAAGGGCCGGCGGGTTCGCGGTCGTCATGGTGGAGCCTCCTCGGCTGTTTCAGTGGTTTGCGCGGGCTTGGTGGCGACCACCACCCGCGTGCAACTCATCGGGAAGTCTTCGCGGTGGATCACGTCGCTGACCGGATCCAGGAGTTGGAGCACAGGCCTGCGGATGTCGCTCGCGGACGCGGCATTGACCAACAGGTTGACGGGCGAAAGGGGTCCCGTGAAGGGGATCATGTCGAGGATCCCATAGCGTCCACCGCCAGCGAGCAGCGCGAACGAGCGCGTGAACGCCTCGCGCCACGGGGGCATCACCGACAGCGTGAGCGCAGCGGTGACGGCGCTCGGAGGTCGGTCGGTCTGCGCGGCAGCGCTCCACCACTGCGCATCGATCTCGCCGGCGTCTCCGCGGCTCAGCTTGACATTGGGCAGGGCGAGGCGATCGACCGTCCGCTGCGCTCGTGCGAGCATGCCCGGGCTGTGGTCCAGGCCGATGACAAGGCCCTGGGGACCGACAGCGGCGGCGAGCAAGGGCAGGTTCTGGCCCGTCCCGGTGCCGATGTCGAGCACGGAATCACCCGGCCGCAAGTCGAGCGCGGCCACCATCGCATTGCGCGGCGCCCGATACATCCAAGCGAACGCCGGGTCATAGCCGAACGCAAAAGTGTCGTACCAGCGCTGAATCCAACGCTGCGAAAAGCCCGTCACTCCTGCCTCCTGGCGCGTAGCAACCACATGCGCATCTCACCTCCGCGGGGCGTGGGTCGCCGCACGGCGACGCAACTCGGCGACCCCGGCGGCCTTGGACGCCTTCAGCTCGATGGTCTTTGCGCCGGAGTCTGCCGTCAGTTCGAGACCCGTGATGTAGAGCGGGCAGTCCGGCATCCGCGCGAATCCGCGCGCGCGGCCGAAGGCGAAGTGACAGCGCGCGTGCGCGACCACTGCGTCGAACGAGACGGATTTGCGTACGAACAGTCGGACCCCGCCGTCGATCGGGGTCCAGGCGGTGATCGTCGTCAGCACAGGGCACACGCCGCGGGTCTTGGGTGGAAAGCGTTTGCAGGCCCCCTCCTCGAAGGTCTCAAGCTCGCGCGCCGCTGCGAGGTGACGGCGAGCCAGCCCCGCGGCCTTGTCGGCCGCGTGCTCGTGCACCGCGGTCGGGTTGTAGGCGTCGAAAGGAAAGTCGAAGCTGCCGCCGCCGGTGCCCGGCGCGAGCGAATCGTCCTTGTCCACCGCAGTCGGGTCGTACAGCGCCCTGTGGCGTGCGACTTTCGCGCGCTGGGCGGCTGCCGCACGGCGGTGATCTGACGCGCTCATGTCGTCGGGTTCGGTCCCCTGGGGTGCGCCGCACGCGGGGACGATCAAACATGCTGCGACGATGATCGCGTGGTGGGGCAGCGGGTGTTGGCGGTTGTGCATTACTATTTCCCTCCGCTTGGTTTGGTTGAGGGGCTCGGTGGCGCCGGCCTGTCGCAAGCAAAATGCGTTGCGGCCCGGCGCCGCAGTTCGCGGACGGATGCGCGGTCGTCCACGGTCAGATCGACGCTTCTCGAGGCACGATCGGCGCGAACGCGCAGGCCCTTGATGTAAAGCGGGCAGTCGGGCATCCCAGCGAACGCGCGGGTCCGGCCGTAGGCGTGGTGGCAGCGCATGTGGGCGACCACCGCCTGGAGGGGCAACCCGGCGCGCACGAACAAGCGCAGACCTCCGTCGACGTGCTGCGTGTGGCTGACCGCCCGTGCGACCGGGCAAACAGCCCGGGTCCGGGGCGGAAACGCGGCACAGGTGCCGCGCTCGAAGCGCTCCAAGGCCTCGGCGGCGGCGCGATGTCTCGCCGCGAGCTCGCGGTGGTGTCGCGCCCGGTCGGCGGGGTCGGTGGGATTATACAGGGCCACCGGGAAGCTGTAGCCACTGGTGAGCCCGTACGCGTATGGCCGCGGCTTCTCGCCTGCCGCCTTGGCCGCGCGCCGCGCCGCCTCCCGTTGCGCCTCGTCGGCTTTCGCGCCCTCGCGCCCGGCGTGCTCGCGGTGGGTCGCCGCGCCCATGTCGTCCGGCTGCGTGCCGCTGGCGCCCGTACATCCAGACGCGAGCGCTGACGTCACAACCGCGAGCGCCACGACGACGTTGGCGTGGCTCTGTCGCCGCTGCGAGCAGATCCCGATCATAGAGCCTCCTCCGCCAGCGATGGCGCAGCAACGGGCAGCACATCGGCTGGCGGCCCGGACAGCGGCGGCCCTTCGCCCGGTGTGCCTGACGCCGGTGGTGGCGACCCGAAACGGCTGCGCACCCGCAAGCGCGTCTCCTGCCAACCGCAATAGAGAACCGGCACCACGAACAGGGTGATCAGCTCCAGTGTCATCCCGCCAAACGCCGGAATCGCCATTGGGATCATGATGTCGCTGCCCCGGCCCGTGCTCGTGAGCACCGGCAACAGCGCCAGGATCGTCGTCGCCGTGGTCATGAGGCAGGCTCGGATCCGACGCCTCCCGGCTTCGAGCACCGCGGCGCGCACCTCGTCGACCGACGCCGGGTGGCGACGCGCGAAGGTCTGGTCCAGGAACGTCGCCATGACCACGCCGTCGTCGGTCGCGATGCCGATCAGCGCGATAAAGCCGACCCAGATCGCCACCGAGAGGTTGATCGGCTGGACCCCGAAGATCTCGCGCAGGTTGTGGTCGAACACATCGAAGTCGAGAAACCCCGGCTGCCCCCACGCCCACAGCATCAAGAAGCCGCCCGCCATCGCGACAGCAACACCCGAGAAGACGAACAGCGTCGTCATGGCCGAGCGAAACTGCAGGTACAACAGGATGAACACCAGCAGCAGCGCGACGGGTAGCAGGACCGCCAGGCGTGCATCGCTGCGCAGCTTGTTTTCGTAGTTGCCGGCGAACTTCCATGTTACCCCCGCGGGCACCACGAGCTGCTTGTCGCGGACAAGCGCGTCTATGTGCGCGCTCGCCGACTCGACGACGTCGATCTCCGCGAGTCCTTTCTTGCCGTCAAATACAACATAGGCCGTCAGGAACGTGTCTTCACTGCGGATCATCTGCGGACCGCGGACATACTCGACGCGGGCGAGGTCCTTGAGCGGGATCTGTGCGCCCGCCGGGGTGGGGACCAGAATGTTGCCGAGCTCCTCGATACTGTCGCGCAGCTCGCGCTGGTAGCGGACCCGCACCGGGTATCGCTCCCGACCCTCCACCGTGAACGTCACCGGCTTGCCGCCGATCGCCACCTCGATGACCTGCTGGACATCCTCGATGCGCGCACCGTAGCGACCGATCGCGTCGCGGTCGATGCGGATCTCCAAGTACGGCTTGCCCACGACACGGTCAGCGAGCACCGCCAACGGTTCGACCTCGGGCACGTCCTTGAGCGCCGCTTCAAGCTTGAGCGAGAAGTCGCCGAGCGTCTTCAGATCCGGCGCCTTGACCTTGATGCCCATCGGCGCGCGCATGCCGGTCTGCAGCATCACGATGCGGCCGGCGATGGGCTGCAGCTCGGGCGCGCTCGTGGCGCCTGGGACCTGCGCCGCCTTCGTGATCGCCTGCCAGATGTCGTCTTGGTGGCGTATCTCCGGCCGCCAGTTGCGCCGTCGGGTGCCGTCTTCAAGCTCGGTGAACTGCGGCTTGAGCACGACGATCGTCTCGACCATCGACACCGGCGCCGGGTCGAGCGCGGAGTTCGCGCGGCCGATCTTGCCGACCGCGCTCTCGACCTCTGGGATCGCCATGATCGCCCTGTCCATCTGGCCGACAACGTCGATCGCCGCGGAGATCGCGCCGTGTGGCATGATCGTCGGCATCCACAGGTAGCTGCCCTCATCGAGCTTGGGCATGAACTCTTCGGACAGGCCGGGAAAACGCGCCCGAACGCCCGCAGTGTAGCGATCGGGGAGCATGCCGAAGACGCGATCAGCACCGAGCCACACCGACAACCCGAGCATCACCAACAGGACGGGCGTGACCAGGAATGCCGCCTTGTAGCGCAGGGTCAGAGCGAGCAGGTGCGGGTAGGCGAGCTGGAACAACCAGAACGCGCCGAGCAGCGTGGCGATGCAGAGCACGACGAAGATGTAGCTGTGGCCGACTGGCATCGCCTTGCCGAGCGGCATCCAGTGGATCGTGAGCTCCCACGTCGCCCACAGCGCCAGCGCGATCGACAGCGCGATCTGCAGCCAGGCTGGCAATCGGCGGGTCGGGGCGCGCTTCTGCAGCCAGCCGGGCGCCTTGGGGAAGAGCATCAGCGCCAGCACCGGCAACACCGCGATCGCGACCACGACGGCCATCAGCAGCGCGAACGTCTTGGTCCATGCCAGCGGCGAGAACAGCTTGCCCTCGGCAGCTTGCAGCCCGAACACCGGCAAGAAGCTGACGATCGTGGTCGACACGGCCGTGAGCACCGCGCTGCCGACCTCGGCGGTCGCGTCCCGAATCAGATCGAGCCGCGGCCGATCGGGATCGCGCTCGATGTGGCCGACAATGTTCTCGGTGACGACGATGCCCATATCGACCATCGTCCCGATCGCGATGGCGATGCCCGACAGCGCGACGATGTTGGCGTCGACGCTCAGTTGCTTCATCAGCGCGAAAGTCATCAGCACCGCGAGCGGCAAGAGCGCGGAGATCAGCAGCGACGCGCGGATGTGAAAGAGCATCACCAGGATGACCACGATCGAGATCAGGATCTCGTCGGTCAACGCGCTCTCCAGGGTGCCGATAGTCTCCTGGATCAGCTGCGTGCGATCATAGAACGGCACGATCGTGAGCTTGGAGCGCGTGCCGTCCGCGAGCGTTTTCTCGGGCAACCCGCTCTCGATCTCTGTGATCTTGGCCTTGAGCGCGGCGATGGCCGCCATCGGGTTGGCGCCGAACCGCACCACCGCGACACCGCCTACCGCCTCGGCCCCGCCCTTGTCGAGCATGCCGCGCCGGTTCGCGGGCCCCGTGTGGACCCGGGCGACGTCCCTGACGCGGATCGCGACCCCGTCCCGCGCGCGGATCACGGCCTTCTCGATGTCGTCGACGCTCTTGAGAAAGCCGATCCCTCGGATGATGTACTCGACTTGATTGACTTCAACCGTGCGCGCGCCGACGTCGCGGTTGCTGCGCTGGACCGCCTTGATCACGTCGCCGAGCTTGACCCTGTGGGCGCGCATCGCGTCCGGGTCGACGTCGACCTGGTACTCGCGCACGTAGCCGCCGACCGACGCCACCTCGCTGATGCCCGCCGCCGCGTTGAGGGCCGGGCGAATGTAGAAGTCCTGGATGGTGCGCAGCTCCTCCAGCGAGAACCCCGGCGCGGGTCGGCCGTCAGGCGTGCGCCCTTCGAGCGTGTACCAATAGATCTGACCGAGCGCGGTGGCGTCTGGGCCCAGCTGTGGCCGGGCATCGCCTGGCAGCGTGCCCGGCGGCAGCGATGCGAGCTTCTCGAGCAGCCGCGACCTGCTCCAGTAGAACTCGATGTCGTCGTCGAAGATGACGTTGACCGCCGAGAAACCGAACACTGAACTGCTGCGGATCGTCTTGACGCCAGGGATGCCCAGGAGCGCCACTGTGAGCGGATACGTAACCTGGTCCTCGACGTCCTGCGGACTGCGGCCCATCCACCGGGTGAAGACGATCTGCTGGTTCTCGCCGATGTCGGGGATCGCGTCGACCGGGACCGGATCCTTGGGCAGGCCGACGTCCCAGGAGAAGGGCGCTGTCGCGAGGCCGTACGCGATCGCCAGACCGGTCAGCAGCAGCACGACGAGGCGGTTGCTCAGGAGGTTGCGAACGAGGGCTTGCATCACTTGCTCTCCGCGTCGAAGCCACTCTTCTTGCCGCCGCAGCGCAACATGCTCTCGCCGTAGCAGGGGTTGGCAACCTCGCCGGGCTTTTGCAGCCAGCCGGCGCCGGCGCCATCGTTGGCCATCGGGCAGAAGACATGGTCGTGGGTCACGCCCAGGGCTTCAGCGTGCTGGCCGATCGCCGGAATCAGCGCGGCGTTGACCTTCGTGTACGCCTTTCGCCGGAGTTCGATCGAGGCCTTGGCGTCGGCGACGACGGTGGCGGCTTCCACGAGCCCCTTGCCGGCCTCACCGAGCGCCTTCTCCAACGGTGGCACAATGTGGTGCAGGTGCGCGGCGGCCTTGGCGGCGGCGGCATTATTGTCCGCAGCGAGCGCGCCGCTGGTCGCTACGAGGATCTTGGCCACCTTGCCGAGGGCCGTGAGTTCGTCCTTGGTCAGCGCGATCGGCCTCTTGCCAGAGGCGCGATCCGCCTTCGCATCTCCGCCGTCTCCCGCGGTCGAGTCGGCCGTCACAGGGTCGTGGGCCATCACCGACTCATCGCCGACGATCTGCATTGCAGAGTCGAGCCGGAACGCGCCCTTTGTGACCACCCGCTCGCCGGCCATCAGGCCGTCGACGACCACGTACTGGTCGCCCGCGCGCGGCCCGAGCTTGATCTCCCGCACCAGGTACGTCGGCTTGTCGGCGCCCTCCTTCTCGACAAACACAACCACGCGCTTGCCGGTGATCAGTGGGGCGGTGTGTGGGATGACCAGCGGGGAGGCGGCCTTGCGCCCAGCCATCGCTGGTCCGACCAGCCAGTGCTTGTTCGACGCCACCAGCCGCATTCCGCAGATGCGGCAGCGGGCGTGCTTGTCCGCGCTGACGACCTCAGGATGCATCGGGCAGACGAACTTGCCGGCCATGTCGTGCGCGCCACGGGTCTTCGAACCGGCGACCGGCACGTTTGCGACCGCGCGGACGAACATCCCCGGCTTGAGGCGCAGGTCCGGGTTGTCGATGTGCAGCCGCACCTTGATGGTTCGCGTCCGCTCGTTCATCACCGGGTTTACGAACGCGATCAGACCGGCGAACGGATGGCCGGCAAAGGCGTCGACCTCGACCTCCACGCGCTGGCCGTAACGCAGCCAAGCGATGTCGGATTCGTAGGCATCAAGCTCCACCCAGACGTGCGACAGGTCCGCGATCGTGTAGATCGGGGTGCCGGTCTTGACCCACGCGCCTTCGAGCGCGGCTTTGTGTGTCACCACGCCGCCCATGGGCGCGTAGATGGTGACCGTCTCCATCGGCCGTGAGCGCTTGAGCACGGTGCGGATCTGCCAGTCCTGCAGCCCCCAGAGCCGGAGTTTGTCGCGGGCGGCGCGGTATGTGGCGCTCGCGGCCGCCTTCAAGGGTCCGACGGAACGGACGCGATCGCGGGCGGCCTGGATGAGTTCTTGCTGCGCGACGAGCAGCTCAGGGCTGTAAAGCGCGAGCATGTGGTCGCCCTTCTTGACCACGGTGCCGGTGAAGTCGACGAACAAGCGCTCGATGCGGCCGCCGAACCAGGCGGTGAGCCGGGCGACCCGGGTCTCGTCGTAGGTCACCTTGCCAACCATCCGCAGGCGGACGTGGGCATGGTCGCGCTTGACCTCGGTCGTGGTGATCCGCGCGAGCGCCTTGGCTTCTGCGCTCATCGAAGTGCCCAGCCCACCGGTGCCGCTGCCCGCCTCCAGCGGGATCAGGTCCATGTTGCAGATGGGACACAGACCCGGTTCCGGCAGCTTGATCTGCGGGTGCATCGAGCACGTCCACATCGTCGGCTTCTTGGTCTCAGCGGCTTGCTTGCTTGCCTTGCCCTTGGGGGTCGGAGCGCCGTGGTTGTGGCCGGCCATCGGGTCCTTCGCGGTTCGCTTGCTCGAGCGGATGTCCACCGCCTCGGGCGGGGCAGAAAGGAACGCGCCGATCGCGGCGCCGAGCAGTAACGCGAGGGCGGCCATCGCGGCGGGGGGCATGCGAATCTTCATGGCTTGTTGCTCCGAGTGTTGCTGGCGCCAGCGCTCGCGGCCGATTTGCCGGGGGCGGCCTGCAGCGAGCGGCCCAGCAGAAGCTCCAGGTCCGCTTCGGCCTGCACACGAGCGACCTCGGCGCTGGCCAGGCGGATCGAGAACGTCAGCAGCTGCTGTTCCAGTTCGATCAGGTCGTTGAACTTCGCGCGCGCGTTCGCGTAGGACGTCAGCGCGGTCGTGAGCGCCGAGCGGGCGCGCGGCACCAGGTCCATGCTGTACAAGTCTCGCTTGCGCCTGGCGTCGCGGAGGTTGAACAGCAGCAGAGAAAGGCGCGCCTCGGCCTTGCGCAGCGCGGCCTCGCGTCGGGACTTTGCGACGCCGACACGCGCCTGCGCGGCGGAAACATCCGCGTCGTAAGCGCTCTTCCAGACAGGTAGTTTGACCGCCGCCATCAGCATCACGGCGTCGCTGCCGGAGTCTACGACACCGGGCATGCGCGCCTCGCCGACCATCACCCAGTCGAGCCCGACGGCGAAGTCGGGCTGGCGCTTGGTATCGACCGCAGCGACGACCGCCCGCGCGGCCGCGATGTGCGCCGCGGCCGCGACCACGTCCGGGTTCTCCGGCAGCTTCGCGGCGAGGTCCGCACGCGTCGGCAGCGGCTTGCCCGCGAGCCGGTCCGCCTCGAAGGTGGCCGGGGCCAGCGGGGCGTTGGTGGCGACACCCGCGGCCGCCCTGACGAGGCCCGCGACCGCAGACTGCCGATCGATCAGGCTCGCCTCACGCTCGGCGAGCTCGCCGATGACCAGTCGCAGCCGCTGCGCGTCCTCGTACGCCGCCTTGCCGATCCGCAGCCGCGCGAGCACCGATGGCTCGAGACCGATCAACAGCTCGCGCTGTTGCTTGACGATGTCGGCCACGGCTCGCAGCCACGCCAACCGCGCCCACGGCACACGTACATCCCGCCGGACCCGGGCGAGCGCGGCGTCGTAGCGCCGACGGGCAGCCAGCGTTGCGGCGTCCACGGCATCGGCGCGGCGGTCGAGCTTGGCCAGCCACGGGATGCCCTGTCGGACGCTCAGCTTGAAGCGCTGCGGGCCGACGCGGGTCTCGACCGGCAGCGGCAGCGCGGCAACCCCAACGGTCGGCTCGGGCAGCTTGCGGACGACGGCCTTGCGGCGGGCGGTGGCCTCGACGACGCCGCGCGCGGCGCGCAGTTGGGGGCTGGTCTTCTCGAGGTTCGCCAGCAGCGCCGCGAGATCGAGGGGCGCCGCAGCGGCGGCGAAGGGAACGCTGAGACAAAGCGCCACGGCGGGCGCGCTCAGCGCGAGGATCGTTTTTGATGTGGGACGCACGCAAGCTCCTGTTCGCGGGGACCGACCGGGATGTCAGCGTACGCTGACGGGACGTCGGACAGAGGCGAACAGGACCTAGCAGCGCCAGGTTTGCAGAGCGGCGCGGTTTGGCTGTGGGAGCGGTGGCGGCCGCTGCGGCGGTGCGCGTGCCCGCTGCGTGTCGTCACGCAGTGCCACGCTCGGGTACAGGGCGACGATCGACGCGACCGGCGTCAGCACGACCGAAGCGACAGGGGGCCGGTTGCTCGGCGTCAGCCCGGCCAACTCGGCATCGCAGCGACAGCCGTTGCGCTGGTTGTGGGCAGCTTGTTCGGTGTCGGCCGCCAGCTCGTCGTCGTCAGCCGCGCGTGAGCCTGCCCCGCGGCAGCATGCGTGGTCATCGGCCATCGGCGCCGCCATCGGCTCAACGCAGCGACAGACGGCCCCGACTCCAGCGATCTGGGCGCAGAGGGCGAACGCGGCGAATGTGGCGATCAGGCGGGTCATGCTGGCAAGCATCCTAGACCATGTGTCTGCAAGATCAACGTCTGCAGCCGCCGCCCTGTTCCCGCCAGCAGCCGCGCCCTGCTATCAACACCAGCGTCTTGCCGCTGCCCGCCACGCCGCGCACCAGCCGCGGTCCGCCATCCATCGCGATCCGACACAGGGGCTGTTGCTCGGCGCTCATCACCGCCCGCCTGCCTTTCGCGTCTGCAGCTGGGCGCCCGTATCGTCTTGCGTGGGCCGTGAGCCCAGCGGCGAACATCGCGATGCGCAGGGCGATGTCGTCGGTCGCCTTGTTCGTCGTCGACACCACCAGCACGCGCTCATCAGGTAGCGCCGATGTTTTCGCGATGAGGCGGGCCAGGGTGTGGGTCTTGCCGGTGCCGGGCGGGCCCCAGAGCAGCGGACGCTCGTGCTGCCACCAGCTGCCGAGTGAATCGTCGATCGGATCGGCAACGCAGGACCTTGGTTGCGTGTCCCCAAGGCTGTGGGCGAGGCGGGCTTGCAGGTCGGCCGGGTCGTGTCGGGCCTGCCGCGTGAGGACCGCGACGAGCTGGGTCAGGAAGTCGAACGGCGTCAGCAGGAAGTCGCCGTTTGTCGGCGTGGGTTCTCTGCGATTCGGGTTCGTGATGACGAACAGCTGGCACGCGACATTGTCGACAGTGACCACGGTCGCGGACCAGCGGGGCGAACGGCGGTGATGTCGTTGGGCGCCTTGCGGGATGGGTGCTTTGTGGGATCGGTGTCCGAATCTATCTCCGGTCCAGCCGATCGGCACCCCTACGGAGCAGGTTCGCGAGCTGGCCGTCGATGCCCGTCACTGCGCAAAGCTCCTCCTTGCTGGCGCGGAGAACGGCTGCAACGGAGCCGAAGTGTGCCACGAGCTGTTGCGCTCGCCGCGGGCCGATACCGTCGATCGCTTGCAGTACCGCTTCCGGCCCGTTCTTCCCGCGGCGAGGCGACTGCGCGCGGTGCTTGTTGCGCGTCGTTCGAGACCGACTCGAGCCGGACCCCTTGGTCAACATCGCGCACCGTCTGGCCATCGTTGTGAGCAGCTGTGCCGTGTCGGCGGGCCCGCTGGATGGGACCACGGACACCCCGCCGCTCACCACCGCCCACGCCAGCAGCCCGCGCCGCTGTGGACCGCCGAGGCTTGGTATAGCGCCGCTGCCGTCGCCTTCGAGCATCAGCACGGGCGGACTGCCATTGGATGTTCTCGATAGCGCGGCCAGCTGCCGAATCAAGCGGCCGTCGCGAACGCTCGCCACGAAGTCCGAGCTCGTCTTGCGCTCGACGAGCAGCGTCCCCGCGAGCAGGTAATCGCCGACCGGGAGGGCGACGGAATGGACGTCGAGGTCTGCGTGGCCCGCGAGCAGGTCGGGCACCCCGGAGCGCTCTTCCCGGTAGTCGACAAGGACACTCACGCGCAGGTTCTTCGGGGGTGAGCCGGTCATTGCCCGTCGAGTCTGTCTGCGCGCCAGGGGGAGCGTGACGCCATAGAGCAAGCTTGCGGCGCTGGGGTCGCCGAGGTCCCGGGCGGGCCGCAGCGGTAGCAGGAGGCAGTCGGCGAACGTCATCGCGCGGATTTCGCTGGGCGTAAGCGTCGGCGGCGGGCAGTGGCATGGCACGGGGTCATCGAAGACGTGATGAGCGAGAGCGTGGGCGAGCCAGAACCGTGTGCCGCCCGGCATCAAGCGGTCGCTGAGGACGGCCCGCGGTCGGCCGGCCTGGTGGTGAAGGTGCAGCGGTTGGTTGTTTGAGTTGGCGCGGACCGAGATGTCGATGCCGGCTGCAAGCAGATGGTGGTGGAGGTCGTGGACGGGGCCGTCACCGAGGTTGTGGTCGCGCCGCCACATCCGCGCGGATCTGGCCCCCTGCGAAGCAGCGCTGACGTTCGATGCTGCGTCGCGGACCGCCCTGTCTGCGTGCTGGGTGCCGTTGTGCTGGGCGTCGTGTTGCTGAGCGTCGGTGGTACCGGACCCTGGGGGCGGCGTTGGCATGTGGGCATGGTGTGGAGGTGGGGAGACGGGCTGTGACCTACCGGGTAACGGCGGTCGTCGGTCACATCCTGTCTCATGCCGTCTAAACAATGCGCGGCCAATTTGCCATGGAGGTGTGATGAAAGTGAGCGATGTGACGGCAGAATGTGCGTGTGGCCACCACGGTGCAATCGCGGATGAAGGGCTAGCGGAGGCCGTTGGCGATGAGCCGACGATGGCGAACCTCGGCCGTGGCTATGACCACATCGGCTGCCCCAGCTGTGCCGCGCCCGAGGTGTCGGTCTTTGTTGGCGGGGCGCTGATGTTCGACTGCGACCAGTTGCAGCGCTGTGTCGTGGCGGATTGTGGCGCGCCGATTCCACTCCCGAGGCTGGCCGCTGTGCCAGGCTGCACGCGGTGTCTGCAGTGCGAATTGGACGGCGAGATGGGGGCTGAGCAGACACCACCGATTCCAAGCGCGGTGCGGCGTTGCCCAGATTGTGGTCGACCAACCGTGTGCGCCAGACCGCGCCACGGCGGCGGCTGGTACGTCAGTTGCGCGGCGTATCGGAAGTTTGCGAAGAAGGGCGATCCGGCGGCGTGTGCGTGGATTCGGGACTACACGGCAGTGGGCCGTGACCCCGGCCGAGGGACGGCCGTGGCGGTTGCGGCAAGATCGGTCGGTGCGGAAGAGAAGTGGCTGTTGCCGGTGCCAGTCGGTTTGGCAGGTGGCCGGCTGGGCGATGGTCGGTTGAGAAGTAGCTCGAATGTCGGAGAGGAGCTCGCGGAGCTGGCGCAGATGGCGTGGGAGTTGCGGGCGGAGAAGAAGGCGGTCGAGAAGAAGCTGGCGGCGGCGAACGAGGCGTTGTTAGCGGCGTTGGGAGATCGGAGGTCGTTGGTGTTGGGCGAGTTCGTTGTGCATAAGCGCGGGCGTCCGGAGCGGCTGAAGGTGGTCGATGAGGGCCAGGTGCCGGCGGCGTGGTGCGTCATGAAGCCCGATTCGATGCGGATTCAGCGGCATTTTGTCCAGACCGGTGAGGTGTTGTCGGGGACGCAGGTCGTTGCTGGCAAAGAATGGGTGCAAATGCGGACGCGGCGATGAGACCTTCGCGCTCGGCATGAGCATCTCACAACGATGCGCATTGACCTTCGGCCGCGCCGCCAGGGACTTGGTGATGACCTTTGTTGAGGGTATCGTGGTTGGTGGAGGCGCCGGGAGTCGAAAACGCTCACATCCTTGAATTTCAATGGGTTACGTTAACATATCGTTCCCGACCGTGCGGCGGAAGTAGCTGAAATTCTTGGGTTGGTGGTTTCGAGGCGAAATCGGCGGATTGGAGCGCAGTCGTGCGTTTAGCGTTTCAATCGTTCCCGAGCGATGGGCTTATAGTGTTGCGTTTGGGCGGTTTTTCCGGGCGTGGCGAGGCCGAATTTGGCGGTTTCAGACCGGTGGTCTGACCGCTCGTCGTGTGTTGCGCAATCACTCGTCCCCGAATTGTCACGAACCGCATCCTCCACACCCTGACGGCCTCGATTTGAGCAGGGCAACCGTGTATTTTCATCATCAACGACCAATGGAGTTCACCCGTGTTGATGCAACCGACCGAGGCCGGACAAGTTGGCTTGGCTCCGCTGGCCGTTCCAGACAACCCACCTGAAGTTGCTCGTCGGGATACGAGCGGGCGAGTGCGAAATCTGACATATGCGAAACGGTTGTGTGGCGTTTCGGCAATTGTCATTGCCGTATTCGGCGTTGCGCTCGTCCCAGAGGCGCGGGCCGACGGCAAGACTGCGTCGGCGATCGAGAAACTCGCAGAACAGCATACGCGGACCGGGAATCATCGGCAGGCGGCCAAGGCATATCGTCTGGCCTGGCAGAAACACCCGATCGCCATTCGATATCTGGCGCTGGCCGGGGACGCTTACCTGCGGGCGGGCGACGTGCCACGAGCCCGTGAGCAATTCGAAATGGTGCTCTCGTTGGCGGAATCACACAGTACGCTTGGCACGGAAGCGCGGGCAAAACTGTCGCAGACACGCCGGTCCAGCGCCGCGACTGGTGAGACGGTCCGCCATTCGCGGGGCATCCAACCAGCGACGCCGGCGCAACACACGAACCGAAACTCGTCACGTGGCCGAACAGGCGCGGGCGACCGACGGCGGGCCGTCGGGCCACCGCGGACTCGCACCGTCCGGATTGGGCGCAGGCTCCATCGCGTACCGTGGGACGCTCCTGCACGACCGGAGGTTGCCGGCGTCGGACGCATAATCGTGGGATGGGTGGCGTGCGGCGTTGGCGCAGTAGCTGCGGGGACCGGCATGGCCGCGAACAACAAGACTCTTGTCTTCGGCGGCGGGGGCGCGAGCGTCGTCGGACTTGTGCTGGCGCTCTCCGGTCACATATCTCGAGCGAGTGGAAGGGACGCCCTTCGTCGATGGAAGGCAAAGTGGGACTTGGACTACAAGCGCGTCCATCGACGGTGACTGGCTCGTCGAGGCCGAGATCGCCGTGGCGTTGTGGCACCGAGATGGAATCGGGCGCAGTGCGCCTTTACGGTGGTGCATTTAACGGGCGAACGCCTCCGAAACGGGCGCGCCGAGCTCCAGCATTCGATTCAGCACGGTGCATCCAAGACGCACCTCGACGTTTTGTCGACGACCTGCTTGGAGACGGCATCAGCGAGTTCGTTCCCGCCGCGCTGCACCGCACCTCGGGTGGCACCTGCGAGGCGTTGGTCGCGGCGGTTGTTGACGAATCGGCACCTTCGACCCTGCGCGAGATGGCGGCCGAGGCCCTGATCTTCGCCGCTGCAGCCGGCCACGTCACCGTCGAATCGGTCGCCGAGCACCTGGTGGCCTGCATCGACGCGATCCCGGACAAGGCCGGGAGCGCGCTCGGTGGGTGGTTCGTCTCGATGGCGCTTGACCTGGGCGCGGCGCACCTCGCGCCACGGCTGCGTGCAGCGTTCGCAAGAGGTGCGATCGACACGCTGCTGGTAGGCGTCCATGACGTCACCGATGAAGCGTCTGCAGGGGGATGGTCGACGCCGCAGTGGTTGCGCGAACACCTCGAGCACGCCGAGCGGGACGACATCCACAGTTGGCTCAGCGGCTGGGCGTGGTTCAACGAACCGGTCGGCGCCAAATCCACGGCGTCAACTCGGCCATCAAGCCGGGCTGTCAAGCCGCCCAAGCGGGGACGGAAGTCCAAGAGGAAGGCCAAACGTGGCAAGCGCAAAGGCGGTAGGAGGCGGTGACGATGTCGGGGTTACGGAGGGATCGATGAGGCGAACCGACTTGCGTCAGCGATTGGCGTGGCTGAGCGAGGACGCCCTCACGGACATCATCCTGGCCCTGCACGACCACGACCCGAGCATCGGCACTGTGATCACGGCCATGCTGCCGGCAAGGTTGGACGGTGCGGACCTCGAGGCGCTTGGCCGCCGGGTGACGTCCATCGTATGCGGCGTCGGGCACGACTGGCGTGCTTCTGGCGTGGCGTCCATGGCGTTGGCACGACTCAAGGCGCTTGGAGATGCGGCGCTTCAGCGAGGCGACACACATCGGGCGGCCGACATCTTTGTGACCATCGCGCACGGCGTCTTGCCGGGCTACCTCGGTATCCGCGACAACGAGAGCGAGATCGCCTGCGTCGTCGGCGAGTGCGTGGAGGACGTGGGGCGTTGTCTCGCTGCTTGCGACGTGCCGGCGCGTCGCCTGCGGCTTTGGGAAGCGCTTTTCCACATCTACCGCTGGGACACCCTGGAGCATGGCGGCTTCGGCATGGGCGAGCCCGTGGTGGAGGTTCTTCGCGACGTCGCAACGCCCGACGAGAGCGTTTGGTTCGCGGACCGCACGCTCGCCGTGGTCGAAGCGCTGCCGACCGAGGATTGGTGGGGACGCGAGTTTGGCGGGAGGCTCGTGCTCGAACTATTGGATGGCCGGATCGACGCCGAGGGGCGGCTCGATGTCATGCGTAGGACTGGGCTCACGGTTGAGTGGGTAGAAGAATTGCTCAAGGTCGGGCGGTGCGAAGAGGCCGTGACCGTCGCGCAAGACGCCGACAAGAAGAACGTGGTGCGCGTCGCCGATATGTTGGAGAAGGCCGGACGGCACGAGGCCGCGTTGAAGCTGGTGGCCGACCATCCGAGCACCGTCGAGCCCTACAACCATGCTGTTCAGCGGTGGTTGGAAGCGCGAGGGCGCCCTGTCCCTGAGGCGCAGATTCGCCTCGGTCATCTCATGACCCGATTCGAGCGCAGCGTGACGATTGGGGCGTTCCGGAAGCTGTGTGCCACCGCCGTGAAGGCAGGGCGCACGGAACAGGCGTTGGGGCATGCCCTGTTGTGCGTGCGGACGGATCGCGTGGCCGACCAGCCGGTACGCGTTCGGCTGCTTGCGCGCCTGGGTCGGTTTGAGGAGGCGCTTGCTGTGCTTGACGGCCTACCCGACGGGAACTGGTCCTCGGCGGCCGAAGCGACGGCGATGCTTGCCGAGGGGGCCGCGCCGGAGGTGGCGAGAGGGCTCTACGTCCGCCTGGTCGAACGGTGGGATGCACGGGATACGAAGGCAGGCCGGCAGAAGGTGGCGCGCTTCACGGAACGCCTCAAACAGCTTGGTTGAGCGCCTGCTTGGCGGCTGCTCTTTGATGTGCAAGAATATTCTGTCTGCACAACAACCAGCATCCGGAGGCACCCGTGGCCTACGTCCGCAAGAAAGGCAACCAGCTCTGCGTCGTCCAAGGGCGACGTGACCCCGAAACCAAGAAGGTGGTGCAAACCACCTTGTTCACGATCTACTCCAAGGCTGAGGCCCTTGCCGCGACCGGTGAGCAGTCGTACGTCTTCCGTAACCTGATCCAGTCCGACAACCCGCAAGTTCGGTTCGATTGGGCAAAGATCGACGCGGCGATTCGCAGCAATCTCGACCATCTGCCTGACCTCTACGCCTACAAGAAAGAGCGCGTCGAGGCGGGCTTTCGCGAGGCGCTGCAGCAGTTCACGTTCGAGTTGGCGAGCGCCGACCCACGCAGCCTGGTCTCGTCAGCGAGGACCCTGCAAGCCAACCGCCACGAGCTGCAGTGGCTGCGCGACATGATCGACTGGCGGCTCAAGCATTGCGACCAGGAGGAGGACGACTGGAACGCGGATAACCCCTTCTATTGGCGCACGATCAGCAACCGTCGCGCCGTGCCGCTCGAGGCGTGGGAGGAGTTGGAGTCGCTCTTCAACAAGGGCGAGTACGACAGGGTTGCAGCCCTTGCGCGACTCATGACCGAGTGTTGGCCGAAGTTCACGGTCGGCTTCAACTACCGCGGACTCGTCGAGATGGAGCGGTGCGACTTCGGCGCCGCCGTCAAGCACTTTGACCGGGCGATCGAAGTCGGACGGTCGGCATTTCCCAAGAGGATCGCCAAGGAGCGTTGGTGGCTCGATACGGACACGCGACCGTACATCCGAGCCCTCATCTACAAGGCACAGGCGCTCAACCGGGCGGGCGACCTCGACGCGTCGTTGGCGCTGATCGACGTGCTGGAGAAGAAGTGCCACCAAGACATCACCGCCGCTGCGGAACGGGCGCCCGTGTTGCTCAACGCGGGTCGATTCGCAGCGGCCGAAAGGGCATCCCGGTACGTCATGGGGGTGTATCCGGCGTATGCGCTGATTCGCGGATTCTCGCTGTACGAGCTGGGCCGTGCCGAGTCGGCTCTTGCGTCCTGGCTGGTCGGGGCGCTGCGGTTTCCAAGGTCCGCGCGGATGCTGGTCGGATTGGCGCGGGGGACCGCACCCAAGTCGTACTTTGAGGTCGAGGATCACAACGCCGGGGTTCACCACAGCCGAAACCTGGACGCGTACCTGGGGCGGAGGCGGTTGCGGTCGAAGGCGTTCTTCAGGCGGGTGATGAACGACCCCGAGGTCGTCGCGCTGATCGTCGAGGCGAAGGACGTGAAGCAACGGTGGCGGGACAGTGACGGTGACGAGAGTCGCGGGTTGCGAGCACGCATGGCGGAGATGGAGACCGAGGCGTTCGCCGAAAAGCAGGCTCGCGGGCTCTACCGCTTGCTGCAGGGTGAGACGGCTGGCGGCGTGTGTTGAACTCGGCCGCGTTCAGGCGACTGCTCAGTTTCGCTCAACGACATCCCAGATCCTTGCGAAAGAGACCTTGATATCCGCGAGGGCTACCGAAATCTCGCGCGCTAATTTTGATAGCGGAGCTCCGCCATACCCTTGGAGCGCGGTGCCGGGCGAGATTTCGAGGTAGGTACCGACTTCGTCCGTCGGTGTCCGCCACCATAGTTCGGTCTCGCGGCGAAATGGCGGGTTCGTGCCGTGCGGCGCGTGTACTACCGCTGTCGACGGCTGGATTTTCGCCGTGCCTGCGGTTTGGTGCGTCCGCGGTACTCCACCAACCGCCCCAGCTCGTCCGATGCCTGCTCCGGTTCCACGCTTGTCACAAGTCGTATCGGCTGGAACGGGTAGAGGCCGCGCCGTGGCACAAGTCGGCGAGATGGGTCCAGATCCGTCACGGTGACCACCGGCCACCGCGTGAGGCTGCCGCCGTTCGCCTTGGGGATCCACGCGATGTAGACGCAATTCCAGTCCGAGCGCCACTTGCCGTCGCTGTCTTTGGACCTGTTCTTCCCTTTCATCGTGAAGCGAGCGTTCGCGGCACGGATGACGCGTTTCTCAAGGGCTTCCGTCTCCCCCCAGTCGCACGTCCAATTCAGCACAGCGAGGTTGCAGCGAGGTCGGCTGCCGCTGTCCCGAACGTGCTCCAGCAGTCGTCGCTCCGGGTACGCGCTTCGGCCCACGTAGACGTCGGCTGAGACCTCCGCGACGGCGTCGAGTATGCGGCTGATCGCCCTGTCAAGCTCCTTGTCGTGGACGCCGCAGAGAAAGCCCTTTCGGTTCGGCTCGCGCCAACAGTCATTGGCCCGACAGGTCAGTCGCATCGCGCCCTCCGTGTGCAGAAGTGTCGGAAAACGCATCGCATGCATGATCTAAAAGATCAACTCAACATGCGTTCTTGAAACATGGCCACAGCGGGTGCACGGGTGCAGCGTGAACGCAGCCATGGCCAAGCCACGCGACCCAGCTCTGCTCCGCCGACTCGGCGCCCGATTTCGCAGCATCCGGCTTGCTCGGGGCCGCACCCAAGAGGAAGTCGCTGCCGCGCTTGGTCTCCAGGCACCGACCGTGTCGCGATGGGAGACGGGTCGTGTGGGCTTGAGCCTCCCGGTGCTCGCCAAGGCTGCGGTGTATTTCAAAGTCAGTTTGGGCGATCTCGTTGGTGAAGACCGCGAGCTGCCAGACAGCCAATACGCCTTGGTCAGCGCTTGGACGTCTCTGACGGCGGAACAGCGCAGGTTGGTCTTCGCACTGATTGAGCAGCTGGCCGCCGGCAATGAGTCGGCTGACGATGCGTTGCCGTAGATACAGTGACTGTCAGATATCGGCCGAAGCGTCCAGACATGCTGAATCCCGGCGGGGTCCGGCTGCCCGCCGAGGCTTCCGCCCGCTTCTAGCGGAACCGCAGCCGGTATTCGCCGGGCAACAAGAGCCGTATGAACGCACGTTCCGGACAATCCACGTCGGTGACCGATTCTGGTCGCTTTCCTCTGAGTTGCAGGCGACCGCGTCGATACAGCCAGCTGACTTGATGCCGATCTCGGTGGCCCCAGCACCTGAGGGGGATCGGCCGGGTGCAGGCCGCACGGCCCGACGCGACGACGCCACACAGTCGCAGAAAGCGGCCATGCGACCAGGTTTTTCGCCAGCCTTTCTTCCCACGAAACGTCAGATCGGACCAAGTGTACTCCCACGCGACAACCCGAGCGTTGGCAACGAGCCGGAGCTTGGATTCCGTTGTTCTGCGGCGAAAATTCTCGATACGGCCATTGCAGTAGTAGGGCGCAGTCTGCACAAACCAGCCTCTGCGGGTGCGGAGCGCGACGACGCACTCGTCCACCACCGGACCGCAAGACAGTCGATCGGACACCCGAAAGAGCCGCGCCGACCGGATCGGTCCGGACCGCGAAGTGACCGCCGGCCCCGTGTCTCTCACGCGGATTCGTGAGCCGCCTTCGCAGTCGTCGGACCGACGACCTGCTGTCAGGGAAGCTTTGAGCGCCGCGAGCGATCGATACGGGCCGGCGGCGGGCCGATGCTCAAGGTGGTTGTGCCACTTCGCGTCCTTGCTCCAGCTTTCGTCCGCGAGTGTCCGCATGGGCAGGAACCGCCCGGGGCAGGCGCGGGTCCTCGGTCTACTGCGATGCGCTTGGATCGCCTCTTCCGGCAGACAGTGCACCTTCCGGGCGGCGACGACGATCCAGTGCAGCGCCCGGAATTCAGCTGTCGTCGGTAGGAATTCGCGGGTGTCGCTGGCGAGCACCACGTGCAGCGCGGCTGGCTTGGCGGACGTCTTTCGGTATCCGATCACCGTCACCGAGACTTTCCTGTCTTCTGGCCGTGCCATGCCGATCCTAATCCAGAGAGAGTGGCCGGCGCCGGTCCCGCTCGATGCCTCCGTGACGCCTGCCACCTCCCGGCAGCCGGAGCGATGCACCACGATGCGGCGCAGTCGCTGCCGGCCCAGGTTGTTAATGAACGCCGCGGCCTTTTGGGCACTCGCCGGGCTCTCTTCGGTGTCGAAAATGACCGAGGTCACGCCACCGGAGAGCTGCACAGGGCCAGTGCTGCCGTCGACTATTGACGGGTTCAGGACCGAGACCAGCGCGGCCCCTGCGACAACAACTACGGGCATCATGGCGCTTCGCGAGCGTCGGATTCTGCAGTCGGCGGACGCGCCACACGATGGCACGTTCCCGCCGCCGCGCGTCTCGCCATGAGCCCCTTCTACGGCTCCGCTTCGGCTGCGCCGCCCTGCGACGAGTAGCCGGCCCCTGTCGGGCTGAATGACTCTATCGGGTCGACGTACGAAACACGGTGTCTGCGCCATGCCGCATCGTAGCCGAAACTCGACGGATACTGACGCCAAACTCGCGGCGACGCCGTCCCGCGTGGTCGGCCTTGTTGCGGCGGCTGACAGTACAGCTCCCTCAGTTTGCGCAGGTCTCGAACAATCGTTGTCGAGGGGATCGCAGAGCGTCATTCGGTTGATCTGACCACAAACAGCGCCGCAGCAGTCTGGGTCACGGCGATGCTCATCCTACCGGTCGAGGTTCACTACGGATCGCTACGTCTCGATGACCGTGCTGACCTCGATCTGGTTCGCGACTGGGGTCCAGATGTCCGCGTCCACGTCATCGGTCTCGATGGACACGATCAGCGCGTACCGCGCGCCCTTCTCGCTGCGGTCGCGCCTCTTCTGCTCCTTCCACCAGCCCGTCACAGGAAAGACTGCGACGGAGCCGCGCTCGGCGATGTCCGCCGCGAAACCGGTGAGTACGTCCGAATGGATGGAGCCCCGGTCCCTGGCTGTGGGGCCGAGGAACCAGCCGTCGTTGTGACCGCTCGCGGACGGCCGCTCGTCGTCCTCGTTCATGGCCGCCTTGTTCAATCGCTTCCGGAACCTTTCGGCCGACTCTGTCGCGCTCTTCACCTGGAAGCGTAGCCCGTGGGACTGGTAGCGATGCCGCGTCTGCCAGCCACGACGCCCGGGGTTCGGTTCGATGAAGTAGGACAGCGTCACCCGGACCCTGACCTGCGCATCACCGAGCGCCAGTAGGGCATCTCGGGGCCATGGCAGGTCGTGGAAGTAGATCTCCCGCAGGCCGCCCTCGTCGAACGGCCGGATGGTGTCCTCGACGAGGAGTGTCACTGCGCTCGCCGCGCTGCGGAGCGCCCGTCCGAGGTCCGGCACACCGTAGCCGTAGCGCTGAACCAGCCGACCTCGCGCCGTCCGGCCCCCAGCGTCGACAAGGTGCTGGCGCATGCGGGGCGTCCACTCGGCCGAGTGGACGACGAGCGCCCGCACCGTCTCCGGCCACGCAGTCGGGTACGCCGCGAGGATCCGGGCGCACATCCGCGCTCCGAGAGCGCCGGCGGCGCTGGTGGCCCAGGTCGACACGAATGCCTTTTCGTGCGGGCGGAAGTAGGTCGTCAAGAGGTTGAGGTCGTCACACGGGAAGTCGATGGCCCCCAGAGCGTCGTGAACGATGTTGCCGCCCTCGAACACCACGTCGGGCTTCAGCGGCCAAGTCTTCTGGAAGACCATCGAAGTGGTACTCCACGGAGAGAGCTCCCCGCGTTCGGCCAGCGGTGACCAGCCTTCCCAGTCGGACTCTTGGATAACCACTTTGTTCGTGTAGGCCCCCACAGTGAGCGCGTTCCAAGCCTGCCCGGGGTCATGAATGGCTTCCAGATCGCTGCGGTTGAGATGCTCCGCGACCAGGTCGAGCTCACCGACGTTACCGGCGCTGACCACGAACAGCCGCTGGTAGGCCGCATCGTCGTCGTCCAAATACTTCAGTCCGCTGTCGGACGGGTCGAAAGAACGACCTGCTGCGAGCGCGTCCACCGCCGCAGACCAGGAGGTCGGCTGGCCTCGGTCGCGCGCATCCGTCGAGGCGACGGCCATCGAGAACACCCGCGGGCGGTCCGGTGCCTCAATCTCGGGTCGACTCGCCGCCTCGGCCGTGATCGCACCGTACAAGTCGGGATCACTGGCACCGGCAGGCGGTAGGATCTTCACGGACTCAAGCTGATGAGCGAGCGTGACCGCTTCGTTCGAGTCGAGCACTGGTACCAGGTCGCCGAACAGCGCCAGTCCGGCCATCGCCGTACCGTGACCGTTGTGATCGTGCGCGCCCCACGCTGGGTCCACTGTGTGACAGTCGGAGGCAGGGAGCGCGCCGCCCAAGAGCGGGTGCCCACGATTGACGCCGGTGTCCAAGACGCACACGGCTGGAGGGTTGCCACCCTGATGTCCGATTCGCCCAAGAAGCTCATCGACCCACGCTGCCTGGTCCGCTGGACGCTCGCTCATGAAGAATGAGGGGGTCTCCTTGGCCCGCTGCATCTCCGCGATGTCGCCAAGAACGTTGAGGGACAAGGCAAGGTCGGAGGCCGTACCACGTATCAAGGTCACGATGCGATCTTCGAACACTAGGCGTCGATCGGCAACGCGTACACCGGTCTGATCGGCGAAGTCGTGGAGACGCCTGAGCTCGCTTCCGTCGGTGCGTCGGAGCCAGACCTCCCACCAGATCGGCTGGTCCGCTCTGGCAGGGTACGCCGACGCGTCGTCTGTCCAAAGCGCACGGAGCTCTGCCAGGCGGATACTCGCCACCCGGTCGTACGCATTCGCGTGACGCGGCTTCGTTCTGCCTTCGGGGGGCTGGGACTCGTATTTCTCAAGCTGCGAGATGAAGTGCGTGATCTCGACATCGGGAACGAACACGGTTGCGTGCTGCACCGTGGTGTCGTTAACGCCCTCCGCCGTCGTCTCTCCGCGAGCCGACACAACCTCGATGTGCTTGCGTGGGTCCTTCTTTCGGCGCTTCTCGAGGCTGGTCAGGGCCAAGTCGAGGCCGGGGAACGACTCGAACTCAAGGTAGATGCCTGGGGTATTCCCCTCGACGTCGATCTCCGTTGCGTTCACCCGTGCCCTTGCAACATCACGAGCACCCTCGATGGATCGGCGAAGGCGCTGACCATGTGCGGCCCGACCTGCGGCCGGCTCGACGGGCTTTCGCCCACCACCACCGCCCGGGTGACGGGTGTAGGGCTGCCTTGTTCGCCACGGCGCAGTGGGAACTCGGAGGTGCTTTCTGTCTCGACTGTGCGGCACGCGACTTCTCCAAGCTGGAATACAGCCGTTCTACCGCTGCATCCCTCGTCGCTCCGATAGCGCGCAGACGAGGCCGCGTGTGTCGATCACCATCCGATCGTCGAGCAGCGCGTCCTTGGCAGCCTGCTCGCAGGCGCGTGTCAGATCGGCATGGCTCAGGCCTTCGCTGGCCGACGTGGCCTCGGACCACTCCACGTGGCCGGTGTCGAGTAGCGCGAGGCGGTCCTGCATCACGAGGGTGGCGATCTCCGACGTCGGCAGAGCGTACTCGAACACCGCGTCGAAACGTCTGAAGAGGGCCTCGTCGAGCAGACCAACGTGGTTGGTGGCGCCAACAAGCAAGCTCTCGGATGCATCCTGCTCAATGAACTGCAGAAATGAGTTGAGCACGCGCCGGATCTCGCCCACGTCGTTGCCACCGCCTCGCTGGCTGCCGAGCGCGTCGAACTCGTCGAACAGGTAGACGCCGCGAGTCTCGGCGATGGCGTCGAAAACGACCCGGAGTTTTGCAGCCGTCTCGCCGAGGAACCGGGTTATTAGTCCGTGGAGCTGAATCGTGAACAGTGGCAGCCCGAGTTCCCCGGCGAGTGCCGACGCCGTCATCGTCTTGCCCGTCCCCGGCGGACCGATGAGCAACAGCTTGCGCTGGGGATCGAACCCGTGGCTACGGAGGTGCCGGCGACGCCGCTGCTCGCGTATGACGCGGTGCAGACGCTGTTCGAGGTCTTGGGCAAGAGCCATGTCGGCAAGTCGGGTCTTCGGATAAGCAACCGTCAGCAACCCAGCCAGCTCACCGCGAGGCTGGGCGATTGGGACCGGATGAGACGTGCGGCCTGCCTCGGCCTTGGCAGTTCGCGCCTTGGCCTGGTCGACCAGATCGCGGAGTTCTTGGGCCATCCGACCGTGGCCTGACCGCGCGGCCCGTGCGGCGACCTGCAGCGCCACGGCGTAGAACCGCGCGTCATCGCCATCGGCATGACTGCGGATCAGCGCCTTCAGTTGCTCTGCCTTGGCCATCGAGGTCCTTCGGGGCGTCATCTCTCGCTGTGGCCACCGTGAGTCCGCGCCTTCCCGCCATCCTGACATGGCGGAGATCCCGCGTCACGAGACGTCCTCTCCCAGGCCGGGGCTCGGGGCCGCCGGGGCAGTAGCTTGGAGTCGATGAGATCCGCGCTGGTTCTTCACGTTCCGATGGACATGAAGAGACCCAAGTAGTACGCCGGGGTATGCCCATCAAAACGAGTACTGGCCCGGAGTGGCGGGCCTTCATCAACTGGCACACCGAAGCCGTCCTACTCCGCGCGGTTAGTACCGACCGGCACCCATACCTGTCTCACAACGGCTGGTTCGTCATCCTGTCGGCGACCGTCCCAGAAGACACCCATATCGCGCCCGAAGAGTCGCTTGAGATCGTCTACATCGGCGACGCATTCGCAGTTTCACTGAGGGAGAAGCTGTCGCGACCTGGCTCTCTGCGAACGCGGATCGAAGCTGCCACTCCGCGCGGCAAGCGCCTCATCGTATTGCTGGGTCGAGCAACCAATCGCAGTCGCAAACGACGCACCACCGACTACCTCGACGGCGTCCTGCGTGCGTTGCGCAAGCGCCACAAGCCTCTCGTCACCGATGCTCGGTCGAACGGGCCGTACCGCGGCAAGACGGTGTCGGTCGTCAACGAAGGCGATTTCTTCCCGCTGAAACCGAAAGTGCTGTTGCGCCCTGATGCTTCCGAGTCGGCCCGTTCTGATACGCAGGGGGCGGCCGTGGCAACTGAGAATGACGAACTCGCGACGTCGCGACGCACTGTGGTTCGCCGCAAGAACTCGGGCCGGATTCGTGAGTCGGGCGGTGCGGCTGCGAATCGACAGCCGTCCGGCGCTTCAGTCTCGGGCGGAACGGACTACGCCTGATTCGCCGGTTCTTCGGCGCGCGGCAACATGAACTCCATCTGCAGGACGTGCCGTTTGCCAGGCTCGATCTCGGGGCTGACGGGCTGGCGCAGGACCAACACGATTCTTCCGTCTTCGCTCCTGCCAAGCGCGACCCCTGCGTCCGGCAGCCCTTCGCCTTCAGCAGGGCGTTCAAGGCCCTCGCGTTCGGCCACCTCGCCCGTCTCGTGGAGTTCTACGGCGGCGTCGAGGGCCTTGCGAATGCCAGCTGGGTAGTCGTCCGGCCACGCTTGTACGTGCAGCCCACCCTCGTTGGTCGCGACCGCGAAGATCGACCGCCACGGCAACCGGACGCGCTGAATCCTGCCGGTGTGATCGGGCATGTTGGTCTCGACGAACAGGCCTGTGATCTTCGCATCCGCCTTGAGACCCGGTAGCCGCAGTGGCACCGCGATGATCGGCACCTCGCCCCATTCACCCGGCAGCTGCACGCGGTCGGCGCGGCGGTCGGCGATGATGACTGCTCCACCCAGCGCCTGGCAGGCCTCGATGGCGACGCGTTTGTCGACCTCGGGCGGCGGCGATAGGAAAACGGGGTTCAAATCGGCCGTCGCCTTCACCATGCGGTAGTTGAATGGCACGCCCCGAAACGGTCGCAGCGCCTCGTAGGCTGGGAACTTGCCGAAGACGGCGTGGAAGCCCGCGTCGGGGAAGTCGGCGGGCCAGAACCAGCCGCTGCCGTCTCGCACATCCTGCATCGCGAGCAGGGCGCCCCACGGCACGCGGAATCGCCGCTTCATCTGCCCGGGCGGTTGGAGGGTCCAACGCACGTCGATCCCGGTGACCTGGAGATCGCCAAACGGCGCGGTTCGCTGCAGCGGACACTGGGTAACGGGACCGGCGATCGGCCAATCCAATCGCGCTCCTGCGGCGGTGTGATCGATCATCAAGACGGTGTTGGCGCCGTCTCGATCGAGCAGCCACCGCAGCGCGGCGCGCTTGTCGGCCTGGCAGCGATCCGGGTCGATGGTGGAGGGATCGTCGGGCACCTGGAATCGCCACTGCACACCGCCGCCGGGTTGCTTGGTCGAACGCCCCTCGAACAGGGCGTTGAGCATGGCCTCGAGGTTCTCAGCCCCGCCCTTGCTGTCGCTGAGCCAGGTTGGCAGGTCGGTGCGGCGGATCCCGCGGGCTCGTTGGCCGCCCTCTGTCGCGCCGATGACGGCCAACAGCGACTTGTAGGGCACACGTGCTTCGCGTCGTTGGCGGTCGGCGCCGTAGACGTAGCTGAAGTTGTCGTTGTCGGTGCGGTCCGCTTTCAACTCGGTCGCGAAGGCCCATCGCAGCACGACCGGCCGTCCGCGACACATATCGGGCAGCCCTTCGACGCCATCGTGATCGGGGTCGATGACGGCGACGGCGGGCCCAAGACGCAGCCCCGCGACGAGCAGGTGTTGCAGACCTCCCGCGGCCGCGACCTTGTCAGCGAGGGTTTTCGGCGTTGCCATGGTCATCTCCGGTTGGTCCGCGATCGCCACGGCCGTCTACCAGCGCTGCGCACGCTTGCAACCCTTCGTGGCCCTCCCGCGATACCGTACACAAACACGGCTCGTTGCGGCCGCGCAAATCCAATGTGCCTTGCCCCAGTCACGAGGTGGTAGGCGTTGTTCGATCAGCGATCCACCAGGGCTTGCGAGCCTGGGGCCACTCGCGAACTACGAGCAGGCTCAACGCGCTCGGCTGTGGGCGTATGCCCTCGCGCAGCAAGTGGAGGTAGTCACGGCACGCCAGCGTACGGTTCTTCTTCCTGCCGTCCAACGGAACCAACGTCGAGCGCGGCGCGGCACCTGCGGGAGTCCAAGATGGTAAAATAAGGTAGTTTATGGCAGTAGGTCTCTCCTCAGATACTGGCACTACATGGCACTATATGGAGTGAGAGCCCCCGTTTGGAGTCCCTGATGCCTCGCCGCCTTCCGAAAACAACGATTCGCCGCATTCGTGACCTGCGTGAGAAGGGGTGGCGCACCGGGCAGATCGCTGAAGAGCTGCGCGTTCACCGCAAGACGGTCGCGAAATACGTCAAGCCGATCGATGACGCTGCCGAAACTGAGGGCCAATACGAAGGCCTCCTGTCGCCCGCTGAATTGGAGAGTCTCAAGACCTTGGTGGGCTTGGTGCGGTGGTTCACGTGCACATGTGGCGAGCAGGTCCCGTTGCTCACCAATTGCGCGGCGTCTCTGTGCACGAACTGCGATCGCGTCCTGATTCACGCACGTCACCGCACCCAGATGAAGGAACAGTTGGCGAGGCCGAACTGAGTTCGCCCACGTTGGGGTAGCCTCAACTCGTCGTCACTTGGGGCCGGGGTCTACGCGCCCATCGTGTCGCAGGTGGGAGAAACCGTCCTGATGTGCAGGGGACGTTGACATTAGGAAACCCGAGTTATCTAATCGTGATATGGCTCTGAACCATCTAACAGGATGGAGTTTTTACGGGCGATCCAAGGAGCTTCGCGACGTCAACCAGATCTTGTCGCGGGGTACGTGGTTCTTCTGTTCGATCACCGGCAGGCGGCGCATCGGCAAGACGCGCCTGATCCAAGAGGCGCTCGCGCGACGTCCCGAGCGCCACTTCTACATGCAGGTTCCCGACAGCGACGAGCGGGGCGTCGTCGAGTCGTTCCAGGAGGCGCTGGAGGACCACCGCGTCGACGTCGATATCGCTCATCGCTTCCGCACGTTCTCCGACATGGCCAACGCCATCGGGCAGCTCTGTCGCGCGGGCTTCATCGTCATCATCGACGAGTTCCAGTACTTCCATCGCGACGCGCTCGCTCCCTTCACATCGCACCTGCAACGACAGGTCGACCAACTGCGCGACACCACGGTCGGCGGCCTCTTCGTGCTGGGCTCGATCCACACCGAGATGAGCGCGCTGCTCGACGGTCGCCACTCGCCGCTGTTCAATCGCGTCACCGACACGATCGCGGTCGGCCACTGGGACTTCGAGACGCTCTTCGAGATGTTCGCGGCGCACGGCATCTCGGACCCCCGCCAGCAGCTGTTCCTGTGGACGCTCTTCGAAGGAGTCCCCAAGTTCTACCGCGACTGCTTCGACCAGGGCGTGTTGGTTGCCGAAGAAGACCACCGCCCAGACACGCTGCGCCGGCTGTTCTTCGAGGGCCCGAGCCCCCTAAAGGACGAGGCCGCCAACTGGTTCCTCGCAGAGCTGCGAGGGAGCTACGAGAGCCTGCTCCGGTTGGTCGCCAAACACGGGCCGTGCCCTCTGGGCGTGTTGCGCGCCGAGTACGCCCGAGCCGGCTCGGGCGACGAACGCAAGCTGAGCGCGTACCTTGCCATCCTGACGCAGCGCTACGAAATGGTCGCCAAGCTGCAGCCGATCTTCGAGGTGCAGGGTGGCCGCAAGGCCCGATATGTGCTGCGCGACAACTTCCTCGCGGCCTGGCTCAAGGCGGTCGGGCGCAACGTTCGCGCCGCCCGGATTCAGCCGCTGCAGGCGCCGTTGGATCGCTGCTCCGAGCTGCTCATGGAGCACGAGGGCTGGACGTTCGAGCGTGCGGTTCGTCAGCTCACGGTCGAATGTAGCCGCAAGGGTGTTGGAGACTTCCAGCTTACCGAGATGGTTCGCGGCTACTGGAACAAGACCCGTGTGGGCGCTGGCGTAGAGTTGGACCTCGTCGCCGTGGACGGCGGCAGGCAGATCGTGCGCTTCGGCTCGTGCAAGCGATCCCAGACCGGCTTTCGGCGTGGCGGACTCGACAAGTTCCAGGCGCACATCGATCGATTCCTCCGCACCAAGACCGGTCAGCCGTTGCGCGACTGGAGGGTCGAGCGTGCACTCTACTGCACCGTGTTCGAGCCGGAGATGCGGCGAGAGCTCGCGGCCAAGGCGTATGTATGCATCGACCTGAACGACTTCAAGGGCTGGCTGAGCAACCGTCGCGAGGGCGGTGGAAGACAAAGGGATCTGTTCGCGGCTGTCGAGGAACCGTCGGCATGAACGTGGCCAAGCACCTGCTCGGGAGTCGCTCGTGACCGTCGAGCCCGACCTGGACGAGTTGCCCGCGGCGACCGGCGACGACATCCGTTTCGAGCGCCTCCCTGACTGGCAGAGCGCGGCGTCGGTGTTACCCATCTATCCGCTCTGTCGGTCTCTGTTTTCACAGTCGCCCGCCAACACGGGACGTCCGTCGCTGCAGCAAGAGATCCCGTTGTTGAGCGAGAAGATCCGGCGTGGCGCTCGACAAGTATGGGGTACCAAGATGAAGGAACAGTTGGCGAGGCCGAAACTGTGCTCGCCCACGTTGGGGTAGCCCCCACTCGTCGTCACTTGGGGCCGGGGTCTACGCCCTCATCCGTGCGGCGCTCAGCCTGCTCGAGGCGCTCAAATACCTCGGCCTGGCGCTCGGCGAGATGCCGGACGAGCGACCGCACGGCGCGCAGGTCAGGTATGTCCAGGACATCGAGTTCCGCTCCAATGTCCTCCACGAGGGTATCGCGAGTCACGCGCCTCACGCCGCTCATCGGGCTCGGTTCGCGGCCGTTGTGCGAACTCTCGCCGCTGTCCTGCACACGACGCTGCGAGGGGATGACAAGCGTTGCGGCACGTCGCCGCCGCACCCGTTGCACCTCGGGCTCGTTTGGTTCGCGAGGATTGCGGCGCCTCACCTTGCGCAACCGCGCACGTCGTCGTTCGCGCTGTTCGCCGGAGGAAGGAAGCTCGTAGCCCGACGACTCGTCTTCGGCGATGCCGCGTGTCTCGTCGCCAAGCAGCGTCCCCGCGGTTGTTTCGAAGGTGTCGGCGAGCCGCTTGAGGGTTGGAAAACTCGGCAACGACTGGCCGCGTTCAATGCGCGCGTAGCTCTCCGTCGAAAGGTCGATGCGTGCAGCGACCTCCTGTTGCGTCCATGACCTTCGATCGCGCAGCACACGCAGCCGATCGCCGATGCCGTCGGCCATCTCGCGCGCAACGTCGCTGTCCTGGGGCCGGCGCGGCACGTTCTACCCCCCTCGTTGGCGTGTTCCAGCCTACGCGACGCGTCGGACACCGAAAGGATGTGTTGCATGGGGCAAAACTACATATTGAGTATGTCATATCCGATTCTATAGGGTAGTCTTGCCAACGCAACACATTGGTTCATGGCCGGGAAATCGCAAACAAGGCGACCAGAGGCTTCACGGCACAACGCAACAAGGTGTGCGTGGCCGGATACGAACGAGGGGGAATGATGGCGAAGACAATCCTGATGATGGCATCGCTCGGCGTCGCCCTGTTCGGCTGCGCGTCGGGTGCTACGGGCGGCGGCGGAGGCTATCCAACCGGAGGCAGCAGCAGTTCCACGAGCAGCTCGGGTGCTTCGTCGGGGGCGTCTTCGTCGGGTGGGTCGACATCGGGAGGTTCCTCTGGCGCGTCATCGGGGTTCGACGCCGGGCCCGGGTGCAGCGTGTCTTGTACCGCGGGGACGACGGCCTGCACGCCGCAGGGTCTGATTCGGACGTGCATCCAAAACGCTTCGGGGTGCTGGCACATGTCCCAGCCAGCGGCGTGTCCGACGTTCCAGACCTGCAAAGGCACCACGTGCGTCAAGGCGTGTACCGACGAATGCACACCGGGTACGACCGCATGCAAGGGAAGCCAGGTCGTGCTGTGCTCCAAGGGCGCGGACGGTTGCGGTCACCCGGCCCCGCCCACGGCGTGCCCAGCCGGCAAGGTCTGCGAGTTCGGGTCCTGCGGTAACTGTGTCGGCCACGACAAGTGCAGCACTACCCAGGTGTGTCTCCACGGCGCGTGCACTGCGGCTTCGGGGCTGACCTACACGTTCACTTTCGTCAGCGCGAAGGTCCCAGAGAAGGACCCGGCCACCGGGGGCAGCTGGGACGGACTCGGCGGGTTGCCAGACCCGCGCGTGGTGTTGCGTGTCGACGAGAAGGTCATCTGCGTCACATCGACGGCCTGGGACACGACGACGGCCGTCTGGAACGAGACCTGTTCGACGAAAATCACGGCCACATCGAAACTCGTGATTGAGATGGAGGACGTCGACACGGTGGACCACGATTCGATGGGGGGAGGGTGGCTCAAGAATCCGATCTACTGGTTGAGGCAGGGCGGTAGCGACGGCCCTTTGTTCGACGGTAGCCCGGTACAGCTCAAATGGACCGTGAAGCCGAAGGGGTGACGATGACGCGCGGCTGCGACACAGGCTGTCGGAGACGAGTGGTGGTCTTGGGGCCATGAATCCTGATCCGCTGGCACCGCGTCACGCCGGCCGAATCTTCGTCGACGCGGTTGTTCTCTTGTCCGCCGCGGTCTCGATGGCCTGCGGCACCGGCTCGTGGAGCGGAGAGTTGCCCCATTGTGGTCGGGGGGCTTCCACCTTCGCTCCGTGGCTCGACCCGGTGGCGCTCGTATGGACCGGCGACGGCAACGAGCCGCGGACCTATCTGCTCGGCCAGCACGAGGCGGCCGCGTGCATCATTGGCGAGGTGACCGCATTGCTGATTGCCGTCGATGACGTCGTGAAGGAACTACGAACGGCCACCGTCACGACATCGGTCGTCGATTGCGCTTGCAGTCCCCTGGCAGGGTTTCAACTCGATGTCGACGAAACGTGCGCGCGTCTGGCCGATGTGGAGGCTCCGTTCTTGGCCAGGTGGGACGGGGAAGGCGGAGTCACTGGGTCGCCCGTTCTCGGGTCGGCGCCTTGGACGCGCGGTTCACGGGCTGGCGAGCGTCGCTCCGAATTCGTGTTGCGGCACAGCTTCGCTGACTTGCTGGTCGGCGACGTGTGCACCTACGAGACGGCGTGCGGCGCGGCGCACGGTTCGCATCGATGTCGGCAGGCTGCGTGGGATGCGAAGCGCTGCGTCGAGGTCGAGTTGTTCAGCTCCGACGAGCTCAAGTACGTGCACCGCTGGCCGAGGTTCGTGGCTCAACGTCTGTTCATGCTGGACGCTTCCTTTGGCGACGAAAGTGGAGACACGGCGTTCGAAGCCGCCCGATTCAGCTGGAGCGCTTGGAGCAGTTTGGAAACCGACGCGATGTTCTCTGCGGCGACAAGCTACGCGGAGAGCGACGAATGGGCGGCGTACAGGAAGACAACTACCGTTCCGCTGCCTGTGCCGCCGGAGGCGATTGCGCGGCCTCCGGCGTGGGTCGGGGATGCGATGAGTCAACTCGTCGCCGGACACGCGCGGTTCGGCTGGAGCATTTGCGAGCCGCGTACCGCCGCCGGCTATGGTTGAACGGAGCCGGCGGTGACGTTCGTTTCGATGTCGAGCTGCAGCTGTCCACCGAGCGCATCGGCCAGCTTCACCAACGACCTGACCGTCAAGTTCTCGCGTCCGCCTTCGATGCGCTGGACGTACTTGACGGATACCGCCAGCTCCGTCGCCAGCCGGTCTTGGGTCCATCCACGCTCGCGCCGAATCGACGCAACCCGGCGCCCAATCTCACGCAGCAGATCGTCGGTGTTGCTTTCGCTCACCGGCGAGACTGTTCCGCGGCGCGCGTTGCCCGAACACCAACCTATAAGTTACCTTTGGGGCACACACACATGCGAGGGCGACATGCCACTGATCCAGCGCCGGTGCCGGCACCCGAAATGCGACAAACTGCTCTCTAAGGCCGGAATGAGTCACTGCCCCAAGCACCGACGGAAGCTGCTTTCGAACATGATGGACATGATTGGCGCGGTGAAAGGGCACGCCGCCACGCTGTACGTCGGCCGCTCGGCCTATCCGGAACGCCGACTTATCGAACACTTGCGCGACCGCGATCTCACACACCTCTTTCCGCTGCATTGGGCGACCGAGAAAGAAGAAGCCGTTGTCGTGGAGAAAGAGCTCATCGAGCGGGTGAAGAAGAAGTACCGCAAGGCCCACTTTGAAATGAGCACGGGCGGCAAGTCCGTCGGGGAGTGGCACGCCGTGTACGTTGCATGGGCGCGTGCGAAAAACGCCGGACAGTTCGACGCCCTGCCGGTGCGAGAGGTTGCCGACCTCGATTGGGGGAATCGGCTCTTGCCTCAAGCTGCGGTGACGCCCGAAACAGCCGTCGTCTTGAGAGTTGCGATCGACAAGACCGCCTCCAAGGGATTGCGCCGTGAGCTTGGCCGGTTCTATTCCGGTAGACGAGAGCGGATCCACGACACGGAGACGCAGTTTGAGGGCAACTGAGAGTTGTCGCCCTGATGTCGTTTTCCGCAAGACCAACACCGCTTCGTCCGACTACGGTGACGCGCCATGAGTGATATGCCCACCGACGCCGAGGTCGTGGCCGCCGTGGAGACTTTGATCCGTCGCTTCGGTGCTGATCGTACGCCCGAGCCACTCGAATCGCAGCGGCTCGAACCTTGGATCGGCGTCGTGGAAGCCGCTGAGCACGCCGGCGTCAGCACTGACACGATCCGCAGTTGGATCCAACGCGAGCTGCTTCCGGCCGGGCGGTGCGGAAAAATCCTGAGGTTGCGCCGCTCGGATATCGACAAGCTCTTGCTTGCGCCTGTGCCTGCCGATGATGAACCCTGTCTCCAAAGCGTCGCGGACCGGCGAGCTGCTGAGATCATTCGAGAACTCGAAAGCCGCCACAGGTGATTCAGAGGCGCCCGAATCGGGTATCTGCGCGATCGGCTCATGGACTACTGCAGCTGCACAGCGCCCGGCCCCAGAACCTTGACCAAAACCGCCAGCACGACGTCGTCTTCTTGTGGCTCCATCGGTGCGACATCGGGGTTGTCCGAAGCGAACTCGTAGCGACGCCCCACCCGGCGAATGCGCTTGACGTGGTAGCTCGCGTCTTCCGGATCACCACGGGAAAGCAGCACCACCTTACCGTCGACCGCTGCGGGCCCAATCCCTCGCGCCCACTGCATCACCAGCCAGTCGCCGTCCTTGATGTCGTTTCGCCAGCCCTGCATCGAAGATCCGGATACGCGCACCAGGAATGTGTCGGCGCGGTAGCTGCCGGGGACGGTAGCGACCTGGCTGTCGTGCTCTGAACCGCCATGTGTCCGCGCCCAACCCGCAGCGACGCGAAGCTCTGGAAACGCTCGCAATCGACCGCGCGCTGGGAACGGCACCACAACCCCGTCGTCGACCACGACGGGCTCCAGTGACCACACATCCGTGCCCGGAACGAATCGAACCTCGCGGGAGGTGCCCGGGTGGCCGGCATTGGCGCCGAACCATCCGCGCAGCAGGTCGGGTAATCGGTTGGTCGCGGCACCTGCTGGCCTCGCGACGTTGCAGAACTCCTTCGCGAACTTGAACTGCCAGATTTCCCCGTCGGGCAGCTGCACCGCGAGCCAACCTTTGGGCAGCTTGGGCACCTTCTTTCGACTTGGCAGCTTGATGATCGGGTCGCGCTTGTTCCACGTGACTTTGCAGTCGAGCAGGCCGCTGAGTTCCGCCTGACCTTTCGCGACGCGGCGTCGGTATTGCGCGATCCGGTACTCGACCAACTCGCGGGTCAACGCTTCGAACGCCCCCTCGCCACCCGGTGCGACGGTGAACCGAGGCTCGAAGCGCTCGCCGTCGAGACGGAACCACGCGCGAGCCTTCTTTTTCTCTTCCTGGTCGGTCCAATGGCGGATGGGATTACCGCGCCAGTATGCCTGCATCTTCCCGTCGGTCGGGGAGCGCGGATCGGGGAGCGCCTTGACGTTGGCGATGTCGGAAAAGAGCTCAGGAGATCGCACAACGATGGCGTGGCAGCGTTGCACCAGCGTGGTGACGTCCATGCCTGTCGTCAGCGCATCAGCGTCGAGCAGCGCCTTGAGTACGACCATCTTGAAGCACTTGGACATCGCGGTCGTTTCGAGGTCGGAAAACCAATCGTGCGCGCTGTTCCATGCTTGGCGCTCGGCCGGACCGAGGTCGTCGCGATCGGCCAGGAACGCCACCCACCCGCCGAGTTTGCGGACCGCCGCCGACACGCTGTAGCCGCGCCAATAGAGTTCCAGGAGCGTCGGACGGTCGCCGCCGGCAGCGGCTTTGGCCTCATCGTAGGCAGCCACGAAGGCATCCGTGCCGCGGCCCAACAAGAGCTTCTCGAGTAGCTTCTTGGCCTCGATCTCGACATCGATCGAACAGCCGGCAGGCAGAACAGCCTTTGTATCGTTGCTGACGACGCGTCGAGCTGCTTCGGTCGTCGTGACCGTGTCGCCGCCCCCGAACGACAACAGCGTCCGCAGCCGGTTGAGGAAAACGCTGTGGTTGCCGACGAAATCGATGACGACGAGGCGCTCCTTGCCTTGGGCCGAGCGCAACCCGCGGCCAAGCTGCTGCATGAACACCAGCGACGACTCGGTCGGACGCAGCATCACGACGCGGTCGACGCGCGGTACATCGATTCCCTCGTTGAAAAGGTCTACAGCACAGATGGCGTCGATCGCACCGTCCTTGAGGTCGTCGAGCGCTTTGCCCCTCTCGGCTGACTCCGCCCCGGAGTGAACGGCGACAGCTCCGACACCATGGTCCCGGAGCCAACGTGCAGCGAAGTCGGCATGGTCGATGGAACAGCAGAACACCAACGTCCGGCTGCCCGGATTCTCAGTCCAGGCGGCCCAAAGCGTGGCCATGCGAGCCTCGGTCTGTGCGGCCCTGGCCAGGGTCGTGGGGTCGAAACGGCGGTTCCTCCACGGGATCGGCTTGTAGTCGATGGTGTCCTTGAGCCCGAAATACGCGAATGGCACGAGATGGCCGAGCTCGATGCCGCGGCCGATGTGCGCCTCGTAGGCCGTGAAATCGTCGAAGAGGTCGTAGATCGAGCCGGCGTCCGCACGCTCGGGTGTAGCGGTGATGCCGAGGAGGAATTGCGCTTGCAGCCTGCGCAGGATGCGACGGTAGGAAGCCGCGTCGGCGTGGTGGACCTCGTCCACGACCACGTAATCGAAGTGATCCGCCCGAACTCGAATCAGGTGTTCGGGCCGCGCCAGCTTGGCCACCGATGCAAAGATGATGTCGCCGTCCAGATCGCCGCGTGGGCCGACAAACCAGCCGAACGAGACGTCGCGAAACAGCTTGCGAAACGTCCCGGCGGCTTGGCGGAGCAGTTCGATCCGGTGGGCGAGTACCAGCACCCTGGGGAATCTCCCTGTCGCCTCAGCGAAATGCTGGACGTCGAAGGCGGCGAGCCATGTCTTGCCCAAGCCAGTCGCCATGACGACCAGCGCGCGATCGCGGCCAACGTCTCGCGCGATGGCCAGCTGGTCGAGCGCCTCCACTTGCACGTCTCTGGGCTCCACCGTCTCCGCAACCTCCTTGACGGTGTCCCAAACGGGCGCTGGGAGTTGGCTTTTCTTGGCGCGCTCGGCGTAGTCGGCAAGCCACCCTGGTGTGACTTCCGTGCCTCGTTGCCACAGCGATTCGTACGCACTCTGCGCCTCGGCCCAGGCGCCTGGATCACGATTGGCGTCGACGCCGAGGTTCCACTCGATGCCGGTTTGGAGGGCGGTCTTCGTGAGATTGCTACTGCCGATGAACCCGGCGCCGTCGTCGTTCCAGCTGAAGAGCCAGGCCTTGGGGTGAAAGCTCGTGCCGAGGTCGGTGATTTGCTTCATCTCCACCACCCGGACACGGACGGAGCCTGGCGCCTGCGTGGATTGGTCGTCGTCACCATGGACGGATGCGTCGCGGAGGTCGGTCAGGCGGCGAAGTGCTTGGGCTTGTGTGAAGTGCAGGTAGTCGCCGGTCAGAACGCGGATAGAAGCGCCTCGCAGGAATGCGTCCAACAGCAGGGGTGCGATGCACTCGACGCCTCCGAAGTGGACGAACGCCGCGAGGATCTGGATGTTCTTGGCGCGCCGGAACAGCGGCTGAACGTGGGCAATGAACGGGTCGTCGGAGCCGCCCTTGGCGAGCGGCTTGCTCGCGTCCGCCAGGTAGTTGCCTTTGCCCGGGATGACGTGGCGGACGCCGCCTCGTGGATCGGGTACGTCGCCGTCGTAGCGAGGGATGACGTGCACGTGCAGGTGCATGACCGTCTGGCCGGCGGCTGTGCCCGCGTTGAAGCCGACGTTGTAGCCATCCGGGCGTGGGTAGCGCGCTTCGATCCAGAGTTTGACCTTGGCGACGAGCGACATCACCGCCGAGCGCTGCTGTGGTGTCGCTTCGAACCAGTCGGCGACCAAGTCTTTTGTGATGACCAAGCAGTGGCCTGGGGAGACCGGGAAGGCGTCTTCGATCGCGAATGCGCGTTCGTTCTCGGCGATGCGCGGGCGGTCGAAGAACGGAGACTTCATGGTCCCTCGTGGCGGCGGCAAGAACGCACCCTGACACCATGGCCGATTGGGACGGGCCTGTCATCGCAGTGCTGCTAAACATCGTGGCTCAGCGCGACGCTTTTTTCCCCTAGATGCGGCGTCACCGGCTCGTACTTGGGTATCGCCCGCTACGTGGTTCGTCTCCCTGCTCGAGGCCCGCGAGACTCTTGAGTCGTGGCGAAAGAACTACAACCAACCCCGGCCGCATGACGCGATCGGCAACGGGCGGCACTGCAGCTGCGGGGCAGCTTCTCCTCAACACGACCGTGCCGTTTGATAGCACGCGCCAGCAGAAGCGGGACGATTGTCACGACCGTCCGGCCCCGTCATCTCCGGCCAGACAGCGCATCGACTGGAAACACACAACCGACGAGCTATCTGTCACGCGGGCCAAATCGCGGCCGCCCTCGCCGCTTGTCAACCGGCCACGGATCTCCTCTGCGTGCTTCTCGCCGGTTGACGAGTGGCGCTGGAATCACAGGGCCCTTTGGGAGTGGCCGAGGCCGTCCACCCGAAGGTTCTCGGCCTAGACGCACGTTGGAGCAGGATCTTCCTTCTCGACTTCCCCCTTCTACCCAACAGACGGCCGCCGACGAAAGAGTAGGAGGGGGGCGGCGATCATCGTCGCTTCCACCCCCAAAAAACTCGAACCCTTGCGAACGTGACAAGAACGGCCCAGGCAGGGAAGTTGAAGGCTGGAAACGCGAACCAACGATCCGAGTTCGCGCCACTTGTCCAAGTGATGGTCACTGGCCTCTTGATCACGAGCGGCAGCAGACATCGCTCTTCGTCGACGAGTCCACAGTCCATTTCCGCGATGATCGATCGTCTCGTGCCGTAGACCGCCGCGAGATTGAATCGAATGGATTCGCGGCCAGCCTTCTCATGCCCCGCGGATTTCTACTACAGGGACTGCGCGGTCACCGGCTAGATCGCAACGACGACGCAGCGGTGTATAAGCTCGCCAGACGACACCATGTGAGTGTTCAGGCGTTGACGCTGCGGCTATCAGACCTCGGCTTGATCGACGGCCTACCTACGTGAGCTGCTTGTCGAGCACCGTCAACACGTGGCTGCCAACGCGCAAGCGCGGGCCGACAGTCGGCGCTCCGCCGCACCAGATCGGGTAAGCCCGTCGGATGTCGCCCCTCGGTTTGACGCAAGGCCTCGGACAGTCGAGACATCGCCAACCAGTCGTCGCCCGTGAACGTCGAGGACTCGACTACAATGGGCATCGAACTTCCGTCGGTGACCAGCCCCCACCGCGACCGGTCCCGATCCAGCCCGGTTCCGCGCAAGAGCAGCAAAGGAAACGCCTTGATAACCGGTACCTCGCGATCGAGGCACCACCGCACCGACTCCTCGAAGGATCGCAGCGTCTGCATGGGCAGTCCGAAGATGAGCGACACCTCGTGGTCGATGCCGCGTTTGCGAACCACCGCAAGCGCCGCGTCCACCCTGGGGATGTTGTTGCGGCGCTGGACGGCTTCCGATTCGCTGCGGTGCACAGTCTGCAGGCCGAACTCCAGCCGAACGTTGAGCGCTTGGGCGGCATCGAGGAAGGCGTCGGTGACCATCTCGGCGCGACATTGCAGCGACAATCGCCCGCGGAACCCGTTGCCCGCGAAGCGCTGCAGAATGGCGGTCGACCGCGACGATGCGTTGAAGATCGGATCCAGGACTGCGATGTCTTGGACCTCGTGCTGACAGAACAGGTCGATTTCGGCCGCGATGCGAGCGCTGCCCATCGCTCGCCGAAGTAGTCGCGCGCCGGCTTCGCGGTGTTGGCAAAATGCGCATCGGAACGGGCAGCCGCGCTGCGTTTCCCAACGGATGAAGCGTTGTCCGGCCAGCGAAATGGTACCCGTCAGCCATGGCGATGGTAGCGAGTCCAGCACCACGTTGGCTTGGCCTACGCAGTCCCTGGTGCCGGCGAAGTGAACGCCGACGATTTCCTGATGATCAGGCCAGGCTACAAGCTCACAAAGCACCTGTTCGCCATACCCACGGACAAACGCGTCGACGTCCGGATAGAGCCGCTCCAAGCCCGCGCCGCTATACGAGATCTGTGGACCGCCAAGGATGATGCGCCCCTCGAAGCCCGCAGCCCGGACGCAGGCGATGACCTTGCGGAGTAGCCCTTCGCCCCATACGTATGCGCCGAGCGCGACGTCCACGTCCTTGTGGTTGACGTCCTCGATGTGGTTGAGCACCCAGTGCGCCACCGCCGACGGTGACACGTTGCCGACGTTGACGGGCACGACGAGCGACCGCGTGTCCACGTCCGTGTTCGCCCGCAGAGAGGCCAAGAGAGAGGCATGACCCAGCGGAATGCGGGGATCCTTGTCTCTGGTCCAGGTGAAGTCGACCAGGATGATTCGACGGCCCATGTCTTGCCTCGCGGTAGGTTGTGAGTTTGATGACGTCGGCAACCGGCCGATGTGGACAGCGCTGGGAACGATTGACCATCTGAGGGGCGTGCAGTGACCTGTCTCGGAGCCCCCGTTCGATGACGGCCCAACATGTCTGCGAAGCGCCGCGAACTCGTTTGTGATCGAGGGGTATTCAAATCGGGATCGCCAAAAGCCTCGTTCGACGGCACCGAAACCCTGACTGCGGTGTTTGCCAGCGGCGCTCGGGTCGGGCTCCACCCTCCACCCGGCCATCAGCGGTTACGCGCATCCGTGACGCTGAGGTGGTCCGATGCTCGTGGCAACGGGCGCCCGTTGTTGTGACGATTGACACCGTGGCGGCGCGTCGGCAGGAACAAGGGACGGCCCACTTGAACACTTGAACGCCAAGTGCCGTGTGACCACGAGAACGGAAAGCGGGATTCGGCCATGCCAAGACGAGGAAAGCCGCTCTCGAACTTCCCCAGTGTCGAGGCGCAATGGGACCGTTCTCGGAATGGCGATCTGCGCCCGACAGACCTGTCAGCTGGCTCTGCGCGAAAGGTCTGGTGGACATGCTCGTCGGACCTGGAACACGCGTGGCAGGCCTCCCCAGCCTCAAGAACACGCTTGGGTTCCGGATGTCCGTACTGCTCAGGCCTGCGTCCAACAAAGCACAACAATCTAGCGGCGCTCTATCCCGATATCGCGGCCGAATGGGACGTCGGACGGAACGCCCCCCTAACCCCCCGCGACGTGAAGCCGAAGTCCAACAAGAAAGTCTGGTGGCGATGCCTCGTGGCTGCGGACCACCGGTGGCAGGCGCAAGTCAACAACCGCACGCGGGCGTCTGGAGGCCGTTGTCCGTTCTGTTCAGGGAGGCGTGCGTCGACGACGAATTCTCTCGCCGCGGTGTTGCCGCAGCTTGCTGCCCAATGGGATCATGAACGCAACCAAGAGCTGACGCCTGATGACGTGACTCCCGGGAGCCACAAAGAGGTCTGGTGGGCTTGTCCGGTGGTCGACGATCATCGTTGGCGCAAGCCGGTCAACCAACGTGCCCAGGGCCGTGGTTGCCCGTTCTGTGCCAATCGGCGAGCCGCACCCTCCAACTCTCTTGCGACACTCTTCCCGGAGGTGGCGGCCGAATGGCACTCGAAGCTGAACGACGACAACACAGCTGAGAACACCGTCGCGACAACGACGAAGAAAGCTTGGTGGCGATGCGCAAAGGACGACGCTCATGTTTGGCTCGCGGCTGTCTCGAGCCGGACCCGGCTTGGGAGCGGCTGTCCGTTCTGTTCCGGGCGCCGCGCCACATCGACGTGCAACCTCGCAATCGCGGACCCTGTGCTCGCGCTTGAGTGGCACCCCGAAAAGAACGGGCCGCTGAGGCCCGGCGAGGTCACGCCACACTCGAAGGTCGTCGTGTGGTGGCAGTGTCCGACTCGCTCGGATCACGAATGGCGGCAGTCCGTTCTCGCTCGCACGCGGGCGAGCGCCGGTTGTCCGTCGTGCCGCTCGCTGCAATCACGGTACCCAGCGTTGGCCGACGAGTGGCACACCGCTAAGAACGGCGAGAGCTTGTCCGCGGCGATCACACCCGGCTCGAACAAGAAGGTCTGGTGGCGATGTCGCCAAGATCCCGCTCACGAGTGGGAAGCTCCGGTGGCACGACGTGCTTTGGCAGGAACGGGGTGCCCGTTCTGCACGGGCCGCAAGGCTTCGCCCAACTACAATCTGCAACACAACTTTCCTTCCGTCGCGGCCGAGTGGCATCCGACCAAGAACGGGGAGGGCGCTCCAACTGACATCACGCCTTTCTCGGCCCGCGAGGTTTGGTGGCAGTGCCCTGTAGACTCCGACCATGTCTGGCAGATGAGAGTGGCCCACAGAACGCGCCGCGGCAGCCGTTGTCCTTCCTGCCGGTCGTTGGCTGCTTCGGGAATGGCGTTCGCCGAGGAGTGGCATCCCGACTTGAACACCGACCTTCGGATCGATCGCGTCGGGCCGCACTCGCCCAAACAAGCATGGTGGCGCTGCCGACTTGATCCCACGCACGTCTGGCGCGCCCGAATCTCGCATCGCGCCGCCGGGCTGTGCAGGTGCCCCGTGTGCTCGGGGCGCGTGGCCTCGCCCAGCACTTCGCTAGCGACGTTGATGCCCGAGCTGTCCCGTGAGTGGGATGACGCCGCAAACGAACCCGTCCACGCGGACGGAGTCACGCCGTCGAGCAATCTCAAGGTTCGCTGGCGGTGTTCCACCGATCCTGCGCATCTATGGACCGCAACGATCAGGAATCGCGCCCTCGGCAGCGGCTGCCCCTTCTGCTCGGGGCGCGAAGCAACACCGGAGACTTCACTGGCGTCTCTAGTCCCGGCAGTTGCAGCGGAGTGGCACCCAAGCAAGAACGGACCCTTGACGCCGGACGGTGTTCGGCCGGGCAGCAATCGGCGCGTCTGGTGGCGCTGCAGGACGAATCCTCAGCATGAATGGGAGAGCACAGTCGCCAACAGAGCATCCGCCGGCAGAGGATGCCCTGGCTGCGTTTTGGTTCAGCGATCCAAACAGGAGATCTACCTGGCCTTCGAACTGGCGCTCTTCCACGTGATCGACCCCAGTGATCAGGCGGTATGGCATGCTGGCGGGCGTCTCTCGGCCGACATCATTCTTCGGGATGCCCAAATCATCGTCGAGTTCGATGGATCGTATTGGCATCGCGATCACGAGGCACGGGACCGCGCCAAGACCCAGAAGCTGTCGCAGTTGGGCTGGCAAGTCGTTCGTGCACGAGAGCATCCGTTGCAGCTGCTTTCGGAGAACGACGTGCAGGTCCCGCTTGGCGACAACAAGGCCTGCGCCAACATGGTGCTCTCGAAGCTGGCGGAGCTCATGCGGCTCAAGCCGCCGGGACTGGATGAGTACTTGGCGGCGGCCACGACGCAGAATGACCTGGCTGCGGAACACTTCATGGCTGAACTGCTTGGGCGAGCCGTAGCTGCAGATCGGAAGGATTCTCAGATGGAATTGCCGCTTTGAAGCGCGGCTTCCCGCGGAGTCTCGCCCGACGCCGCGCGTCATCGCGACCAGGCGAAAGATGTGTTGCCGTCCAACTCTGCTGGAAAGACCTGCATGGGAATCCGGGCCCCATGACAGATCGCGAGTCAAGCACCCCACCAACGGACTGCTACCACGTTCTCGGGGTCCGTCATGAAGAGCCAGACTTGCTCATCGATCTCTTGCTGCAGCCAGGTCCACTCAGCGGCAGTGAACGCTATAGGCTTCCAACCAGGGGCTTGGTCTGCGTAGGCACGCCGCCGCGCCTCATCCAGTCGCTGAAGGGCCTCTTCCCAGGTCGTGGGGGCTTCCGTTGGCCCTCGAACCTCTTCCAATATCCACCGCACCACGCGCTGAGCCGCATTGGAAGCATGGCAGGCGTCCATTCCCAAAGTGTCGCGGAACACGGCGCATGCCTCGACAAGGACGGCCTGGACATAGTCGGGAACCTGCCAAGCCAAGTCCTGCACACCGGCAAAACCAGACTCGAGCAGCGTCCGGGGGAGCGGTGGCATTCTGTCCTCGGCGGTTGCCGAGACAGCCTCCGCTCGGTCGTCACTCGTAGTAGCCGCCCAGACCTCTGCCCATCTTCCCGACGGGACATACAACTGCTGAGCGTTGCCGGGGAGCAAGGGCATTTGGTTCCCGAAGACCACACCTCCAGCGCTGGGGCTCGGGATGGTGTCCGGCGCAGCTCCCGTGACGCGGAGACCTTGGAGCGAGGAGCGGTTGGCTCGCCCCTGTGCGATCAGTTCCTCAGTCAGCGCGCGCTGGGCGTTCGGGCCGATCGTGATCGTTTTGGGGCGGGCACGTCGCAGCTGATCGACGATATACGTGGTCAGCGGGCCGCGCTGACGAATCGCGTCGGTGGGAGAGACGCAGATCTCCACGGTATCGGGTAACGAAGCCGCCCCCGGGTGCGCGTGCGTGGCGAAATCGAGGGTCGGCAGCAGGCGCACCGAGGCGAATCGTTCGAACAGTCGGTGGCTTCCG
The DNA here is from genome assembly GCA_964560875.1 of uncultured Enterobacteriaceae bacterium. Taxonomy (GTDB): domain Bacteria; phylum Myxococcota_A; class UBA9042; order UBA9042; family UBA9042; genus CAZLMW01. The sequence goes on from CAZLMW010000015.1 coordinate 76,749, forward strand.
GCCGGGAGGCCGCTCCACGGCAACGCCCTCAGCGGTCCAGGAGCAAGTACAAGCAGGTCTGTGGCGTCGGTGTCTGACGGATCGCCAAGAACGGCCTCTAGACCTCCCGACAATTCATCGGTGAGCTTTTCCAAGAGCGCCTGACGCGTCTGCGAGTGTTCGACCCCACGCTGCCGCATGAGTTGGCCTACTGTGACTCGGAGTTCCTGAGCCTTGCCCGGCTCCGACATCCACGTTCTGGTGACTGGCTTGGACCCGCCCCCGAACAAGCTCATCAGCGCGACTTCGCCGTACGGTCCGAAGACGACTCCCAGCACGGCGGCACCCGTCTTCAGGCCGTTCAGGGCCCCCTCGTGGTCGAGCAGCCGACGATTCGGAACAACTAGCGATGTGGGCGGCAGAGTCGCTGCCTCTTCGTGCCGAGCGGCCACGTCGCCGTAGATGCGATCCACCGTGCGGGCCGACTCCGCGCCAGCCTGCTCCATTCGCAGCATCGCGAGCTCGAGCCCGAACGGGACGCTGTGGACCAGAGCCTTGGGGAGCCGGCGCTGGACGACGAGTGCGCCTGTCCACAGACCGAAATCCGCGACCGAATCTGGGAAGCCGAGCCACTCCACAGCCGACTTGCGTACAGCGTGCGAGGCTCCACCTGTCGCTGCCCCCAATTCACTTACCGCGGGCCGGCGCTCGAAGATCTCGCGTAGCACCTCGGAAGCGGTCGAGAGATCCCGCGCGTCGGTCCACGGACGCAGTGGCTGCGGGGCTGCTTGCCCTCGTGCCAGGCGGGCGAGTTGCATCTGTGCCGTGACGTGCAGGTCCGCGCCCATCCCCAGGGAGGCGAGCAGGTGAGGTACCGACAGCTGCTGCTCTGGCTGCCGTAGAGCGCCCACAATGTAAGCGCCGACGACGGTGTGCCAGCTGTCGCCGGGTGCTCCGGGTTGTGAGCGCACGCGCTCGCCGCCGTCGGCCGGCGCGCCCCAGAGCTGTCGTTCCAGATGGTTGACGATGTTGGTCTGTGCCTGTGTCGAAGCGTCGACAGCAACGCCATCCATCGCCGCAGCATGACCGTTCGCAAACCACATCGCGGCGGCTACGCGACTGGACATCACGCGCGTCGGGATTCGATTCGGGGCGTCGCTATTTCGGATCGCTATGAGCGAGCAGGCTGTGTCGAGCCGCGCCAGCCAGTACAGGATCTCCTCAGCATCGACGTGTGCGAAGTACGAGCGTACGTCGAGCCCGTTGGGCAACTCCGAGAGCGTGGGGTCGCACTCTGCAAGAAGTTCGCTGAGGCCGGTGCGGCAGCGAAGCCCTTCCACGGTGTCTGGCGGCAGGGCGAGCGTCGCCGCCATCGAATCGTTGAACAGGCGCTCCCACGCCTCGTTGGTTGCCTCCTGTTCCACATAGGGCGCGGCGAGGAATGCACACCAAGCCCGCGTGACCAGTTCGCGAGCTGTCGAGGTGCGAGCGACCGTGCCACCCAATCGCGCGAGGTACGCGCGGTTAGGTCTCGGGCGGAAGATGGGATGCGGCCACCAGCCGTCGGTGCGTAGTAGTTCCAACCACAGCCACGCCTGTTCGACCCTGAGTAACGTTGCCTGTTGTCCGTACAGGTCAGGGTTGCCCTCGGCCTCCAGTAGCCACGCCAGCGCCCGGCACACGTTGAGAACGAACGAGCCACGCTGCCGGCGGAGGTAGCCGCGGGCCACATCGAGCGCTAGTTCGGCCGACACGGGTTCACCCGGCCGATGTGCGCGGGCGGCGGCGCACCAAGGCTCGGGGTCATCGCCGACCGGCGAGGGGTCTTCTGCTGTCGCACTGTTGATAAGCGCATCGATGTCTACCGCCTCAGCGTCAGTAAGCGGACGGTCGAGTTCTGGATTCCACCGGCCCTTCGGCCGTCGCTCGCAGATTCCGAGGAACCGATACATCCCCCAGGCGTGGATGCCGCACAGGTTGTGCAGTAGCGATGTGACGTCTTCAGCCGAGAGCTTCCCCGTGCGGCGAGAGCGGCCGAGAAAACAGAGCTTAGTGATCTCGTCGTGCTCGACTTCCAACACTTCGGCAATCGCCAGTTCTGCTTCGCGCCTCGTGCGGCCGGACGCTGCATCATGCAGCCTCGCGCACATCTCGTCTCGCCACCATCGCATCGCTCGGGCGAGTGCTACGTCCGGTCGGCTGCCTTCCGAGATGTGTTGCCGGTGGCGGCGGAGCAGGTGGCCGGCGGCCACGTCGGGTACGCGCACCAGTGACCCGATCGCGGTCCGCGCCCCCAAGCGCAGCATCGACGCGTCGAGTCCGAACCCATCGTCGAGCACGCCCGCGCCCATGGGATCGACGGGCAGATTGACACCGCTGCGGCACGCCCAGAGCTCCACGCGTTCGGCCCCCTCGAACGCGTTGGTCGCAGCGCTGGGGCGCATGTGACCGTCCGCGAGCACAAGTGCGCCTTCGTCCGGGCGCATGGGGTTTGGGCCGCCATCGTCCAGCTCGTCACCGTGAAGCCCGTGGCAGAAGAAGGTGACGACATCGTGGTGCAGGGCCTGGTCGAGCACTCGCTTCACCGTCGCGTCAGCGCCCAGAAGTGCTTCTTCGTTCGGAAGCGAAGCTTGGAAGGCGATTTCGTGTCCCGTCGTGCCGCCTTCTACGACCGCGTTCCCCGGCGCGACCACCAATGTGCCAATGCGCGCGGGCCGCGGAGCTTGCCGAAACTCGAGGTTCGTGAAGCTGAACGTCTGGGAGATGGACTCGAACCGGTCGAGCAGGGTCGCTCCCAAAGTTCCGACAATGGGCCACGGGATCCACGAGGCAAGGAAGGACGGAATCACGCACACGTGAGCCGCGGTGCAGTCATCGAGCAGTGGACCCACATCGATGTTGACCAACTCCCGCAGCTGGCGCTCCTGGCTCCGTGCCTCGTCTACAGCGGTCCAGTCCGCCGTCGGCCGGAGTGCGAGAGCTTCGTCGAGTCCAACGGGGACGATCAGCGACGAGCACTGCAGGTCGCCGGCGTCGAGCCAGGCCGCGAGCAGAAGCAGATCGGACTGCCATGAGGCATGAACGACCACGGTGCCGGGGTTGTCACGCAGCCCGCCAACGAGGCGCTGGCGATCGAGAGGCCAGCTCCAGGCCTTGGATCTCCGAGAGAACTCTGGGTCGCGCGCAACGAGCTGTCGCTCGAGCGCTTGAGCAACTTCGCTTGCTTGAGTCGCGGCGCGGTCCAACAGGCCGCTGGGCGAAGCCGCCTCTCGAGCTTGCTTGAGCCGGTCAAGACTCCACACGAGACCACGTTGTTCGAATGCAGGCGCATTCTTTCCACCGGGGTCGGCGAACTGGTCGATGTTGCGCGAGAGGACCGATTTCGCGACTTCAGTGGGCATAGGAGCCACGAGCATCGAGAGCCACTGCATGAATGATGCAATCTGCGACCACACGGAGTTGGCTCGTTGCAGTTCCTGATCGACGCGCGAGCGTGGTGCATGGAAGTACGACGTGATTTCGTCGTGCATCCGCAAACCGCACGCCACCTCCAGGGCAAGGAAGGCCTGCAGAGGATCCCCGGCGGCCGCCGCCATCCTGGCAGCCACGGCCGCCGCACGTTGGGCGTGGTAGGCAATGCGGTCCGCGGCCTGCTGCGCTGAGGCATCGGCTCTCTCGCCGACGAGCTTGTGGGCCAGGGCGAGCATCGCGCGGCAGCCTTCGGCCGGGTTGTCCAGCAGCTCCGCAACCCTTGCGAACTGCGCCAGGCTGCGAGCTGGGAGTCTGGTCTCGGAGAGGTGGTTGAACTCCTGTTGGGCGATTCCCTGCTGTTTCTCGTCGCCGAGCCGCTGGAGTGTAGAGATGCGGACGAGTTGTGCCCACACAGCCAAATCCTGTCGTCCCTCCGCAGAAGCCTGAGCTTGCTGGCACAACGCAAGTATCCTGGACAGAGACTTCTTCCGGCCTCGGCTCAGGAGCACCTCGGCGAGTGTCACGCCAATGGTTGCGTCGGTGGCAACTGGGATGTCGAGGACGCCATAACCGTCGAGTCCGTCGCCGATCTCGTCGCGGTAATGCCGGATGTGGGTGTGAGCGGACTCGAGCGCGTTCAGCGCCTCAAGTTCTCTACCGAGTGAACGGAATGTGTTGGCCTCGTGCAGCCGCATGGTCGCCGCCTGACCGCGGAGAGGCAGGCCCAGGTTCTCGACGATGGCGATTGCTTGGATGTGACACTGCAGAGCTGCCTCGGCCGCGTCGACGTCGCCTGGCAGCCGTAGGCCGAGCTCGTGAATCGTTCGGGCGATCTTCGCCTTCAAATCCAGCGTCAAGGCATGGCGGATCGGGTCGCGCTGTCGGGCGCGGCTGTGTTCCGCACGGTCAGCAAGATTCCACGCGCGGACGGCGCCCGACCGTCCGTCCGCGGCCGTGCTCTCGAGGTGGCTCGCGGCGAGGTCGTAGGCAGCGGCAGCAGCGGCCGCCGAGTCGTCGCTAGCACCGAAGAGCTCGAGTGCCTCGGCATACAGCTGGTGGGAAGCGGCGACGTGCCCGCGGCGACTCAACTCATAGGCCTTCGCTCGCATCTTCGATGACTGTCGCGGTGGGCCGTCCGCGGTCGCCGATTGCTGGTAACGGCGATGCTCTATCAGCGCTGCTTGGAAGTGCGGATTCCGAATCGATGGGTGTTCGACCACGGCTCCTCCTCCGCTGTCGCTGGCAGCGCACAACGCTTCTGCTGCGCTTGGTTCTGGACCTTGGCGATACGCGCACGTCGCACGTTCTATTCACGCCCTACCAACCCCGACGACGCGAGTTCATGAAGTAGGACGCGGAGGGGTTGTCGGCTGTCTTCGACGATGCTCCCGACGCTACTTGGAACTGCGATTCGGAGGCCGCGTCACGTGGACTGCGACAGCGTCTGTTTCGCTGTGAGCAAGTACGTTGGCCAGCGTCGCAGTTTCGGGAAGGGCCGTGTGCAGGACGACCACGACGATGACCTGCGATTCGCCCTCTTCAAGCTCCCACGCGACTTCTAGAGGCTTGGCGGTGTCGGCCGTGATCTCATCCCCGTCGCGGTGCTTGTCCGAAACCATAAACACGCGGTACTCCGGAGGCGGTACCTGTGGCGGAACGCGGATCTCATTCTCTTGCCCGGGTGGCTGTCCCGCCAGCGTCGCCAACGATGGACGACTGAAACGGGTGGCATAGCCGAGAGCCTCGGTTCTTGCTGTCGTTGTTTTGGGCGGCTGTACCGAGAGCCTGAATGCGAGGGTCCAAGCTGTGCCGCTCTGCAGCGTCGGCTTCAGCGAGTGGACGACGCGACCTGCGAGAGTGCTCGCAGCGGAGTGTATGGGGGGGGCCGCAGACAGCGTCGCCTGAGAGAATGAACCAGCGATGCTGGACCATGCCCGCCTTGCGCCGGCCGGCAGGTCCTTCCGCTTGGCCAGCATCGCGGCAATGGACTCGCCTGCAGACCAGTTAGGGGGGGCGAGGCGAGACGCGCTCGAGAGATCGCCGAGCCACACGAGCATGGTGGTCTCATCGCCGAGCAGCCATGACAGGACGGAGGCTTCGTGGACGGCCAGCATCGCGTCCACCGCGACTTCCTCGCTTTCCACCATGCGTTGCACGAACAGGTCGATCAATTCTCGGCCGCGCAGGGAATCCAGTGCCGACTGTCGCTCGGCAGCAGTTAGCGCTCGGACGTACGTCTCCCATCGTGCCAACGCGGACTCTTCCGCAGGATCGATGCCCAACAGGGGCCCGGCGACTCGATCGAAGTTGAGGCTGATGTCAGTCACTTTCGCCTCCTTCGTGCCGCCCGCCAGTGCCCCTCGAGCCGTCGAAGCGCCGTCTCGGCATAGTCCTCGTCTGTGCCGGGGCGGTTAGTCGCGAGCTGTGGACGGAACGCCGTGATAACATGCGGTTTCTTCCTCAACTCACGCGACCACTGGACGCCATGTGGAGACACTCCCATCTGGCGAAACTCGCCTTGGATCAACCCAGGACTCTGGCGCTTGGACGGCGTCGTGCGGACCTCTTCGAGGTAGACGGGCGCGTAGTACTCCGCATGGTGGTCGCCGAGCTTCCCGCGAGCGCCCAAAGGCATGGCCTCGACATCGGCCTCCCGGTCGTACGGGCGTGGAGCTCCGGCCGCATGCGCCTCATCACGCAGCGCGTCGATGTTGCACGAGGCAAATCGCTGCCAAGCTTCGTTCGGGTCGTAGAAGTGCTTCCACACCCCCTTGCGTCCCTTCCGTTCACGCATTCGGTGGATCACTGCTCCCACTCCCCGCTTCCGACACGATTGGATTCATCGTCAGCTTGCTCGGCTCGCTTCCTCGCCCTCGAAACCACTTTGCGAAATCGATCGGTGAGCCGATGACTCTCGTTCTCCCCGAAGTACAGCGATGCAGCCGCCGCGCGTGACAGCCCCCCTGCAAGACGTGCCGAAATCTCCTGTTCGGACAACCTCGCACGTTCGGCGAGCCACCTGGTATCCGACATCGGCAGCCAAGCGGGGACCGAGTCCAGGATGACTGCCACCCGCTCGGCCGTGCTCAAATGCTCCAGCGCCCGCTGCAGCTCTTCGGCGCCGACGTGATCGGACGGAGGGTGAGTGCTCGCGGAAGAGAAGACTGCTTGCCCCGCGACGAGTTTGCCCTGCGCCGTCGCCCTTTCGGCCAGTTCCCGACGGCGGTACTTCTTGCGCCACCTGTCGCGCAAGACGCTCATCAGGATGGACCGCGCCCAGCTCGCGGGTTTCGGCATCGCGGTTGGCACCTTGCTCTTGAGCAGCTTGATGAGTGCGTCCGCAACGTGATCTTCGATGCCGGCCCTGTCCACGCCGATGGCATGGATCCAGCCGCGCATCGCGGGCTCAACGAGCAAGACGATGGCTGTCGCGTCGGCTTCCAGATGAGATGTCTGCCAGCGCAGCAGCGTTTCTCGCAAGTCGCCCCAATCGATCCTTCGTGCGGACACCCGTCAGCCTCCCCGTGGCTTCACGTCGAAACCGAGCCAGTGGAGCGCCTTGAGCGTTCGGTCGTTGAACACGGGTATGCCGTCGTTGTTCACGCGGCCGAGCAGCTCTTGCGCGGCGCTGGCACCGAATTCTGAGAGCCGCCACCGTGGATCGTAGATGGTCCGACAGAGGCGCTCGACGTACTCGTCTCGGCCAAATAGCAGGTAGGAGAGTGTTCGCCGGACCCGGTCGACGTCGTTGGCCGCCTTGAAAGCCTTGACGTGCGTGTCGTGACCCCCCTTGAAGAAGCGGAGGCGGTCGTAGAACGCGTGCACCTGGGCAAGGCCGTGCACCAACTCATCAAATTCGGCCTTCATCGTCGTCTTCTGGTCGACGAATACGGCTCTCACCTCCCTATGCCACCGAGGTGCGGCCTCTCGATCGTGAGCTGGCCATCTGGCGTGTTCCCATTCGGCGATGAGTTCCCGAATGAAGTCATCTCTTTCGGCTCCGATCAGGGCGATCGGTTCGCGCCACTTGTCCACAGGTGCATGAGCCTCGCGCACCCAGACGACGAAGCGGTCGATCTCCAGAAGCAAAGGCAACTCATCGTCGTTCCAGCGCCTCAGCCCAACCTCTTCGTAGACTCGTTGGACGGTTCGGAACGCGGCCAGGAATGCTTGGTACTCGTCACGGTAGGTGGCCAGCTGGGTCTCGAGCTGGGTCTTCTGCTTGCTGGTACCGGGCCGGACGTAGTTGCCGATCTGGATGTCGCCAATCTCATCTACGACCGCCCGCTGATGCTCACGCCCGTCGTTTTCCATGCGCGTGGCCAGACGGCGGTATATTCGCTCGTATTGGTCAAGCGCCTGATCGGTCAGGACCTCAGCGGCGTCCCAGTACTCGATGAAGAGGGCGACCAGCTCGTCACATCTCGGGTCCTCTGCGTCGATAGCGACGTTTACCTCTTGGTTTGTCGCGACGGCACTGCGCGTCAGGTTCGACGAGCCGACGAACGCGAGGTGGTTGTCGAACAGATAGAGCTTGCTGTGGAACCGTCGGTCGGTGACGAACTTGACCTGGACCCCCTCGATTCCGAGGATGCGACGGAGTGCGTCGGGGTTTGTCGGGAAGCCCAGGCGGACGAGCAACAAGACTGACTTCGAACGCTCAGACCAGGCACGAATCAGGCGGTCGTCCGTGAAGAACGCCACGGCGATCTGGATCCGTCGCGCCGACTCGCCGGCTTTAGCAAGGGCACTGCCAAATAGGTCTCGGCGGCTCGTCGTGTTGGTGTGGAGTCCTTTCATGACGAACTATACCCCTGCCAATGCGCGCTCGATGCGAATGTCGGTGTCTAGGAGGCCCGGATCATCCGAACCGTAGACGCAGCGAAGCGCCGGCTTACCGAGCCAGCCACGGCCTTTCTGGTCCAAGGCCCACGAACTTCCAAGTCCACTGACCGCGGCATTCGAAGAAGGGCATATTTCGACGATCGCCTCCGACGCCACGCGGTTGCGAACCTTCAGCTGCAGGGCCTCTACCAGTTCGAACCACCGGTTGCCCAGTTGTGCGAACGGCCCGTCGGTGTCGGCCATGCAAGAAGGCCGTGCAAGATGCGTCAGCCCTTCGTGGCGCAACCGGCGCTGACTTGCACCGCATGTCGGACAAAGCGGAGTCTTGGCCACGAAGCGGGAAGCGAAGGTCGCCATGCTCGTGCCGACCTGGCAACCGCGGAAGGCAGGCGTGTCGTGCCAGCCGCGGAACAGAGACTCAAGCCACTGGCGGTCACGTCGCGAAGTAAGCGTCTTGCGTGCCCAAAGAAGATCCAATACCTGCTCCCAAGGATGTGCTGCCATGCGACCGCGTCGTGCATACCAAGCGCGAACATCTACTCGTATTGCGAGGGCGTGACCGAGGCGTGGCTTCCGAACTCCCAGCTCCGCAAACATGTCCAATGCGGAGGAGATGAGTCGTAGGCCGGTAACTAGATCGTCCATGTCCTCGCCGAGGTGCATTGCGACCTGAAGACCATTTTGTGCCGCGGCTGCGTAATAGGGACGCCAGCAGCGGGGGTGCCAGCCCCGTTCGCGGCTCAGGACGTCAACGCCCGAAAGCCCCGTGGAACATCTTTCGGCCGGCCGGCTAGCTACGTGGCGCACGTACCCGGCAGCTGCTCGCGCATCACGCAGTTGCTCCAGCAAGCCGAAGCCTGAGCCGACGGCCGGGTGCTGTGGAGCCTTCCGCTGCACAGAGCAGAACACGTTCACCTGCCGGTCGTTGCCGGCGGCGTTCCGGAGTGTTGGGCGTTCCGTCAACGGCGGTTTCACCCGCAGGTCAAACTGCGAGATCCCTGTCGGGACACGGTATACGGGCGGCGTTCCCGCACGCGAGCCCGGGCGCGAAACCGCCTTGCGATAATAGCCGTAGTGGCGAGTGAACTCTCCCAATCCTGTCATCCGCGGGCGTGTAGCGGTAACCGCCAAGAATTCTGAGCGAAGCTGTACATACGCCCAGAACAAACGAGCATCGTTCAAATCGCCAAAGCACGCTCTCTTGCAAGCCGACAACAGAAAGCTTCTTTCTAGTTCGAACGCCTGTTCGAGGGGATCGGTTCGACGTCGGACGCCGCACTTCATCCATACAGTAGCGACGTCGCTTCGATGAGACGAATAGAATCCTCGGAGGACCGACTCCAAGTCATCGGGCAGGAGGCCGCGCTTCGATCGCCCGACGGAGGACAGCAGTGCCAGCGCGTCGTGTTGCAACTGACCTCCGGCGCATTTGTCTACGATCAGGCTTGCCAAGCAGCGCCCGAAAGTCGTCAGGTCGTCCGTCGCGAGTATTCGATTGAGGGTGATGCGAGCTGCATCTCGTCTTCCAGGCTGATTCTGCGCCGGACGCCAGACCTTCGCGCACCAACCACTGATACGGCTGGGCAGCGCACCCAGATGGAGGTGCGCATCGACCGAACGCCCCCTATGGCTCTGACCGACGATGTCGACCTCGATTGGACTGTTTGGTAGTGCCGAAACCGCGGTGATTAGATCCGCACCCAGCAGACCGGCAGACCATCGCCAAAGCCGTGGCGATGTCACCGTTGCACGCCCGTTAACTTGCGTCACCAGACGGTCAACGAGAGACACTAGTAGACGATCGGGACGGTCGCTGCGCCTGCTGGTTTCAAGCGCATGCCACGCCTCTAGGCAAAGTTCTCTGGGACATCCCAGTTGGCTCGATGCGAAATCCGAGATCGCTTGGCCGTGAGACTCCCTCCAGAACGTTTGTACCGGGCTCGTGACGTTGTTGCCGAACCGCCAAGTCAACGCGCAAGCCGCAAGCATCCATCGCAGTTCATCACTCATGGTTCTCGCTATTCGTCGCCACGGCGCAGCTGTAGCTCTGCGTCGGCGACCAGCGTTGATTCGTTGCGCCAAACCTCGGAATCAAATATTTCGAACGGAGGCAGCAAGGCCAACACGTGAACGACTGCTTGATGCTCGGAGAACTGCACGGATTTCGAATATCCACTGGTGGTGTCGAGGGCTTCCTTCTCAGTGCTGTGTCCGTCCCGCTTGGCTCGCCGATGCGCGTTGCCGGCCACTGTGGAGAGCTGCTCCAAGCAATCGGAGAACCATATGCCCGTTTCACGAAGCCGGTCGTCTGGGGAGAAGAGTCTCTCCTCCCCATCGTGCCGCCGCTTTCTCCACCGTGCGATATCTCGTCGGACTAGAAGAATCCGCAACAGTAGTCCCATCATACCGACGTAGCCGGCGACCGATTTGGCCTGACTCGGGAGTTCCCGAATAGCGGTGCCGAGCAAGTCTTGCCGCTTTAGGAAATCGGCCATCGCGCTCGGACTGAATCTGATACTCAACGTCGGCAGCCTGCCTAGGTCGTGTAGCAGCTCTATCATTTCGGACCAGCAGCTGCCGAGTGGAATTGCCATCTTCGAATCGGTTCGCTGGACCGTTGCGAGGAAGAGCTGAAAGAGGACACCCACGCCAAGCGTCGCTCGAACGGACTCTCCGCTCGACGGAGCAACCTCGATTACTTGGATGTTCGCGGAGTTGAGTGCAGCACGACCTAACCGCCACCGCAGTGGCAAAGTGAATCTTGAGACTGGCCGGTATCGCAATAGTAGATCTGCGCCCAACGGTCCGAAGTGCGAGATTTCAATACCCGGGTCAGTGAGGTCCACTGCGGCCAACGCTCCGTCAAGCCGCAGCGGCAGCCACTTGTTCGTCGAGCTGCCAGTCGCGAGCGCGTTCCGAAGGTCGACGAGTTCCTGGGACGGATTGTCCAAATCCGGGGGATCCGCGTCCAAGTCAAAGTTCTGCAAGAGTAGGTAGGCCTCTTCGTAGCCCCCTTGCTGGATCGCTTCCCTCGAAATGAGGTCCAGTTCGTTGGCCCAGGCACCTGCCCCTGCCATTCGAGCTACGATAGCGACCGCTTGCGTCACGACGGCCGCAATGGAACCCGACGTTGGTCGGTGCCGCAACATCCAATCCGTACCCTGTGCCGTGCGCGTGGACGGTACTCTGGGT
>CAZLMW010000016.1:0-28967 GCA_964560875.1 uncultured Enterobacteriaceae bacterium
CAAGCGGCTTGCCGGCGTAGGTCCACTTGAAGGGCTTGGCCAGGACCGCGTTGAATCGAGGCGCCGTCTGCCAAGACACATTCCCCCCTTGTTGACGCAACTGCGCAAATGCGGCTCGATGGGTGGGTGAACGTGACACGATCGATTCTCGGCACTTTCCTGACAGCGCTCGTCGGCGTTTCGTCGGTCGCGTGCGGCGGCGCCCAGAAAAAGGTCGTCAAGCTCGACCCGATGGTCATCAAGCACGTCGATTCGGGCAAAGGGCGTACGGTATACGTCCGCGACTTTGAGCTGCTCTACAAAGACGCCACCGACGCATACCAGGCCAAGAAGTACCCGCGTGCGGCCGAGCTCTACGACATCCTGGCGCGCGAGTTTCCGGCCGATGAGCGGCTCGGCGCGACGCAGTTCAATGCCGGCCTCTGTTACTTCGCGCTGCGCAAGTTCGACCAGGCTGTGGTGCGATTTCGGGATGCGACGCGGCGGCGGGTCGGCACGCGAGATGCGCGCGATAGTGTCTTCTTGATGGCGCAGTCCTTCTTCAACGCAGGCAAATACGATCATGCAGCCGCCATCTACAGCGCGGTGCTTGGCGATGCGGAGCTCGACGGGCCGGAGGTTGAGCGCATCATCGGGGGCAAGCTCGGTTTGCTCGATCAGCTCGAGGCCACCGCGCGCAAGGGCATTGCGCTGCGACAGGGCGGGCGTCCGCACGAGGCTGACAAGACGTTTCGCAAGGTGCAGCGCATCTACAACAACCATCGGGAGGTGCGCTTGGTCGCTGAGAGCCCGTGGGTTGCGCGCGCTTACTACGAGCGTGGCGAGATCTACCGGGAGCTCTTTGCCACCATCAAATTTCGGCTCCCTGTTGAGCGCATGCAGAAGGAGCTCGAGGACAAGGCGCAGCTCTTCCTCAAGGCACAGAACCAGTATTTCCGATGTGTTCGACTTCACGACAAGAAGTGGTCGCTCGCGGCGGGCTACGAGATCGGCACGTTGTACGCCCGGCTGATCGACGACATCTATGCGGCTGAGGTCCCGACCGACCTCGATGCGGACACGGTCTCTGCTTACAAAGAGGAGCTTTGGAAGCACACGCGCACGCTCGCGAAGAAGGCTGTCGTGGTCTTCAAGAAAAACATCGAGTTGGCGCAGCGCATGGGTCAGACCGGCCAGTGGGTGCAACGCAGCGTCAAGCAGCTCGATCGGATGAAAACGCTGCTCGAGCAAGAAGACCGCCGGTCCAAGTCCTACAATGCACCTGTGGGCGCTGAGAAGAACGACCCGAACGACAAGACCCCCAAGGACCCGGCGCGGCGCAAGAAACGTCGAAAGTAGCGGGTGGCGAGCGAGGCAGCTGTGGCGGATGACACCCTGAAGTACATGCGCAGCGATACCGCGCGCAGCCCCCTGGCCAAGGTCCGAACGCGCGATGATCCGCGGCTTGCGGCGCGCATGATCGCGCTCGATGGCGATCCCAAAGAGGACATCGTGCGCACTGTGCTTGTCGGCGTGTCCGACGATCGGGGCGTGGGGCTATTCGGCGGCCGACTTGGCGCTATCGAGGGGCCGCAGCGGTTTCGCGACTACTTCTGGCGGATGCATGCGCCCGAGGCGATCAAGGCGGGCAGCATTCTCGACGCTGGCGATATGGTCAGCGCGGCCCGCACCAATGAAACCCATGCGCGGCTGACCGAGGTCATCGATGTGCTGCGGGATCGCTTCAACAGCGCTCGTTTCGTCGTCGTTGGTGGCGGCCACGATCACGTCTACGGCGAGATAATGGGCCTCGTCAGGTGGCTGAAGCGATCGGCCGAGGACGAGCGCAAGCTCCGCGTCGCTCATGTATGCATCGATAGTCGCCCCAACGTGCACCTGGCGTCGGGCGAACCGCATGCCGGCGCGGGAGTCCGGCGACTCTTGTTGGAATCAGCTGCGCGCCTCGATGGCGGATCGTTGGTTGTTTGGGGCGTTCAGCGGGCAGACTCGGCGGACAAGCACCTGCAGTTCCTGCAAAGCCAGGGCGCAACGACGGTCTTGTGGGAGGAGATCGAACGAGACCCACGCGCGGCCGCTGCCGAGCTGTGCGCGGCGATCCAGGCGCTCGGTGACGGGCACGATGCCGTGACGATCTCGGTCGACATGGCCGCGTTTTCGCAATCGGTAGCTCCCGGCGTGAGCGAACCTTCACCTGTCGGCGTGCATCCGAGCGCTGTTTTGCAGGCCGTGACGACGCTTCGCCAGCTCGATTGTCCGACCCAGGTTGGGATCTACGGGCTCAACCCGCGTTACGACCGTGATGGGGCAACGGCAAGGCTCGCCGCGCGCATCGCTTGGACGTACACAACCGCACGACCGAAGGCCGCCGAGACTTGATACGGAGGGTGGGGTGAGACTGCTGGAGTCGAATCAGGCCGACGCGGCGGTGCGTTGGCCCTGACTTGAGTCGATGATGCGCTCAAGCTCTTCGATCACGTCCTCTTCGGTCGCGTTGCGCGCCACGGAGATCTCTTTGACCAGCAGTGTGCGTGCTTGGTCGAGCATCTTGCGCTCACCGAACGAGAGGTTCTTGGTGTACTTGAGGCGGCTCAGGTCGCGCATCACTTCGGCGATGTCGAACAGCGAGCCGGTGTTGATCTTCTCGACGTAGCGCCGGTAACGGCGGTTCCACGTCTGGCGATCGACCGTCTTGGTGCGCTCGCGAAGCACGTCAAAGACACGCTCGACGTCTTCGTCAGAGATGACCTTGCGCAGGCCGACCGACTTCACCTTGGACACGGGAATCATGATCTTGCGATCGGTATCCAGCACGCGAAGCATGTACAGGACCACGGTCGTACCGGAGATCTGCTTGCTTTCGATCCCGGTAATTTCCGCGACACCTTGGCCGGGATAGACCGCACGATCGCCAATCTTGAACATCATCGTTGCGACTCCCGGTGAAGACAGCGTGCCCGGTGCGGAGAATGCCCCTGGCTGGTACGGCAGCCCTGACGAAATGGCTACGACTCGACGCAGCATTCGCGGGACTGCGCCGTGGAAATCCACTTCCTACGCCGACAACACAGGATAGCACCGCAGCATTCCAACTGGCAAGGCGAAGTCGGCGTGATCACTGGAACTCAGAGACAAATCAACGCGTTGCAGAGGGCTTGTCAGCCATGCAAATGACGCGGTGCGGCAAGGGCAGGTTGCAACAGAATCGCCCTCACCAACTGCGGGGCCTACAAGGGCATCCGCGCCAGTAGCGCACGGCCGATGGTCGCTGCGTCGAGGTATTCGATCTCAGCCCCCTGCGGCACTCCGCTCGCTATTCGTGTCAGGGAGAGGCCTTCGCGACGAACGAGGCGCTGGATGTACGAGGCGGTTGCCTCGCCTTCCACCGACACGGGCACCGCCAAAATGAGCTCGGCAGGTTGTTCGACATCGACGCGAGCGACGAGGCTGTCCAGGTGCAGCTCCGACGGGCCGACACCTCGCAGCGGGGAAAGCACCCCATGCAGAACATGGTAACGACCGCGAAATGTCGACGATCGTTCGATCGCAAGCAGGTCGGGGACCGACTCGACGACGCAAATGCTGCCGTCATCGCGCCGTGGGTCCGCGCAGATCGCGCAGAGCTCTCCCGCAGCAAGATTGTGGCAACGGCTGCAGAAGCGCACACCGTCGTGAAGCGCGTGCAGGGCTTGGGCGAGCGCTGTGGCGTTGTCACGACCGTCGGCGAGCACGTGAAACGCAAGACGCAACGCGGTCCGGTCGCCGACCCCGGGAAAGCGCGCCAACAAGGCCGACAAGCGCTGCAGTGCGGCAGGCAGTTCCATCAGCCCTCCTCGGCAGCGTCGCCGATGTCGGTCTCACTCACGGCGTGGGCAATGCGGCCCGAGAAGACGTCGACGACCCGCCGCACGTGTTCGTCTGTACGCAGCGCCTCAAGCTCCCGGCGTCGGACCTGCTCGCTCTCGGCCGCCCGGCGTCCCGCGAGGCTGTCGGTTCGTGCGCGATCGTCTATGCCCGCGATCTCGACCACGTAGCTGCCGGAAAAAGCGGTCTCGGCGGACTCGCGAAGCACGCGCAAGGTGCCGCCATCGCGGGCCTTGTCGGCGTAGAAGCGGTTTCGAAACGCCAGCGCAACACGTCCAGGGCCGCTGCTGGCCACAACGGCCTGTGCGACGAGCGCGGCTGTGATCGCGTCGCCTCGTTTGTCTCTAAGCACTGATTCCCAGGCCGCCAGGTCGTTGTCCCGCAGGCTGCGACCGCGGGGTGCCTGGGACGAAGACTGGGGCGAAGACTTCGCCGTATCTGCCTTGGCAGGCGCTGCTCGAGGTGCGGGCGATGGAGGCGATGCGACGTTTTTGTCGACGGGTTGGACGGGTGGAGGCTTCGGGGGGACGGCTTGGCGTCGTGTGGAAGGCTCCTCGGAGGCGGGTGGTGCCTCCTTGGTGCTGCTCTTGCGCGGACTGCGGCCAGCATCGAGTCGACGCCTTGGTGGCAGACCTCCGCCACCCGTGGGCTTGGCGCGGTTCGGGGCGCGGTTGGGCTGCGGACGAGCTCGAGCTTGCGGAGCTTTCGCGCGCGACTTGTCGGGTCGTGGCAAAGCTCCACCGCCGCGGAGCAAGCCATCTACGCGGGTCGCCAGCGCCGCCACATCGAGCAGCCGCGCCGCCTCGCAGAGTCGGACGACGCCCATCTCGATGACGAGACGCGGATGGCGGGCCTGCGCCACGGCTTCGGCGATCTCCAACAAGACGTGTGCGAGCCGTTCGAGTTCAGCGGTATCGATACCGTCCGCAAGCGTCCGCAAGGCGTCGATCTCGGTGTCGCTCCGATCCACAAGGTCCCGGGCCGCCGCCTGGCTCAGCCGGACGACGAGCACGTCGCGTGCCTCCATGGCCAGTGTTCGGGCGAATGTGCGCAGGTCGATGCCGTGCTGATGAGCGGCCCCAACCGCGCGCAGTGCACCCACCGAATCGCGGCCAAGCAGCGCCTCGATCAACCCGGCGGTCCGCTGACGATCCGCGACGCCGAGCAACGCTGCGACGTCACCGGCGCCGGGGGTGTCACCGCCAAATGCGATGACTTGATCCAGCACGCTAAGCGAATCGCGCATCGAGCCATCGCCTTCGCGGGCGACCAGGTACAAGGCGTCGCGATCCAGCTCGATCTTCTCGGACGCCACGATCGCTTCGAGCGCAGCCACCACCTCCGCGGCGCGAATACGCCGAAAATCGTAACGCTGGCAACGGCTCCGAATCGTGACGGGCAAACGCTGCGGGTCGGTTGTTGCGAGGATGAAGACCGCGTGATCGGGCGGCTCTTCGAGGGTCTTGAGGAACGCGTTGGCCGCCTCGGTCGTCAACATATGCGCTTCGTCGACGATATAGACCTTGTGCCGGTCGCGAGCGGGCGCGTAACCAACCCCCTCGCGCAGATCGCGAATCTCCCCGACGCCGCGGTTGGATGCCGCGTCGAGCTCGTAGACGTCGATGCTGCTGCCCTGCGCGATCTCGCGGCACGCCTGACACGTCCCGCAGGGCTCGACTGTGGGCCCATCTTTGCAGTTGAGCATCTTGGCGAGGATGCGCGCGGTGGATGTCTTGCCAGTGCCGCGGGCGCCGCAAAAAAGGTACGCGTGCGCGACCCGATCCATGCGAATCGCGTTGCTGAGGGCGCGGGCGATGTGTTGTTGGCCGACGAGCTCGTCGAGCTTCTGCGGGCGGTACTTGCGGGCGAGGACGAGGTAGGACATCGCCTGCATCGGGCCCAAAAATGGCTCGGAAATCAAGTGCGCGAGGCGCTTGATCACGGTTTCGTGCGGAAAGTTTTGTGGGTGGGCAGAGCCCGATCGTGGCTGAGACGAACGCTCGCGGGCAGGGCAGGCGGCACACGGCTTTGCCGCTACCGTTGCTTCCTCTCGGACCTGGCGGGGTTCACAACGCCGCCGTTGCCGCCAGCCTTGCCCGCGAGCAGTTCTAATTGTCGATCTCAACGTGGCCGATCTCCACGTGGTCAAGCTCAAACCGTTGGGCGGAGAGAGAGGGATTCGAACCCTCGGTACGCTTTCACGTACACCCGCTTTCCAGGCGAGTACCTTAAACCACTCGGACACCTCTCCCAAATGGGGGCTCTCTTCGCCGTTCTTGGGAACTCGCTAAGAGAACACGCCGCGCACGCATCGGAAGGTGCGACCGCTTGCCTGACATGCTGCCAGGTCGTGCCGGTCGCCGGCGGAGAGTGAGGGATTCGAACCCCCGGTACCTTGCGATACACCTGATTTCGAGTCAGGCACCTTCAACCACTCGGACAACTCTCCGTGGATCGCCTTCCACGCTTGGATTGCCTTCCGTGCTGGAGCGTCTTCGACGCGCGCGCACTTCACCGCGCGGGCGAAGCGGCCGGCAGTCTAGCGACGTGTCACCTGTGGTCAAGGCGCGATCACGAATCCGTGCCAAATCGACGCGTATCGAGCTGAGATCGTCACGCAGGAAGGACGACTTCACGCGAACCGCTGCGCAAGGACGCGAAGAAGCGGCTCAGCAACAGACTGGCCCGTTCGCGCTGCACGCCCTCGGTGATCGTCAAGCGATGATTGAGCCGCTCGTCGGTGCCGATCTGGTACAGCGTCGTGGCGGCACCCGCTTTGAGATCCGGACAGGCGTAGACAAGGCGACCCAGGCGGCTGTTGATGCACGCCCCCATGCACATCGGGCACGGCTCGAGCGTGACGTAGAGCGTGCATTCGGTCAGGCGCCAGGTGCCCAGCACGCGACCCGCCTCGCGCAACGCAAGGACCTCGGCGTGCGCGGTCGGATCCTGGTCCTGCTCCCGGCGGTTACCGGCGGTGGCGATGATCTCGTCTTCGTGGACCACGACGGCGCCGATCGGCACATCGCCAGCCAGGCCCGCTTCGGCAGCGGCCTGCAGCGCAGCTTCCATGAAATCGTTGTCGCCTGGTTCGATCACGGTCGAGCCCCCACGAAAGGCGCTGCACCCTAGCAAGCGACTGGCCCGGCAACAATCCGGAGTTCAACGGGCGTCAAAAACGGCGCCAACCGCGTGTCCGTCGGGGTCCCGATCGACATCCGGCTGTTGCATCGCCCCGAAAACACAGCCGCGATCAAAAACCGCCGCGTGAGCGCCGTCAACGCTGGCGAGCGTGCTCCAATGGCCGGTGAGGGGCGCGAGGAAAGCCGCTAGTCCGCGCCAGCTGGGGCCGCCGAGGACCTGCAAAACACGACTTCCGGGGCCGAGGGCGGGCGTATCGATCGTGGGCCGCGCGACCGCATCGACGACCAGCCAGGCGTCGCCAAATTCGATCACCACGCCGTTACCGCCGATCGCAGCGTCCAACCGCGCCTGCTCAACGGACATCCGCCGACCGGCCGTGATCGCGGTGGCGATTGTGCCAGCAGGCAGGCGGCGAGCGACGACCTCGACAGCGGCGGCGAGCGCGGCGAGAGAGTCCGCATTGCGTTGCGGCGCTCCCTCGACGACGAGCGCGCGCAACGACATGCAGCCCCGTCCATCGGCGAGCAGCGCATCATGGGCGATCGCTTCGCAGAGGGCCGGATCTGTGGCGAGACTCTGCCAATCCTGCGCGCTGAGGTAGCCGATCGAGACCTTGTGCCCGTGCCGTCGCAGCGGCGGTGAACCTGGCCCGGCATGTGCCGCGATTTCATCCAGAGCTTCGTCGCTGCCGTAGATCGCCACGGCGCCGACGCGTGCGAAGAAACGCGCCCAGGATCTCGTGTCGCGCCGATCAAACAAATCGTCGACGATCGTGCCGGCGAAGCTGCTGTCGATTATCCCGAGCGCGTTGGCCAGGTTTTGTGGGGCGACCGGGTCGCGGGTTGATGGCCGCACGATCACCCGACAGCCGCGCAGCCACGGCTCGAGCACCGCGGTCCACGTCGCAACGAAAAGATTGCCCGGAGCCACTACACCGGCGACATCGACGGCGGACTTGGAGCTCATGGCGGCGAGCCACGTATCGATAGCGTCGGGCTTGAGCGAGCGCAGCCAGAGGTCCACGAGGCGGTCAACACTCGTACTGTGCAGGCCGCTCGTCGCCGCCAGACCGTCCTCGAGCGCGTCGCGCACAGGGCCACCAGATCGCGCACGGGTCGCGAGTTCGATCACAGCCCGGCGCCGGTCAAGAGGGCCCATCGGCGCATCGTCGCGTCGGGGCGGGGACAGATCAACGGCGACACACCGAAAGGTTGGCGAGAACAGGCTTTTGAGTCTTGCGTTGCCGATCGATTTGTAGGTATACAGCGCGTCCGCTGCTGGTGCGCCCCGCAGCGAGCCGGGTCGACAAGGCCGCCCAATCGCGCGACGAGAGGGCAATCAAAGGCCTCGGTTCCCCCGGCAAGCCCGCGTGGCATCCATGCTGGAGGAGTGGCCGAGTGGTTTAAGGCAGCGGTCTTGAAAACCGCCGAGGTGCAAGCCTCCGGGGGTTCGAATCCCTCCTCCTCCGCCACACCGATTGCACTCACCAAGGATGTCACCACGGTCGTCACGACGTGACGTAAAGAAATAGACCCACGCGATCCCGCCAGATCGCGATTCGGGAGAGGTGGCCGAGTGGCTGAAGGCGCTCCCCTGCTAAGGGAGTGTAGGTCAAAAGCCTACCGAGGGTTCGAATCCCTCCCTCTCCGCCAGCCGCAAACGCGGTCGAAAACGAAGGGCCCATAGCTCAACTGGATAGAGCACCGGTCTACGAAACCGGAGGTTGCTGGTTCGAACCCAGCTGGGCCCGCCACAAAAACAAATTGGACGCTGCAGATTTGCAGCGTCCTTTTTGGTTTTTGTGGCGGGCGGAGCCCGACGTTATTTGGTGACTACGCAGCGACGAGCGCTGCTGCGCGGCCTGGCTTGCTTCGCGAAGCCGCCTTGCGGGACTTTGTGGGCGGGGAGAGAGCAGATTCTTGCCGACGATAATTGTGTCTGTTGCGAAAACAGCAGGCGGCCCAGGAGCGCACAGACGCGGGCTGCCACTCAAAAAAGACGCCGAGAGCGCCGCCTATGGCCGCTAGCGACCTTTCTTGGGCATCAAGAACAAGGGCTGCCGGCCGCGGAGGATGTGCAGCGGCACCATCTCGTTTTCCGGGTACCAGGCGTTGATCCGCGCCAGGTCCGGCGCGCCCTGGATCACCCGTCGATCACCGCGCGTGATGACGTCCCGCGGCCTAATACCGACCAGGTCCGCCGGGCCGCCGCGGTCGATGTGGACCACCAACGCACCTGACGCTGCGTGAATGCCAAACCGCTTGCGCAACGACTCAGTTAGCGTCGTCACACGCACTCCCAAGCCGGGCAGCTGGATATCGGGGCCCCGCGCGACCTTGGCTTTGGGCGCCTTGGCATGGCCGCCGAATACACGCGGCAGCGCACCCAGCGAAACGCTGACGTCAAAGGTCTTTCCCCCGCGGTAGATCTTCATCTTCACCCGCGAACCAACACCGGAAGACGCCGCGAGCCAGTGCAGATCACGCGACCGCCGAATCTCCTGGTTGCCGAACCGCAAAATCACGTCGGAAGGCCGCAAACCAGCTTTTTGCGCAGGACTGCCGGGCACGACCGCCTCGATGTATGCGCCGACAACGCGATCAAGCTTCAACGCCCTCGCCACCCGCGCGGTGACCGGCTCCACATCGACACCGAGCCACGATCGCTCGATACGCCCCTTGGCCAGCTGCGGCAGCAGTTTCTTCGCCATGTTGGCCGGAATCGCGAACCCGATCCCCTGCGCTTTGCCATGCACGGCAGCGTTGATACCGATCACCTGGCCATGAATGTTCACCAGCGGGCCGCCGGAGTTGCCGGGGTTGATGCTCGCGTCCGTCTGGATGTAGTTCGCGTACAAGTTCGGCGCCGGCATCACCGTGCTGCGCCCTTTCGCGCTGACGATCCCCGCCGTCACGGTATGACCGAGCCCGTACGGGTTACCGATCGCGACCACCCACTCGCCGATCTCGAGCTTCTCGGAATCACCCAACGGCGCGACCGGAAACTTCACACCACGCGCGTCGACATACAGCAACGCCAGGTCCGTCCGCGGGTCCGCGCCAACCAGGTACACCTTGCTGTAGACCCGATCATCGCTGGTCCGCACCTCGATCTTGCGCGCATCGGTGACAACGTGGTTGTTCGTCAGCAGGTACCCGTCCTGGTGAATGAAAAACCCTGTCCCCGAAGATTTGGTCGTCTGCTTGCGAAAGACCTCGTGCATCCCCGGATAGCTGACGGTCTGCGCCTTGACGGTAGTGATATTGACGACAGCCGGCCTGATCACGCGAGCCAGCCGCGAAAACGCGCCCATCGTGACCGGTGTATCGTCGGCCAAACCCGTGTCCGCCGGTTGCTTACCCGTCCAGAGCTTCGCCGGAATCTTGCGGGGCGGACCAGCCCATGCGTTCGCAACCAGGCACAGCGACAGACCAAGGGCCACACCAACGACGGCAAATCGTTGCATCGCGATCGCTTTTCGGCGATTGGGCGCGTGGCGACCCGTGGTCAAAATCAAACTCCCGCAGCATGCGCGCATGCGATCATAACGTAAGGACGCTCAGAACTATTCTGCAAGAACGATTTGTCCTGCGAAGTACACCAATTGGCTGCCAAGTAGCCGCTGACCGAGATGGGCAGGTGCGGCGGGCCGAGCGATGCGATTGGGGGCTTCGGCCGGCCACGAGCGCGTTCAGCTACCGGCGCAGCGAGCGTCAGTCTTGTTGACCGAGCAAAACTGGTCCTGCGGGACACACACGCTCTTGTCGTCGCTGAACTTCCAACAAACACCACCCAGCGGACATTCGGTGTCGGCTTTGCAGATCTGCGTACAGACCGACGGCCGGTTGAAGAAGCTCATGCACACGCTGTTGACGCAGTGCGGATGCTTGGTGACCAGGCAGCTCGTCGTGCCGGTGCCGGTCGCGGTCTGACCGCTGCCGTCGCAGACGTGCTTCTTGACCTCTTCGTCGAGCTCACACTGCGCGTACGGCTCTTGTGTCTCGCACGCAACCGCCGCGAAACCGAGCCCAGCGACGACTGCAATGCCTACAAACCAGCGAACCATGCCGCGAATCAAGCCAAATCGGGGGTCCTGTGTCAATTGACGGGCGCTCAAACTCGCGTTCATGCGCTAATACATGCCGACGACACGCAGGAAGAAGCCGCCTTCGGTCGTGCGTATGTCGCCCGCGCTGGTCTCTTCGAAACGCGTGAAGTTGTAGCCGGCGCCGATGCGGAGCGTCTTGGCGATGATGTAGGACGCCTCGATAAGCGCGCCATGCTGGGTATCGCCGGTAAGCACGGTGGTCAGGTAGCGGTACTCGGCGGCGAGGTCGACCTGCGAACCTGCGTGGAATCCGAGCCGCGCGATCGCCAACCACAGATCTGAAACGGCGGCGGGCATGTCTTCGAAGCCAAGCGACTCTTCCGCGCGCCGGAACGCGACCTTGGTGGCCAGCTGCAGGCGATAAGGCAGCTCGACGATCGGCTCGAAGCTCACGATGTGCTTGGTGCTGTATTCGCTCAAACCGGCGTTGGCGTTGGCGGGACGTTTTTCGCGCAGCTGCGTGTACTTGGCGATCACATTGAGGCGATCGGTGCGCAGCGGACGGAGCGCGGCGCCGGTTGTGGCCTGCAACGTCTCGGCTTCCAGCATGTCGAGCGATTGGTTTGTCGTGCGCAGGTAGTTGGCGCGGCCAAAGAACGTGAACGTATCGGTGATGCGGGCAGACAACGCGTTGAGCGACAGGACCTGGAGCTTGCGCACGCCGCCACGGGTCGGATCGCCATCGTCGATACGCACCTCTTGGCGGGATGTGAGCTTGAAGAAGCGACCCTTGAGCCACTCACCACCGAGCGACATGGCGTCGCGCGACGTCTCACCGATGGCCCCCGCGAAGGTCTGACTGCGCTCGTAGGTGGCGTCCAGGTGCATGCCCCGCGCGAGCACGAAGCGTTTGCCGATGCCGAGGATGGCGCGGTTGCCGGTGCCCGAACCCGTGCCGTCGAGCTGGTATTCACCGAACGCGCGGCTTGTCGCGTCCTTTCCATAGCGCGATTCAGCGCCCACGACCGTCGCGGAAACCATCTGATCGGAGCCGAACTGGTCTTCGAGCCGCTGCTGCAGGTAGACGTTGCTGTTCTTGCCGATACGCGTGCGAATGCCGGCGAGGGTCGCGTTCTGACCGCCCCAGCCGATCCGCTCGCGCACCGTGATCGCGAGATCTTCGGTCAGGCTGTAGTCGGCGCCGAGCGACGACACGAGCCGGTCCTGCCAGCCATTGGGCGTCATCGACACCATGCCGCCGTACGTAAACCCTTGCTCGAAGCGCAAGCCGAGGTCCTTGCTGGCCTGGAAGGCGGCGCCCAAACCGAGCGTCTCGGCGTGCGTGCCCTGACCTTGCGCATCCTCGGCGTACATCCACGAAGCGCCCGCGAGCAGCGTGGTGCGGCCCATCTTGTGCGTGTCCTGCAAGGTGACCATCTGCCGGCCGTAGGGCGCAAACGATCCCGATGTCGCGCCGGCGCCTGTACCCCAAATCGCCCCCGTGCCGACGCCGGAGTACGGGTTCTGGCTGCCGTCTGACAGGATGCCGTCGTAGCGAATGGCCAGCGTGTTGCCCGTCGAGAGGGAAAAGCGCGTGTCCATGCCGAACTTCTGCGTGCCCTGCTCGGTCAGCACGCCGGTCGTGTGGAAGCCGGCCCCGATGACCCGATACCAAGCGCGCAGGTGGCCGCTTTGGCGGGTCTTGTTCTTGGTGCCGACCTTCTTGAGCGACATCCCGAGCGCGCTGCCCAGGTCGCGCATGTCCGCGTCGAGATGGATGCCAAATGCGTGTCCGCGCGCCTGTGATCCGAGATGCCCGGTGGCCTCGTTGCGGCTGCCAAACGTCAAGCCGCCGTCTTCGGAGACGGAGACGAGGCTGTCTCGCGAGCGGCTGTAAGCATACTCGGCGCGGATGGAAGAACGATCGCCGAGCCGCAGCTTCATGTGCGCGCCGGCCACGTGATAGGTCGTCGTGTCGCCACCGTCGCGCGATTCTGCGGCATATGCGCCGCCGATCTCGAACTTGCCGCCGAACATCTTCTCTTTGACCTCGGCGCCAACGTTGGTGCCCGAAGCCGCCGACTGCGACCGCGCCTCGTATGTCGCCTGCACGAACACGGGATGGCCATTCCACGTCAGGTTCTGTCCCGCCTGGAGGCCGCCACCGGCTGAGAAGAAGGCGTCGACGGCCGAGCTCACGGGCGCTTTGAAGAGCAGGCGTCCCTCGCGGTAATCGACGGTGTAGTCGTTGTTTCGTGTCTGTTGCACACGGCCCAGCTCGACGCCGGAGTCGCGGTCGCGGATGACGATCCACACCTTCTCGGAGCCCTCGAGCACATCGCGGCCCGACAGGTAGAACAGCGAGCCACCGGTGCCACGGAGCAGGTCGGTGCGGCGCGAAAGGGCCCGGTCCTCGGGGGCGGCGAAGACCTTGACCCGGGTGTCGAAATCCTTCGCGAAGACGCGCTGGTAGTCGATCATGGCGCCGTACATCGCGCGGTTGTAGCGGAGCAGCTCGTAGCCGTGCACGCCCGCGCGGAAGTTGCCGATGTGGAGCTTGGACCGATCGGCCTCCACCATCACGTACAGCTGCCCCCGCGCCTTGACGTCCTGCACGGTGTCGCTGCTGTCGCCGTAGACGGGGTAGTAGCGGTCGGGGTCGAAGAGCTGGCTGGCGAAGTCTTCCTCGTACGGGTTTTTCGCGGTGTCGATGTGGGCGGTGAAGCGCACCTTCTTGAAGCCGAGGTAGCGGCCCTTGATGCGGCCCTTGAGGTAGAGGGCGCCTCGACCATGCAGCTTCACGGGGCCGGCGCGGTACGTGGTTCTGTCGGTCATGCCGTGCACATTGGCGCCGATTTGGGCGGCGGCGGCGTCGGCGAGGGCGAGCAGGAAGATGGCCTTGGACTTGACCTTGTAGTTGCGCTTGAGCGTCGCCTTGTTGCCGGCGGGGTCGGTGGTTTCGACCTGGAGCTTGTTGGTGTCGCCGGCCATCGGGACCATCGCGTAGAAGCTGCCGTCGGCGTCGGTTTCGATGGCGCGACCGTTGATCGTCAGCTTGTTGCCGGGGCGGGTCTTGCCGCGGATGGCGAGGCGCTCGGCGCCCAGAGTTGCGCCGTTTTTCGGGAGGGAGATCTGCAGGTCGGCAGCGGCGGTGTCTTTCGCCTGGGCCGCGGGGACGGGGCCTGCAGCTGCGATGGCTGCCTTGGACGCCGTTTTTCCGGGCTTCTTCGAGCCTGGTTTCGCTGTAGCGCCGGGTTTTCCGGGTTTTGAGGTCTTACCGGCGCTTGGTCGTTTGGTGAGGTCACGGTTGAGCTGGTCGAGGATGCCGCGGCCGAAGTTTGTGGTCGCCGTTGCGCGCGGGGCGGGGGCCGTCTTGGTGCTTGGCGCGCCTGGGTTGTTGGCGAACGTGCGCTTCCACAGGACCGCCTTGCCGTCGTCCTGGACGATCTCGACAAGGGTGGGTTTGCCGACGCGGACGCGAACCGTCTCGGGCGCTGTGCCGCTGCCATCGCCGACCACGGGGCGTCCACCGACCCATACGCCGGTGCTGAGCTTGAACGGCGCCGGTTTGCTGCTCGATGCGGACAGGTTGAGCGGGCGGTAGCGGATCTCGAGGCGGTCGTCGCCGAGCGCGGCGTCGGATGGATCGGACCACTTGACCGACTTGCCGACCCCGAAGACGACGAGGCGATCAGCGCGAACACCGGCGTCAACGAGCACGGCGCGGACCTTCTTGGCGGCACGTCCGGTGCGTTTGTCGGCGAACTTGGCGTTGCTGTGAACGCTGATGATGGCAATGCGGTTGCGGGCTCGCCGGATCTTCGACGCGCGCTTTTCGAGCCACTCGGCCAGGCTGTCGGTCGGCGTTCCATCGGGCGCAAACAGGCCCGCCGTGACGGTGAAGTCGGGCTTGCTGTCGGGGATGAGCTTGGCGTCGCCGGCGGTCAAGCTCAGGGTCATGGCCTTGGAACGCCAGCCGACGAGGGCTGCCGGGCCTCCATGTTCGCTCGCTGCAGGCACGAGGACCTCGACCGCGACGCCATAGTTGCCGGCCTGCAGGGGCGCGATGCGTTTGCCGCTGTTCGGATCCCACAGGAACGTGTCGGGCACCGGCACCGACAGCGGCGAGCGGGATACGACGCGGCCGGACCGGTCCAGCAACACCACGGCCGCCTCCATCGCGTCGCGCGGCATGTTCTGCACCGACAGGACAACGCGGCCCATCACATTGCCATCGCCGATCGGCAGCGGCGCACCCGGGCTCTGCAGCGCCGTGGGCCGCATCACGGGGACGAGCCGGAGCTTGTTGACGATGAGCCCCGTGGACGGAACCCACGACACAGCAACGTCGATCCATGCGTCCGCGACAGGCTTGGGCGCAGGTTTGGGCTTGGGTGCAGGCTCGGGCTTGGGAGTCGGAGCAACGACGACAGCGGGTTTGGGCGCGGGCTTCGGCGCAGGCTTGGGAGTCGGCGGCACAACGACGGCAGGTTTCGGGGCCGGCTTCGGCTCAGGCTTGGGAGTCGGCGGCACAACGACGGCAGATTTCGGGGCCGGTTTCGGGGCAGGCTTCGGCGCAAGCTTGGCAGCGGGCGGAACCACGACCGCAGGTTTTGGGGCGGATTTGGCGGCCGGCTTTGGCGCGGGTTTGGGGGTCGGTGGCACAACGACCGCAGGCCTCGGGGCCGGCTTCGGAGGCGGTTTGGGGGTCGGCGCAACCGGGGGCGGCGCGAGCTTGGGCTGCTCGGGCGGCTTGACGGTCACGGGCGCCTTTTCGGGCGGCGGCGCCTTGTCCGGCTCGTCTTTCAGGTTGGGGAGCTGATCCGGCGCATTTTCACCGACCGCGTCCTTGCCGACGTATGGGACGCCCGGGATCAGGTCATCGGGGCTTGGCGGCTTGATTCGCGTCTTGTCGATCGTGCGCGGCAACGACACGTATTCATCGCGGCCCGATCCGTCCGCGGCGCGTACACCAACCAGAATTCGACCGTCTTTGGGGCGCTGGAATCGCGCCACAAATTGCGCATCAGGCCGCACGGGCACATCGATGCCGTTGAGATGCGCGCGGCGTTCACGGTGGTTGAGCGACCAATCGGGCGGCGGCGGCGCGGCGGTCGGCTGCTGCGGTCCGACACCGACGATGGCGGGCGGCGGCGCCTTGATCTCAAACGGCATCGGCGCCGACCACGCTCCTGAACCGTAGCGGGTCGCGGCCCGGATCTCGGCGACATAGCGGCGACCGGCGAGCACCGTCCCGGCCGGCAGGCGCACCGAAAGCGTCGACGAAGGCGCCCCACGCCATGTCCGGCTGTAGATTCGCGTCCCGGCCAACAGGTTCTTGCCGACCGTGCGCACCGTTAGCGTGTATCGGTCAAAGCTGCCCTTGTGCGCGATCCAGAAGGTCATCGGCTGACCGTCGACCAGGGCCGTGGGTTTGTCGGTCGCCGTGAGCGGCTTGGGTCGCGATCCATGGGCGATGCGGGCGACCAGCGAACGCGGGCTGAGCTTCTTGCCGTCGAGCTCGATGTCGTGCTTGTCGGTGTGGCCGCGGATGATCACCACCCCCGAACCGGACGGCGCCTCGGCCTGCTTTTCGACCAACGGTCCCTGCGCGCGAACAACGGTGTCCGGCCCGACCGAGCTGAGCGCGCAACGCACACCGAACTTCAGCGCCAGACCGATACCACGGGAGATGTAGAGCACGCGCTTTTCGTCGGTGGTCAGCCGCGAGCCGGGCGGCAGCGTGTCCGTGTCGAGCTTGAACAGGTGGTTGCCCGGCGACAGGTCCATCAAGTGCAAGCGGCCGTGGCGATCGCTGTCGGCATAGTGGCCGGTGTCGGCGTAGACCCGCGCCCCGGGGAGGCCGGCTTCGTCGTTGTCCTGTTCACCGTTGCCGTTCGCGTCGCAGAACACCTTGGCCAGCACGGTGCCGCGGTCGAGGATCGGGTCGCCAGCCACGAGCAGGCGGGCCTTTTCTTGCTTGGAGATCGGCACGCCGCCATCGCCGACCAGCTGGGCGGTCTGTTCATGGTGGTGGTGCAGGATCGCGTTGGGCAGCACGAGCACCTGCAGGCGGATGATCAGCATCGACTTGGCGGGCAAATCGAGGCCGAGCTTCTGTCCGGACGCCTTGTCGAAGCGCCGAATCTCCATCAGCGGGCCCTGGATCGGCGCGAGGTCGACGCGCTTGGCCGACGTTGCACCGGCGACCTTGAGCTGCGCCCGGGCTGAGCCTTTCACGTAACCGAGGCCACGCGGGAGGATGTTGCGCAGCGTCGCGCCGCCGCGGGCGTTGAGGCGGTCGGCGATGATGCCGCGCGTGCTGTTGTTTTCGGCCTTGAACGTGGCGTGCACGATCTCGCCGATCATCGCTTCCTGGCGCGACAGGTGGACCGTCAGCTTGACGAGATCAGCCAGCGCATCGACCGGCAGGTGGTTGTGGCGCGGGTTGGCGGGGACAGCGCCGCCGCCGGTCTTGCCCTGCCGCGTAAAGCGCGTGAAGTAGCGGGGCAAGCCCTGGTTGAGCGACGGCAGCGGATCGGCGACGACCAGACCGAGTTTGTCGAGCAGCGCGACGCCCTTTTCGGGCTCTTTCTTGGTCGAAGGGAACGCCAACGCGGTGCCGCCGGTCGCCACGTCGATGCGGTAAGCGCGGCCTTGCGGCATCGCGAAGATGTAGGCGCCGGTCACGTCGGTCCGCTGGCCTTGCTGGCCGGCAGGGAGCACGTCCGAAGGCACCATCGAGCCGGGTGAGACAGGGTCGGTGCCGTCGTAATAGAGGAAGACCTTCATGCCCGCGGCCAGCGCGCCAGAACGCGCGTCGTAGACACGTCCGGTTGGGGCGATGGCGACGTCACGCACGGTGGCAGCGCCGGCTTCCTGGGTGAATGTCGTGCTGGCAAAGACGGTCCCGCCCGGTGAGCGAACCGTCAGCGTGTGTTTGCCAGCGGGCACCTGGTCGATCGCGAACAAGCCGTCGCTGTCGGTGATGGCGCTGACGGTCGGGCCGCCCCCTCCTGACCCAGCACCGACGGGCTCCACGACGACCTGCCAGCCGGCGAAGACGATGTCGGTGCCGGTGTCGTAGGTGCCGTTATCGGTCCCCACGTCCTCGAACGCGTGGCCGCGCAAGGTGCCGGCTCCGGCCGCTGCACCAACGGTGACGCAAGCCTTGGGCGATTCGCCGCTCGCCTTGGTCGAGCCGTCCGCAACCGGCAGCGAGACATCGGCCTTGGCGACGTTGCAGATGGCCGTTCCGACCGCGGTATCCGAGCCGATATCGACGCGGAAGCTGATCGTGACCTTGGCCAGCCCGTCGACCTTCAGCCCGGTGACCCGCAGCTCGCCAGCCTTGCCGTCGGCGCCCTCACCAGCGGTGACCTGGGCTCCGGGCGGGGCGAGGACATCTCGCGCCTTGCCGACGAGTCCAGCCGGCAGCTGATCGATGAACTGCACATTGTCGAGGTCGGCGGCCCCGGCGTTGTGAATCGCGACCGTGTAGCGCAGCACATCACCGGCGCGCACCGTGCCGCCGTTTTCGTCCTGGACGATCTTGGACACCTGCAGCACGGGCGGCTTGCCCGCGAGCACAACAACGGTCGGCTGGTTGCCATTGCTGTCGTCGCCATCACCGTCGGACGGCTCCGGGGCCACGCCCTTGGCCTTGACGACCGCCTGGTTGCTGACCGCGTCGACGCCGCCAACGACCTTCACGCGGAAGCTGACCTGCCCCGAGCCACCGGCCGGAATCGACGCGAATCGAACGTGTAGATCAGCACCACCACCGGTGCGCTGCGCTGCATACTCGCCGTCATCGCCGTCGATCGCGTCCGAAAGCGGGGTCGTGCCCTTGCGCAACGAGTTCGGGACGTAGCTGGTACCCGCCGGGACCGGGTCGGCGAGCTCCACATCCAGCGCCGCGCTGCCGCCATCGTTGCGGATGGTGATCGTGTAGCGGAGCTCATCGCCCGCGTCGGGGGCGTCGTTGCCGTTCTTGTCGATGAGCTCGACGGTCTTGTTGGTCTGGCGCAGCGAGGGGGCGCGTCCAACGACGAGTGCCGCGGGTCCAACCGAAGCGGGCGCGCTGCCGGTCGCCGATGCGATGGCCAGGTTGGAGATGACGGTGCCTTCGTGCACGCCAGGGGCGACGCGGGTCGAAAACTCGATGATGGCCGCGTTGACGATGCCGGGTTGCAAGGTACCGGCCGCGGCTCCGGGGCTGGAGATCGTGATGCCAGCCCAGAGCGGCGAGCCAGCGATGTCGGCGACAGCCTGGCCGTTGAGCTTGGTCGAGTTGGCGACGTAGACGGTGCCGGCCGGAAGCGCATCGACAACCCGCGACTTGGTCAGCGGTTGGTCGCCGGTTGCCACGATCGTCAGGCGCCAGCGAATGATGTCGCCGGCCAGCAGCGGCGCTCCGTTGATATCTGTCGCCGTCTTGCTCGACGCGGCCAGCGCGCTGCCAACATGCACCGTGACGCGCGTGGGATCGGCGGCTGCTGCTGTGTTTGGATCGTCGGAGAAGGTGTCGGACGTGAGCCCATCGGCCTTGCCGGTCGCCTGGTTGTCGATGGTCTGCCCGTCGCCGACGTCGGCTTTGACCTGGGCCTCGAACGTCAGCTCGACCTTGTCTCCGGGCGCGACGACCTTGAGACCGGCCACCTCGGTCGCCGACCACTTGAGGATGCCGCCGTCGTCTTTGCCGCCTTCGCCGACCGCCACGAGGTTGAGATCGGTGGGCAACACGTCGCTGATCGACACATTCTGAGCCGCCGCCTTGCTGGAGACGGAGACGGCCAGCGTGTAGCGCACCTTGTCGAGCGGCCGCAGCTTGCCGCCATTGAGGTCCTTGACGGTCTTTTCGATGACGAGCACCGGCACCGCCGAGATCTTCAGGTTGGCGGCCGTAGACACGTAGGGCAGCGACGTTTCGCCCTCGCGCGCGGTGGCGATGACCTGGGCCTCTGCGCCGTCGGGGGCTGTCGACTGGACCCGCAGCGTGGCTTGCAACGCGACCTGTGAACCGGCGGCGATCGTCTTGAGCTCGGGGCTCGCCGCGCTGTCGAAGACGACCGCATTGGCGCCGGCGTCGATGGTGCCCTGGCCGGCGTTGGCGATGGCGAACAGCTTCTTATCGACAGGCACGACCACCCGCACATCGCTGGCATCAAGCGCGCTGTCCGCCGCGACGCGAACCACCAATTGCACGAGATCGCCGGGTTCTGCGGGCTCCTGGGCGGGTGGCAGCGGGTTGAGGGAGGTGCCGACCTTGAGCGTCGGGTACGCGAGCTTGAACGTGACCGGATCGCTGCTGGCCTGCGCGGCGTTGCTGGCCTGCGCCGTCGCGACGTTGGTGACGGTGTCGCCGTTGCCGAGCGTTTTCGCCAAGCGGCCGCGCAGCTGGACCTTGTGCATATCGCCGGGCGCCATGTTACCGGCGGGCCACGTCACGACCTTGCCGACCAGCGCGCCCCCGGTCTGCACGACGACCTCGGTCAGCGGCACCGTGGTCAGGTCATCGCGCACCGTAACGGCGTTGGCGATTGTGTTGCCCGCATTGACGACCGTCACCGTGAACTGCACGAGGTCGCCGGGGAACAAGCTGCCGCCCGAGACGTCCGACCAGCTCTTGAGAACCTTGAGGATCGGCCGCGAGATGATGGTCAGCGGGTTGCCTTTGACGATGGTGCCGGCCGCGGCCTCCGCGGGAACGAGCGCAGCGGTTGGCGTAAAGGCGGTGCCGTCCGCGACGCCCTGCTTGATGGTCGCGCGCACGATGAACGTGGCCGAACCGCCGGCGATGAGCGGCGTGGGCAGCTGGAAGTTGACGGTCGCGCCCGACACGCTGCCACCGACCGGGCTGAGCTTCTCGAAGATGTTGGCCGGCAGCGGCACCTGCACCTTGAGGTTGGTCGCCGCGGTCTTGCCTGTGTTGCGCACCACCGTCTGCAGCCGCAGCACGTGTCCGGGGCCGGTTTGACCGATCTTGGCGAGCCACCCGGTCTCGTCGTCGACCGCGATCGTGGACGTGGTCAGCTTGGGCTGGGCCTCGATGGTGAGCGTGGCCTTGGGCGCCGGCAGCACCTTGGGGATATCGGCCTGCACGAGAATCTTGGTGCCGTTGGCGAGCCCCGCCGCGACGGTGGCCGTAAAACGCAGCTGCACATCGCCGCTCGGCGAGATCCCGATGAGGGGCACGGACCAATCCACGGCGCCTGGCGTGGTGACGCCGCCATCAAACGCGACGATCGCGCCGAGCTGGTTGGCGGGGAACAGCGCCTTGATCTTGGTGTTTGTCGCCAGCGCGTCGCCGGTGTTCTTCAAGGTGAGGGTCAGCGTGACCTTGTCGCCGGGCTCGATCGTGCCGCCGTTGTGGTCCTTGACGGTCCACGCGCTGGTCGACAGGTCGCTATTCGCCACGACATTGATGCGCGTCGGTTCGGCGGCCGGGGTCGCGAGGTTGGCGTCGGTCGGGATCGGGTTGGCGAAGCCGGCGGCCGTGATCTGGCCCTGGTTGCTGATGACCGTCCCTTCGGCGAGCGGTTTGGCGATCGTGGCGCGCAGCTTGACCGTCTTGCTGTCGCCGGGCGCGACGTCGCCGAGGTTCCAGGTCGCCAGGCCGTTATTGAAACTGCCGCCGTCGAGCACCGACACGTTTGTCAGCCGCTTGTCGACGGTGTCGCGCAGCACCGTCGTCTTGCCGATCGCGTCGCCCGTATTGCGGACGGTGATGGTGTATTCGAGCTGGTCGCCGGGCCGCGCGTCGCCGCCGTTGAGGTCGGTCACCTT
Organism: uncultured Enterobacteriaceae bacterium; assembly: GCA_964560875.1. Lineage (GTDB taxonomy): Bacteria > Myxococcota_A > UBA9042 > UBA9042 > UBA9042 > CAZLMW01. Next base: position 21,842 of record CAZLMW010000016.1, read on the forward strand.
CTTCTCGGACTTGGAGAAGTCGACGTTGCTGATCACGGTCACGACCGTCGCGTCATCATTGGCCGGGCTGACGGGGTCGTCGGACTTGGCGGTGCCGCTGTCGAACTTGGCGGTGGCCTGGTTTTCGATCTTCACGCCGTTGTCGAGCGCGGCTTTGACGGTCGCGCTGAAGCGATAGGTGCGCGCGTCGGTCGCGGCGACCCCGAGCGCGGTGATGTTGGGCCACGAGATGGTGCGCGTGCCGGCGTCAAACGAGCCGCCATCCTGCACGTTGATGCCTTCGAGGCTCGCGTCGATGACGTCAGAAACCACCACGTTGCGGGCGACCGCGTTGCCGTTGTTGACCAGCCGCACCTGGTAGCGCACGGCTTGTTTGGGTTTGACCGTGCCGCCGTTGATCTTGACGCCGGTCGCGACGTCGAACACGTCCTTGTCGAGCTCGGGCTTGGCCGCGCTGCTCACCGTCAAGCACGTGGCTTCCCCGCCCTGTTTGGCCTGCACGCCGGGCGGCGATGTCTTGGACGGGGTCGTGTTTTCCTTGCTGGTGATCGACGCCTGGTTGCAGACCTGCGTGCCGTCATCGAGCGGTTTTTTGAGCGCCGCCGTGAACGTAAACGTCTGCTTGGCGCCGGCCGCGAGGCTCGGGATCGTGTAGCGCAGCGTGTTGGTCTTGCTGTCGAAGGTGCCGCCACCGCCGGGTTTGACGTCGGTTAATTCGGCGGGGAGCGTGTCGGTCACGACGACGTTGGTGCCGGCGAGGTTGCCGCTGTTTTCGATGACCAGCGTGTAGGTAACGGTGCTGCCCGCGTCGGCGGTCTTGACGTCGACGGCCTTGGTCGACAGCCCGAAGTCCGGCAGGTTCTGCACCTTGAATGACACGGTGTTGCTTTGCGCCGACTTGGGTGTCTCGGTGAACGCGGCGACCGCCCGGTTGGTGATCGTCGTGTTGGTCGGGGTGGTCTTGTTGACGGTCGCGCGCAGCTTCAAGACGGTGTCGGGGTCGCCCGGGTTGATGCTCGCGATCGGGTTCCATGCGGCGGTTCCGGCGTTGAGCGACCCGCCGGTCACCACGACGTTGACCAGGTTCTTGTCGAGCACATCGGTCACCGCGACGTTGGTTGCCGGCGCGTTTCCTGCGACCTTGACGGTGACGGTGAAATCGACCTCGTCGCCGCCCTGCACGATCCCGCCGTTGAGGTCGGTGTAGGCCTTGGTAACGGTCACGATCGGCGCGCTCTGCACCGTGAATACGGTCGGATCGGCCGGTGGGCCGGGCTTTTTCGGATCGTCGGAGAGCTGGTCGGCGATGCCTGTGGCCGTCAGCTTGACCTGGTTGCTGACCGTCTTGCCCTGCGCGACCACGCTGGGGAGGGTTGCGATGACCGAGAAGCTCTGCTTGCCGGGTCCGACGGTGCCAAGGTTCCACGTGATGGTTTGGCCGTTGATGACGCCGCCGCCGCTGGCCGACTTGAGGCTCAGCACACCGTCGTAGGTCGCCATCATCACCGCGTTGGTCGCCGCGCCCTTGCCGCTGTTTTCGAGGTTGATGCTGTAGGTGACGGTATCGCCCGGCTCGAACGCCGCGTTGCCGGACGCCGAAACCGCGTTGGTGAAGACGCTGAAGATGGGCGTGGCCTGCACCTTGATGTCGCGCGTCAACGGCACGTCGCCGATCTTGGGAACGGTGACGGTCGCCGTGTTCTTGATCTCGGTGCCGGTCGGCAGCCCCGCGGCGATAGTCGCGACGAAGCGGAAGGTGCGCTGCCCGCCGGGCTGAATCGCGGCGATGTTCGACCAGGTGATGGTGTGCGTGCCGGCGTTGTAGCTGCCGCCATCGAGCGCTTGGACTGCAGTGAGCGACTTATCGAGCGGGTCGGTGAGCGTCGTGGTGCCCGACTGCTGTTTGCCGGTGTTTCGCAGCGTGATCGTGTAGCGGAGCTTGTCACCGGGCTCGAAAGCGCCGGTCTGCGAGAGGTTTTCGACCTGTTTGTCGGACGTCACGAAGTTGGGGCCGACCGCGATCGTGAACGTACCGGTCTTGACCACGACCTGCGGTGAGCCGTCCTTGGGCGTGATGGTGGCGCTGTTGGTGAATGACCCCGGCTTGGCATCGGCTTTGACCCGCGCGGTGAACGTCAGGATGTTCGGGCCCTTCTTGGCGACGACGCCGCTGGCGCTGACTTGCCGGGTCTTCGCGTCGAACGTGAGCGACGCATCGCCGGAGACGTATTCGAGGTTTTCGTCGAGCAGATCGACCACATCGACAACCACGTCGGCGTCGTCGCTGTTGAACACCGTGATGTTGAACTTGATGGTGTTGCCGGGCTGCATCGGGTTGTTCTGGGCCTGGCCTTCCTTGCTCGACTTGGACAGGTCGGCGGGCGACGAGATGGCGAAGATCGCGTCGTCTTCGGCGCCGGGTTTGGTCGGGTCGTCGGTCGCGACGGTCTTGCCCTGGAAGCTCACGTCGCCGCCCGCTACGACGTTGTGGCCGTGGACCGCTTTGCCCTTGAGCAGGGCGACGAGCTGCGCCTTGGTCTTGACCTTGACCTTGATGAGGATCGTCGCGGTTTGACCGGACGCGATCGGCACATCGGCCTTGGTCGCCGTCCCCGAGCCGTGCGCGCCGCCGGTCTTGACCGATTTGTCGGTGCCGGGCCCGGTGACCGTGAGCAGCTCGGCCTCTGCCGGGATGTGCACCTGCACGTTGTCGACGCTGATGTTCTGGTTGCCGACGTTCTTCAGGACGATCTTGTAGGTGACCTCTTCGCCGGGTTTGGCGGTCGCGACGGACGCGGTCATCTGGGGCGGATCGAGGGTCGGCGCAACGATGGTGACCACCGTCTCATCGCTGATCCATTGGCCCTTTTCGGAGTTGTTGTCGGCGTAGGTGTAGTCGAGCTGCGCCTTGGAAGAGATGGACTTGACCGTCGTCGGCTTGTCGACCTTGACCTGCCAGGTGACCTCGACCTTCTGCTGCCCGGAGCCCTTGATGGTCCCGAGGTTGAGGCCCGTCGCCAGGGGGCTCTTGCCGCCGACGTCGGCCGCTGGGAAGCCGTTGAGCACCGTAGAGCCGGCGACATAGGTCGCGCCGGGCGGCAGGAATTGGTCGAGACGAAGGACCGCGTTGTTGGCGTCGAGCTTACCGTCGTTGAAGAGGTCGACGGTGTAGGTCAGCGAGTCGCCGCCGCTGGCGCTGATCTTGACCTGCTTGTTGACGAGATACTTGGTAACCGCGTTGCGGAAGCTGGGCGCGAGGCGGCTGATCTCGATGCTGAGCCAGCCGAGGCCGAGCAGCTCCCCAAAGCCCGAACTGGCGCACTCCAGCGACGATGAAAACGGACACGGGACGGCCTGCGACGAGTTGTTGGAGGTCTTGCCGTCGCCGCTGCTCATCAGGATCGTGAGCGATTTGTCGCCGCTCTTGACGAACGACGAGATGTCGAAGGCGTCCAGATCGATACCCGCGCCCGCGCTGCTGTTGAAGATGTTGTCGACGTCCTGGTTGAGGTTGCTGCCGAAGAGCTTGGCCGTCTTCTGGCTGCCGGTGACCTGCACGAAGTCGTAGCAGGTGTTGCACATCGGCGCGTACTTGGGCTTTTTGCTCGGCGATTGGGCGGGCATACCGAGGTGTTTGTCGCCTTCGAACGCGTAGTAGCGCAGGTGAGCTTCCGCGGGGTTGCCGACCTCGAAGCCGCTGAGATTGAGGGTGATTTGCCCGGGCGAGTTGAGCCGCTCGTCGATCATCGCGGCGCCGTCGTACAGGTAGACGTCGCGCAGGATCTTGTCGGAGAACGCCGTGTCGTAGACGACGAACATCGACCACGAGGCGTGATAGGCTTGGCACGGCTGGAGGTTGCCGGCGCAGCAGACCTTGTCCTGGCCGCTACCGTCGGAGAGCGGCGGACACCCGGTGAACTTCAGCGCTGCGGCGAGCGCGTCGACGCCAGCGACGGTGTAGGTGCCGTTCCAGCCGACCGTCTTGTCCTTGTGCGCGGCGAGGATCGACGTGATATCGGCGCGGCAATAGAACGTCGCGTGACCGCGCTTGGGGTTGGGGATCGTCGTGATTGCGCGGATCTGGCAGCTGTCGGCCTTGATGGCGACGGTCTGACCATCGGCGAAGGTGACGCTGACGGTGTCGTCGGCGACCGGGTTGCTGAAGTTCTTGGCCGTGCCCGTCCAAAACAGGTAGCTGGCCTTGATCGACGCGTCTTCGGGCAGCTTGGAGTCCAGGCCAATGATCGCCTTGGACGACGGCAGCAGATCCGAGTTGAAGCGGAAGTCGGTCGGGTTGTCCATCAGCGTGTTGCCGATGACGACCGCCTTGCCGTGCACACGGAAGGTCTTGGTGGGCGAGTTGGGGTAGGTGCCGACGACGACGCCAAACGCGGGGCCCGGCAGGGAGACGAGACCCACGGCGACCAGGGCGAGGCCGACCAGGAGGCGCCGCGCAATCAGGCGGATCGGCGCACCGCGAGCAACGCGCGCAAGTTTGCGGCGAGTCGGGTTCCGCACGAACACGGACCTCCGGTCCCAAATCAACCCCAAAAGGGTGCCGGAAAGGGGCATGCGTGTCCACGCACCGGGCACGCTGCCGGGAGATGGGCGTGTGTGGAAGTGTTACGGCCCCACCCGAAGCGGCACACGGCGGCGTTTGTCGCGGCCTGGGACGGCACTTGGACAGGGCTTGCACAGGACCTGGACGGGTCCGTGGTGGCCGGCTTGAGGCGTCATCTCGAATTCAATCCGTTGCATTGCGTATCGCGATTGCCGTCGCCCGCATACTCTGGTCGCGCCGGTAACACTCGCTTGGAGAACGCCATGAAGCCTCTTTGGACCGCGATGGTCGCCATTGCCGTAGCGCTTGGCGGCTGTGGGTCGAACACGAACACCAACGTCTGTGCGCCCGGAGCGACGCAGAGTTGCCTCTGTCTGGGCGGCGGGACCGGCGTGCAGAGTTGTCTGGGGACGGGTCAGGGCTGGACCGCGTGTCAATGCGCGGCGGCCGATTCGGGTTCGATTGACGGGACGGCCGACACCGGCTCCGCGGGGGACAGTGGCTCTGGGGCGGCCAGCGACGTGATCTCGAGCGCCGACGTAGTCTCGGGGGCCGATGGGAGCGCAAGCGGCGGCGCGATCGACGCCGGGTCGGGCAGCGGATCGGATGCCGGGTCGGCGGCATCGAGCGGCGGTGCTGTGGATGCGCTTGCGGATTCTGGCGTCGTGTTCGATTCCGGGGCGTCGTCGAGCAGCGGGGGGTCGTCGAGCAGTGGCGCATCCAGTAGCTCAGGTTCATCGAGCAGCTCCGGTTCGTCGGGCAGCTCGGGCGGCACGTGCAAGCCGAAATTCATCCCACCGCCGATGAACTACGGGCAGGGCTGCACCGGCAGCGGCGATTCGGCCTACCTGCAGAGCCTTTCGACCAACAGCAAGGAAGCGAGCACATTTGGCGACATCGTCAAGAACTGCACCCTGAGCTGCGCCGGATCAGCGTCGACCGCCCCGAAGGGCATCGCGTGCATCTCCCAGTGCATCTCCGGTAAGAGCAAGCTGTCGGCCGACTGCTCGACGTGCTACGGCCTCGACGCGTTGTGCGCATACAAACACTGTCTCGCCGCGTGTTTGACGAACCCGGTCGGCAAGCCGTGCGCAGACTGTCGGTCGTGCAACTGCGAAGGCCCCGCGTCCACGTGCAAGGCCGGTTCGGGCAAGCCGGTCGACGCCGGTCCCTGGGACGCCGGTCCGGTCGATGCTGGCCCCGTCGATGCTGGCCCCGTCGATGCTGGCCCCGTCGATGCTGGCCCCGTCGATACGGGTGTCGATCCATGTAAGAAATGCGCCGCCAACGAGACGTGCAGCAACGGAAAGTGCGTGCCCAAGACCGGCCCGCCGTGCGGTGGCAAGTGCCCGGTCGGTGAGATCTGCGACAAGGCGGCCAACGGCGGCGCGGGCAAGTGCGTCAAGATGACTTGCAAGTTGCCGACCAAGTGGAGCCCGCATATCAACCGCATCACCAAGCTGGCCATGGCAACCAAGACGACCGGCGCCTGTGACCTCAACAGCGACGGCAAGCCCGACAACGCGTTCGGCAAGGGGATGTCCGCCTTCGCCGCGCAGCTCAGTTCGGGCGTCAACGACGCGCTGAAGGACGGTTCGTTGACCGTGCTGTTCGAGCCAGACGCATGGAAAACCGACGGCAAAGCCTTTGCGATCCGTGTGCTCGACGGGGCGCCGGTCAAGGGCAAGCCAAACGCATACCTGGTCAAGCCGGCGAGCTACGACATGCTGTTCAACGGCGCCGGACAATGTCCCGCCGCAGCGACGATGCCGGCCACCGTGAACGGCCTCAAGCTGCAAGCGGGTGGCACGAAATCAACCTTCCCGCTGCCGTTTCCGCTGCTCAGCTTCAAGCTGGATTGGAACTTGTCGGGAGCCACGCTCAAGGCGGATGTGCAGGACAAGACGACCTGGAAGGCGAGCACCAACGGCACGATTTGTGGCTACATCAAGAAGTCGGATATCGACGCTGCGGTCGACAAGATCCCCGACGCCGAGCTCAAAAAGCAGGGTTTCGACAAGGCCACGGTCAAAGCGATTATCGGCGGTGTGCTCAAGGCCGATCTCGATGTCGACCAGGACGGCACGAACGAGTCGGTGTCGGCGTTCTTCATGTTCGAGAGCGCCAAGGTGCCCATCGACGGCTTGACCCCGTAAACGTCTCGCTGCCGATCAGGCCGCGCAAAGGCCGCAAGTCAGTAGAGTCGTCTCTAACGGCCGATCAAGCCGGGGGGCTATTGATACCAAGCCCCACCCCTAAAACCGCTCCAGCGGCCCCTACGAGGGCTACAGGGGCATATGCCTCCAAAAAGTGCCCCCGCGAACGTGTCCCACGCCCCGATCAGCGCTGACGGGCACGACGTTGTAAGGACACCTTCGGCGGCCGTTTCCATCAACCCCCTCTGAGCCTCCGGCCCATCTCCCCCTGCGTTGGCAGGTGGAGAGAAGCCAACTCCGACCAAGCCCTACCCGGTGGCCGAAGGGAAGCCGCAACCCGAGGCGACCGAAGGCAAGCCGCAACCCGAGGCGACCGAAGGCAAGCCGCAACCCGAGGCGACCGAAGGCA
>CAZLMW010000016.1:29067-69678 GCA_964560875.1 uncultured Enterobacteriaceae bacterium
AAGCCGCAACCCGAGGCGACCGAAGGCAAGCCGCAACCCGAGGCGACCGAAGGCAAGCCGCAACCCGAGGCGACCGAAGGGAAGCCGCAACGCCGGCGACCGATGGATCGCCGGCCGGCCCGCAGGGCCGACTTTGGGGTGTGGGCACGAAAACGACGCTTTTCGGGCCCGAGGGGGCTGGTCCAGCCCCCTGAAGATGAAGGCGCCGCCGTTCGGCGACGAGTCGCCGAACTACAGCGGCGCCCAGAGGCTCATCTGGATGTGCCGTTCGAGCGCTGCGTCGCCGAAGGTTACGCCGCCGAGCACGAGCACGTGGCCGGTGACGAGGCCGACGGCGCTGCCGAGAACGCGGCCGCCGCCAGGCATGGTTCCGCCGACCTTGCTGTGGGTCAGCTTGCCGGTGTTGGGGACGTGCACGACCTCGCCGGTCGCGACCGTCTTGCCGTCTGCGCCGATGCCGCCGGTGATGAGCACCTGGCCGGCTTTACGTCCGACACCGCTGACGCCGATCTGCGCGCCACCACGGGCTTGCGCGAGCTTGAGATCGTGCGGCACCCAGTTGCCTTTGAGCAGATCGTAGACGTCGATACGGTCGATCGGCTTGGTGTGCTTGGTGTCCTCGAACCCGCCGACCATGTAGACGAAGAACTTGCCGCCTGCGTGAGCCACGTAGGCGGAGGCGGCGAGCGTTCGACCGGCGTTTCCGGCGAGCGGGCGGACGATCGGCTCCCACGCGACCTTGCCGCCGGGGGGCGCCGCGTCGCAGGCGGCGTCCTGGGCGTACTGGCCGTTGATCGAGCAGGTGATCCGCTTGTTGCCCTTGTAGGCGACGTTGCCGTGGTCGTCGTAGCGGATGACCTCGAAGTCGTTGAGCACACCGCTGCTGTTCTCGCCACCGATGAGCATGATGTAGCCGCCGGTCTGGTCGGGCACGCGCACGGTGGCGTGGTTCCAGCGGGGCTTGGACAGCGGGCCTTGCGTCACGGCGCCGCGGGTCGGGTGCCAGATCTCCCACGAGTTGCTGGCCTCGCCCTTGGGACCCTTGCCGCCACAGATGAGGAAGAAGTTCTCGTTGTCGAACATCCGCGTGATCGAGTGCTTTGCGCGGGCGTACTTGAGGTGCGGAGAGGCGCCGTTGGTCGGCTGGGCCTGCTTGACGGTGCCAAGCTTGGGATCGAAGTACTCGACGATGGACGTCGCCTCGACCGTGCCGCCGTTATCGACATAGCCACCGCTGATCGCGACGAGGCCGTTGACGCCGACCGAGGCCGTGGCGAACGCGCGCGGTTTGCTCAGGTTTGCGACCGGGCCAAGCAGCTGGCGCTGGTCGGTGTTGTAGACCAGCACCATCGTCTGAAACTGGGTGTACGAGTTGGGATCCCAGGGGTCTGTGGCGGCGGGCTTGGGCGCTGAACCACCGGCGATAAGCACGTTGCCATCGGGCAGCGGCGCGGTCGCGACACCGGCGGACTGCGCGGGTGGGCCGAGCTTGGCTTCGAGCTTGTTGGCGTTGATCGGCGGCGCGAACGTGTTGACGCGTGTGACGTACAGGTTGACCTGCCGCGGCGCGTCGCCATCGCGAACGCTGATCGGAACGGTGCGACCGTGCCCCAGGATCGGCAGCGCGGGCGTGCCGTTGACGCCGGCCGGGTAGAGCTCCAGGCGGAACTGACGCGCGGCGCCGTAGGGCATCGGGCGGTCGGATCCGTTGGCGAGCTTGCCGAGGTCCAGCTTCATGCCCGGCGTGTAGCTGAGCACGATCTGGTGGTTCTCTTCGACGATCTGCGGACCCTCAGCGGTCAGCGCGACGAACTTGGCTTTGGGGTCGAGAAACGGGTTGTCGTTGCCGAGCGGGGCCGAAACGACCAGCTGCAAGGCCTGGGGCGGGTCGGCCAGACCGGGATCGCACGCAGCCAACAGCGCAACCAGCCCGACGGTCAAAACCGTGCGCGCCGCGATCGTCGTCGTGTTGTTCAACCGCATGACCATCCGTCCGTCTCCCTCACCCGCGAAAAGCTCCCAAGCCCGTAGCTGACACGCGTCGCTTCAGTTGCCTGGCAGCTGCGCGCTCACCGTGAAGTTGGGGTTGGGCTTGGGCTCCTGGCTGAGCAACAGGTAGGCGGTGACACCACCTGCGACAACAACCGCTCCAACGCCGGTCCAGAACCACCATTTGCTGGTGACGCCCCCGGACGGCTCGTCGTCACCGCGCTGCTTGAGCAAGCCAGCATACGGATCCGCGCCCGCTTTGCGCGGCTGCGTGGGCGTTGGGGTCGGTCGCACAACGGGGCTTGGCGTGGGCGTGGGTCGCGGCGTGGCGCTCGGCGTGGGCTCAGCGGTGCGCGCCGGCGTGGTCGTGGTCGGAGCCGTGGCCGGAGGCGGCGCGGTAACGGTGCGCGACTTGGTGGTTCGCGTGTAGATCTCCGGCAGCTCGGTGACCTCGCGATCGGTCGGGAACGAGTGGACGGCCGCGCGGATGTGACCCTCGGCTTCGAGGATCTTCATCTGCATGTCCGACAGGTTGCCGGCGAAATAGATCGGCTTGAGCGTCGCAGCCCGCTTGATCTGGGCGTCGTACAGGAAAAGGTGCAGCTCAATGCCGCGGCTGCTCTTGGACACGGCGCCGTACAGCAGGTAGCGCGCGTCGATCTGGCGCGCGAACATGAAGCCGTAGTTGCGGAACACGCGCTGGTGGAAGTTGCCCTTGTCCGCGAACGGCTTGACGTCGGACGGCTTGACCATCAACTCGATATCGTTCGCCGGGTCGTACTCCATGATGACCGCGGCGTGCACCTTGATCGGCTTGCGATTGCGAATCTGGACCGCCTTGCCCCACGGCTTGGCGCCCTCCTTCTTGACCTGGATGAAGTGCTGGCCGACCGGCAGATCCTTGGCTTCGAGCGGTGCGGTCCCGAGCTTGACGCCATCGATGAAAACCGACGAACCCGGCTTGGTCGCCTCGACCTTGATCACGCCAAACGACTTCTTCGCCAAGCGTGCACGAGCGCGCGTGACCAGCGTCTGCAGGTTCTTGTTGGCTTTGCGGGCATCGACGACGAAGGTCGGCTGCAGCGTGAGCGCCTTGAGCACGTACAGCAACGCGCGTTTCTTCTGCCCGGTGCCGAGCGCCGCCATCGCCGCCCGCTGGTAGGCGTCCACGAGCTTGGTGAAGTCGGCGAGCTCAACGAAGTTGGCCTCGTACAACCGAATCGCGCCGGTCAGCAGCTTGATAGCGCTGGTCATGTTGCTGCCACTGGCCAGCATTTCACGCCCGGTAATCGCGGCCTGGTCGGCTTTTTCGAGGCGCTTGAGCGCGCGGCTCTCTTCCTTGGAGATCTTGCGCTTGCGGCTGCGGGACGCTTTGCCCGCGTCGACCGTCGATGACGGGATCAGGCGCACGGTGTTGCCGGCCTCGATCATCGCGCGCAGGTACTCTTCGATGCGTTTTGCAGCGAGGTTGCCGACGCCACCGCGCCGTCCGAGCGGCATCACCGCCAGCCCAGGACGCCCCGATTGGGCGAGGACATGGAGGGGGACGCTCGTAACGACAAGAGCGAGCATTGTTGCAAGCCCGACGGCGGCGCGGCGGATCGACCTGTGGCCGACCGCGTCCCACGCGACGAGGTTTGCTTTCCGATTACGGGGGGTTGTCGAGGTGCGCACTGCCACGATCACTCCTGGCCGCCACTTGCGGGCGGCGGGTTATACCAGAAAATCGGGCAGATGCGAGATGTCAGTTCGTCTTTCCGCGCCGCTTTTGCTGGCTGGGCCCGGTAGCAGACTGCGGGGAAAGTCTACTCGAAGCCCTCACCACAGGTCGCCGCCGCACCAGCGCGATGCCGACCGGTATTTGCAACGACGTACGGACGCTCGCTTTGATCTTGGCGGTGTGCAGATCGAACATGGTGGACTTGCCGCCATCGAGGTTGAGGGCGTAGTTGAGGCCGAGCCCGCCGCTGGCTGCAGGGCGCACAAGGAAGGCGGCGAGATCGGTCAGCGACATCGCGCCGGTCGACACGATCCAAAACACCTGGCCGGCGACGTCAAATCCGATCGCGGTGCGCAACGCGACGCCGGGTTTGAAGGTCAGGGGCTTGCCGTCGACGACCAGTCGCGGGCCGCATTCGACCGCGAAATCGAGCGCCTCGGGCATCTTGAACTTGCGCGCATGCTGCAGCTGCGGGCCATCCTTGCCGACGGTGAAAACGCCATGGTCGACCTTGCGCAGCCGCGCGACCTGTTTGCCCTCGCTCACGAGCAGACCGAGGGGCCGGTTTTGGGGGTCGAAAAAGCCCGCATTGATGGCCGCGACCGCTTCGTCCTGGGGCGCGGCGACGGCAGCTTTACGAAACGAAGCAGCGTCGGCGAGCTTGGCGCCGGTTTGCTTCTCGGTGACGACCCGCTGCTGCCACCGGGCCGGGTCGAACCGGACCACATGCAGCGTGGCGCGCGCATTGCTGGTTTCGCTGAGCGTCGTGACCAAAGCGTAGTCGAGGCCGTGGTCGAGGCGCTCGTACCTCAAAGGTCCGTTTTTATCGCGATTACAACCGCTTAAAGACGATGTTGCCGCGATCGCGAGGCTCCACAAAGCGAGGCCCGCCCAACCAGCGAACGCGCGATCACGCTGCCGGGTGAGGACAAGGGGGCCCTCGGAGCGCAACCGCTTACCGTTTGAGCAAGTTCTCGATGCGCGACTGCAACCGCGGAGCATCTTCCTCGGGCTTGAAGCCGGTCGAGTAGAACTTCACGACGCCCTTGCGATCGATCAGGAAGGTGGCAGGCATCGAGTAGACCTGCCAGGTGCCCATCAGGATGTTCTCGGGGTCGGTGAGCACGGGGTATTTCACGCCGTACTTCTTGGCGAACTCCAGCGACGCGCTGCCGTCGTCATCGACGCCGATGCCGATGATCTGCAGGCCCTTCTTGCCCAGCTCTTTGTGGTGGCGCACGAGGTAAGGCATCTCCTTCTTGCAGGGACCGCACCACGACGCGAAGAAGTTGAGCAGGGTGACCTTGCCCTTGAAGTTCTTCTCGCTGAGCGTCTTGCCGTCGGCGGTTTCGGCGCTGAACGCGGGCGCGGGACGACCGCGAAGGTCCTCGACAACCTCGCGCAGATCGGACTGGGCGTACTTGCGGGTCTTGACGTTGGTGTCTGCGCAGCAGCGGAAGCCGGTCGTCGCGTTGCGGTTGCCGATGCCGCGGATGAACGCGCGCTGGTTGCAAGCTGCGTATTCGCCCGACGACGCGTGACCGCCCATCATCGTGGCCTTGTCCTTGGTGGGGCCGACCCACTCGGCAATGTTGCCGGCCATGTCGTACAGCGCGTTGGGCGTGCGGCAGTTTTCCTTGGTGCCCGCGCCGACCGCCTTGCCCTGGTACTTGTCGCCCTGGTCGTGGCAGTTGCCCGGCTGGTAGACCGAGCCGTACGGGTACATGCGCCCCTCGACGTCATCGTCGCCCCACATGCCGTTGTTGTTGTTGTCCTCGGCCGGCTCACCCGAACAGGCCGAAACCCACTCTTCCTCCGTGCACAGGCGCTTGCCAGCGGTCTCGCACGCGGCCTTGGCCTGCATCCAGTTGACGCGCGCGGGCTTGGCGCCGATGACCATCGCGGCTTTGCCGTCCTTGGTGACCGAGTTCTCGTACGGGTCGATCCAGAACTGACCGGCCTTCGTGGAGGCCTGCACCATGGTCGTGCCGTCGGTCTTGGCGAGCTTCTTCTCTTCCTTGGCCGCGCCGCCGCCCTGCGCTTTCTTGATGGCGTTGTTGATGTGGTACTTCATGATCGACTTGGAGCCTGAACCGGTGACCATCACGCCGTTGATGTAGGTTCGCGGGGTGCCGTAGATGCCGGCCTTGTAGGCGAGCTGAATGTCGGCGCGAATGCTGGCCTTGGTGTTCGGGTCCTTCATGCACGCGTCGTACTTTGCGAGGTCCAGGCCGATACTCTTGGCGTGGTTGCGCAGCGAGGCTTCGTCAAGCGACTGCTGGTTGGCGTACATGATGTCGTGCATCTGCCAGAACTTGCCCTGCAGACCGGCGCAGCGGCCGGCCCACGACGACTCGCATGCGTTGGGGTGCTTGTCGTAGCCGGACATCGGCGGGTTGCAGCGGCCGTTCATCGGGAAGTTCTTCATCACGAACTTGACCGGCTTGCCTTTGAATTCCTTGATCACCGCGTCCATCGTCAGCGCGAGGTAGCGGCAGTAGGGGCACTGGAAGTCGGCGAACTTGACCACGGTCACGACACCGTTGGGGTCGCCCTTGATGAAGTCGCACTTGTTGACCGGCGGGTAGAACTCGGTCCAGCCGTCTTCGACCTTTTTACCGCCGACCTTGACCTTGGCGAGGTCGTACTTGACGACGGCGCACTCGGGATCGGTCGGTGTGCCTTTGATCGCGCCAGCACCAGCGGCGGCGGCGGCCGGATTGGCGGCGGCGGTGGGCTGACCGGCGGCGGGGTTGGCGGCACCAGCAACGGCGGCGGGAGCGGCCCCGGCTTTGCCGGCGGGGGCGGCGGCGGCGGAACCATCAGCGAGGCTGTGGCAGTGCGGCGGCTGGCCCTTCTTGGCGCACTCGAGCGCCATCGCGTCGAACTTCTCCTTGGCCATGTCCTGGCCGACAAAGGCGATGCCAAACGCGGCGAGCGTGACGAGGATGGCGTTGGCGACCGGTGCTTTCATGCCCGTGAGCGCGTCGATACTGCCCTGGATGGCGTTGCCGACCGTCTTGGGGCCGGCGCTGATGGCGACAACGGTGCTGATGATGTTGACGGCGTACAGGCTCATGCAGAACAGGCAGTACGTCGCGAGGATCGCGGTCGACACGTAGGCCATGTACGCGGCGTGGACGCAGGTCAGCAGGCCGATGCCAGCGACCGCGGTGATGCTGACCCGGCCGGCGTCGATCTCTTTTTGATCATCGCTGGACAGGGCGCGCAGCGTCGTCCAGGCCAGGTACAGCATCACGGCGTAGGTCGGGATGGCGTACAGGGCGACCGGCAGATCGAACAGCACCGATTGCGGCGACGTATTGACCGCGTCGCAGTTGAACGTCGAGTTGATGTTGCAGGCGCTGTCTTTGAGGATGCCCGACGCCAGCGCCAGCTTGTGCCGGACCATGTACACGGCGACGCCGAGTCCGACGGCGAGCACCGCCATCAGGCCGTACAGGACGTTTTCGTTGTTGGGCAGGCCGCCGCGGTCGGGCCCGGTGGATGGCGTCGTGGTCGGGGCGTCGCTGCTCATGCGGGGCTCCTTCTCGGTTCGCGCGCCCTCTCAGGCGCCGTTACTTTCGCAATTCGTGCAAGCTTTTCATGCAGTTGGCGTCGCGTCGACGGGGTCCGCAGACGCGCGGGGGCGTGCACTATAATCAGACGGCGCATCAACGCAACTCTCCCTTGCTTGAACCGCCGAAACTGAGCTACCGACGCCCAACCCCTGGTCGTCGGCAAATGTTCCCGCCAAGGCCGGAATCTGGCGGGATCTGTGCGCTGGCAGGTTTGCGGCGCGGCGGCTACCGTGCGGCCTGATGAACGATCGATTCCGACGTCCTGAGCGCCCGTCACCGTCCGATCGCGGCGCGGACAAACACGTCTTGACGCCGACCCTGGTCAACCAGGCGGTGCGAAAACGGCTGTCGGACATGCGGGACATCCATGTCCGTGGTGAAGCGACGGGCGTGAAGGTTCGCAACGGCCACCTGTACTTCGATCTCAAGGACAGCGGCAGCCGATTGCCGGTGACGGTCTGGCGATCGCAGGTGCAGAAGCTGGGCTTGAAGCTGCGCGATGGCGACGAGGTGATCTGCCGCGGTCAGATCGATGTCTGGGTGCCCGGCGGCCGCTATTCATTCGTCGCGTGGCACGTGGCGCTGGCGGGAACTGGCGCGCTCTGGGCGGCGTTTCAAAAGCTCAAAGAACAGCTGGGCAAAGAGGGGCTGTTCGACCGCGATCGCAAGCGGAAGCTGCCGTTTTTGCCCCGCACCGTCGGCATCGTGACCAGCGCGGACGGCGCGGCGTTGCGGGACATGGTGCGGATCATCGGTGATCGATTTCCGGTGCGGATCGTTGTGGCGGCGGCCAAGGTGCAGGGCCCGTACGCGCCATCTCAGATCCAGCGCGCGATCCAACGCCTCGATCGCGGCGGCCTCTGCGACGTGATCATCTGCGGTCGCGGCGGTGGTTCCATCGAAGACCTGTGGGCGTTTAACGAAGAACCCGTCGTGCGCGCGATCGCTGCCTGCCAAACGCCGATCGTGAGCGCCGTGGGCCATGAAACTGACACGTTGCTGAGCGACTATGCGGCCGATGCCCGCGCGCCGACCCCGACCGCGGCGGCGGAGATGGTGGTGCCGAGCCGGGCTGAGCTTTCGGCCTCGATCGCGGCGACACGGCTGCGTTTGCGGCGACGGCTGCAGACCCGGGTGGCGCAGGAACGACGCGCTTTGCGCAGCGCGCGATCGCGGCTCGGCCATGGCCAGACGTTGGTGTTGCAGCCGCGTCGCGCGATCGACGAGCTCACCTTGCGGGCTCAGCACGCGATGCGCGAACACCTCGGCGACGCGCGCGTGCGGCTCGGCAAGCAAGACAAACGCCTGCAGCGAGCCCATCCACACGCTCGACTCGCGCGGCAGCAAGCGGCGCTGACACGGCTGCGACAACGGCTCTTGGCGGCGGGTCCAGCGGCGGTTGCGCGAGCACGCAAGCGGCAGGCGATCGCCCAGACGCGGCTGCTCGGGGTGGGGCGCAGCGGTCAATTGGCCGCGACCTGTCGACGGAAGCTGGCGACCGCGCACGCAACGTTGCGCGCCCTGGATCCACGCGCAGCCCTGGGCCGTGGCTACAGCATTGTGCGCGACAGGCAGACGGGAAAGGCGATCCGCGCGGCGCACGAGGTCGCGGTGGGCGCGGAGTTGGATGTGTTGCTGGCGGCGGGTCAGCTGGAAGCGGTCGTGACCGGCCGTGCAACGGTAGACGAGGGCAAGCCGACGAGCGGCGAGAGTCCCGTCAGCTCCACGTCGTGAGCGCCTTGCCGGGGCCCGAGTAGCCGATGAAACACGACATGGCGACGCGCGGTCCGCCGATCGACGGATGAACAGCGTGCACCCGATCGCTTCGCATCAGCAGCAGCTCGCCGGTGCCGGGCGTGATCTTGGCGGCTGACGGGGGCAGCTTGTTGCGATCGAGGAAGTCGTAGCGACCGTCGCGCAGCTTCTCGAACTCTTCGGCCGAAGGATCGATGTCCCACAGCTCCAGCTCGCCGCCTTCACGCGGCGCGCGGATGTAGCAGTTCATCGCCAGCTGACACTTTTGTTGGGTCGCTCGCGGTGAGTCGGGCACATCGCGGGCCAGCACGTCCTGGTGGGGCGGCAGCGAGTGGGCATCTTCGAACATCCGCGCGATGCCCGACAGCATCTTGCGTCCGTGCAGGCTTTCGATGAACGCGCCTTGCGGCCATAGCTCATCAAGCTCCAGACGCAGCCGCTCGATCGGCGTCAGGTAGGGGAAGCAGTACTTGCGGATGCTCCACATCGTCTCCTGCGCCGCCTCGTAATAGACGTCGAGCATCGCCTCGTCGTTTTCGGTCTCGAACAGCGTCATTCCGATGCGCTGTACGCCCACGTCTTCGGCCATCAGGTAGCGGGCAAAACCGGGGTGCTTGAGCAGGCGTCGAACGATCTTTTCGCAGAGCCAGCGCGGATACCAGGTCGGGATGCGGATCGCGAGCAGCTCGCCGTCGAGCAGTTTTTGCAGGTCGTCAAGCTCGAGGCTGAGCGCGTGCTTGATCGGCAGGTGACCGGTGACCTCCTGGGTGTCCAGCGGCGCGGCCATACCGGACATGGGGCGTCGATAGTCTTCCTCGTGGCTGCCGAGCACCCGCTGCACGAAACGACTGGTGCTGCGCATACGCTGCGCGACCGTCTGACCGAGGCTGTGGGCGAGCCGCAGGGCCATCACGCTGCCGTCGGCGACCATCTGGTCGAAGACATGCTTGCGCAGGACGATCAACTTGCTGGGCCGCGTGGTCATGATCGACGCGGTTCGCTTGCCGGGATTGAGCAGGCCGACCTCGCCGAAAAATGAGCCGGCCTGCAGCCGCGCGATGCCGTGCCGTTCGTCGGACGACTCGATGATGACCTCGACCTCGCCCTTCTCAAGCAGGAACAGGTCGCCACCCTCGGTCCCCTGGCGAACGACGATACAACCCGCTGCGACGTCCATCGCCGTGCACGAATCGGCGAGCTCCTGGACCTGGTTCGCAGAGAGCCCCGCGATCAAGCTAAACCCCTGCAATCTCGATGCTTCCATACGATCCTCGTCGGCGCCGTCGTGGCCAGTCTCGGCAAGAACCTGACAGCCGTACCGTCGCAGATTGTTGGCACGTTTGGCCAAGTGTGCAAAAACCCCGGTAGATGCCTACCTGCACCGAATCGATGTGCCTACGGGTTTACGCTCAAACCGATGGGCGCCTGCCCGTGCCCCCTTGCCTGTGTCCAGGAGACACGGAGTCGCCGCAGTGAAGCCTGGCAGTATCCTCGACGGACGCTACCGGATCGAAAAGGTCGCGGGCGAAGGCGGTATGGGAACTGTCTATCGCGCGATCGACCAGATGTTCGAAGAGCCGGTGGCGATCAAGGTGTTGCACGCCACCACCGGCCGCGTCGAAGAGCGATTTGCAGCCGAGATCGAGATCCTCACGCGCCTGAATCACCCCGCCGTGGTCAGCACCATCGGCTCGGGCGTGACGCCTGAAGGCAAGCCGTACATGGCGCTGGAGTGGCTCGAGGGCATCGAGCTGGCCGAGCGGCTCGAATCCGGAGAGACGCTGACCGTCGAAGAGACGATCACGATGATCCGTCGTATCGCCGATGGGCTTGGCGTCGCGCACCGGCTCGGCGTCGTTCACCGCGATCTGAAGCCGAGCAACCTCTTTCTCGCCGCGGGCCGACCCGATCGGGTCAAGGTGCTCGACTTTGGCGTGGCGCGACGGATGCAGCTCGAACGGAAGCTGACGCAAACAGGCACCGCGCTGGGCACGCCGCAATATATGTCACCGGAACAAGCCGGTGGGCACGCGGTAGACGTTCGATCGGACGTGTTTGCGCTCGGCTCGGTGATGTTCGAGTGCTTGACCGGGCGCCCGGCCTATCCCGGCGAGACCGTGATGGCCGTGTTGACCGCGATCCTGCTCGGCCAGCCGCCGCGGTTGCACGAATTCCGGCCCGATCTGCCCGATGAGCTCGACACCGTGCTCGCCAAGATGATGGCCAAGGAGGCCGTGGATCGTTATCCGGACGGGCACGCGGTTTCTCGCGCTCTGGCCACGCTCGGTTCGGTCAAGGGCTCCCGACCGGTCAGCGAGGGCTTCAAGGCGCTGACGTTGACCGGCCAGGAGCGGCGCTTCCTCTGCATCGTCGCCGTCGGCGTCAACCGCATGACCGAGGACGCCGACATCGCCGAGACGATGGCCGACCTCGACATCGAAGGTGAAGTGGCCCAGCTGCGCACGGTCGCCGCGATGTTCGGTGCGCGCGTCGAAGAGCTGCCCGATGGCTCGATCACGGCGACGCTCGACACGATCGGCGCTCCCCAACAACAGGTCGAACGAGCTGCGCGATGTGCACTCCGCCTGCGTGAACAAGTGGCCGATTCGCCGATCGTGCTGGTCTCTGGGTGGGGCAATCTCGCCGACGCCGCGGCGCTCCAAGCGTTCTGTGATCGCGCGGTCGCCGAATTCCAATACGGCACCGCCGAGGGTGTGCTTGTCGAGGACGAAACCTCGCAATTGCTCAGCGAACGATTCGTCTCCAAGCCACATGACCGCGGCGTTGTGCTGCTGCGCGAAGAAGCCACGCCGACCCAGGCGCGAAAGGTGCTGGGCAAGGCGACGACCTGCGTCGGACGCGCCCGCGAACTGGCGATGTTGGAGACAACGTTCGTCACCTGTGCCGAAGAGGGTGAGTCGTCCGCGATCATCGTCAGCGCGCCGCCGGGCATGGGCAAGAGCCGCGTGCTCGTCGAGCTGCTCGGCCGCGTCAAGGCCAACGAACCAGACACCATCGTGCTGTATACGCGCGGCGACGAGATCAGCGCCGGTGGTGCCCTCGGCGTGCTTCGACCCGCGATCCGCACATTGGCCGGGCTCTCGCCAGCCGACCCTGCGGCCGAACAGCTCGATCAGCTCCGCAAGCGGGTTGACCGCTACGTCGAAGACGACCCCGAAACGACAGCGCTCTTCCTCGCCGAGATCGCCGGCGTGCCGCTCGACGACGGCGCACACCCACAGATCCGCGCCGCGCGCCGCGATCCGGCCCTGATGGCCCAGCAGATGCGCAACGCTTTCATCAACTTCCTCGCGTCCGAAGCTCGCGAAGAGGTGGTGCTGATCGCGATCGACGACCTGCAATGGGGCGACGATCCATCGGTCAAGTACATCGACTCTCTGCTCGAAGAAACCGAAGACGACGAAGACGCCTCGCTCATGGTCGTCGCGATGGGCCGGCCCGAGATGCTCAAACGCTTCCCCGGCCTGTGGAAAGACCGCGGTGTCGCGCAGATCGAGCTCGGTCGGCTGTCCAACAAGGCCGCGCGAAAGCTCGTGCGCCAGGTGCTCGGAGATACGGCCGCACCGCAGTTCATCCGGTCGCTCGCCGAACGCTCCGAAGGCAACCCGTACTACCTCGAGGAGCTGATCCGCGCCGCGGCTCGCGCGCCCGACGATTCGACCGATCTGCCGCGCAGCATCCTGGGCATGGTCCAAGCGCGTTTGGACAAACTCGAGTCGGATACCCGCCTGGCTCTGCGCGCCGGCAGCATCTTTGGCCCGGTGTTCTGGGGTTCTGCGGTCGCTCACCTGCTCGGTGGATCGGGTCGTTCCGTCGCGGCAAGCGACGCCCTGGAAGCCGCCCTCGCCGCCGAATTCATCCGCATCGAGGAGACCAGCGCGTTTGCCGACGAGGTCGCCTACAGTTTCAGTACGCTGACCGTGCGTGAAGCCGCCTACGCGATGCTCACCGAGGAAGACAAGGCGCTCGGCCACAGCCTCGCGGCGGAGTGGCTCGAAGACCGTGGCGTCAACGACGCGCTGGTCCTCGCCGAACACCACGAACGCGGCGGCAACAGCGACAAAGCTGCGGCCTGGTACCTCGAAGCGGCGGTCGACGCCCTCGAAGCCAACGATATGCCGAAGGTGCTCGACCTTTGCTCGCGCGGCGAAGCGACCGGGGTCACCAGCGAAGTGCTCGGCCACCTCAAGGTGCTCGAAGCGGAAGCGTGCGAATGGGCGGGCGATGCAGATCGAGCCGAAAACGCCGCCGAATTGGCCCTGGACTTGCTCCCGGTGGGCAGCGAACGGTGGTTCCACGCGGCGGGCAACCTGATGATCGCGAGCTGCCGGATGGGTTGGACCGACGACGCATCGCGGCGCGTGGAAGCGATGATCGGGGCCGAATCGCGCGACGACGACGCGCGCGCTCGCAAAGTTGTCGCGCTGTGCCGCGGTGCGCTCAACGCGATGTGGACCGGGCGTTACCCCTTGGCGCGACAGCAAGGCATCAGCGCCGAAGCCACCGAAAAGCCGCTGCGAGAGCTGTGGCCACTGGCACTCGCGCGCCTCAAACACGCCGAAGCCTACTGGAACCTGCACCGTGGCCTGCCCGGCACAGCGATTCCCCTTTTCCTCCAAGCCGCCAAGGCATGGGAGCTCGCCGGTGACCGCCGCAGCCTGACCGGTGTGCGCACCAATATCGGCTTTGTTTACGGTCTGTTGGGACAGTACGAAGAGGCTGAGATGTACCTGACTGAGCAGGCCGCTCGGGCCCAGGAGCTCGGACTTACGCCGCTGTACCACGTGTGTCGGCACAACCTGGCGACCGTGTTGGCGCAGCGCGGCGATGTCGACGCGGCGATCGAGATGAAGGAGCCCGCCGTTACGTGGCTCGCCCGCGCCGGTCACCCGCGCCTCGACGGCAACGTGATCGCGTCACTCGGCCACGTGCTGTTGTCGGTCGGCCGGCTCGATGAAGCCCTCGATCGCGCTGAGTTCGCCGCCGCGATGCTGCCGCCGTTCCCGCCCACACATGCCTACGCGCTCGGGGTCAGCGCTGCCGCCCTCGTCGCCATGGAGCGTTACGACGAAGCGCTCGAGCGCGCCAAGCAAGGCATGGAAATCCTGCAGGAGCTCGGCGGCACCGAAGAAGGTGAAGCCCTCTTACGCCTCGCCCACGTGGAAGCCCTGTTCGGCGTCGGCGACGATTTCGCCGCCAAGATGGTGCTCAACATCGCCGTCAAACGCTTGCACGTCCGCGCCGACTCCATCACCGATCCCATCGCCCGGTCGACCTTCCTGTCGGCCGTTCCGGAAAACGAAAAGACCCTGATGCTCTACGAGCTGAAGAACTGACCAGCGGCGGTCCGACGCCACCAAGCGCTCGGCCACGTCGCCCACAACCTGCCCTTTCCTGGAGGCATCATGTTGAAGCTGTACTACCACCCACTGTCGCCCTACAGCCGCAAGGCACTGATCGCGCTGTTCGAGAAGGGCCTGGACTTCGAACCGGCCAACACCAACCTGTTCGACCCGGCCGTGCGCAGCAACTACAAGGAGCGCGTCAATCCGCTCTGCAAGATCCCGTTCCTCGAGCACGACAGTCACGTCGTCCCCGAGTCGAGCATCATCATCGAGTACCTCGACGACAATTTCCCCACCGAAACACAGCTCATCCCCGACGGCGAAAACCAGCCGCGCCAGGCGCGCTTTTACGATCGTCTCGGCGACCTGTACTTGATCGAGCGCTCATCGACGCTGTTCTTCGAAGGCATGAAGCCGGTCAAGGACGAAGCCAAGATCGCCGCCACGCTGGAACAGGCGCGGGTCGCGATGGGCCTGTTCAACAAAGAGCTCGAAGGCCGCGAATACCTCGTCGCCGGTCGCTTCTCGATGGCCGACATCGCCCCCGCCGTTGGCGCGATGGGCCTGAGCCACCAGGGCATCGACCTCGGCGACTACCCGAACGTCGCCGCATGGATCGGTCGCATCGCGGAACGCCCGTCGGTGCAGCGCGCGATCGGCGAAATGATGCAGGCGCTCGCCGCGATGGCCGGCGGTTCGGGCGAAGAGCTGTCCGAGGGCTAATCGGCAGCTTTACAAAGCGAAGAGCTCGGCGTTGCGGGCTTTTCGGGCCTGGAATTCGGCCACCATGCGGCCTTCGACGTGTTGGCGCGTGAAGGTCCACGTGTCATCGGTCGAAAGGTCGCCGTCGAACGCGTAGTCATCGACGTTGAAGCCCTTGAGGTCGTCGAGCCGCTCGGTGCGGTTGTCGATCATCCAGCGCGCCATCTTGCCGCGGCTGCGCTTGGCGACGACGCCGATCATCTTTGGGCCATCGGGCTTGATCTCCTTGAACGCGATGGTCACCAGGCGCGACTTGAGGCGCTTGGGCATGATCACCGAGCAGTATTCGTTGCTCGCGAGGTTGACGACGGTCTTGTCGACGTGATCGGCGAGCTGTTCGTCGATGCGCTTGGTCACGCTGCCGCCCCAGAAGTCGTACAGGTTCTTACCGCGGCGGCTCGGGATTCTCGTGCCCATTTCGAGCCGATAGGGCTGGATCAAGTCGAGCGGCCGCAGGATGCCGAACAGGCCCGAGAGGATCGCCACGTTGTCCTGTGCCCAGGCGAAGTCGTCGTCGCTGATCGTGCGCGCGTCCAGCCCCCAGTAGACGTCGCCGGCGAAACAGAGCGCGGCGCGGTGGGCGTTGTCATCGGTGAACGGCGTATCAAACTGCTGATGGCGCTGCCACGTGGACTCCGCGAGATCCTTGGAGATGTGCATCAGCTCGCGCAGCTTGCGGCGAGACAGCTTGCGCGCCTTGGTCATCATGCGTTCGGATTCGCGCCACAGCGCTGGTGTCGTCGATGGCAGCTCGGCGCGGTGGCGCTGCAGGTCAAGCTTCTTGGCGGGCGATAGGACGGTGAGCACGGGCAACTCCTGGTGTCTCGTAGCCGGAAAACGCGACGGCGCGGAGACTACACACGAGCGCCGCGACGCGACAACAACGGGGGTCGCCAAATGCACGACTGAATACATTGTGATCGGTGCGGGCATGGCTACCCTTGGCAGCTGAGATGGAGGATTGGCAGATGAAGACGATCACCCGGACCGTGGTCGCGCTAGCGGCAATCGCGCTCGTTTCGGCGTGCGCGGGCAGCGATGGCAGCACCGGTGGCGGCACCGACAAAGACACGTCGACGGCCAAAGACACGTCGACGACCAAGGACACGACGACGCAGGACTCGGGGTCGAGCTCGGGAGCCGCGGATGCGGGCTCCAGCTCGGGCGCTGCGACCGATACAGGTTCGAGCTCCGGTGCCAGCAAAGACGCCGGGTCGAGTTCAGGCGCCGCAACAGACACAGCATCCAGCTCGGGAACGACGACCGACGCGGGCTCCACATCCGGAACGACGACCGACGCCGGGTCGAGCTCGGGAACGACGACCGACGCAGGTTCAAGCTCGGCAACGACGACCGACGCAGGTTCAAGCTCGGCAACGACGACCGACGCGGGCTCAAGCTCTGGCGCGACCGACACCGGTTCGAGTTCGGGTGCAGACGCGGGTTCGGGCGCGTGCAAGACCGGCCAGTTCAAGGATCCCACCGATCTCACGTGCAAGGACGCGACCTGTCCGAACATGAGCAAGGCGCTGCATGGGGCCATCTCCGGGCTCGTGGCGTCGTCCAACGATTGCAAGGAACACACGGACTGCGAGATCGCGGCGACCGGGACGGCGTGCCAGGGAACGTGTGGCGCCGCCATCAACAAACAGGCGCTGATGGGCTTCAAGGGCAAGCTCGCCGCGATCGACCAGGCCGTCTGCAAGGCGACGGGCTACGCGGGCAAATGCGGCTACTCGACGCCGTCGTGCCTCGCGCCAACACCGGGCTGCGTCAAGGGCAAGTGCGTCTACACCAAACCCGCAACGAGCGGCTGCAAGGGCACCCAGCCCGCCAACACCGTCTGCGACAAAGACAAGTGGGTGTGCAAGAAGGGCTTCTTCAAGCTGCCCGGCGGCGGTGGCTGCAAGGACCCGACCTGCAAGGCGGTCCAGGGCGCGATCAACGGCGATCTCGGCGAAGCGCTCGCGGTTTCGCGCAAGTGCACGATGGACAAAGAGTGCGTGACGGTCGGCGTCGGCCACGCCTGCTGGGGCGCCTGCCCGGCCGCGGTCAACAGCAAGCACAAGGGCACGATCGAGGCCCTCGTCCAGGGCTACGACAAGCTCTGCAAAGACGTCGGCTACGCCAAGAAGTGCGGCTACATGACGCCCAAGTGCATCGCCCCGAATCCGGGCTGCAAGAACGGTATGTGCGTCTACGCCAAGTAGTACACCAAGCCGGACGTGGGCGAGTTGATCAGCTCGGCGCTTCGCTTCGGTCGAGGGCGTTGTTGTTGCGGACGCCGGCGACGAGCACGCGGATCTCGGCGACGAGATTGACAGCAAAGAGCGCGACGATGGCGATACCGGCCGCCTGTCCCCATGCGGCAAAACCGACGTGTACCGACGGCGCTTCGAGCTCTCCGAAGAATCCGAGCGCGGCGCCGGGATCGATCAAGCCGCTGACCAACCCGCCGTACTGAACCGTGGACCACAGGGCGGCGAGCACGGCGAAGAGGGTCAGGATCAACGCGCCTGCGGCGATTCGCGTCGAGACCAACAGGCGCAAGCCGGGCAGGACCAGGCTGCCGACAGCGACGAGTCCGCGCTGCATGCGACGACGCCTTGCGTTGCGCGCGAGCGGGTCGGGGCTTACCGCCGCGATCAAGGGCAAGGTCGTAAACGGTAACCAGAGCAGGCCGAGGGCGGCGAAAACGATGCACGCCACGGCGCTGATGCCGATCATCGAGCGCGCGGTGTCGCTCCCCATCAGCGACCCGACCACGTCCCCAGCGCTGTTGAGATGGGCGATCTCGCCCCGGACCAGGTGGCTGAACGCGCGCAAGACACGCTCGGTGAGGCTGTGGTGCGGGACGAGCAGCTGCCGTTGGTCGGTCAAGGAACAGAGCGCCCAGAGCGGCTTCTTGCTCCCAAACCGGCGGGCTCGCAGTCGATCGCGATGCGCAAGAGAGGCGGTTGGGAGCTTGGCGTTGTCGAGTCGCGCGAGGTTCCACGCCGCCACATGCGCGCCGTCGCCGGTGTCGGCGGAGGCAAGTTCGTAGGCGGTCCGGGCCGCTTCGATGTCCGTGGCTTCCTCGAGCAGCACGCCGAGGTTGTTGCGGGAGGTCGCGTCGTCGGGCGAAATCTCGAGCAGCTGGTCGATGGTCTGGCGCGCGCCCTTGTTGCGTTTGCGAGCGCGTAGGCCCTCGGCGAGTAGACGCAGCAACGCCGGATCTTTGCCGCGCACATCGAGCTCGTGGCGCACATCTTTGAGGAACGCGGGCTGCGCCGGATAACCGAAAGCGAGGTGCAGGGGGGCTGTCGCGCTGCGGCCGAGGATCGACATGTTCGACGCGAGGGTCGACGCACTTCCGACGCACAGGATGGCGATGACCACGACCATCAACCGCTGACCGCGGCTCGCATAGGCCCAGAAGGTATGGCGAATGCGCAACCAGGGGTCGGACAGGAACGCGCCAAGCCGCGCCCGAAAGCCATCGAGGCCCTGGAAGTGAAGCGCCGCGATCCGCGACGGCCGGGCGACCCACCACAGGCGGAGCAGCAACAACAGCAACAGCAGGGGCGCGACGGCGACGGTGACAGCGGCCATGTCGGTCAGCAGGTATTCGATGGGCGCGAGGATCATCACGCCCCCCGCTTGCGCCGCGAGACGCGCAAATTCAGCGACCGAGTCGCCATGAGGACGGCCGTTGTCGGTGAGCCAGCGCTGGTACCGCTGATAAAACGTCGTGTCGCCTTCGAGCACGGTTGAGAAGGAATGGCCACGTTCGACCAACTTCAGCGCCGCGGCGGTCTTGCCCTGGGAGAACAGCTCGCCGCCGAGCTTACGGAGAAGATCCGCCGGGTTGCCGATGCGGAACCCGGCCAGGTCTGCGTTGCCCTGGTTGTCGATGAACCCATTGGACGCCTGCTCGATGAGCGCCTTGGCGCGGGTGGGAAAGCCGTTACGAATCAGCCCGCTGGCGATACGGACCGCGTGGACAGGGAGCAATCCCCGAGCAGCGGCGACGGCTCGGTCGGCGGCTTTTTCGCGCTGGTGTTTGTCGATCGCAGCGCCGCCAGCGTGCAGGGCCCGGGCAGGGAGGTCGGGCTCGTAAGGATCGCGATCGGCAGCCTTCATCAACGCGGCGAACAGCGCGCGACGCATCTTCGGACCATCGCTGTCGGCGTCGACGTCCAGCTTGGTCGCAAGCCGCTCCCGCAGCCGCCGTTCCATGCCGATCACGGTCGGCGACGTGCGCCACCAGTGCTCGATCGCGTCGGACTTGATCACCGGCTGATACGCCCGACCGCCTGCGAACGTAAGCACCGCCACACGCCCCTGGTCGCGGTTGCTCCATGCGATGACGCGCATCTTGCGGCGATCGATGGGGTCCGGCCACGCCAACAACGGCGCCGAAGGCAACACTATCCGCCCGAGAATCCGCCCCGACCGCCCGTGATAGCGCCGCATGAACGCACCATCGCCGATCATCACCGACCCATCGGACACCGCCAATACGACCTCGCTCGCCGTGTCTTCGCCGGGCAGCTCCGTGCGCCATAGCTCCTTGCGGGTGCGTCGATCGAGCGCGATCCACTCGTGGTTGCGACCGCGACGCATGACAGGGATGGGGGTGCGACGGCGCAAGCGGGGACCGACGGGCGGCAGCGTCAACACGAACGGCAGCGTCTTGATGAGGCATGCGTCGGTCTCGGTGCTCGTCAGGGAAAGCTCGATCGCTTGGGGCGATAGCTCACACGCGGACGCGTCCAACAGCCGACGACGCCGACGCAGACGACGCTGGGCCTTCTTGGGCGCGGTCTTCTGCATCTCGTCAAACGCGGACAGGACGATCGCGGGCGTGGTGCCACCCAGCAGCTCGGCCTCGAAGACCTTGCACAACGAGCGACTGGTCGGGTCATCGGCCGCGCGTCGCAGCAGCTCGCCGGTGAGCGTGGCGGCGAGTCGTTCGTCGAGCTTGGGATCGGCACCACCCGCGTCGATGAGGCCCTTTCGGAAGTCGCGACACTGGATATTGAACAGCTCTTGCCAGCGCTTTTGGCTCCAGAGCAGCAGCTTCTTGGCGCCGCGCACCGCCTTGACGCGATCGCGGCCTTCCTGTTGGCGCGCTTTGGGATCTTCGCTAAGCCTTGTTTCCTGCCGCGAAACCTCCAACAAGTCGCTCGTCTTCACCGAGTTCCACGCGTCCTGCGCCTTGCGATCGAAGGCATGTTGCGCCGCGACCCGCGCGCCTTCCTGTTCACCGCGGGCGGCGATGGCTTGGATGCCTTGCCAGCTGAGAAAAGACGACGCCACGATGACGCCAAGCGCCACGATGGTCCGCAAGTTGGCCGCACGACGACTTTTTAGAGCCGCTCGCAGGGCCTCGATCGCGCCGGCTTCGACCTGGGGATTTTGGGTGAGCAAGTCCAGCTGCGCCTCGACGACGCCGAAGTCCTTTCGCCGCAACGCCTCATTGGCATAAGCGTGCGCTGTAGCGGCCTGGCCAGCGAGGGCCTGGTTGTTTTCGGGCCACGTCACCAGCGCCTGTTCGTAGCGGGCGAGCGCGCGGGTGAAGACGCCGTAGCGATCGTGGGGCGAGACATCACCGGTGGCGATCGACGTGGCGAGGGCGTCCGCTTCGTCGGCCAGGCGCAGCGATTCGCGGTGGCCGATCCAGGTCTGCAACGCGGTCTGAAAAGCGGCGACGGAAGCGAAGCGATCCTCGGATTCGCGCGCCATCGCGGTCTTGCAGATGTCCTGCAGCGCACGCGGCACGGATGGGTCGTACGTCGGTTCGGCGCTGTGACTCGCGGTGACCAACACGTCCAGCAGGCGAGAGCCCTGGCGATGATGAGGCGGATCGCCGGTGACCAGCTCGTGCAGGATCGCCCCGAGCAAGTAGACGTCGGTCCATTCACCGAGATCTTTGCCACGTCCTTCCGCCTGTTCGGGCGACATATAGACGGGTGTCCCCGCTGGGCCGCTGACCTGGCTGCGATGCGGCGCACGCGTTCGTTCAGGCGGCGGATCGCGGATGTCCACGGCGATGCCCCAATCCATGACCAGGGTCTCGCCATAGGCGCCGACCATCACGTTTTCCGGCTTCAGATCGCGGTGAATAATGCCGCGACTGTGCGCGAACGAGATCGCGTTGGTGACGTCCAGCAGCACCTCGATATGACGTTGCAGGTCCCACCCTTGAGCGGCTTGCCGGGCGGCCTCCGAACGGGGGTGTAGCAGCTCCTTCCAACTGCGCCCGTCGACGAGTTTCATCGCCAGGAAGACTTCACCCTCCTGGTTGCAGCCAAGCTCGTGGACGGGGACGACGTTGGGATGATCGAGACCGCCGGTTACAAGCGCTTCGCCGACAAACTTCTCGCGCGCCTTCTCGTTGGCGCGGTCGGGGATGAGCGTCTTGATCGCGACCTTGCGCTCGAGGCTGCCCTGGACGGCGCGGAAGATGACGCCCATGCCGCCGCGGCCAAGCTCGTCGATGATCTCGTAGCTGGCGCCGGCGTCGCGGAGGTCCACGCCAGAGATCCGGGCGGAAGGGGTGGAGTCGTCATCGAGGGTATTGAGGTTTTCGTGCTCGGACGGATCGCTGTGATGGATCACGCTGACGTCGGGCGCCTCCATGTTGCCGACGATGAACGTCGCGGTGCCCGGGTCTTCTTGGATCGTCACGCCGCTGACGAACGCTTCGTAGGCGATCGTCGCGACCCCTTCGGCGCCGGGGTTGTCTTCTTCCACCGAAGCCTGGCCCACGTTGAGCGAGGATACGGCGCTGCTGTCAAACGTGTGGTCGAAGTCGGGGGGCTGCGAGATCGACTCGTCCACGACAACGACGGTCGCGGTGGCCGGAGTCGAAGCGGGCGCGACGGACGGGAGCTCGTCGGCGCTGTTGTGGGTGAACCGGGCGCGCGGCAGGCGATTGGGGCGGCGCTGAGCGGGGGCGTAGTCGGCGGTATCGCGCTCGCGCGGCTGATAGCTATGGTGGACGTCTGCGGCGTCCCAACCGTCGGAGCTGATGGTTTGAGACCAGATGGTCTTGATCTCAGAGTCGTTCATGCGCGTCGCTCGGCCGCGCGATCATACGCAGGCGACCGGCAAAGCGCTATGGGCGGCGCGGCCTCGATCATCGTTGCGTCCATTCGGACTCCACGATGCTCTCGGTAGTTGTTTCGTTGAGGGGCCGGCGCCCGGCCCCTGGTGCCGAAAAAGTGTCATTTTTCAGCACCTTCCCACAGCGTGCGGCGCACAGCGCCTTGCGTCCCTCGCGCTTCGCCTCGGTCCGTCGGCCAAACGAAGATCGCCACCGGCCGGCGCGCTACCACGTTCAACGGATTCGCAGCATCACAAACCGGGTGTGATCTCCGCGCCGTACGGTCAACAGCAGGTCGGCGCGGGCCGCGTCGATGCGCGCCGCGGCCTGTTTGGCGGTCGGCACGGGCTTGCGGTTGATCGCGATCACCACGTCGCCAACACGCAGCCCGGCGGATTGGGCGATCGAACCGGGCTGAACCTCGCTGATAATGGCGCCCTCGCGGACCTGTCCGCTCACGCCGAGACGTCGCGCGAGGTCGCGGTCGAGCTCGCTGAGGCCGAGTCCAAGGCGGGCGTTGCCGACGTGCGATCGCGTCTTGCGGCGAACCACGCGTTTTTGGCCCGGCGCGCTGCCGAGCTTGACCTTCACCGTGATCGGCTTGCCGCGACGGACAAGGTCCAGCGCCACGGTGCGGCCGGCGCCTCGCAGACCCACGATATTGCGCAGACGTGTGCTGCGATCGGTCTTCTTGCCGTCGACGCGCAGCACGACATCACCGCGCTTGATCCCCCCCCGGTGAGCGGGGCTGCCGGCTTTGACATCGCCGATGAGCACGCCCCGCCGGCCGCCGGTCGCGAACGCCTTGACCATCGGGTCGGTCATGTCCTGGATGACGACCCCGAGCCAGCCGCGGTCGACCGAGCCGTTGCTCAGAATCGACTGCATGACGTCGCGCGCCATGTTGGCGGGAATCGTGAAGCCGACGCCCTGGGATCCGCCGCTGCGCGAGGCGATCGCGGTGTTGATGCCGATCAGCTGGCCGCGCATGTTCACGAGGGCGCCACCGGAGTTGCCCGGGTTGATGGCGGCGTCGGTCTGGATGAAGTCTTCGTAGTCGACGATGCCGACGTTGCCGCGGCCCTTGGCCGAGACGATGCCCATCGTGACGGTGTGGTGCAGGCGCCCAAAGGAGTTGCCGATCGCGAGCACGATCTCGCCCAGCCGCACCTTGTCCGAATCGGCCAGCGGCAGCACGTGGAGCTTGCCGACCGTGCCCTTGAGCTTGAGCACGGCGATGTCGGTCTGTGGATCGCTGCCGATCACCTCGGCGTCAAACGTGCGGTTATCCGCCAGCTGCACCTTGATCGTGCCGGCGCCCTTGATGACGTGGTTGTTGGTCAGCACCACGCCGTCTTTGCGGACGATGACGCCCGAACCGGCGCCGCGGCGAGCGCCCCGCGGGATCTGGCGGTATTCGAATCGGCGCCACCACGGGCCCTGGCTCGGATGTGCGCTGGCGGGTCGGCCGATGCGCGTCGTGATGCTGACGACGCTCTTCACGGCGCGCTCCGCGACGTTCGAATAGACGTACGGATCGCCGGCCGCGAGAGGGGCGAGTTGACCGTTGGTGCGCGGTGACGGGACAGTCGGCGGCTGGGCGGTTGGCTGCGTCGCTGGCGAATTTGGCGCGACGGCGGGGCCCGACGCCCAGGTGGGCATCATGGCGGCGTTGGTCGCAACGATGAGCCCCGCGGCGACGACGATTGTGGCCATCGCGGCGAGCCCGCCAGCGAGCAAAGTCGGTTGCGTTCGTGAGGTGGCGATGGCCTGCATGGTGTGGCTCCAGGTGCACGGGATGATGGGACTGCCCCTGCGCTCATCAACGCGGTGTCGCCGCAGTTTATTTCGGGCTCCGCTGGCGGTCGACCGGCGTCATCGTGCGATCGCCTTGTAGTAGCGGCGCAGGCGCTCTTTCCACGCGGGTGGCGGGGGGGTCTTCATCGCTTCGATGAGGCGGCGCCGGAAGTCGTCACGGTTGTCCGTGGCGTTGCCCGATCGCAGCTTGATCGGACGGCGTGGCATCGCGAAACCGACACCGCTCGACCGGCTCGACCCGGCGTTGCGTTTGCCCGGATCGGCGAGCAAGCGGGCCGCCGCTTCGAGGGCGGCGTCGGCTTCGGCGCTCTGTTCCATGGCGGTCGGCGCGTCGGCCCGGCGTAGCGCGCCTTCCGTCTGACCCATGAGCTGGAGCGCGTGGTCGAGTCGGGCGCCGACTTGCCGTTGCAGCGCCGGATGCGCGGAGCCGTCGCGGGCGAGCCGTTGACGGACCCGGCGCAGACGCGTGCGGACACCGCGTTGCCGGGGTTGCAGCTCGCGAAGTCGGCGGCGCATCCCGGGGTCGAGCAGCGCGGGAGCGGACGGCAACGCCTCGCGGAGCAAGGTAGCGGCCCGTGAGAGGCGATCGACCGCCGCCCGGAGCCGCGCGCCATCGGCCACCGCGAGATCCTGTTCGATCGCGCTCTTGCCGCCCGTCGGCAAGCCGCGCAGGGCCAGACCGAACTGCTCGTCCGCTTCGGCCAACGCCTGCAGCGCGCCGTCAAATTCGCCCGAATCAAGCGCGGCGCGAGCCGTCGATAGCGCCGCACGCCCACGAGCCACGGCCCGGCTTGCTCGGACAGCCGCGTGACCGAGGCGACGCGGGCGCACCTGGTCGCGCGCGTCCTCGAGCAGCGCCCGGACCCGCGGCATCACCTCGGAAACAGCGGCGCGCAGGTGTTCTGCCATGCGCCGCTGGTGCTGTTCGGACGCCGGACGCATCCCCTCACGGAGCGCCCGCTCATCGCCGCGAGCCTTGTCGATCCCGCGTCGGAGCCGGCCGACAAGCCGCTGCAGCGCCGCTTCCTGGGTCGTTTGCTCGCGCTGCGCACGCTTTCGCAGGTCGCCCATCACCGACGACATCGCCTTGCGCAGCCGTCGCAATTCGGCGAGCGCTTCGGCGTGTTTTCCTTTCCGCAGCAGCTCACGAACGGTCGCGAGGGCGTCCCGGTGATCGCGCAAGGAGCCCGCGATCGCCTCGGGCTCGGACGCGCCGGCGTTGGTGTGTTCGCCGGGCGCGAGCGGCAGCTGCTTGACCAGCGAGCCGAGCATCCTCTCCAGCTGCGATGAAACCGCATCGAGCAAGCGTTCAGCGTCGGCTTTGCGCGCGTTCTCGTCACCGGCGGCGAGCTTGCCAAGCAGCGCCTCGAGTTTGCCTTCGACCCGTTCGAGGTTACGACCCTCATGGACAATGGCCTGCCTGTGCTCGGCAGCGGCCAGCCCCGCCATCAGCACCACGGCGCGCTCTTCCGCCGCGACTGTGCGTTCGTGGTGCCGCTTGATGGTCGCGATGTGGCGGCGCGCATGGGACGGCTTGGCTGTCGGCTTCATGCGATGGCAAGCGCGCGCCTCGGTGGCAAGTCGCTCGCGCAACATGGCGCCGAGTTCGCGCAGGTCGACGGTGGTCGCGGGACGACTCAGCACGTCCTCAGCAAGCCGCGCGCGGAGCTCGTCGAGAGCATCCAGGGCCTTGTTTTCACGCGCCGCGAGCTGCTGACGCGACGCCAACGCGGTGGTCAGCGGCATCCGAATCCGGCCCGGATCGCGTTCGAGTCGGTCGGCGAGCAGCGCGGTCCAGCGCAGGGCGAGGTCGGCGAGCGCGTCGAGCACCCGGGCGTGATGCTGCTCGGGCGAAAACATCCGCAAGATCACCCGCCGCGAAGCGATGCGACGCGCGCCGTCGAAGCGGTTGTTGTCGAGCGCCTCGATAAAAACGGTGGCGAATTCACCAGCGCGCAGGTCGAGCTTGTCGACCTCGACGGTCTCGCGAATCTCCGCGTTGCGATCGTGGGCCGCGAACGCGACCTGGCGCCGAACCTCACCACCGGCGGGCAGAGACAGGACGAGCTCGACGTTGGCGAGGCCGATGTCATCGTGCACCGAACCGCCGACGATCACCTGCTGGCCGCGGCGCACATCGACTTCACCCGTCGGCGTGGTCAATTCGACGGCCGGCGGACGATCCGGCCGAACCCGCAGCCGATGCTCGCCGCGCTCCCGCCACGTGGTCCCGTCCGCGTCTCGACCCACGTAACGAAACCACAGATCCCGCTCCGCCGTGATACGCCAGCCGACCAACCCCTGGCTCGGGTCCAACACGATCTCGCGATCGTCGCCCTCGCTGCGAACCTCGACGCGAAGGTCCACAAAACGCCGCAGCGGCTGGGCTTGAACCATCACGGTCGACCCGCGCAACGCCGGCGGGGGCTCTTCCTCGTATTCGGAAACCTGGACGGACAACGACGCATACTCTGGCGGCTCGATACGGATGCGTTGATCGCCGACCAGCGTGCCGATCGCCCGAACCGCCGGGCCGCGCGCTCCATCGCCCTCAACCAACGCCATCCAGGCCTCGGGATGCGCGAGCGACGACCCATAGATCGACACGGACAACGCCAACAACGCCACCGCGAGCCGCAGGTTCATATGCCGTCGACGCGCCACAATCGCGCGAAGCTGGTCAACGACCGGCCGGGCCGATCGGACGGTCTGGGCGACCAAGAGCGGCGATCCGCTGCGCCGTCCATCTTGCTTCGTCCATCCCTCGGCGAGCTCGAGCGCGGTGCGGATTCGCTCACCGTCGATGCCCAGAAGCAACGACGACGCCCACGACGCCATCCCGGCCCGCCATGGCTGTGCAACGACAAGCGCCACCGCGACCAGCACGCCAAGGACCCCAAGGCCGGCCGCAACGACGCGGGCGAGCTGCACATTGTCGGACACCGATTGCACCGCGATGGCCCCTGCGATCGCGGCAAGAGCGCCCAGCAGTGTCGCCAACGAAGACGCGAGAACCCGCGCGATCCTCTCGCCGCGACGAACGCGAGACGTGGCCGTACGCAGGGTTTCGCAGGCAGCGTGGCAGGTTTGCTCGGCGACGGCGGTCATCGCAGGCTTCTCCGGGGCTTCTTCGACCGGCGCAAAACAACGACGCAGCAGGCCGCGCCGGGTTGACCGGTGCAAGGGCGCATGGTAACAAGCGCGCCTGAATCTGGGAGCCACCCCTCATTCACATGGTAACACCTCGCAATCACTTGTGAAATTTCAAATATGCGGCACCTACTCGGCGCCCTCCGGGGAGCGCTGGCAACGAGCCGCGAACCAGCCTCTTAGAGACACGCCGGCCTGACCTGCAGATGGAGTTCGACCACCCGATGGACCCACGGCGCCAATTCATTCGCAGAGTCGAAGGGTTGCACGCCGCGCTGGGCGTTGTGGCGTGCGTTGTTGCGTTCTTGGGCTGGCCCACTTCGATCGCGCTGGGCGTGTTTGTGGGCGCGTTGCTTGGTGGTCTGAACTTCCGTGCCCTGGCCTTGCTGGCTGCCAAATTCACGCGCGTTGGCGACAACGCTGCACGCAGCGGGGCGATGGGTCTGATCGTCGTCAAGCTCGGCGCGATGATGGCCGCTGTCGGCGGGGTGATGGTGTTGGTCAAACCGGACGTCGGTGCCTTCCTTGTCGGCATCTCGCTGGCCCCCGCGGCGCTGATCGGCGTGGCGTTGATGGCCCGCCCGGTATTCGACGACGACAGCTTCAACGACGAGACCTCACGGGTCCCGACCCCACGAATCCCGACCCGACGAATCCCGACCAATGAGACGACCGCGACCCCGGAGGTGAGCGGATGACGCGACTCGCAACATGGGCGCCTGTTGCCGCCCTGACACCGCTTGCTGCCTTGGTATTGGCCGCTGCGTTGACGCTGGTGCCGATGACGGCGTTGGCGAGCGGTGATGCCGGACATGGCGAAGGCCACAGCGCCGCCGAAGCCAAGGAGCATCTGCGGCACTTTTCGCTGTGGAACATGCTCGTCCCTTCCCAAACCGAATCCAACCTTCGCGGCAAGCTCGCAGGTGTTCCCGGTATGAAGAAGTCTTTCTACGACAAGGAAGACTTCGCCGCCAAGGGCCACCTGGCGCACGTCTTCTGGGCGGCCATCGCGCTCATGATCGTGGTACTGCTCGCCTTTGCGGCCCGCAAGCGTCTCGATGCAGACGCGGACGCTGGTGTGTTGCCCGAGCGCAAGATCGGCCCGCTGTTGCTCTTCGAAGTCGTGCTCGGGGGCATCTGGGGCTTGATGAAGGACATGATGGGCGAACAGCACGCCCGCAGTTACCTGCCGATCATCGGCACGCTCGGTATCTACATCTTCATCATGAACGTGCTCGCGTTGCTGCCCTTCGGCGCGCCGGCTACCGACAACCTCAACACCAATGCCGGCATGGCGCTGACCGTTTTCTTCGCGACGCACTACGCGGGCATCAAGGCACAGGGCCTCGGTCACTACCTGCAGCACTTCATGGGCCCGGTTCTCGCGCTCGCGCCGTTGATGATCGTGGTGGAGGTGGTCGGCCACCTCGCGCGGCCGGTTTCGCTGTCATTGCGCCTGATGGGCAACATGACCGGCGACCACAACGTCTTGTTTGAATTCATGTACTTCCAGATCCCGCTCATCCCCCTCCCGGTGATGGTGCTTGGTCTGCTCGTCTGCGTCGTGCAGGCGATGGTGTTCGTCATCCTCTCCACGGTGTACCTGACCTTCGCGGTCGACACAGGGCACGGAGACGAGGCGCACGCCCACTAAGATTTACCCACCCGGCCCCGCATTCGCCGGCGCCAAACCTGTCCAATCAGGAACAGCTTCGACCAGGAGAAAAGGATGCTGAAGCGACTCACCTCCGCACTGTTTGCCTTCGTCGCCACGATGGGCTTTGCCTCTGTCGCCTTCGCCGAGGGCGCCGCTGCTGCTGGCAGCACTGACCCCAAGGGCCTCATCGCGCTCGCGATCGGCCTCGGCCTCGGCATCGCCGCCGCTGGTGGTGGTGTTGGTCAGGGCAAGGCCGCCTCGGCCGCGCTCGAAGGTATTGGCCGTAACCCGGGCGCCGCGAAGGAAATCTTCACGCCGCTGCTCCTCTCGCTCGCGCTGATCGAGTCGCTGGTGATCTACTCGCTGGTCATCTCGTTCATGCTGCTCGGCCAGATGGGTTAACCCGGCTTTCTCATCACAGAGAGAAGGACGGGCTTACCGGCCTTACACCGAGACATTCAGAACATACGCGCATCGTCCGCCGACGCTTTGTGGGTGGACGGTGCGTGTGTTTTTGCACGCGTCGAGCGGCCGCTCTCAACGTCCGCTGTGAAGGCGCGTGTGCCGTTGATGGTCGTCGGTTGCAGGGTGCATTGCCCTCTGCGAGATTAGCGGCATGGTCGCACCTGAACCGATCCTCCATGCCATCGTCGTAGCCGATGACGCCGTGGAAGCCGGCATGCTCGCGCTCGACCTCGTGCAAGCGGGTTTCGACGCCCATGCAGCGGCCAGTGAAGCCGCAGCGATCGACCAGCTCGCGAGTCTTTCAGCTCGGGCAGATGTGGAGCGGCCCGCCGTTGTTGCGGCCTACCAGGACTTGCGGCGCACCTCGGTGTTGTCTCGTCGGCTCGTTTCGGCGGGCCTGACCTGCAAATTCGTGGCGGTCATCAACGATCGCGATCGCCAGACGGCTGAGAGTGAATCGGTCCTGCTCGATTGGGACGGCGTTGTCATGCGGCCGCCCGACATGGACCTGCTCGGTCAGATCTTGCGATCGGGCGCCGACGCAGCACCGCCGGATCCCGAGGAGAGCTCCCAGGAGGGCAACCTCGCCGGTCACGGTGGGGCGCGCATGGTCGAGCACATCCTCGGTCAAGCCGCTTCGCACCCAACCCATCGCGACGCTGTCGTCCAATTCGCCAACGGTAGCCGACACGGGCAGGTCGCGATCGTCGCGGGCGACCTGGTCCATGCGCAGGCGGACCAGGACACAGGTCGGCACGCGCTCGAGCGCATCTGTTGCTGGAATCGCGGCACCTGGCGAGTCACGTGGACTCGCTATGGCGGCCAACACACGATCCGGGGTGGTCGCGGGGCGCTGGCGGCGGCGACCGAATATGCGCGACGCGTCGAACGAACGCGCGAATCGATCCCGCACCGCAACGCGATCTGCACGGTCCGATGGGAACGGGTCCGGCCACTGCCCGTGGTCGCCGAGGCGCTCTTTCACCGGATCGCGGCTGGCAACCTGCTCGAAAAAGCGCTCGATGGGGAGGGCGACGACGAGCTCGAAGCGTTGACCGCCTTGCTTTCGCGGATCCGACGCGGCGCCGTGAACGCGCAGGCATCGGCCGTCCAGACCCAGACGCACAGCAGCTTGCCCTTCGCGCGTCCCCGCGTGGCGTCACGACCGACCCGGGCGCTCACCGCCCTCAAACCCGAAACGGTTGTGCCGTCGGCGACCGTCGCTGCACCGCGGGATGCCCGCCGCTCCACGCGCACCGAACAGACCTCACACTACGAGATCCCGCCGGTCTCCAGACCCGGCGCGCATAGCTCCGGTCGCCCGATCACGTCCGACGACACGCTGACGCGGCGCATCGACCCGCATGATCTGCCCAAAGATCTGCCGGAAGTGCCCCGGATGCGCGCGCGTCGAGCCACGCCGAGCAACCCGATTCTGCCGGCGACATTGCCCGAATACGATCGCAACAGCGGGGCCTACGAACCGCCCAAGGTGAGCAAGACGATCGACGGCACCGGTGTCGTATCCGGCGGCAGCGCAGGCGGATGGTTTGGCCTGTCCGTTGGCGACACCAACAAGCGTCGCGCCGTGTCCGGCATCGTGGCCCCAGCGGAAAACGACTACCAGGCAGACGCCACCGTGAACGTGACCGAGACGGTCGCCAAGCTGCCCAAACCCGCCCGCCGCGAGCGCGCAAACACGTCGGTTATCGAAGCCGCGTACTCCAACTGGGAAGGCGACTATGCCGAGACGGAGAAGGCCGTCGAAGAGGCGTCGGTGGTCTTCAAGCTCGACGACCTCGAAGAGCCCAAGCGCAAGACCGGCTGGATGTGGGCGCTGGCGTTGGTCGCGGTGTGTGCGATCGGCGCGGTGGTTTTGGTGCCCGGCCTGGTCAGCGACGGCAAACCCAAAGCGACCGACGCCGACCCGGTGATGCACACATATCGGCAGGCCGTTGCCCTGATCGACGAGGGGCGCGGGGCCGAAGCAGTGGCGATGCTCACCCGCGTCTACACGGCCAGCGGGGTGCCGGCCGAGGCGCTGTTGCAGCTCGCCGTGTTGGAGATCGAGCAGGAGAGCTACGAGCTTGGCCGCGCTCACCTCGAACGCTACATCGACGACCATCGCGCCAACGACGCCAAGCGCGCCAAGCGGCTGTACGAGCACGTCTTCGGCAAGCGCACGATCGCCAACTGATCGCTTCTTCGAGGCATCCACATGCATGATTTCGGACCGGCTTTCCCCGGCCCGGTGCTTGGCATCGAATCATCGTGTGACGAGACCGCCGTCGCCGTCGTTTCTCAGCGCCGTGTGCTGGCCGCGCGCATGTCCAGCCAGGTGCCCATTCATCGGCGCTTCGGTGGCGTCGTGCCGGAGGTGGCGTCGCGCAATCACCTGCTGAGCATGCTGCCCGTCATCGAAGACACGCTCGCAGACGCTGGCCTTGCCGGCACCGATCTTGCTGGCATCGCGGTGACCAACCGACCCGGGCTCATCGGGGCGTTGCTCGTCGGGGTGCAGACCGCCAAGACGTTGGCCGCGGTCTGGGGCATCCCGGCGCTCGGCGTTCATCACATCCGCGCGCACTGTTGGGCGGCGACCTTGCGGACGCATGACGATCCCGAGAATACGCCGCCGATCGACCTGCCGGCGCTCGCCTTGGCCGTTTCGGGCGGACACACGAGCCTCTTCATCATGCGCGGGCCCGACGACTTCGAGGAGATCGGGCGCACCCTCGACGACGCCGCGGGCGAGGCGCTGGACAAGTTCGGCAAGCTGCTGGGCCTGCCATATCCGGCGGGTCCCGAGATCGATCGCATCGCCAACAACGGTGACGCCAAGCGCTTCGACTTGCCGCGCGGCATGCGGGGTCGCGATGACCTTGCGTTCTCGTTTTCGGGGCTCAAGACCGCCGGACGGCTGCAGATCGAGCGGTTGCAGGCGGCGCATGGCGAAGTCGACGACCGGGCGCTTGCCGATCTCTGCGCGAGCTACCAGGACGCGGCGGTCGCCCAGCTTGTGAAGCTGACGGTGCGAGCCGCTGAGCAGACCGGCCTTGGGAACATCGTCGTCGCCGGCGGGGTTGCCGCTAACAGCCTCCTGCGCCATGAGCTCGGGCGGGCATGCGAAGAGCGAAGGTGGACGTTTACGCCGGTGCCGCGCCGATGGTGCACCGACAACGGCGCAATGATCGCAGGATTGGGAGCCGATTTGCTGGCGATGGGTCACCGCAACGACACGTTTTCACTGGACGCGACGCCCACCCAAAAGAGGCAGCCGCAGCGACCGGCACACCGCAAGGTCGCCGCGCGTTCCCACGGGGGACAGCGATGAACGATCGCGTCGACGTGACGCCGCGCAAGGCGCTCGGACAACACTTCTTACACGATAACGGGGTGTTGGACCGAATCGCCCGGTTGGCGATGCCCGAAGAGGCCAGCGGTCTACTCGAGATCGGACCGGGCACGGGAAACTTGACCGAGCGCTTGCTGGCTCATGGCTGCCCCGTCGTGGCCATCGAGCGCGATCGGCGGTTGCCTGACGTGCTGGCGGAACGGTTCGACGGGGCGGGCGGCGACCGACTCGATGTGGTGCGGGCCGATGCGACGCGGGTCGACTACGGCAGCTTGCTGCGCGACGAGCGGCTTGGTCCGCGTCCGGTCGTGGTCGGCAACCTGCCGTACAACGCCGGCACGGAGATCTTGTTTTCGGTCCTGCAAAGCCCTGTGCGGCCCGCGCGCATGGTCTTCATGCTCCAGCGAGAGGTCGCCCTTCGCCTGGTCGCGGCGCCGAGCACGTCGGCGTACGGGCTGTTGACCGTAAAAGTCGGCATCCGCGCCGATGTGAAGGTGGCCTTGCGGGTTCGTCCCGGCGCGTTCAAGCCGCCACCCAGAGTCGAGAGCGCGGTGATTGTCGTCGAGCCACTCGCCGAGCCGCGCCATCCGGTGCCTTCGCTCAAACGGCTCTTTCGGCTGCTCGACGCGGGCTTCGGGCAGCGCCGCAAGACGTTGACCAACGCCCTGCGCAACGGGCTCAAGATCCCCACTGCGACGGTCCGTGAAGCGCTTGTCGCGCTGTCGGTTGACGAACGAAGTCGCGCCGAAGCGTTATCGATCGCACAATGGGCGGCCCTCGCGACGCGCCTGGACCCGCATGTCCCTGCCAAGCCCCCGCACGGGCACGGTTCAGGACGCAGCAAAGGTCGGCGCGCCTCCTCCCGAGCACGCAATCCCACGCCGGAATGACGCCATGGACACCACCAGACCGAGCAACCTGACGACGTCGGGGCCAACCCAGCAGCTGGCGTTGACGTCGCCGCGCCGCATCTTCGTCAATCGCGCCTTGAAGCTTGGCGAGATCACGGCGATCGGCTTCGACATGGACTACACGCTGTGCCGCTACAAACCGGCGCTCGAGGTGCTTGCCACGGAGCTGTCGATCGGCCACCTCGTGAGCCGCGGCTACCCGGAAGCCTTGCGTGACAGGGCGTTCGATCCCGACTGGGGCGTGCGCGGACTCGTCATCGATTGCGCCAAGGGCAACGTCGTCAAGATGGACGCGCATCGCCACGTGACCCGCGCTTGGCACGGCCTCGAACCATTCACCGATGAGCAGCGGCGCGAGATCTACCACGCTGATCCTGCGCGCCTGTCTGCCGACCGGTGGGTGCCATCCGATACGCTGTTCGCGACGCCGGAGACGTGGCTGTATTCGCAGCTTGTGCAGCTCCTCGAAGCGGACTCGGGCACCAAGCTCGATATCCACGAGACGCGCCGCCTCTACGCGGACATCCGCTACTGCGTCGATCTCGTGCATCGCGATGACTCGCTCAAGTCGGCGGTTCGCGCGGACATGCCCCGCTACGTCGAGCCTGATCCGCACCTGGGCCAGGCCCTGCACCGCCTGCGAAGTTCAGGCAAGCGGTTGTTTTTGCTGACAAACTCCGACCACAGCTATACCGAACACGTGATGAGCTATCTGCTCGACAACCAGGTGACCGGGTACCGCAGCTGGCAGGATTATTTCGAGAGCGTGTGGGTGAGCGCCGGCAAGCCGAGCTTCTTTCAGCGCATGGAAGAGCCGATCGAGCTCGGCGCCAAGATCTTTGACCGCGGCGGCCGGGTGCACCTTGAAAAGCGCCTCGGCGTGTCCGGGGACCGCATTCTGTACGTCGGCGACCATATCTATGGCGACGTCCTCAAGACCCGCAGCACGACCGGATGGCGGACCGCGCTCATCGTTCCGGAGCTGGAAGCAGAGATGGAGGCGCTGCAGACCGAGATCGACGCCATCATCGAACGTGCGCGGTGCGAAGAGGACCTTTTCGAGCTGGAATCAGCGCTCGCTTCAGCCGAACTCAACTTGCGCCATGTACGCCGCGCCGAGCGCAACCCCGGCACCGGTGAAAACGGCCAGTTGGTGCTCGAAAGGCAAGCGTTGCGCAGCTGTGTCGCCGACTTTCGGTCCCGCGTCGCCGCAACCAAGTCGCGCATCACGGCGCTCTCCACGCAGATCGAAAAGCACCACAACCCGCGCTGGGGACAGCTGCTCAAGGAGCGCCACAAGCACTCGCTCTTCGGCAACCAGATGAAGGATTACGCGTGCCTGTACAGCTCGCGGGTGTCCAACTTCGCGGCCTATTCGCCCGACCATGATTTCCAGCCACCGCGCGACCTTTTGCCCCACGAGCGCGCGCTGCATGTCCGCAATCGCAACGATGTCGACCGCAATGGGCTCCAGACCAATGGCGGCGCCGCCCAGCCGCCGGTTGCCGCGAGCTGACTCCGAACAGAGCGGGCCGTTGAGGTCAGCGCTTATTTCTTGCGCTTGCGGCTCGACTTCTTGCGCGACTTCTTCGGCGCAGGCGGCGACTTCTTGGTTGGCCCGAGCAGCGTGAGCAGGTGCTGATGGGCGTTTTGTGTCTTGCCGGTTCGGACCGTGCCGCTCAAGTAGCAGGTTCTCCGGATCTTGCGGGGCGATCCGCGGGCACTTTGCCGCGGGTCTGGGACAGGTGCAAACGCCGCAAGCTTTCGCGCCAAGTACGCTTCGTTGCGCCGATCCGTCTTGACGCGATCGACGCGCGCCCCCTAAATTTCTGCAGGCGTTTTCGGGCCGGTTGCGCCGTTTGCACGCCGGCCGCGCGCCTTTGCGCTCGTGTCCAGAACGCGTGCTATCATCGCGCGCCGCGACCCCAGTCGCAGGTATGAAGGGAGCCCCCAATGGCCAACCAGAATCAGCGTCGCAGCTCCGGGTACTACCCGGTACCCGCCAAAAAAATGGGGGACATGCTGCTGCGAAACAAGATGGTTTCGCCCGAGCAGCTTCGCAACGCCACCGAACGCGCCCAACAACTCGGCGAAAGCGTCGCCAACTCGCTCGACGCCCTTGGATACGTCGACGGCACCCAGCTCGTCGACTTCCTCTCGCGCCAATACCAGGTCCCCAGCATCGACCTCGGCACGGTCGACATCCCCGAGGACATCGTCCGCCTCGTGCCGCGCGAAGTCTGCGAACGCCACGAGATGATCCCGGTCGCGTTGCACGGTTCCACGCTCGTCGTCGCGATGGTCGACCCCGGCAACTTCCACGCGGTCGATGACCTCAAGTTCCTCACCGGCCTGAACATCGAAGTGGTGGTTGCGGCCGCCGAAGACATCCTCAAGGCCCGCGACCGGTTCTACGGCGCGCAAGACCAGCTCGCCCTGCTCGACGACATGAACGAGCAGATCGAGTTCCTCGAGGAAGAGGACGAGCTCGACACCGAGGAGCTGAAGAACAGCTCCGAAGAAGCGCCGGTTGTTCGTTTGGTCAACCTCATCCTCGTCGACGCGATCCGGCGCGGCGCGTCCGATATCCACATCGAGAGCTACGAGAAGTCCTTCCGCGTCCGCTACCGCATGGACGGCGTCTTGCACGAGATGATGCGCCCGCCGGTGAAGCTCCGAAACGCCATCGTTTCGCGTGTGAAGATCATGAGCCAGCTCGACATCGCCGAGCGCCGCTTGCCGCAGGATGGTCGAATCAAGTTGAAGCTGGCCGACGGCAAGGAGTGCGACTTCCGCGTCTCCGTGCTGCCGACGCTGTTTGGCGAGAAGGTCGTTCTGCGACTGCTCGATAAGTCC
Source organism: uncultured Enterobacteriaceae bacterium (assembly GCA_964560875.1). Taxonomy (GTDB): domain Bacteria; phylum Myxococcota_A; class UBA9042; order UBA9042; family UBA9042; genus CAZLMW01. The sequence goes on from CAZLMW010000016.1 coordinate 65,543, forward strand.
AACTTGCAGCTCGACATGACCAAGCTCGGCTTTGACCAGTCCGAGCTCAACAAGTTCAAGCACGCGATCCACCAGCCGTTTGGCATGGTCCTGGTGACGGGCCCGACCGGTTCGGGCAAGACGACGACGCTTTACTCCGCGCTTTCTGAGCTCAACCAGGTCACCGAAAACCTCTCCACCGCCGAAGATCCGGTCGAGTTCAACCTCGAGGGCATCAACCAGGTCCAGATGCACGACAGCATCGGCCTGAATTTCTCATCGGTGCTGCGTTCCTTCCTCCGCCAAGATCCCGACATCATCCTGGTTGGCGAGATTCGCGACTTCGAAACGGCCGAGATTGCGATTAAAGCAGCGCTCACGGGCCACCTGGTGTTGTCGACCCTGCACACCAACGACGCCCCATCGACCATCAACCGTCTGCTCAACATGGGTGTCGAGCCCTTCATGGTGACGGCGTCGCTCAACCTCATCGCCGCCCAGCGCCTCGCCCGACGTCTCTGCAAGGAATGCAAGGCGCCGTTCACCTACGACAAAGAAGCCTGCGTCGACGCGGGCATGAAACCCGAAGAGCACGATGCCGGCGGTTCGATGAAGGGCATGGGATGCCGAATCTGCGGTGAGACCGGCTTCAAAGGTCGCGTCGCGCTCTACGAGATCATGCCGATGAGCGACGTGCTCAAGGAAGCCGTGTTGCAAGGCTACTCGGCCCAGGAGCTCAAGCGCGTCGCCGTTGAAGACGGTATGCAGACGCTGCGACGGTCGGGCCTCGCCAAGATCATGCAGGGCACGACCTCGCTGCCCGAAGTCATCCGCGTCACCCGCGCCGACAATCAGTAGCCTGTTCGGAGCGCTCCGCTCGGCAACGACAAGGTCAGCTCTGTCCGCCTCCAACCGGGCTGGGAAGCCGTCCTCTTTGAACACGGCAACTTCCAGGGACGCCGCCACGTGCGGTCCAAGGAATCCACGAGCCCCAAGACGGCCAAAGCCGGCACCAATGGCGGCACGATGTCGGTCCGGGTGCGCCACACCAAGGGCGGCAAGTTCACCTACAAGCTCAAGGTCGACTACGTCTGTCCGTAGCGCGCGGGTTGGCCCGTCTTTCGCAACAAGTCGGGTCAGAACTTGAACGTCCAGTCCTTCTCGGCGGCCCACAGCGTCCAGATGTATTTCAGCCCGTCCCAGGCGTAGAACTCGAGCTGGTCCTTGCCGCCCCACACGGGCTTCCAGAAACCACCAACGGCGCCATCGAGCACGTTGAGCGCCAGCATGTACGCGGCGCGTCCCTTGACGGTCAGCGTGAGCGGATCGGCCGACTTGACCAGGATGAACTGCGCGACGAACTCCACGGGCGTGGAAAACGCGATGAATTCCTTGAAGATCACCTCGACGCCGATCACGCCGATGAAGAGATTCAAGCCGACCGAACCGCCAAAAATACCCGCGATCTTGGGCTCCAAGCGGCCTTTGACAGCCTTCTCTTTGACGTTGATGACGGCGGTCGTGGCGAACGACACCGACGCGCCGACCTCGCAGCACACGTCGAAGCACACGACCGACATGCACAAGGTCTTGCAGAAGGTCTCGGTCCATTCCTTCGCGGCGAGCGGCAGGATGTCGTAGGTCAGGTCCTCTTCTTCGAGGACGTACTGCTTGTCCCAGATCGAGAAGCCGATGATGCGGATGTCCGGCCACCAGTAGGTGTCGTAGCCGTTGCCGATGCCAAGCTGCACGGGCAGGTCGATGTACAGCATCCCGCGCGGCCACCAGCCGACGATCGATGTCGAGAAGCCGACGCCGGCCTGGAGCTTGATCGGGTCTCGTTCGAGCAGGCTCTTGTTGTACAGGCGCATCTTCCACCACAGCGCCGAACGAAGCCCGATGTCTTCGGCGGACCCCATCGTGAAGCTGATCTCGGGTTCGTGTTGCCAGTAGATGTGCTCGTCGAAGGCGTCTTCGGCGTAGCAGCAGTGGCATTTGCTGGCCGTGACCGGCTGCGTCTTGAACGCGGGGATGAGGTAGCAGGTCGTCTCTTCGTTGTGCTGGCCGAGCTCGACGCACTCGGGGCGGAGCTCGTCCTTGTCGCCGCAGCGGTTGGCCGAGTCCTTGGGATCTTTGGCCCACAGGTATTCGAACGTCTTGGTGACCTGCTTGTCGTTGCCCTGCTTGTCCTTCTCGGTGGTCGTGGCCTTGACCTCGTATTGGGCGTGGTGACCGCCCAGCGGCGTGCCGTCCGACAAGGTGTGCTTGGTGACGATGAGCGGCATGATCGAGCAGTTGTTGTTGGCGCCGAGATCCTTGCCCTGGGCTTCCTGGAACGCGGGCAAAGCGCAGCCGAGCAGCTCAAACTTGCTGTACGTCGTCCAGTCGCCCTTGGTCAGCCGGGTGCGCAAACCGGGCGGGATCATCAGCGGATGGTCGGTGAGTCGCTTCGTCGCGGCTTTGAGTGACGACAAGAAGCGGTGCAGCGCCTGCTTGAGGTCCGGTTCGCAGGTTGGGCATTTCTGCACGTCCTTTTCGGCGATGATGAGCGGCTCCCAGTCCAGCGACGCGGCGCTCACGCCTGCGGGCAGGTCGGTCGGCGCGACGTCGGGGCGGAGCATGAAGTAGTAGCGCATGTTCTGGGCGGCGAGCGGGCCTTCGTCGTCTTTTTCCGACTGCTCGGTGCCGTAGATGACCGAGGCGGTGTTGACGAAGAGGTCCGCGTCGTCGGGTTTGGTTGGCCGCACAAAGAGCACGCTGGAGCCGGACTGCACCTTCTCCATGCGCACATCGAGCCCGGGTGTATCGGCCACGTCGAAGGTGGACTCGCAGCTGTTGAAGTGGCCGCTGGCATACGACGACTTGCACTGATCGAGCGGCCAGCGCGCGGTGTGGATGAAGACGTCGACATCCTCGATCTTTTCGGGCTTTTTGCCGCCGCCAGGGCGCGGATCGACGGGAATGTAGGTGCGTCGGAAGGGATCGATGGCCACCCACACCTTTGCGCCCTTTTCGCCGACCAGGTTTTTGCACCGTGGCTGCACGAAGAGGCGCCTTTCGAGGACCAATTCACCCCACGTCGACTCCTTGGGAACCGGCGTCTTTCCCGCCGTGATTTCGCCCGCTTCGGCGCCGCCAGCGTACTCAAGCTCGATGTAGCCGGCCGCACAGTGTTTGCTGCCGTCTTTGCTCGACAACCCGATGATGAGGTCGGTCTTGAACGGTTCTGCGTTGATGAGCAGGCCAACCCGGACCGTCATTGGGTGCATGAGATAGAGCGGCCGCACCTTCTCTTCGCTGATGATCAGCTGCTGGATCGTCAGGCTGGTGATGGTCGGCTCGCCGGTCGGGCTGGTCTTGGACACGCACACGCCGTTGCTCAGCACGGTGCCGGTCGAGCAGTCCTCTTCGCTCGCGCCGAAGCTACAGCTTGCGCAGGCCGCCACGAGCAAGAACGCCGCGAACAAACGCACTACAACGCCGCGCCGGGCGGCCACACGATGGGTGTTCATGGCGCCAGTATGGCAGATCTCGCCAACGCCGCGAGTCGCGCTCTTCATAGACCTTTGCACTTTATTTCTGCGGGTCCGGGCACCTGACGGGTCTCACCTATTGAAACCGCCCGACACCCCGACGGGTCTCAAGCCAAGGCACACAAAATGCACTTCCGCACCTCTTCCCAAGCCATCTCGTTGATCCTGGTCGCCAGCCTCTTTGGCTGCGAAGGGCTCGATTCACTCGCCGACGGCCCTATCGACGCCCAGGCCACCAGCGAGATCAACGCCAACCAGCAAAGCGTCACCGAAGGTCTGCCGACCGCGACCGAAGCCAAGATGGAGCTGCACGAGCTGCTCGGCGACCTCGACGACGGCTGCTACGAAGGCCTGGTCAAGTGTGTCGCCGCAGAAGGCGCCGACTGCTACGGCAACCTGGTGATCTGCGAGCAAGACGCGCAGATGGCGACCACCACACACGCCCTCTCCACCGAACCCAAACCCGAAGGCGACGCGGGCGGCAAACCCAGCGGCGGCAAAAACGCCAAGAGCGGCGACAGCAAGAAGGGCAGCCACGGAAAGAAAGGCAGCATGGGAGAGAAGGGCTGCAAGAAGGGCGACAAGAAGGGCGACAAGAAGGGCGACAAGAAGGGCGACAAGAAG
>CAZLMW010000016.1:69778-88169 GCA_964560875.1 uncultured Enterobacteriaceae bacterium
CAAGAAGGGCGACAAGAAGGGCGACAAGAAGGGCGACAAGAAGGGCGACAAGAAGCACGACAAGAAGCACGACAAGAAGCACGACAAGAAGGGCGACAAGAAGCACGACAAGAAGGGCGACAAGAAGGGCGACAAGAAGGGCGACAAGAAGGGCGGCCCGCTCGCGATGTGCAAGATGGGTCTTCAGAAATGCTTCAAGTCGACCGGTGGCGCGAAGAAGTGCCTCGTCGGCCTCGCCAAGTGCGTCGTCTCAGCTGCTAAGAAGGCCAAGGACGGCAAGGGCAGCAAGCCGACCAAGGGCAAAGATGGCAAAGACGGCAACAAAGCCAAGGACGGCAAGGGCAGCAAGCCGACCAAGGGCAAGCCGAGCAAGGGCAAGTCCAGCAAGGATGGCAAGTCCAGCAAGGACGGAAAATCCGACAAGTTCGGCAAGTTCGCGTAACCGCTCGTTCGCGTTCATCGCGGGGTCGGCGCCAGGTCGGTGTCGGCCCCGCGGCCGTTTTGCAGCAGGGGCGCGACGTCAGTAGGCGAGGTTGGGTGCCAGCCAGCGCTCGACCTCCGCCACCGACATGCCTTTTCGCGCCGCGTAGTCCTTGACCTGGTCTTCACCGATCGGACCCAGCCCGAAATAGCGGGCCTGTTCATGCGCGAAATACAACCCGCACACGCTGGCGGCGGGGTCCATCGCGAGGGCTTCGGTCAGCGTGACGCCGGTGTGCTTTTCGGCATCGAGCAGACGCCACAGCGTCGGCTTTTCGGTGTGGTCGGGGCACGCGGGATAACCCGGCGCAGGTCGGATTCCCCGGTACTTCACGGCGATGAGCGCGTCGTTGTCGAGGTCTTCCTCGGCGGCGTATCCCCACAGCTCCTTGCGGACCTTTTCGTGCAGGCGCTCGGCGAAAGCTTCGGCGAATCGGTCGGCGAGGGCCTTGAGCATGATCGCGCGGTAGTCGTCATGTTCGGCTTCGTATTTCGCCGCCAACTCGGCCACCCCGTGACCCGCTGTGACGACGAAGCCACCGATCCAATCCACACCCGAATCCGCGCCGTTTTCGCCCCGCTCGCGCAGGAAATCCGACAGGCACAGGTGGGCTGCTTCACCCTGTTTGTCGCGCTGTTGGCGGAGGTGATGGAGCACCGCGACCGTCTCCGACCGCTCTTCGTCGCTGTAGACTTCGATGTCGTCGTCAGACCGGTTCGCAGGCCACAGACCGACGACACCCCGGGCTGTCAGTGAGCCGTCGGCCACGAGATCATCGAGCATCGACAACGCATCGGCGTGAAGCTTGCGCGCCTCCTCGCCGATCACCGGATCATCGAGCAACGCCGGATACTTGCCGTGCAGCTCCCACGTTGCGAAGAACGGCGTCCAGTCGATGCGCTCGGTCAATTCCGCGAGCGGGAACTCCGAAAAGACCGAGATTCCGGGCGTGTTGGGCGCAGGTGTCGCGATTCCGTTGAGCCGCTGCCCATATCCGTTGCCGCGCGCGCTTTTCAGCGTGGTCAGCTTGGCCTTGCGCTTGTTGGCGAGGCGCATCCGCACACGTCCGTATTCCTCGCGCGTCTTCGCCACGAAGCCAGCGTGGTGTTCCGATGACAGCAGCGCCTGGGCGACCGGCACCGCACGCGAGGCATCCATCACGTGCACGGTTGCCTTGGTGTAGTTGGGCTCGACCTTGAGCGCGGTGTGCGCCTTGGACGTCGTCGCCCCGCCGATCAGCAGCGGCACCTCGAAGCCCTGGCGCTCCATCTCCTTGGCGACGTGTACCATCTCGTGCAGCGACGGCGTGATGAGCCCCGACAGACCGATGATGTCCGCGCCAACTTCGCGCGCCTTACGGAGGATGACAGCCGCCGGGACCATGACGCCGAGATCGATGACCTCGTAGCCGTTGCAGGCCAGCACGACGCCGACAATGTTCTTGCCGATGTCGTGCACGTCGCCCTTGACCGTCGCCATGACGATCTTGCCGGCCGACTGTTTGCTGTCCTTGTCGTCTTCCATAAACGGCAGCAGCCACGCGACGGCCTTCTTCATCACCCGCGCGCTCTTGACCACCTGGGGCAGGAACATCTTGCCCGCGCCAAACAGGTCGCCGACCACGTTCATGCCATCCATCAGCGGCCCTTCGATGACGTGCAGAGCGCGCGGATACTTCAGCCGCGCCTCTTCGGTATCGGCGTCGACGTACTTGTCGATCCCCTTGACCAGCGCGTGACTGAGGCGCTTTTCGACCGGCCAGGCGCGCCACGCGTCGTCCTCGGCGTCGCGCAGGCCCTTCTTGTTGGTCATGTTGGACGCGAAGTCGATCAGGCGCTCGGTCGCGTCGTCGCGGCGCATCAAGATCACGTCTTCGACCGCTTCGAGCAGGTCGGCGGGCACCTCGGCGTACACCGGGAGCTTGCCGGCGTTGACGATGCCCATCTCCAGGCCGTGCTGAATCGCGTGGTAGAGGAACGCGGCGTGCATCGCTTCGCGCAGCGCATTGTTGCCGCGGAAGGAGAAGCTGATGTTGCTGATGCCGCCGCTGATGAGCACACCCGGCAAGGTCTCTTTCAGCGCCCTGCAGCTGCGGATGAAGTCGAGCGCGTAGCTATCGTGCTCGGCCATGCCGGTCGCTACGGTCAGCACGTTGGGGTCGAGGATGATGTCGTGCGGCGCAAAACCGACCTCGTCGACGAGGATGCGGTAGGCGCGCGTGCACACGTCGATGCGGCGCTGCAGGGTGTCGGCCTGGCCGGTCTCATCAAACGCCATGACGACCACAGCGGCGCCATAGCGGCGGATGATCTGGGCGCGCTCGCGAAACAGGGCCTCGCCGTCTTTGAGCGAGATCGAGTTGACGATCGCCTTGCCCTGCACGTTGCGCAGCCCCTCTTCGATGATCGAAAAGTCCGACGAGTCGATCATGATCGGCACGCGCACGATGTCGGGTTCGGCCGCGATGAGGCGCAGGAACTTCCGCATCGCCTCGACGCCGTCGATCATCCCGTCGTCGAGGTTGATGTCGATGACCTGCGCGCCGTTTTCGACCTGCTGCCGGGCGACCGCGACCGCCTTTTCGTAGTTGCCTTTGCGGATCAGCTTCGCGAACCGGGCGCTGCCGGCGATGTTGGTGCGCTCGCCGACGTTGATGAACGGGATCGCGTCGCTCTTGGTGAACGACTCCAGCCCCGACCAGCGTTGACGCGGCTCGATCGTGGGGATGACACGCGGCTTGATGCCAGCGACCGCGCGGACGATGGCCTCGGTGTGCTCGGGTCCGGTGCCGCAGCAGCCGCCGACGATGTTGACCATCCCGGCCTCGGCGAACTCGCGCACGATGGCGGCGGTCTCCTCGGCGTGTTCGTCGTATTCGCCAAGCTCGTTGGGCAAGCCGGCGTTGGGAAAACAGATCGTGGGGACCGGCGCGCTGGCGGCCAATTCGGCGATGAACGGGCGCATCTCCCGCCCGCCGAGCGAACAGTTGAGGCCCACAGCGAGCAGCGGGAAATGGCTGACGGACAACCAAAACGCTGTGGTGGTCTGGCCCGAGAGCGTGCGGCCGGAGAGGTCGGTGATCGTGCCCGAACAGAGCACCGGGATGTCGCGCGTCGGGTCCTTTTCGGCGATCTCGGCGAGCAGGTCGGAGATGCCAAAGAGGGCGGCCTTGGCGTTGAGCGTGTCAAAAGCCGTCTCGACCAGCAGCGCGTCGACACCGCCGTCGATCAACCCGCGCGCCTGTTCGCGGTACGTGGCGGCGAATTCTTGGAAGCTGGCGGCCCGAAAACCGGGATCGTTGACGTCGGGGGACAGCGAGGCGGACTTGTTGGTCGGTCCCATGCTGCCGAACACAAAACGCGGCTTGGCGGGATTTTTGGCCGTGTAGATGTCGGCGCGTTCACGGGCGAGAGACGCCGCGGCGAGGTTGACGTCGTACACGAGGTGGCCGAGATCGTAGTCGTCGAGCGAGAAGACGTTGCCGTTGAACGTGTTGGTTTCGATGATGTCGGCGCCGGCGTCGAGATAGGCGTCGTGCAGCCACCGGACGACATCGGGAGCGCTGAGGCAAAGCAGGTCGTTGCAGCCCTGCAGCGGCTTGTGGTGGTCCTTGAATCGGTCGCCCCGAAAATCGGCCTCGGACAGCTCCCGACGCTGCATCATCGTGCCGGTCGCGCCATCCATAACCAGGATGCGCTCGCGGACGAGGTTGCGCAGTGGGTGAGGTATCGTGGCCATGAGGAGCTCCTCCGAGACGGGCAAAGGGTCAAAGCCGCTTATAACGTTGTCGTTGCAGGCGGGAAAGTTGAACAAACGCGTTGCCCGACCCGCCTTCACCGAGGCGCTCAAGCACCTCGTAGCGATCCGTCGCCGATGAGAGAAACGTTCCAACAGCCGTCATGGCCGCAGTCTGCCACGCGGGGCGGAAAGTTCGCTTTTGCTGACGCTGATCGGTGTTGGGCGGCCTGAACTACTTCAATTCAGAGCGAATCGCGGACTCAAGCTTGTCGGTTTCGGCCTTGACGTTATCGCGTGTGATGGCGCGTTTGGCGGTCTCGTCGGCCTGCGCCTTGAGCTTGGCTTCGTCGATCTTCAGCGGTTTGGGCGGGGCCCGATGGGTGGTATCGCGACCGTCACAGCCCCACGCTCCAAGCGCGAACGCGGCGACGATGAGCGCTAGTGCGACGCGGCGCATCACGAGCCGTTGTAGCGATGACGGGCCACTCCGCGCGCCATGGAGCGGCGGAAGCGGCGTTCTTCGAGGGGGCGCAGAACGGCCACGCGAGCCAGCAGATCGTTGTCGTCCATGGCGCGGGCGATCGACTCGATACGATCGAGCTTGGCGACGTTGAGCAGGTGCTGACGTTTGGCGACAAAAAGCGGGTGTTTGGCGAGCTCGGCTGCGCCATCCGCCTTGGAATCGACCGAGGCCTTTTCGCGTGGAAGGGGCGATGCTGTCTTCACCGATTGGGCTTCAGCGGCCCGTTCGCCGAGCGCGCTACCGATGGCGAACGGCACCGCGACGAGCACGAATCCGAGCAACACGCGAGCCGGGGTGGAAGGTTGGGGAGACTTCCGCATAAACAACTCCACTCGACCTGGGGCGGCATCGGTCGAAGCGGTCTGTGCCGTTGAATAGTACGTCACCGCAGACCCGAGCGAGGTTTAAAATCCGTTCAAGGTTGTTAGCGCGCTGGCGCCCGACGCGGGAGGTGGCAAACGTTGTTTCAGTGCGCTTCTTCCCAGGACCCGCCCACGCCGATGTCGACCACGAGCGGGACGGTCAGCGGGTAGGCGTTGCGCATGCAGTCTTCGATGATGGCGACGGCCGCCTGGACCTCAGCGTCGGGCGCTTCGAAGAGCAATTCGTCGTGGATCTGCAGCAGCATGCGCGTCTTCAATCCGGCGGCGGACAGGGCCTTGGGGATGGCCAACATGGCGAGCTTGCAGATGTCGGCGGCGGAGCCCTGGATCGGCGTATTGGCGACGACGCGCAGACCGAAGGCGCGGTCTTGGGGGTTGCGGCTGCGCAGCTCGGGGATGAAGCGTTTGCGGCCGAGGATCGTGGTGACAAAGCCGCGTTCGTCGCCCAGGGCGGTGGTTTCGTCGAGCCAGCGTCGCACGCCCGCGTAGGTTTCGAAGTAGCGCTGGATGTAGCTGACGGCGACGTCCCGTTCGATGCCGAGGATCTGGGCGAGGCCGGTCGGTCCCTGGCCGTAGATCGTCGCGAAGTTGACGGTTTTGCCGACGTCGCGCTGCTGCCGGGTCACCTCGCTTTCGGGCACGCCGAAGAGCTCCGATGCGGTACGCGTGTGCACGTCGAGGTTGTCGCGGAAGGCTTCGATCAGCTTGGGGGCCTGGGCGAAATGGGCCAACACGCGCAGCTCAATTTGGCTCCAGTCGGCGCTGATGATGCGGTGGCCGGGCGGGGCGACGAAGGCTTGCCGGATCCGCCGGCCGGCGTCGGTTCGGACCGGGGTTCGTTGCAGGTCGGGGTCGGTCGAGATGAGCCGGCCGGTCGCGCCCACGGTTTGCTGAAAACACGCGTGGATGCGGCCATCGTCGGCCACAGCGGCGCGCAGGACCGACGTGTAGGTGTTGATGAGCTTGTAGACCTTGCGCCACGCCAGCAGCGCTTCGGCGATCGGGTGACGATCAACCAGGCGCGTGAGCACATCCGAGCTGGTCGAATAGCCGGTCTTGGTGCGCTTGAGGATCGGCAGGCCCATCTCCTCGAAGAGCACGGTACCGAGCTGGCGCTGGCTCCCGATGTTGAATTCGCGGCCAGCGTGACCCCAGATTTCGTCCTGCAGGCGCGCTTTTTCGGCGGCGTACTCGTCTTCCAAGCCGGCGAGAACGGCGCGATCAACCTCGATCCCAACCACCTCCATGCGCGCGAGCACGGCGGACAGCGGCAGATCGTGCTCGAGCAGCTGGCGGGTCTGCCCGTGTTCTTCGACCTTGGCGGCGATGGGCGCGCGGATGCGGAAGATGTTGTCGGCGATATGACACGCCCAGTCGGCGACGTCGGCGACCGGGCACTCCGAGAACAGCTTCTGTTTCTTGCCGCTGCCGATGACCGACTTAGCGGGCCGCACGAGGCGCTGCGTGAAGCGCTTGGTACATTGATCGAGCCGGTGGGGGATGAGCCCGGTCGGATCGACGAGAAACGACCCCAGCATCGTGTCGAAGGCCGCGCCCTGCAGCTCGATTCCGGCGCCCTTCTTGCCGATATTGGCGCGCAACAGGCCGACCATGAGCCGCTTGAGGTCATGACCACACTTGGGCGCGGCCGGGTCGATGAGCCAACGCCGAATGCCCGAGATTCCCGCCTTGCCCAGCTTGATCTCGGGCGAGGCCAGCGGGATGTAGACCGCTTCTGCGGCCTTGAGTGCGATGGCGATTCCGACCATCGGGCTGATCGCGGGCGGCGGAATGTCAAAGACGGGCACGATCGCGGCGGGCTCATCGGGCGGCAGGTCGCGCAGCCGTCGGTACAGGATCGAAATCTCCGACATGCTTGCAATTACATCATATTTGAACGTCTCTGAGACCGTCGAGTCGGCGCCATCACCGCGGCTGAGCGCGTCGCGATCCTGCTCGGGGAGCAGCGAATAGAACTGCAGGTCCATCAACGTCTTGCGCAGGATCTTCGGATCGGGCGGCGACAAGCGCAGGTCCTCGAGGCCGACATCGAGCGGCACGTGTTGGTCGATTGTGGCGAGCTCGTAGCAGGTGCGGGCGAGGGCGCCGTTTTCCTCGAGCGTCGACTTCTGCCGGCCCTTGAGCTGGTCGGTCGCCGCGAGGATGCCGTCGAGATCGCCGAACTGGCCGAGCAGCTTGGCCGCCCCTTTCGCGCCGATGCCGGGCACGCCGGGGATGTTGTCGGACTTGTCGCCGCACAACGCGAGCCAGTCGATCATCTGCTCGGGCCGCACGCCCCACTTTCGAAACACCAGGTCGGGGTCGTAGGTGACGTCGCGCAGCGTATCGACCATCCGCACGCGCTCGCCGATGAGCTGCGCGAAGTCCTTGTCGCCGCTGATGATGTAGACCTCGCAGTCGGCGGCCAGCGCCATGCGGGTCAACGTGCCGATCAGGTCATCGGCCTCGTACCCCTGCATGCGCAGCAGCGGAAAGGCGTGGGCGCGAACCAGGTCGTCGATGTGCGGCAACTGGATCCGCAGCTCGTCGTCCATCGGCGGTCGATTGGCCTTGTATTCGGGGAACTTCTGCGCGCGAAACGTCGGTCCGGGCGCGTCGAAGATGACCGCGCCATACGTCGGTGTGCGACCGGCGAGGACCTTGCGGAACATCTGCGCGAAACCGAGCGCGGCGTTGGTGGGCAGGCCGGTTGCTGTGCGCAGGCTGGCGGGGATCGCGAAGAACGCCCGGTAGATGAGCGAAGAGCCGTCAATGAGGATGACGCGATCGGGTGTGGCCATGGCCGCAGATGATGGCACGCGCGCCGATTGCAGACGAGAAACTGGCCGTTCGTCAGCGCCTTTGCATCAGCGCACCCGGTGGAGCCGAAAATGCAGCGGGCGGGCGCTTTGCTGGTCTTGCCGCCGCCATCGCAACGGTCTTGGATCGGCGGTGACAGGAGGGGGCCGACATGGCGCCATCATAGCGCCTTGCACCGGCGCCGTATCCCGCGTCTCATCGGCCCATGAACGCCGCGATCTTCGCCTCGATCGGTCGCCTGCACATCGTCGCCATCGCGGGCCTTGGCACCCTGACGTTCGGCTGGTTGATGACCGGTCAGCGCCCGTGGCTGCTCGCGGCGGTCGTGTGCCTGGACTGGTTCATCGTCAACCTGCTCAACCGCGCCGTCGACCTGCAGGAAGACCTCGCCAACGGCATCACCGGCAGCGAGCTGGTCGCGAGTCACCGCGGTCGGGTCGTTATCGCTGGCGCCGGGCTGCTCTTCGGGTCGCTCGCGGTCATGCACGTGATCATGCCCGCCATCACGCCGTTGCGGCTCGCCTATCACTCCCTCGGCGCGGCCTACAATTGGCCGCTTCTGCCCGGAAAGACGCGGCTGAAGACGGTGTACGCCGCCAAGAACCTGGCGTCCGCGCTGGGTTTTATGATCACCCTTTTCGGCTACAACCTGGCGCAGATGAGCGCGGCCAACACCCCGTTCGCGGCGGGCTTTGGTTGGCCGGCGCTGGCGATTTCAGCCGCCTTCTTCTTGCTCTTCGAGGTCAGCTGGGAGGTCATCTACGACCTGCGCGATGCACCGGGTGATCGCGCCGCGGGGGTGCGGACCTTTGCCGTTGTGCATGGCGAAGAGGTGGCGATGCGCATCGCGGACATGTTGATGATCGCGTCGGCGGCGGCGCTGCTGGCCGGATGGCTGGCCGACGTCATTCCGTGGCGCCTGTTCGTGATGATCGCGGCGCCGGTGCTGCAGTTTGCGCTCTTCCGCCGGTTTGTCGCGCAGGGGCTCACGGCGGCGCATGTGATCGGGCTGACGTGGCTGGGTGCGGGGCTGCTCGCGGCCTATCACGGATGGATCGCGCTGGGTTTGCCGGGCGTCTCGGGGCCGCCGTTTTGAGCTTGTTGGAGCTGTCCTGCCTCGGGATCGTTGCCCTCTACGTCGCCGGGCGCGGCTACAAGGACGGGTTTGACAGCTGGCCGCTGCAGTTCGCCGGGATCGCCGCGGCGGCCTGGATGGGCGAGCAGACGTGCATCGCGGCGTATGATTTTTACCACTACGCGGGCAGCTGGGCGCTTCGAGCGGGGGCGGTCCCGGTGACGGTCGCGTTGATTTGGCCGGTCGTGATTCTGTCGGCCGAGGACGTCGCGGCACGAGTCGTGGGCGGCGAACAGCGTGGCAAGATCGCCGCGCTGACGTTCGGCATGGTGCTGCTGGACGCGGCGTTGATCGAACCGGTCGCCGTCGCGGCGGGTTTATGGGCGTGGACCGAAGTCGGGGTCTTTGGCGTGCCGATCATTGGCATCATCGGGTGGGCGGTTTTCGCCGGCTTGTGGGTGCTGCGACGGGGCGATTCGTGGCCTCAGCGCGCCTTGATCACCGTTGCTGGGATGCATCTTTGCCTGATGGCGTTGTGGTGGGGCGCGTTTCGCTGGCTGCGTGCGGACCTCACGGCCGAGTCCGCGTGGCCGCTGCTCGGCGTTGTCGCGGTGGCGATGGCTGGGTTGTCCGCGGTCGTCGTGCGTCGTCGAAACGAGCTGACGATCGACGTTCAGCGCGCGATGTTGCGCGTGCCGGGTGCGTTGTTTTTCGGTCTTTTGCTTGTCGTGATCGACGCGCCGATATCGCTGTGGGCCTGGGTCGGTGTCCTCGCGACGCCGTGGCTGGTTGCGGTCGCTGTGGCGCGGACGCATTCGCACCTGGAACGCTAAAAAGCTTCGCTCTCGGTGGCTTCGACGTCGCCGTTTTCGAGCGCATGATCGGCGGCGCTGTAGCCCACATCGATCAGCTGTTGATCGTCGAGCTCGCCGTCACCCATGGCCAGGATCCAGCCGACGGGATGGCGCAGCAGCACCGCGCGCATGGAGCCGGAGTCGTTGACGGTGGCCGCGATCGCGAACGCTTCGATGGACGATGCGAGCTTGCGGACGGTTGCGGCGACGTCGACGACCGAGGTCTTGAGCATGGCGTCAGCGAGCGCTTCGTGGACGTTGTCGCCCTCGAACGGACCGAGAATTGTGGGCATGGGTGTTTCTCCCTGGCGGCCGTGTGGGCGAATTGAGCGGCCACATGCAGACTAAGACACGCCGCCGCTGGCGCAAGGGTGGTCGGCCGGGCGCAGGATGGATGGGTGATGACGAACTCGAGGACCTCTGAGCCGATGGATGCGAGCGCGATCGGCGACCTCTTGCGCGATTTATCGTTTGGTTATGCGCTGCTGGGTGACAAGCGGCGGCCGTGGGCGTTTCGCAATGGTGCGGACGTGGTCAAAAAGCTTGGTGCTGATCTGCCGGCGGCGCTTGCGTCGGGCGATTTGGCGGCGATGCGCGGGGTTGGCAAGAGCATCGTGACGGTGGTGAGCGCGGGGCTGGAAGGTCGCGAGATCGCCGCCTGGGACAAGCTCCTCCAGGACGTGCCGGCGACGCTGCTCAGGGCGCGCAAGGTCCGTGGTTTGGGGCCCGGCAAGACGCGCGTGTTGTGGCGGCAGCTGGGCCTGACGTCGCTGGCCGAGATCGAATACGCGTGCCATGAAAACCGGTTGGTGGACCTGAAGGGGTTTGGTCCATCGAGCCAGGCGCGGATCCTCGGTGCGCTCGAGGCGATGCGCGATCGGTCGACGCGGATGCGGCTGGACAGGGCGTGGAAGCTGGCCAATGCGGCGATCGCCAACCTCGAAAAAAACGGGGGCGTTGAGGCCGTTCACGTCGTCGGAGAGCTGGCCCGGGCGTGCGAGACCGTGACCGAGGTCGAGCTCGCTATTTTGTGCAATTCAGCAACAATTCTGCCAAAAGAAGATGTTTGTTATCATACTTGCAACAATCCGGCGGCATTTGGCCCGTTTTTGCTGCGACACCGCGGCGCCGCCGACCACGTCGACCAGGTTCGCGACCATGCCGCGAGCGAGGGTTTCGAGCTGCGCGATGACGGGCTGTTTCGCGACGGGAGCCTGCTCGACCTCCCGACAGACGACGCGGTCTACTCCGAGCTCGGCCTGCACACCCCGGCGCACGAACGACGTGAAGGTGACGTCCCGCTGCGGGCTGACGATGAAGCCCCCGAGGACCTCGTGGCGCGCGATGACCTGAAGGGGGCGCTGCACAACCACACGCGCGAGTCCGACGGCCTGCACACGCTCGAGCAGATGCGCGACGCCGCGGCCGAACGCGGGTTGAGCTACCTCGGTATCTCCGACCACAGCATCACCGCGATGTACGCCGGCGGGTTGTCCGCCATGCGGCTCGCCACGCAGAAGTCCAAGATCGACGCCCTCAACGCCGACGGCAGCCCGTGCCTGCTGCTGTCCGGGGTCGAGTCGGACATCCTCAGCGACGGCAAGCTCGACTATCTCGACGAGGTGCTCGACACGCTCGACGTCGTGGTCGCGTCCGTTCACAACCGCCAGCAGCAGGGTCACGACAAGATGACCGCGCGCATGGTCACCGCGGCCAATCACCGCCATGGCGACATCCTCGGCCACCCGACGGGCCGCCTCTTGCTCGGTCGTGAGGCATCGCCGATGGACATGCCAGCTGTGCTCGACGCCTGCGCCGCTTCCGCCACCGCCGTTGAGCTCAACGCCAACCCGCAGCGTCTTGACCTGTGCCGGGAGCACCTGCAGATGGCCAAGCAGCGCGGTCTGAAGGTCAGCATCGCCGCCGACGCCCACGCCATGGCCGGCTTGGACAACCTCGACCACGGGGTACGCGCCGCCCGCCGCGCCGGGCTGTCCCGAACGGATGTACTCAACTGCCTCGATGTCGATGAGCTGCGCGCGTGGGTCGCCCGCCGGCGCAACGTATGAACGAGATTCGTGTGAAGAACCTACAACTGCGCCGAGTTCTGCCCCCACAGCCACCACTTCACGGTCGGCAAGAAGGCCGACGCCTCCAAACCGGGCGGACCCGCCAGCGCCGGCAAGGAGTACGTGCGCACTCACGTCATGATCAACGAAGGCTGCCTCAAGAAAGTGCCGCAAAGCAGTCGTGCCCAACCAGTTCGGCACCTGGCCCTTCCCTCGCGCGGGTTGGTGCCCCGGCTGGGATGTCAAGCTGTGGACCGCCGACGTGACCGACAACCTCAAACCCGGCGCGAAGGTGCAGATCGCCTGCAAGAGGCTGCTTTTCGGCAAGAACTACGCGCCGAAATGGACCGGCAAGGGCGATTACAAGCCGGTCATCAAGATGCGCTCGTGGATCGTGTTCGAAAAGTAACTGCGAATCGCTACCATGGCCGCAACTGACGCGTTGGAGCCGCCCATGAGAGCACCGTTGCCGATTATCGGCGTCGTCTTGTGTTGTGTCCTGTTGCCGATGCCCGGCTGCGGTGGCGACGACAGCCCTGCCGCCAGCGACGACCCCAACTGCAAGCTGTTTGGACCCGACCATTTCAAGTGCCGCGACAGCGGTACGAGCGACGCCGGCGGCACCGATGCCACGTCTGGAGTCGGCGCGGTGGACGGGGCAATGTCCGCCGATACCAGCCAACCGCCCAATGCTGTTTGCCACAAGGCCGGCAGCTGGAAAAAAGGCATGGCTGCCTTCAAAGAGATCACGTCCGCCTGGGGCCTGGACGGCGTCGCAGGGATCCGCATTTCGGTGCTCGATTACGACGGTGACGGCCGCCCCGATGTGCTCGTGCGCCGCAATGAAGGCCCCGACGACTTCGCCGACAGCACCACGCGACGCCGCTGGCTGCTGCGCAACACGGGCGCCGGTTTTGTCGACATGACCCAGAAATCAGGCCTGTTCACGAGCCGCAAGTCGGCCACACAGGGCGCTTTGAAGGGCTCGGTAATGGCCAGCGGCGACGTCGACAACGACGGCGATCTCGACATCTTCATCGCGCGCACCGTGCACAACCCCGCCGACAAGGACTACGACGGCGAAACGAGCGAGCTGCTCCTCAACAAGGGCGACGGCACCTTCGAGCTCGGCCCCGGCGGTGACGCGCGCAACGTCGGCAAACCCGCGGTGCCGGCCGGTGTCACGTTCGTCGACTACGATCGCGACGGCTTGCTCGACCTCTGGGTCACCCACAACATGGTCAGCAAACAGACCTCGCCGCTGCAGGACCGAATCTACAAGGGCGACGGCAAAGGTGGCTTCAAGGACGTCACCGCGCAGCTGAAGATGCTCACCAAGGCCTGGTCGAACCCCGCCCAGATGGACGCCGGCCTCGCGCACTCATGGGCGTGGTCCTCCGCCGCCTGCGACCTCAACAACGACGGCGTGCCCGAGCTGCTCGCGTCGTCATACGGCCGGGCCCCCAACCACCTGTGGCGCGGGCTCGAGATCGGCGGTGCGCTGCACTACGTCAACGAGTCGGTCGCGTCGGGATACGCCTACGACCACCGCCAGGACTGGACGACCAACGTCAACGCGCAGTGCTACTGCTACGACAACCCCAAGGCCGCCGGCTGCAACACCTGCCCCAAGCCGAAAAACCTCGGCCTCTGCGCGCAGCTCAAGGCGGCGTTTGGCGGCAAGTACCGGTGGCAGCACCAGTGGGATCGGTCCAAGTTTCGGCTCGGGGGCAACAGCGGCGCGACCGTCTGCGCCGACATCAACAACGACGGCTTCATCGACCTGCTGACCGGCGAAATCGTGCATCCAGATGTCGGGGAGACGAGCGATCCGACCGAGATCATGGTCAACGCCAAGGCCACAGAGGTCCGTTTTGAGCGACCTGGAAACGACAAGACCGGCCTGCTGCGCGAACACAAAGGGGACGTCGGCGACATGGCCAACGCGGTCCTCGATTTCGACAACGACGGCTGGCCCGACATCTACATCGGGTCATCGGACTACCCCGGCACGACCGGCCTGCTCTTTCACCAAAAAGCCCCACCCAAACCCGGAATCCCCAAGTTCGAGGCGGTCGAGTACGGCGACTACTTCAAGCACAACCGCTCAGCGGGCGTCGTGGCGGCCGATTTTGACCTCGACGGCGACCTCGACCTGCTCGTGGGCCACTCCCGGATGCGCTGCAACAAGGGGCTGGGCGCGGACTGCTACCCGACCTTGCAGGTCAAGCTGTTCGAGAACGTGGTCGGCGCGCGGGCCAAGGACGGCATCGGCAACTGGCTGCGGCTGACGCTCGAGGGTGGACCGGGCAAAGACGGCAAGAGCGGCAGCAACCGTTCGGCCATCGGCGCGCGCGTCGAGGTCAAAGCCGCGGGCGTTCTGCAAACTCAGGAGGTCGACGGCGGCCACGGCCACTTCAACTCGCAAAAGGACAAGTCGCTGCACTTCGGCCTGGGCGGTTGCGAGGCCAAAGTCACCATCTACTGGCCGGACAAGACGCGGACCGAGCAGTCGCTGACCCTGCATGCCAACCGTCACTACCGCATCAAGCAGGGCGAAAAGGCCGTCGTCGTCGCGCAGCCATAAGCTGGCCCAAAGCCGGACCAGCGACGTGATACAAAGCGGGTGTGACCACACTGAAGGCTGACCTGCTGCGCCGCTTTGGGGCGTGGCTCGTGCATCCGCGTCTGCCGCGGCATCTCGTCATCGTGTCGCTCATCGTGACGGCGCCCGGGCTCTTCGTGGGCTGGCAGGTCGACGACTGGTTTCAGCAGACCGTGCTGCAGGGGCTGCCCGCTCCCGAAGAGACGATGAACCCCTACGTGGGCATGTTCGACTTCTTCAACGGCGATCCCGACCGCGCCCAGATGCTGCGCGAGCACGGTTTCGCGCCGTGGTGGCTGGCCGATGGGTTCCGTGCCCGCTTTCTGCGACCGGTGGCGATCGCGACCCATGTGTTCGACGACTTCGTGGCGCGTGGCAACGCGATGGTGGCGCACGCGCACTCGCTGGCGTGGTCGGCTCTTGTTGTGCTGTTGGCGACGCTGCTGTTTCGGCGAATACACGGCGCGACGGCGATGGCCGGGCTCGCAGCGGTCATCTATGCGCTGGATGAGGGCCGCGGGATCCCGACCGGTTGGATCGCCAATCGGAGCGCGCTCGTGGCGTTGGTGTTCGGCTTGTTGACGCTGCTGGCCCACGATCGCTGGCGTCGTGACGGCTGGAAACCCGGGCTGTTCATCGCGCCCATCTTGCTCGGTGTCGGGCTGTTTGGCGCTGAAGCGGCCCTGGCGACGACCGCCTATCTCTTTGGTTACACCGTGTTTGTCGACCGCGGCCCGCTGGTCAAACGCCTCGCGCGCTTGCTGCCGTTCGCCGCCGTGGTCATCGCTTGGCGCGTCCTCTACGACGCGTGGGGATTTGGGGCATCCGGTTCGGGTCTGTACCTGGACCCGGTCGCCCAACCGGGCCGTTTTGGCGCCGCGGTGATGCAACGCCTGCCGATCTTGCTGGCCGCGCAGTGGACGTCCCTGCCGTCGATCGTCTTCAACTTCGCGCCGCCGCCATGGAACACGGCACTCCTCGCCCTCGCCGGGCTCACCGTCGCGACCGTTGGCGCGCTGCTCTGGCCCCTGCTCCGCGCGTCATCGACCGCTCGCATGTGGGCAACCGGGATGGTGCTGGCGGTCTTGCCGGTGTGCGCGACGTTTCCCGCCAACCGCCTGCTCGTCTTCGTGGGCATCGGCGCAGCGGGATTGATGGCCGAACTTGCCCAGCGGCACGGCTTTATTGCGCGGTCACCCGCCGAAAACCCCGAAAACCCGGTTCGAGACGAGGCCGATCCCGCGAGAACCCCGAGCGCACCGGGTCATTCGTCGATGCCGGCGCGATCGCTCGTCGGCGGGCTGCTCGTCGTCAGCGTCTTGCTGGCTCCCCCGGCGCTCGCCCACCAGACGTGGATCGTGCACGACCTGGCCGACCTGCTCTTCAACTCCTGCGACCGCGCTATCCCCGACGACCCGTCGATACGTGACAAGGCGGTCTTCTTCGTCAACTCCAACGCGCTTTGTGTCGGCTATTCGGTGATCCGTCGCCCGCTTGAAAAACGCCACGCGCCGCGCAGTGCCCGCATCTTCGCCAGCGCGGCTTACGAGGTGCATGTGACCGGCGTCGACAGCCACACGCTGCGGATCACGACGGTCGGCGGCTTCTTCGCGCGCCCTGTCGACCAGCTGTTGCGCAACACCAAGGACACGCTGCCGATCGGGGGCACCGTGGACCTCGGCGATGTCCGCGTGAAGGTGGTCGAACACACGCCCGACGGCTTGATCGGCACCATCGAAGTGAAGATGCGGGATCCGTTGGCCGACAAGCGCCACATCTGGCTGGCGACGCGCGACCACAAGCCGACGGTTTTCATGCCACCGCAACCGAGGCAGAAGGTGGTTTTGCCGGCGGCGTTTTAGCTGATTTGGCTGGTTTAGCCGCAATGCCGATCGTTTAGGGCTAAGGTATTGATTTCTAAGCTAAGCCAAGCGAGCAAAGCAGAGCCCCGGGGCTTCAGCCGGGGACGCTAAGTGACCGGCATTGGTTTTAGCCGGGATCAGCGGCTCAACTCAGCTCTCGATGTGCTGCTTGATATCGATGAGGTCTTGCTTGACGGCCTTTTCGGTGGCGCCTTTGAAGAACGGGGACATCACCGCGCTCATGATCTTGGCGCTGAAGGTCTGTGGCTCGCCGCTGAAGCTCATCTTGAGGGTGAGGTCGCCGTCATCGCCCTCGATGGACAGGCCCGACGTGTAGATGGCGCCGTGGCTTTCGGCGCGGGTTGTGTAGGAGCGGCCGTCGTCGACGTTGGTGATCCACATCGTCTCGGTCGCTTCTTTGCCGAACATCGTGCGCGTCTCCCGCCACTTGAAGCCGAGCAGGCCCGCGTCGGGGCGCTCGAGCACTTCGACGCTTTGGATCGCGCTGATCCAGTTGGTGCAGTTTTCGAAATCGGTGATGGCGGTCCACAGCTTGTCGCGGGACGTGTTGATCTTCTGGGACACTTCGATCTTCATGGCCGGGCTCCGGTGCGGTGAGGATGCCGGGAGACTGGATCGTGACGACGTACGTCGCAAGCACAAATGCGCCAAAAGAGCGCGGAGAAGAGCGATGACTGATGCCCTGGTGCACTATGAAAAGCGCGGAGATATCGCGTGGTTGACAATGGACGACGGCAAGGCCAACGCGCTCTCGCCGGCGCTGATCGAGGCGTTGGATGCGGCGCTTGCGCGGGCGGTCGACGACGCGAAGGCGATTGTTCTCGCCGGTCGTCCCGGGCGGTTTTGTGCCGGCTATGACCTCAAGGTGATGATGTCGGGCAAGGGTCCGGCGAGCGCGTTGACGGCACAGGGCGCGGAGATGATGGGGCGCCTGTACACCCTTCCGTTGCCGGTGGTGATCGCGTGCACGGGTCATGCGATGGCGGGTGGCGCGCTGGTGTTGCTGTGCGGTGACCGGCGGATCGGTGTCGCGGGCGGCTTCAAGATCGGCCTGAACGAGGTGCAGATCGGCATTCCGCTACCGCAGTTCGGCATCGATCTCGTGACCGACCGCCTCGATCCCCGCGAGGTCACCAACGCGACGATGGCGAGCACCATCTACGACCCCGACGGCGCCGCGGAGGCCGGGTTTCTCGACCGTGTGGTGGCGGCTGAAGAGCTCGAAGCGGCGGTGCAAGCCGAAGCCGAAGGCCTCGCCAAGCTGTCGACCAACGCCTACGCCAAGACCAAGTTCGGTGTGCGCAAGGCGACGGCAGACAAGTTCGTCGCCGAGGTCCACGCCAACCTGGACGCGCTATTGAGCTGAGTTCGTCCCGCTCACTTGGTTGGCTGGTTGAGATCAGCAGCTTGCGGATCGCCGCTTCGCCAGGCCAACAAGATCGCGGCGACGCCGACCACCAAAAGCGCGTCTGCCACGTTGAACGCCGGCCAGCTGCCGCCCCATGGGTAGTTGATGCGCACGAAATCGACCACGCCGGTGCCGCCATCGGGCATCACCCGAAAGACGCGATCGTAGCCGTTGCCGATCGCCCCACCCGCAAGCGTACCGAGGGCGAGGGTTTGCCATCCCTGCGGCTCGCTCCGGTACTGCATCCAGGCCAGCAGGATGACAACCAACAGCGCGAACACGCCGAAGACCACGCGGGCGGAGCCGAGGTCGCGAACGATGCTGAACGCGGTGCCGCGGTTGTACGTCAGCACGATGTCGACGTGCGGCTCGATCAGCGAGATGACGCCGCTCGGGGTCGCGGTGACGGCGTCCTTCGCCCACGCCTTGGTCTGCAGGTCGCAGCCGGCGCAGGCGATGGTGATCAGCCAGAAAGCCGCGAAATGCTTGAGCTGGCGGCGAGCGATGGCGTCGGGTTCGTGGCGCATAATCTAACGACGTTCAAACAGGGGT
>CAZLMW010000017.1:0-48704 GCA_964560875.1 uncultured Enterobacteriaceae bacterium
TTGCCGATGAGTGCGGCGACGCTCACGTCCGAACAACTCCGATCCGATCTGGGGTTCCGGGGGGTGATCTTGCCGTCCCGATCGGCGCCGCGTAACGTGCGCGCCCTTTCCCATTCGCCACCGCCAAGTGGAGTCTCGCATGACGTTCCTCTCCAAGCATAAACGCAGTCGAATGTGCGGCGAATTTCGCGCGGAACACAGCGGCGCCGAAACCATCGTCTACGGATGGGTCCAGAGCTACCGCGACCACGGTGGCGTCATCTTCATCGATTTGCGGGACCGGTCGGGCATTGTGCAGCTGCGCTGCGAACCCACCCATGATCTCGCCGCTCACGCCTTGGCGGACAGCGTTCGGCCCGAATGGGTTCTCGGCGCGCGCGGCCAGGTGATCAGCCGCGGCGAGAACATCAACCCGAAGATCCCGACCGGCGAGATCGAGATCCTCGTGGACGAGCTCGAAGTGCTCAGCGGGGCCGAGACACCTCCTTTCGAGATCAAAGACGGTATCGACACGGGCGAGGACAAGCGCCTGCAGTACCGCTACCTCGACCTCCGCCGGCCGGAGATCAACAAGAACTTCCAGATGCGTTCACGGGTCAACCAGCTGACGCGTAACTACTTCCTCGAAAACGGATTCCTCGAGATCGAGACGCCCATCCTCGCCAAGAGCACACCCGAAGGCGCCCGCGATTACCTGGTCCCAAGCCGCGTCCATCACGGCGAGTTCTACGCGCTCCCGCAGTCGCCCCAGCAGTTCAAACAGCTTCTCATGATGTCGGGCATGGACCGCTACATGCAGATCTGCCGCTGCTTCCGCGACGAAGATCTTCGCGCCGATCGACAGCCCGAGTTCACGCAGCTCGACCTCGAGATGAGCTTCGTCGACACCGACGACATCCAGACGTTGCTCGACGGCTACGTCAAAGAGATCTGGCAGGACGCGCTCGGCTACGACGTGCCGACCCCGATTCCGACAATGACGTACGCCGAGGCGATCCAGAAATATGGAATCGATCGACCCGACCTCCGATTCGGCCTGCCGCTTACCGACCTGACCGAGACACTTCGCGGCCGCGTTGAGTTTCGCATCTTCAAAGCGGTGCTCGACGGCGGCGGAATCGTCAAGGCGCTCTACGTGCCCAACGGCAAGGCGTTTTCGCGCAAAGACCTCGACAAAGTGCTGCCGGGAGAGGCGGCCCCCTACGGCGCCAAGGGCATCGCTTGGGCGCGGGTCACCGACGGCGGGGCCTGGACCGGTCCGGTCGCCAAGGGTGTGTCGGACGAGCTGCGCGGCGAAATGAACGCGCTGATGGGCGCCGAACCGGGCGGACTGGTGTTGTTCTCTGCCGACAAGCCGTCGGTCGTCAACGCGTCCCTGGCGCGCCTGCGGTCGGTTGTAGGCGAGCGCCTCGGCCTGGTCGACAAGTCACAGTGGGCTTTCACGTGGATCGTCGAGTTTCCCATGTTTGAGTACGACGACGACGCGGGCCGCTTCCACGCCATGCATCACCCGTTCACGAGCCCGCGCGAGCAAGACCTGCCGCTGCTGGACACCGACCCTGGCGCCGTACAGGCCAACGCGTACGACCTTGTGGTCAATGGCGTCGAGCTCGGTGGCGGATCGATTCGAATCCATCGGTCGGACATCCAGGACAAGGTTTTCGCCGTGCTTGGGCTTGATGCAGCCGAACGGCAAGAGAAGTTCGGCTTCTTCATCGAGGCGCTCAAGTACGGAACGCCGCCCCACGGTGGCATCGCGCTGGGCATTGACCGCCTGATTCGCCTGCTCACCGACACCGGCAGTCTGCGCGACGTGATCGCGTTCCCGAAGACGCAGCGGGCCACGTGCCTGATGAGCGCGTCACCCAGCAGCGTCGATACAGCACAGCTCAAGGATCTCGGGATCAAGATCGACAACGACTGATCGCGGCGCGATTGGTGCGCGTGTCCAAAAACACGAAAGCCCCTGGGATGCAGAGGCTTTCGGCGTTTTCAGGCGCGTTCGACGCGGGTTTTAGGCGTCCTCGCCCACGTGATCGTGGTAGTCGTCGGGCGACAGCAACTCGTCTTTCTCGCTTGGATCTTCGAGCCGCAGCTTGAACAGCCAGCCGTCTTCGTAGGGATCGGTGTTGATGAGCTCAGGGGATTTCACCAGCGATCGATTGACCTCGATCACCGTACCTGACAGCGGCGAGAAGATGTCGGACACCGACTTGGTGGATTCCACCTGGCCCGCAGGATCGCCCTGCGCGACGTCGCCGCCTTCCTCGGGGAGCTCGACGAACACGATGGAGCCGAGCTGCTCCTGGGCAAAGTGCGTGATGCCGACCACCGCGGTGTCGTCGTCGGAGACGCGAACCCACTCGTGATCTTCGGTGTAAAACAGGTCGGTGGGGACGGCCATCGTTGCTCCTGTGATCGATTCGAAGGGGGCCCGGGAGGGGCCGCGTTGACTCAGTCCGCGCTCTCGCCGGAAGGAGTCCGGGTATAAAAGGGGAACTTGCAGACCGCAACCCGTTTGATGCGTCCGCGAATATCGAGCTCGAGGCTCGTGCCCAACTTGGACAACGCACGAGGGACGAGCGCGAGGGCGATCGGTTTGGCAAGCGACGGTGAATGCGTGCCGCTTGTCACGTGACCTACGACTTCGCCTGCCTGTTTGACGGCATAACCGGCGCGCGGGATGCCGCGATCGACCATCTCCAGCCCGACCAGGCGCCGCTTGGACTTGTTCTTGCGGATCGCCGCGAGCGCGTCGCGACCGACGAAATCGCCTCGTTTGAGCTTGATCGCCCAGCCGACGCGGGCTTCGTAGCCGTTGATGTCGTCGGCGAGCTCGTGGCCGTACAGCGCGTACCCGGATTCGAGCCGCAACGTGTCGCGGGCACCCAAGCCACACGGCACGATCCCGAAACCGGCGCCGGAAGCGAACAGCTCACCCCAGAGGGCGGCTGCGATCTCGGGCGGGGCGTAGAGTTCGTAGCCGAGCTCGCCGGTGTAGCCGGTGGTCGCGACAAGCACGTTGGCGCCGTGGAAGTCGTGAACGCGGATCTTGTTGCGGGGCAATTCCGTGGCGTCGCCGTCGATCACGGCGCGTAGGACGTCGATCGCTCGCGGCCCCTGGACGGCGATCTGAGCGAAGTCGCCGCTGCGGTTGGAGAACAACTCGGGTTTGCCCGCGTGGGCGAGCATGTGGGCGAAGTCTTTGTCGGTGTTCGCGGCGTTGACGACGACGAGGTAGCGGTCTGCGCCCAAGCGGTAGATGAACAGATCGTCGACGGTGCCGCCATCGGCGTGGGTAAGCAGGGCGTAGGTCGCCTCGCCGTCCTCGAGAGCCGCCACATCATTGGTCACGAGGCGGTTCAGTTCATCGCAAGCGCCGGGGCCCTGGACGATGATCTCGCCCATGTGGCTGACGTCGAAAAGCCCGCAATTCTGGCGAGTTGCTAAGTGCTCAGAGACGAGTCCATGGCCCTTATACTGGACGGGCATCTCCCAGCCCGCGAAGGGAACCATCTGTCCGCCGGCCGCGACGTGCGCGTCGAACAGCGGCGTGCGTTGTAATGGCTGGACGTCGGTCATGCCCCAGCCGTGTATGCAGCCGATTGGCGTCCGTCAAGCCCCTCGGCGGGCTTTGCAGGCCCGCAAGGTGTTGTCGAGCAACATCGCGATGGTCATCGGACCGACGCCGCCTGGCACCGGAGAGATCGCGCCCGCCACTTTCGAAGCGGAATCGAAGTGGACGTCGCCGCACAGAGAACCGTCCTCGCGCCGGTGAATGCCGACGTCGATCACGATCGCGCCTGGCTTCAAGCTGTCGCCGTGGACCAACTCCCGTCGCCCGGCCGCTGCCACCACGATGTCGGCGTCGGCCAGATGGGCTGCGAGGTCGCGGGTTCGGCTGTGGCAGATCGTCACGGTCGCGTTCTTGCCGAGCAGGAGCAACGCCATCGGCTTGCCGACGGTCACCGAGCGCCCGATCACGACGGCGCGCTTGCCCTCGATCGAAAACCCGGTCGCCTCGGCGTGATGCCGCAGCATTTCCATGACGCCAGCCGGCGTGCAAGCGACCAGGCCGTCGCCCCCTGCGAGCAATGCGCCAAGACTCGCGACACCGAACCCATCGACGTCTTTGTCGGCTGCGACACGGCTGATGACGGCGTCTTTGTCGATGTGCACGGGCAACGGCAGCTGCACGAGAATTCCATCCACGCGATCGTCGGCGTTGAGATCGTCGATCAGAGCGAGCAGGTCGCCTTGCGCGGTTTCGGCCGGAAGGCGATGAGCGAACGACGTGATCCCGGCTCGCTTGCACGCTCGGATCTTATTGCGGACGTAGATCGCCGACGCCGGATCTTCACCCACGAGTACGACCGCGAGCCCGGGAACGATGTCCTGCTGGGCCAATGCGGAGCACTGGGTCTTGATCTGGGCGCGAACGGATTTCGCGATCGCTTTACCGCTGATGATGGTGGCGCTCATTCAGGCTGTGCTCCCTTGGCGACTGCCACGACCATATCCGCCACACGGGGTCCGACGTCGACCTTCATGCGCGCGCCGGCCGGCACGCTGGTTGTGACCCAGGCGTTGCCGCCGATGACGGCACCACGGCCGATCGTCGTTGTGCCGCCGAGAATCGTGGCGTTCGCGTATACGACCACCCCGTCTTCGAGCGTCGGGTGTCGTTTTCCAGTCGTGCGATCCGCGACCTTGGGAATGCTCAGCGCGCCGATCGTGACGCCCTGGTAGAGGCGGACACCCCGGCCGATGTGCGAGGTCTCGCCAACCACGACACCGGTGCCGTGATCGATGAAGAAGGCTGGCGCGATCCTGGCGCCGGGATGCAGGTCGATGCCGGTCTTGGCGTGGGCCTGCTCGGTCATCATTCGCGCGACGAGGCGACCACCGGCGAGCCACAGCAGATGCGAAAGGCGGTAGGTCGCGATCGCCCGGTAGCCGGGGTAGCAGAGGATGATCTCGGCACGCGACTGGGCCGCCGGGTCGCCCGCCACGAACGCCTCGAGGTCTTGCTCCATCGCCGCGCGGATGTCGGGCATCCGGCCGAGGATCTGGGACGCGCAGCCATGTGCCCATGCGCGCATCTTGGCTCGGGCGTCCTGGGAGTCTCCGTCCAACGGATCCTGACCTTGGCGATTTGGACGGGCCATGCGCTCGGCGTACAGCAGGTCCTTGAGCAGGCAATGCAGGCGCGTCGCGAACGCTTCGAGGTGGTCCTTGTCGGGGCGCCCGCCTTCGGTCCAGACCTCCGGAAAAAGCAACCGCCGGTACAGCGTCGTCGCTTTGGCGATGCGGTCGGGGTGTGGTAGACGACGACGGCCCGTGCCGGATGTGAGCTGCGATCGCTGCAGCATTTCGACCGCTACGTGGGCGCAAAGCGCGCTCAGCGCGGCTTCATCACCGCCTTCCGCGCAGTCCACGCCGACAAGGTCGTCGTCAGTCGTCATGACAGGTATCGCTCGCCAGAATCGCATAGGAACGTGACGATCGTGGTGCCCGGCTCGGCGTCCTGCGCGAGACGAACCGCGGCGTGAACGTTCGCGCCGCTCGACGGGCCGACCAGCACGCCGCGACGACAGAGCTTCTGCGCAGCTTCAAGTGCCGCGTGGTCCGCGACCGCCACGACCTCGTCGATCACCGCGTGGTCCACAATCGAAGGGATGAAGCCAGCACCGATGCCCTGGATGGCGTGGGGACGGAACGGTTCACCTGAGAAGGCCCGCGCTCGCTCCGGCTCGACACCGATGACCTTGAGGCCGTGTAGCGAACGGCGCAGTTGGCGCGCGGTGCCGGTCAGCGTGCCGCCGGTGCCGATTCCCGCGACCAGGACGTCCACTTTGCCGTCGCAAGCCTGCAGGATTTCGTTGGCGGTGGTCTTTTCGTGGGCCATCGCGTTGTCAAGGTTGTCGAACTGTCGGGTCATGAAGACGTGGCCGCCCTCGCTCAACGTTCGCTCGGCGATCGCGCGTGCCTGTGCCATGGAGCCGCCCATGCCGCGTTCCTTCGGCGTGAGCTCGATCTTGGCCCCGTACGCCCGCATCAAGTTGCGCCGCTCAACGCTCATGTCCTCGGGCATGACGACCACACACGTGTAACTGCGCGACGCACAGATCATGGCGAGCGCGATTCCCGTGTTGCCGCTGCTGGCTTCGATGATCGTGTGACCTGGCTGCAGCTCCCCACGGGCCTCGGCGGCGTCCAGCATCTCGCGAATCGGGCGGTCCTTGATGCTGCCGCCTGGGTTGAGGAACTCGCACTTGGCGAACAGCTCGACTCCGTCGGGGCAAAGGTCCGACAAGCGGAGCATCGGGGTGTTGCCGATCAACTCGGCGAGGCTGTTCACGATCGCGGTCATGGTCGTCTCGTCTTCTCTGCGGGTCAGCCGGGGCGGCCGCGCGGGTGGAGATCGTGAGGGCTGACGCGCCGCGGTGCAACCGCTGTCGGATTCTGTTAGCGTGCTGGCACGGGCACGAGGGGCGCCCGATCCGTTGCACATCGACTGACGTCTGCAACCTTACGACGCATCATGTTTGTCGCGACCAGCCCCAGCTTCCCATCGCCGCGCTTCCCACGACGTAGGCTTTTGTTGCTGGCGTCTGCGGCGCTCGTGATCGTTGCAGCGTGCGACGGAGACCCCGATCCCGGCGATGATGCAGGCGCAACCGACGGTCACGCCGGCGAAACGGAGCTGCAGGTTGGCGGTGCAGACAAGGTGGGCCGGAAATTCGTCAGCCTGACGTCAGGGACCGAGAAGATGCCGATCCTGCGCGGCCCCCAAGGCGGCCAGCACATCTGGGTCATGGTGCGGTATCGCGGCGCTGGGCTGTGGCACAAGAAGATGCGCATCGCCGTGACAATGACGATCGACGAGACGAAGAAGGTCGTGAAACCCGGCACCGTCACGTTGACGCAGTCGCTGGTCGAGAAAGACGGTTGGTACACGCTGAAGACCGCCATCCCCGCGTTCGTGAAATGCCCCTGCCAAATCGTCGGCAAGAAGCTGACGGTCGAAGCCGCGGTCATCGATCTCTATGGACGCACTGCGATCGCCACGGAGAAGGTCACGGGCACATGGGACGGTGTGTGCAGCGGCGATCCGCCTGGGTCCTGCGCCGCCCAATAAGACCCCGACGGCAGCCGTGTCGAACGGTCAATGAGACGCTGAGTCTTCCGGCTTTTCCGGAATCAGGGACATCGCCCGCTCGGTCATCGCGGTGATGGTCAGGCTTGGATTGACGCCGAGGTTGGCAGGAATCATCGACCCGTCGCACACGTACAAGCCGTCGTAGTTGTACACGCGGTGGTTTCCATCGAGTACGCCGCGTGTTTCGTCGGGGCCGATCACGCAGCCGCCGAGGATGTGCGCGGTGGTCGGGACGTCGAGCACCACTTCGTTGAGGCTGCTGACGGCGTGACCGCTGATCTTCCCGGCGACGCGACGCGCCACTTCATTGCCGATCGGGATGTATGTCGGGTTGGATTTTCCGGACAGGTTTTCGGTCGCCAGGGACTTGCGCCAGGGCGTGAGCCACGAACGTTTCCAGACGGCCCTCAGGCTGTTGTCGAGCGTCTGCATGACCAGCAGGATGATGCTGCGATGCGCCCAATTAAACGGACTCAGAGACCTGAGGAAGTCCATGGGATTCTTAGCGATTGCTGCAATCCACTTGAGCCAACGGGGGGCGCCGGGGCCGCCGTCAGCCATGACGGTTGCGAGCACGCTGAGAGCGTCGTGGCCCTTGCCGTACCGCACCACTTCGATGTGCGTGTGGTCGTTGAAGTACGCGCCGGATGTGATGGCCACGCCCTTGGAATAATCGACGTCGTCGGCATGGGCGGTGGCGCCGCAAATGGCCTCGGAGTTGGTGCGAAGCTGATCGCCCAGCGCTCGTGGCAGGTGCTTGAGGAAGCCGGCCTCTTTGCTGCGCATCAAGAGCGGGAGAGTGCCGAGCACGCCGCATGACAGCACGACCTTTCGAGCGCGCAGCGTCTGGCGTTTGGCGAACAGCCCCCAAGACAAGCTGGTGGATTGCTTCAGCGCGATTTCGTAGCCGTTTTCTCCGCGGGAGTCCGGGCCGCCGATGCACTGCACATGAACAGCTTCACGCTCGGGGATGATGCGAACACCGCGCTGTTCGGCGAGGTACAGGTAGTTGCGGTCCAGCGTGTTCTTTGCGCCGTGTACGCACCCGGTCATGCACGCTCCGCAAAGCAGGCATCCTGTGCGGTTGGGCCCTTCCCCGTCGAAATACGGATCAGCAACGGTTTCGCCGGGTTTGCCGAAGTACACGCCGACATCGGTGGCCTTGAGCGTGTGGCCGACCCCCATCTCGTCCGCGACTTCGCGCAGCACCTCGTCCGCCGGACCGAAGACCGGATTGGGGACCGCTCCGAGCATGCGCTGAGCCGTCTTGTAGTGCGGCGTGAGTTCGTTATGCCAGTCCGCCATTTCACGCCACTGCGCGGCCACGAAGAATGGCTTGGGAGGCACCAACAGGGTGTTCGCGTAGACGAGAGAGCCGCCGCCGACGCCCGAGCCGCTGAGCACCATCACATCCGAAAGCAACGTGAGTCGCTGGATGCCGAAACACCACGCCAGCGGCATCCACATCGACTTCCAGACGTTCCAATTCGACTTGGGGAAATCGCCCGCCTTCCAGCGTTTGCCGCGCTCGACGACGATGACAGAGTAGCCTTTTTCCGCCAATCGGAGCGCCGAAACGGAGCCGCCAAAACCGGAGCCGACGATGATGTAGTCCGCGTCGAAGCGTTCAGCAGATGGCGTGTTCACGATGCCCCATGATCGCCGACCTACGGATGCCTGCCAAGGAGCACGGGCACGCAGCTGGGTCAGCGGTGACAATCAGGTGAGGTCGTAGTAACCGTCCGCGTAGTCTTGGACCATCCGGCGCGCAGAAAACGCCGGGGCGGTCGCGATCGCGGCGCGCTGAATCGAGCGCATCCGAGCCTTGTCCTCGTAGGCCGGCATGATGTCGTCTTCGAGCAGTCGGTACAGCGCATCGGCGTCGCGGAGATCGTCGCGATCTTCCTCGTTGCCGCCGATCGCCCACCCGTTCTTGCCGTGCGAACAGCCTTCGGCCCACCAGCCGTCCAGAATACTGGCGTTGGCCACACCGTTGAGCGCCGCCTTCATGCCGCTCGTACCGCACGCTTCCATCGGCCGGACCGGGTTGTTCAGCCAGACATCCACGCCGCTTGTCATCATGCGGCCGAGCCACATGTTGTAGTTGGGCAAGTAGGCGACACGCAGCTCGTTTTGCAGCTTGGACGACCAGCCGACCAGCTCGCGCACGATCTTCTGACCGCGCAGATCGTTGGGATGGGCTTTGCCGGCGAAGATCAGCTGCAGTTTACCGCTTCCCAGCGCGAGGAGCCGTTCGATGTCGCTGAAAATGAGCGTCGCGCGCTTGTAGGGCACCGTGCGCCGTCCAAATCCGACAGTGAGAACGTCCGCGGAAAAGCCCATCTCTGTTGCGCCGTTGACGTAGTCGAGCAGGGCAGTTTTCGCGGTGCGGCGCGCGTGATCGAGCGCTTGGTCGGGCACGGTGTCGACGCGCTCGAGCAGATCGGGATTCGCGCGCCAGCCCGGCAGGTGTTCATCGAACATCGCGGCCATTGACGGAGCGGTCCAGCTGCCGAGGTGGACACCGTTTGTCAGGCCGTCGACCTGCCGGCCGTTGTAGATGTCCTGCGACGCGATGCGGGCATTGATGTGAGAGACGCCGTTGAGCGATCGCGAAAGACCGGCGGCGAGGTGCGACATGCTGATCGAATCGCTGCCGCCGAAGTTGATGATTTCCGCGTCCACGTATGCGCCGATCGTCCGGTCGACGTCCCAGCGCTGAAACGTGTCGTGCCCGGCCGGGACGGGCGTGTGCGTCGTGAAATGCGTTCGCTCACGGGTTGCTTCGACACCGATTTCGGTGGCCATCGCACCGGCGAAGAAAGCGGTATGGCCCTCGTTGAGGTGCACGCGCAGGTCGCGTTCGGGGTAGAGTTCTTTGACCGTCAGGTAGCCGCCGATTCCGAGCACCGCTTCCTGCCGCAGCCGGTTGTTGTTGTCGCCGCCGTAGAGCATCCGACATGTCGCCTGCCAGTGGTCGGTGTTTTCGTCGAGCAGGGTGTCGAGGAGCAGCAGGTCAACCGAGCCGTCCTCGCCCTGGACGGTTTTGCGCCACAGTTTCGCGACCACGTCGTCGCCGGCGAGGCTCATGGTGACCGAAACGCCGGTGTCCTCGAGCACGCGGCGCGGGTCGGTGTGCGGGAAATCGAGGTGCTGGTCGCCGTATGTGTCGATCGACTGAAGCCCGTAGCCCTGGTGGTAGTACAGGCCGATAGCCACGAAAGGCAGGCCGAGATCGGCTGCCGCCTTGACGTGGTCGCCAGCGAGAATGCCGAGCCCGCCGCTGTAGATCGGCAGGGCTGGGGTCACGCCGTACTCGGCGCAGAGGTAGACAACGAGACGATCCGTAGCGGACATGGTTCGCTCCAAGGGGTCAGGTGTGCGGTGAAAGTGGCCGAGGACGCACGTCGAAGCGACGGCGGACGGCTGGGGTCAATCGTGGTGCGGCTGGTTGAGCGCCGCGTATTCCCATGCCATCTGTTCGATCAGTTCAGAGACACGTTCGGGCGGCAGGGAAGCAGCGGGGACGCGTCGCGCGAGGGCGATGACGTCGCTATCCGCGATGGAAACGAGGGCGACCGCCGCGCTCATGAGGCGACCGTTGAGGCCAAGCAGGGCGGCGATGGCGTCGGTGTCGTCCGCGACCTCGTCCCACGGCATCAGCAGCAGAAGGACTGTCACGGTTGGCCCGGCGGGGGCAGGGTGAACTTCGACGGCGACCGTTGCCCCGATTTGCGGGTGGACGAATAGCAGAACAGCGCCGCTGGTATCGGCGGCGATGTCGACGGGGATCTCAAGCGCGCTCAAGGCGCCTCGAATTCGGTGTGCGACGTCGTGTGATTCAGATGGATCGGGTGCCGCGTCAGCGAGCTGTTCGGCTGCGGCTGATTCGATCGGGTCTGGGTTGGGGACTGTCATGGGCGCGGGACGGTAAGGGCGACCGCCGCCGTGCGCAAGAGGGCCGCCGACGAGTGAGGGTAGTTTGACGGCTGCGATGGTGCGTCCGACGATTCGGCCGCATCGCATCGCTGAAGAATCCTGCGCGACAGGCGTTGACGATGCACGAGGGCGGCCAGGACCGTGGTATCCGCCCCATGAGGAGGCCCCGTGGGCAATCGCAGCAGCACCGCCAGCCGCAGCATCAAGCTCAGGTGGGCCAATTCCCGTCGCCGTGCCGCGCTTGTCATCGTCGCAGCCGGTCTTTTCGCCGCCGGATGCGGAACGACATCGGTCAAGATGATGGTCGTGCGACCGGCGCTCATCAACGCGCGACCATGGGGCGGAACCGTGAGCGTGCAAGGCGTCGCCGCGGCTCATCCAGACTACATCCACGTCGCGGGTCAGATCCGGCAGGAGCTCAAGCAGCGCATCGTCAACGGCTACGGAAACGTCGTCGCGCTCAAGCAGTATGGCGGCGGCCTGCAGGTTAGCGGTCGGCTCGAACGATATGACATCACGTTGGAGGTCCAGTCCCGCCAAACAACGTGCAGCGACACGATCCGCGTCCGGCAAGGCGGCAAATCGGTTTCACAGCGGGTTTCGCGACCTTGCGTGATGAAGCAACACCGCTGGCGCGCACACGTCGACGTCTTGATGCGGGTCACGTCCAACAATGGCCAGGTGCTGTTTCTCCGCCACCTGACCGAGACCAGGACTGGCAGCACAGTTGAGCGGCGCGCCGTCGCCCCCATGCCGGATAGTCATCGCATCTTGCAGGGGCTGCGCAACCTCATTGTCACCCGGATGGCGCAGGTCATCGTGCCGCACCGAGTTCGTGTCACTGCGACGCTTTATGACTGCCCACAGCCGGCCGAAGGCACATGTAACCGAGCCGTCGCCAACCTCGCCAAATCGCGCTACGACGCAGCATTAGCCGAATACGATCGCGCCCTCGCGCAGCTGCAGAAAGCTCCCGGTGTCGAGCGATCGGATATCGCCAAGGTCCACTGGAACAAGGCGATCGTGTGCCGCTACGGCCGCAGGTTTGACGCGGCGCTCAATGAACTGGACTCCGCGCTGCGGCTTGACCCGGGCAACAGCCGCTATCAACGCGAGCGCGCCAACGTGCAAGCCGACCGGGATCGCCATTCGCGGCTGATTGATCAAGGATTGGGCGCTCCGTAACCCGTCCGCCGAGCTCGCGGCGTTCACCTGCACCCATCCATTTCGATGAACGAAGCGATTATCTCGCACCACGGCCCCGGTCATCTCTGGCTCGCCAAGCAGTCCAGCCGCGGCACCAAGTGGCAACTCGATCGCATCTACGCGCTGTTGTCGCGGTTGGGGGACCCGCAAGCCGCGTTTCCCTCCGTTGTCGTCGCCGGCACAAACGGCAAGGGGTCGGTCTCGTCGATGCTAGCGGCGATGCTCCGGGCTGGAGGGGCAAAAGTCGGGCATTTTACGTCGCCGCACCTGACTCAGACACGTGAACGCGTGCGCATCAACGGCACCTGCGTTGCAGCAGAACGGCTGGATGAAGCGCTGGTCGCCGTGGCTGAAGCGTGCGACTGGCAAACCGATCGGCCCGATCGCAAGAAAGGCGAAAAGCCGATCACCGATGAAATCAAGACGACACCGTTCGAAGCGCTGACCGCTGCGGCCACATGGCTCTATCGGGAAGAGGGCGTCGACATCGCAGTGCTGGAATGCGGGCTCGGTGGTCGACTCGACGCCACCAACTGCTG
This sequence comes from uncultured Enterobacteriaceae bacterium, assembly GCA_964560875.1. GTDB lineage: Bacteria > Myxococcota_A > UBA9042 > UBA9042 > UBA9042 > CAZLMW01. Next base: position 12,847 of record CAZLMW010000017.1, read on the forward strand.
TGACGCCGATGTGGCCGTGATCACCCATATCGGGCGCGATCACACCAAATCGCTCGGCGACACGATCGCCAAGATCGCCGCCGAGAAGGTCGCGATCGGTCGTGACGGGCGCCCGATGATCGCCGCTCAACCCGCTATCGTGGCCGGAGCGCTCCGGAAGGTCGGCATCAAGCCGCTGCTGCGCAAGCTCGGTACCGACGCGGTGATCAAGAGCGCGCGCGTTGCCGGCGGCGGCCTGCGAACAGAAGGGTTGATCGACGGTTCTCGCATCGGCGAACCGTTGCACGTTGACGTATCGCTCGCCGGTGAACACCAGGTGGAGAACGCCGCGCTCGCGCTCCTCGCCTACCAGGAAGCGCGCGAAATCCTCGCCGGTAAGGGAGTCGTTCTGCCCGAGCCGCTCGAGACCGCCTACGCGCTCGGAGAGGTCGATTGGCCCTGTCGAGCCGAGGTTGTTGGCGAAGATCCCTTGATGATCGTCGACGCCGCGCACAACGAATCGGGCGCCAATGCGCTCGTGCAATTGCTGCAGACCCGCGGCCGTCAGTGGCAGGTCGTGCTCGCGATGCGGAACAACCGTCGCGCGGAAGACTTCGTGCGGGCGCTGGCACCCATTGCCCACACGTTTTGGATTCCACGCATGGAGTCCAAGGCGCTGCACGCAGCGTCCCATCTCGCGGACACCGTCAACGCCGTGGCGCCTGCCGCCGCTGTCGCGGTTGGACCGGCCGAGCGGTGCATGGGGTTTGCCAGGCGGTCGTCGATCAAAGGCAGCGGCGTGGTGGTCACCGGCAGTATCTACGGAATCGGCGAGCTGCTGCATCGCGACCTGATTCGAAGCGCGCGACTCGAGGCATGGCTGGGAAGCTGATTGATGCGGCGAGGTTGGCGCTGGTCATGCTCGGCGTGGTCGCGACTGTTGCGTGCGCTGAAGTGAGCGCGTCGAGCAGCAACGCTCAGCGTGATTCGCTGCACGCCCTCGCTGTGCCAGCCGGCCCCGTTGTTATCGGCGATCATGAAGGTCAGTACGACGAGAAGCCGCCGATCCGCGTCTATGTGTCCGCATTTCGAATCGACCGGTGCGAGGTGTCGCGCGACCGCTACGACGTCTGCGTTGCCGCCGGCAAGTGCGCAGCTTCACGGACCAAAGGACCCGCCAACCATCCGGTCACCGGTGTGACATGGACCGACGCCGCGAACTTCTGCCGGTTCAGCGGGGGGCGGCTGCCAACCGAGGCGGAGTGGGAAAAAGCGGCTCGCGGTGACGATCAACGGCGCTTCCCCTGGGGAAACGCGAGCGCCGTCGGAAAGGCCAACTGCGGGCGTGGGTGCGGGGTTCAAGCGCAGGGCCCCAGGCCGTGTGGAGCGTTTCCGGCGGGGGCGAGCGCATTCGGCGCGATGGACATGGGCGGCAACGTCTCGGAGTGGGTGGCCGACTGGTATGGTGAAGGCTATTTCAGGACCTGCTGCGGCAGTGGCAAAACCCGCGATCCCAAGGGGCCTGTGACCGGGATTTATCGAAGCGTTCGAGGCGGCGAGTACACCCAGGAATACACCGTCTTGCGCGCCGCGAATCGCTACTGGGGAGCGCCCGATGGGTACCATGAACGGCGCGGATTCCGATGCGCGCGATGACCGCATCCGGCGTGGCTATCTTCGCCTTGACGACCGCGATCGTTGCCGCAGTTGCCGGCTGCAAGAAGCCCCCGGGTCCTAGACGTTCCGGCCTGGTTTGCGGCGAACCTGACAGGACATTCGTCGCAGTCGCAAAAGGGCAACGGAAAGCGGATTCGAGTGTCTCAGAGATACTCAAATACGCCGTAACTTCAAACAATTATGAGTGCTGTGTTGCCGCTGGGGCTTGCCCGCCGGACACGGTCTTGATGGGCCCGGGCGCCGGTTGCACAGTCGGCGTCGACCGGCTGGCACAACACCCGGTCAACTGTGTTTCCCACGCCGGGGCGGAGAGCTACTGCAAGTGGATCGGTGGCTCGCTGCCAAACGCCGCGTTCTGGGTCGCGGCGGCTCGGGCAGAGGACCCCACTGCCGCTTGGCCTTGGGGCTCGGAATGGCGAACCAATGCGGCGAATTGTGACCCCGGTGTCTGCAAGGATCGCTACCCCGTAACAGCTCCAGTCAGGGCATTCGCGTCGTTTGCCTCAGCTGCAGGCGCGGTGCAAATGGCCGGCAACGTCTTCGAGTGGACATCGACCTGGTTCTCCCAACCGCGTCGCCGCCGAAGCGATGCCGATCTTGGGCCCGGTTTGCGCGCGCCCGCCCGTACATTCCGCGTTTTGAAAGGCGGCTCGTGGCGCGAACACGAACACGCGATGCGGATCGAATCGGAGCACTACAAGCGCCCCGAAGAGCGACTGAGCAATATCGGCTTTCGCTGCGCCCGTTAGACCAGCTGAGTGGCGACAATTACTGACTGGCGACAATTACTGACTGGACGGGCCGCCCAAGACACCCAAAGCATCGCTGATCGCCTCGGCGAGAATTCGGTGACCCTCGGGCCGGAGATGACCGGTCCTGTCCAGCGCAACATCGGCATATGGGGCCTTCGAGAGCAGGGGTAGCGCATCGATCACGGTGGCTCCATGCGATTCGCCCAGGCGTCTGACCTCGTCGTACAGCTTCATTTCCGGCCGGCGACGGAGCGCGTCGGCCCAATTCGAGCCGGTGTCCGCAAGCAACACAATGACGACACGAGCCCCGGCCTCTTGGCCAAGTGTCAGGATGCGCGCGGTTTCTCGGAGAACGGATCTCTCGCCGCGCTCCTGGCAGGCCCTGTCGACATGCACCCATGGACCGGAAACGGCCCGAAACAGCGCGGAATTGCGATACATCCACCACGCGTGATCGGGGTCAATGCTGGCGCCACCAATGCCTTCGATCGCTGCACGGAAGGCCAGACATGCGCGCCGAACACCGTCGCCCGAGCGTTTCCAGACTGCGGTGTCGTTGTGGAAGAAGCTCAACACAACGGCGCCGGGCTTCCGCTTTGCCAGCACGCGTTGGAGGGAGATTCGCATTTGGGTGGTCGCGTAACCGGGAACCGAGGCGTCGTACACTCGCATTCCGGTCGCGAGCCTGGCGCCGATGCGTTTGTCCGCTGGAATCTGTACGCCGAAGAAGATGGAGTCGCCCAGCAGGACGACGGATCGATCAATGGCCGCGGTGGCCGGCCCCGGAATTCCAGCGCCGCGCAGACCATCACCGTCGGGATCGTAACGGGCTGGCATCGGCCAAAACGTGCCGTCAGGAGTGTCGACCGGTTCCACGTCCATCGTGATCATCTTGGCGCCGGGGTCCAGTCCAAGAACGCGGACGCAGACCTCAGCAGCGATCAACGTCAGCGACACCGCGATCACGACGTCCCGCGCGGTACGGAGCAAGACTGGAGCGAGTTGCTTCTTCATGCGTCGTGGCGATCCGCTGGACCACGCAATGTGGCACGTGCGGCCGGTGCGTCAACGCGAGATGCGCGGCGGCGGATAGGAAGCGCGTGGATCGACGGGAACCGCTCCGGTGGAAGAGCGACCCGAGCGTGGACGCCACGCGATGTCGAAGACGCGACTCAGAACGTGCGCCGGTCCTTGGCCTCGCATCAGCACCCCCACGTTGCGGCCCTCGTGAAAGTAGCCCCAAGACCAGTTATTCGTCCCGAGCCACGACTTGTCGCCGTCCACGATCATGAATTTGGAATGCGCAACCCGCGCGAATGGGATGAAGCCGGTGCGGTCCTGGGCGATGTGGAGTAGGCGCACTTCGATATTGGGCGCCGCCGCGAGTCGTTTGGCGTCGGCCATTTGGTGTGGTCGTGTCGACCAGTGCGACAGCAGGATCTTGACGCGAACTCCCCGCTTGGCCGCCGAGAGGATGGCCGAATCCAGGCCGTTGATGAGCCGACCCTTTCGATCGGCGCGTTTGTAGCCGAGCAGATGGATCCGGACTTCTCGGCGGGCGGACGTGATGAGCCCTATCAACTGCGGAAGATCCCACGCGACGCCTGGAGGCAGCCCTTTTTCGCAGCTGGCGACCAAGGCCATGCGCACTTTCGAGCCTCGGAATGACGCGGATTCCCAACTTGGCTCCGATTGTGTCGTGGCGGTCGCAGACTTCGAGCCGCCGGCTGCGCGCCAGTCAGATTCGAAGATCCGCGCGAGACGATTGGCAATCGCGGTCCGACGGATGCGCACGCTGAGTTCGACATTGTGGTCCACCGCGCGCCAGTCGAAGTTGTGGCTGCCGAGGAAAGCGTCTGCACCGTCAGCCACGACGTATTTCGCGTGGAGGATCCCGCCGTAGGCTTGGCTGGTTTGCCAACTGCGGACAGTGATATTCTTTTGGTTTCGAAGCCTTGCGAGCGTCTCTGAGTACTTCGAAACGAATGCCGCCTCGGTGAGGATTCGGACGGAGACCCCGCGTCGTGCCGCCGCTTCGATCGCGTGGATCACCGGCTCAAGCCGGCTTCTCGGGCGGTTGGCGATGTAGAACTGGGCGACGTCGAGATGTTTCCGTGCGCCACTGACGACGGCGACAAGGGTGTCGGCGGCATCACCAACTTTGGCGTTGTCGAGATCTGTGCCGCGCGGAAACGACTCGGCAAAGTCGAACGCTCCGCCGGCGACCAGGACGGCGTTGGAGTGGCGCCCTGCGGTTGGTTGGTTGGTGCGCCCCGCCCCGCCGGCGGCTGAGCAGGCAGCGCAGGCGACCAATGCGATGATCGCGATGAGTTCGACGCAAGAACGGCGTGCAGTGGCCATCGCGGCACCCCCGCGACGGAGTGTGCGACGTGCCGCTGACGAAGGCGAGGTCACCCGATTCAACGGGTCAGCAATCAGCCGTCGTCGTCACGCAGGTCGACCCGCCCGCGGCGCTCGACGAGCGCCATGGGATCGATGCCGAAATACCGCAGCCCGGAGAAGAACAGAGCCGCCGCCGCGACCTCATCCAGGTTGCCAATAACCGGCAGATTGTCGGGGATCAGCTCGAGCAGACCGGCTGTTGGGTTGATCATATAAAGGCCGGAAACCGCGATACAAAGGCCCGCCCAGAAGATGCCGCTGCGGGTCCTGACCGGGGTCTGTCGCGGCAACAAATTGCTGTTCGAGGTCATCGTCGGCTCCTTCGCGGCTGTGTGAAGCTCGCACCAGTTCATCACACCAAACGAATCGACGGCCCGGTTTATTGCGGGCCGTGTCGTGGCGGCTGCGAACCTCTCGTCGCGCCGCGGACTGCACGAGCGTGCAGGGCCTTTCAGTCGTGCGTTTCGTAAAGAAATTCGCACATGGCCCGATCAGTAAGCATGAAAAGCGCAAAACCCAGGTGGTTCGAACCCGGCACTGTCCTGCTTCTGACGAGCCGCACCCTCGAAGGCCGATTCTACCTCGTTCCCGATCGCCCAGAGGTCAATGCAACGATCATCGGTGCGGTGGCCCGTGGACAGCGAGCCCACGCTGTGGACATTCACGGCGTCGCGTTCTTGAGCAACCACTTCCACATGGTGGTCACGGGCGACAACCCCGAGCAGATCGCGGCGTTCATGCGTTCGGTGAAGAGCAACCTCACGCGGCGCATCAACCGAATCCGTGGTCGGAGCGGCACGCTTTGGCATCGTCGCTATGATCTGGAGCGGATCGAGCCAGGCTACGATTCGCATCTCCGTTCGCTTGCCTACGTAGTCGCCCACGGAGCGAAGGAGGGCCTTGTCGACAGGCCCGGAATGTGGCCCGGTGTCACATCGGCGCGGGAGTTGCTAGACGGTGACGAACCCGCTGCCGGAGTTTGGGAACGACGCACGGCGATGGCTCGCACGACCAAACGGGTCGTCCGGCGAAATCCCGATCGATTCCGCGTTGCCGAGCAAATTCAGCTATCTCCGCTGCCCGGAATGAGTTCCATGGCGCCCGACGAAAGGCGCGGCGAGTTGCGTGCCGCCGTCGATGCAGTGGTGTCAGAGCGCGATCCACAGAAGCGCCCGTCCATGTCGGCCGAGGAAGCCCGAAAGCGCGCCGAGAATACAGATTGGCGAACAACCATCGGGGCGCCGCCCGCGCGCAGGCGTTGCCGGCCAAACGTCGAGGGAAGCTGGGAGGGAGAGAGCTTGCGCGAAGCGTTTGAGTTCGTAGTCGCAAAATACAGAGCGGCGTCGGACGCACACCGAGCCGGGTTGGACTGCGAATATCCGAGCTGGACGATCCCGGCCTGGCTGCGGATGGGCGAAGAACGCGGCGCCGTGTTTGCGCGGGTCAACCGTGAGTTGCAGACGCAGTGGGCGCGGCGAAGCAAGACGGGAGTGCGCGGTTTCGGGAGGGACCCGCCGTAGCAACTCCAGGACGTGGCACGTCGCGTCGACGGGATTGTGCTTGACCCTCACAGTCGCTGCCCCTATAACCGCGCGCCCCGCAATGACGGGCTCGGCCAAGTAGCGAACAAAGCGTCGCGGCCTCTGGACCGGGAACTCCAACAAGCCCGCAACGAGCAACCCTCGACGCCGCGGGCAAGGAGCTGAAGCAATGGCGCTTGGCATTCTCGGCCGCAAAGTCGGCATGACACAGATCTTCGGACCGGAAGGTAACCGCATCCCCGTCACGGTGGTTGAGGCCGGCCCCTGCACGGTCGTCAAACTGAAATCCGCCGACGGACCAGATGGCTACAACGCCGCGGTCATCGGGTTCGGCGACATCAAAGACAAGCACGTCAACAAGCCCAAGCGCGGCATGTTCGCGAAGGCTGGTGTCGACGCCAAGAAGCACCTGCGAGAAACGCGGATCTCCAGCGACGAGGTCGAAGGCCTCCAGGTCGGCATGCAGCTCGATTGCAGCTTGTTTGCGGCGGGCAGCCTCGTGGACGTTGTCGGCACAACGAAAGGACGCGGCTTCACTGGCGTCATCAAGCGACACAACTTCCACCAGCCGAAGATGACACACGGCACGCACGAGAAGTTCCGTCATGGCGGCTCACTCGGCCAGTGCACCACGCCGGGCCGCGTTTACCTCGGCAAGAAGATGGCCGGTCGTCACGGCAACACGCGCGTCACCGTGCAAAACCTGATGGTTGTGGGCATCGAGCCTGAGCGGAACCTGCTGCTCATCAAGGGCGGCGTGCCCGGTCCCAATGGTCGCCTCGTCTGGGTGCAGCCAGCGGTCAAGGGCTAGTCCAACCTCATCCTCGCGGGCGTTCATGCACGTCTATTTCTGCGCCGCGCTCGACGGTGTTACGTGCGATGACTCGACGTGTCCTTGCGGCGCGTGGATTCGGTCCGCCGGCGCAAAGGCATCCAAGAAGAAGGGGCGCAAGAAGGCGCCTCCGTCCGGTCACGTTTCGTTTCCCGCCCGCGCGCAGGACGAAGCAGTGCTCGACGCGCTGGGGCGCAGCAAGCCCAGCGGCGGAACCGGACGGCCGGACGGCTGGGCCGATTTCCCGGTACACGCGTGGCGGACGCCAGAGGCATTTGAGCTCGGGTTTTCGACACTTTGCCCGACAGTCCGCGCGGCGCTGGCGGCGGCGGATGAACCCGTGGCGATCGCAACGGCGGATGGCGGGTGGCGTCGCGAGTTATCTGTTTTCACGTTCGCGGACGGTCTTCAAACTGTTCGCGTTCGCCCTCGGACGACCGCGCCATGGGCTGACTACGCTGATTTGCGCGACGCCATGCTGGACATCATCGGAGATCGGCGCCAGCCGCTACTTGCGCGCTTGGCAGACATTGCCGCCATCACAGCGACCGTCGTCGAACACAAGGGTGTTCCGCCGGAACTCCCCACATTCACGGCTCGGTCGTTCCTCGCCTGGCGTGGATTCTTGGAGGCGCGAGCAGCGGCCGCCAATCCGAAGAAGATGGCTGCATTCGCCAACAAAGTAGCGCCTCTGTTCGAATCTGACGCCGGGCTCGTGAAGCACAAAGACGCGATCGCCGCCGCATTGAGCACGGACTGGCGTGGCATTCTGGTTGAGCGTGTAGCTTCGGCTGAGCGCGAGTTCTCCGACGCGCTGGAAAACTACCTCGGGGCGCGTGTCTTCGCGCTTCCTGTCGTGCGCGACGTTTCTCTCGCCCGCGCCTACGCCGAATTCTACGAGGCGTTCGCCGTGGGCCTTCGATACCTCGCCGCGCTGTGTGAATTGCATGGTCGAGATGCGGACGCCGGGTTGGCCGTCGCGTCGATGGCGTTGGGCGAGCACTTCGTGAACTCGTCCAAGCAGAAGCTCGCAGCTTTCGTTCCGCCGCCACCGTCACACGACCGGGCCCCCCGCGTGGCCGACGTCGACATGACGCTCGCCTCAATCTGTTAGGCAGGCGCTGCCTCGATGGCCGATTCCGTCGCGCCTCGCCCGCTCGTGGTCCTGACCCGATCTGTGGACGACAACGTGGCGCTTGCAACGCTGCTCGAAGCGTCCGGTGTGGACACGCTCGCGATTCCCACGGCCCGCTTGGTTAGTCGGCCTCCCCTGCAGGGGCTTTCCGCTCTTCGAACCGCATTCTTGAAGGCTGACGCTATTGCGTTTACTAGTCGATACGGGGTTCGTGCTGTAGCGGACCTGGGGCTGCTCGACGCCTTGCGAACGTGTCCGTGCGTGGCTGCCGTTGGCCGGCGAACGCGTTTAGAATTAGAGCGTTACGACGTGCTCTGTGACACTCAACCCGGGGCGTCGACCGGGGCTGCTCTCGGTCGAGCTTTGGCCGATCGGCTCCCGCCAGGTTCTTTGGTCGTGTGTCCGCAGGCAGCTCACGCCCGCCCAGAGCTGCGCGACACGCTCGTTGCGCGCGATCTGGTCGCCGAGACCTACGACGTTTACGAGAACCAAGCGCCCCCGGCCCCGGTCGAGCGGGTGCTGCTGAGAGCGCGTTCGGCAACCGCATTGTACTTCGCAGCACCGTCCGCAGCAGACAGGCTCCTCTCGTGGGACCCCGAACTGAAAGCCATCCCGTGGGTAGCGATCGGGCCAACGACAGCCCGTGTTGTGCAAGGACGTCATGGTCATGCGCCGACGTGTGTGGCACAAGAACCGACTTTGGATGCCGTGGTGGCCGCCATCGCGACGGCACTCGACTTGAGCTTGGAGTGAGCCCATGACCACCGATCCCGCCAACTCAACCCCAGACGGCGCGTCCGGCATGGACTCAGTCGGACGCGCGCGGCGCGACACGCTTCGGCAGGATGACAGGCCCGCGTCAAGAGCCTGGTTCGGCAGAGCCATAGACGCCATTCCCGGCGGCGTGCACAGCCCGGTCCGGGCCTTTCGCTCAGTCAACGGGAGCCCGGTGTATTTCGATCGGGCCGAAGGCGCCAGGTTCTTCGATGTCGATGGCAATCGCTACACAGACTACTGCATGTCCTGGGGGCCGCTGATCCTCGGCCACGGCCACCCCGACGTCGTGTCGAGCGTCATCGCGGCTGCCGGTCGTGGGCTCAGCTATGGCGCCTGCCATCCTGGAGAAGTCGAGCTTGCCGAGTTGATCGCGGGCGCTTTCCCGCAGTTCGATCAGTGCCGTCTCGTGAACAGCGGGACGGAGGCTGTGATGACGGCGATCCGGTTGGCCCGCGGAGCGACCGGGCGTCCTTGGATTGTGAAGTTCGACGGCGGCTACCACGGCCATAGCGACGGTTTGCTTGTCAAAGCCGGCTCGGGCCTCATCACGAGCGCCGCAACGACGGGCGCCGAACCGTCCAGCGCTGGCGTACCTGCTGATGTTGCCTCGTCCACGCTTGTCGCGCCGCTTGGAGATCTCGACGCAGTCGCGGATTTGTTCAAGGCGCATGGCGACAAGATTGCGGCACTCATAATCGAGCCGGTTCCGGCCAACAACGGCCTGCTCGTCCAGGGCGATGATTACCTCGCGGCACTTCGAGCGATCACCGAACAATACGGCGCCTTGTTGATCTTCGACGAAGTCATCACCGGTTTCCGCGTCGGGTTCGGCGGCTACGGAGACGCCGCGGGCGTCCAGGCGGATTTGGTGACGCTGGGCAAAATCATCGGCGGCGGACTGCCGGTTGGCGCCATCGTCGGCGGCCGCGAATTGATGGAACACCTTGCACCGGTCGGCCCCGTCTACCAGGCCGGCACATTGAGCGGCAATCCGCTGTCGTGCGCCGCCGGGAAAGCAACCATCGAAGCGCTGTCAGATGGCGCTGTCCACGCAGCAGTCGAGGCGCTCGGTGCCTACCTGGAGGAGCGCATCAACGTCGCTCGAAATGGCACGTGGCCGCAGATTCGCCGTGTGGGTTCGATCGCGTGGCTCTATTTCGACGAAACACCAATCCCGACCGCTGCCGCCGATGTCTCCACGACACACGTCCGACGCTTCAACGCGCTGCACGGTCCGCTCCTTGACCGCGGCCACTATCTCCCGCCGTCGGCATTCGAGGTGCTATTCCTGAGCGCCGCTCACAGCGCCGCTGAACTTGACCGACTCGTGGCGGACATTGTCGAACTCTGCGCGGAGATAGACTGATCGTGGCCGCCTCACACGGCATCGTTCGCAACCCCGCTCAGCTCCTTTTCATAACGGCGGTAGTCTTGCTGATCGCGCTGTCGGCGTGGTGGTACGTGTTTCTCGTTCAGGCTGTTGAGACCGAGCACGACCTTTTGCGAGACAAGGCGACGCTCTCCCATCAACTTGCCAAGCGGTCCGGTCATCCCGGCGTGGTCGCACTGGACGTCGACGCCGCGCTGTCGAGCATCGAGAAGCGTCGCGAACGTCGGCGTTTCATGATTCTTGGGGAGGGCATTCTGCTTTCCGGCCTGCTTTTTGCCGTTGTGCTGATGCTCTACCGGTTGTTCCGGAGCGAGCGGCGATTCCGCAATGAAATCGAGTTGTTTCTCCGACGCGTCACACACGAAATGAAGACTCCCATCGCCGGCATCAAGGCGGTTCTGCAGACGATACAGATGGGACGCATGCCGGCTGACCAACTGGTCGATCTTGCCGGGCGCGCGCTGGCGGAAGCAGAACGCGAAGAGCTTCTCATCCAAAACTTGCTGCTCGCCCAGCGCATCCGGCAACCGGACGCACAACTGAAGGCCGAGCCCATCGATTTGGCAGCCCTGGTGCGCCGCCTCGTGGTGGGCCGCCAGCAGCTGTCGAGTCAAGTGGAGTGGTCGGTGGATGCTGATGACGGTAGTCGCGTCGTCGGCGATGCCGGCGCACTTCGAACGATCGTCGACAACGTGCTCGATAACGCAGCGAAATACGGCGGTGGCGCGGTCCAGATCGACGTCTCTGCCAGGCCCGCGACTGTCGTGCTCACCGTCGAGGACAACGGCATCGGTTTCGAGGACACCGCTACTTCGTCGCTGTTTGAGCCTTTCGTTCGCCAAGCGGACAGTCGCGCAGCGTCACGGCAAGGAACCGGCCTCGGACTCTCGATTTCTCGCTCGCTCGCCGCCAAGATGGGAGGGCGGATCGAGGCCTCAAGTCCCGGGGTTGGGCGGGGCGCCACGTTCACACTTACGATGCCGCGGGACGGAGCCGACACGTGAGCCGGATTCTGCTGGTTGAGGACGACGATTTGATCGGCACGATGGTGCGCCTGAATCTCCAGCAGGAGGGCTTCACCGTCGACTGGTTGCAGCGCGGCGATATGGTCGCCGCCGAGCTCGGGCGCAGGACATATGACGCGATTCTGCTCGACATCGACTTGCCTGGCCGCTCCGGCGTCGAGGTTGCACGGGACGCTCGGCGCGACGGAATCGGAACGCCGATCGTGATGCTTACGGCGCTGGACGGTGTGGATTCAAAGGTTGTTGCACTGGAGGCCGGGGCCGACGATTACGTCTGCAAACCATTTGATGTCGCCGAGTTGGTTGCACGGGTTCGTGCCCAAATCCGCCGCAGCCGAGCGCCGATCGAGGTCGGAAGCCAACAAGTAGTCCGCGTCGGCGCCGGCAGTTTCGACCGTAGCCGTCGCACGCTCCACACGTCGACGGGCTTGTCCGTGACTCCCTCCGACCGCGAGGCCGACTTGCTGATGCTGCTGGTACGCAACCCCGATCGCGTGCTCACTCGTGCCGACATCTTGGACGAAGTCTGGGGCATGAACGCAATGCCCAGTGAGCGAACGGTCGACAATTTCATCGTCCGCTTGCGTCGTTGGATCGAGCCAGACCCAGATGCGCCCATCCATATCGTGACCGTTCGCGGCACGGGGTACCGGTTTACTCCGTGAACGGACGCTTGGTTCCTCCGTTATCGCCAATAATAGCAGATAGTTACGATCGTCTCTGAGTCGCGCGATTTCCGTATGTCCAAACGAAATCAGAAGCAAAATCATAGACTTGCTCACGTCCCTGAGACGCTCGCTTCCGTCATGAACCGGCGGTTCTCAACCTCGGCGTCCGGCCGGGCGCCTTCGCGTTAAACGCTGTGAGAATCAACAGTTGCGATCGTCCCTGGGACGCGCGAACCAGTCGCCCCTTTGGTAGCCGCGCTCGGTCGCTGCTTCCAGGCCCCCTTGAAACCCTCGCCCCGACCGTGTAATCGCCCGCAAACGGACCGGAGCCGCCCATGAACGCCGCCGCCCACGAACACCGCTTCCAGTGGGCCGAGCCCGCGCTCACCTTCGACGATGTTTTGCTCGTCCCAGCATTCAGCGATGTGCTGCCGCGCGACGTTTCGCTGTCGACCCGCGTGGGCGAACGTCTTGCGATGAACATCCCGCTGCTTGCCGCGGCGATGGACACGGTCTCCGAGGCACCGCTTGCGATTGCTGTGGCCCGAGAGGGCGGGATGTCGGTCATCCACAAGAACCTGAGTGTCGCCGAGCAGGCCGACCACGTGGCCCGCGTCAAGGCATCCGACCCGCGCTTCGACGCGGCGGCTACCCAACTCGCGCCCACCGATGCCGCCCTCGCCGCTGTGGAAACCATGCGCAGCATCGGCTCACCGGAGCTCCCGGTAGTCAACGACGGCCGCCTGGTGGGTGTCTTGACCCGCCGCTCTCTGCTGCTCCACGGCGCTGATTGCGCGGTGGCGGAACGCATGGGTGAAATCGCGGTATCGATCGGTGCCGACGCCAGCGTGCAGGACGCCCGCGCTCTGTTCGATGAGCACGGCTTCGAACGCCTCTTCGTTGTCGACCGCAATGGCCTCTTCGCCGGCGTCATGGCACGCGCTCACCTCGAACTGCACGAGCGTTACCCCAAGGCGCTCCGCGATCACGCTGGACGCCTCCGTGTGGCCGCTGCCGTCGGTCCATCCGCGGATTGCGACGAACGGGTTGATGCGTTGGTCGCCGCAGGGGTTGACGCCATCGTCATCGACACGGCGCACGGTCATTCGCAAAACGTTCTCGACGCCGTCGCACGGACTCGAAAGCGCTTGCCCGACGCAACCATCATCGCCGGAAACATCGCCACCGCCGAAGCCGTCGAAGCGCTCGCCGCGGCCGGCGCCGACGTCGTCAAGGTGGGCATCGGACCCGGATCCATCTGCACCACCCGCATTGTGGCCGGCGTGGGCGTGCCCCAGATCTCGGCCGTTTTCGATTGCAGCGCCGCGGCCCGCCGACTCGGGGTCGGCATCATCGCCGATGGAGGCATCAAGCGCAGCGGCGACATCGTCAAGGCGCTGGCGGCCGGCGCGGATGCGATCATGGTCGGGTCTCTGCTCGCGGGTACCGATGAGTCTCCCGGCGACATCGTCGTGCGAGACGGAATGCGATTCAAAGCCTACCGCGGCATGGGATCGCTCGGCGCCATGCAGCAGGGCAGCAAGGACCGCTACTTCCAGGACCATCAGTCCGACGCTGACAAGCTCGTTCCCGAAGGCGTCGAAGCCGTCGTGCCGGCCAAGGGCTCCGTCCGGGCTGTCATCCACCAGCTCATGGGCGGCCTTCGCAGCGGCATGGGCTACACCGGCTGCAGCAATGTTGCTGCGCTCCAGGAGCGCGCGCGATTCGTCCGCATGACCCCATCCGGCCTCGCCGAATCGCATGTCCACGGCGTCGCGATGAGCCGTCCGAGCCCCAACTACGCACCCTGAGCAAGCACCCTACGAACGCTGCCCAGCTCGTCTCTCGCCACCGCCCACGGGCCCGGAACGCGATCCATGAAGCGCATCCTCATCCTCGACTTCGGCTCCCAGTACACGATGCTCATCGCGCGACGCATCCGCGAATTGCATGTCTATTGTGAGATCTGGCCGTGCACCCGCGACCTTGCGTCCATCAAGGCCTGGCAACCTGCGGGAATCGTGCTGTCCGGTGGCCCAGCATCCGTCTCCGAACCCGACGCGCCGCGCCCCGACGCAGAAGTTTTTGACCTGGGCGTGCCGGTTCTGGGCATTTGCTATGGCCTCCAGGTCATGACCGACATCCTCGGCGGTTCGGTCGCTCCCGGGGACACGCGCGAGTTCGGCCGAGCACACATCCAGATTGAGAATACCGGCGGCCCGCTGGCGCAGTTAACAGCTGGCGCGACCGAAGAGGTCTGGATGAGCCACGGCGATCGCATCGTCGAGCCGGCGGGCGGGTTCTCGGTGCTCGCCAGGACGCGGGACGGAGTCATCGCGGCTGTTCACGACGAAAAACGCCGCCTATCCGGCCTCCAGTTCCATCCCGAGGTCGCGCACACGCCGCGCGGCACTGACGTCCTCGACGCGTTTGTACGGGGTGAATGCGGATGTCCCGCCGAATGGACGATGGAGTCCTTCGTTGACACCGCAGTCAACCAGATCCGCGAGCAGGTTGGTGACGGACGCGTTTTGTGCGGCCTGAGCGGTGGCGTCGATTCCAGCGTCGCTGCGGCCCTGATTCATCGCGCGATCGGCGATCGGTTGACGTGCGTCTTTGTCGACAACGGTCTGCTCCGCAAGGACGAGGGCGACGAGGTCAGGCGCATCTTCGGCGACGGGCTGGGCTTGCGATTGGTCAGCGTGGACGCCGTCGATCGCTTTCTCGACGCGCTCAAGGACGTCATCGACCCGGAGAAGAAGCGCAAGATCATCGGTCACCAATTCATCGAAGTGTTCGAGGAGACCGCCGACAACTCAGGTCGCCAATACGACTTCCTCGCGCAGGGCACGCTGTATCCGGATGTGATCGAGTCCGTGTCTTTCAAGGGGCCCAGCGCGACGATCAAGAGCCACCACAACGTCGGCGGACTGCCTGAATTCATGCAGATGGACCTGGTCGAGCCGCTCCGTGAGTTGTTCAAAGACGAGGTGCGCGAACTCGGTCAAGCCTTGGGCCTGCCGGACTTCCTCGTGCAGCGCCAGCCGTTCCCCGGCCCGGGCCTGGCGGTGCGTGTGATGGGAGCCCTGGATCCCGAGAAAGTCCGTCTTGTGCGCGAAGCAGACGCGATCGTCCGCGAAGAGATCGATGCTTGGCCCCGGCATCGAGAGCTTTGGCAGTACTTCGCCGTGCTGTTGCCCGTCCGATCTGTCGGCGTGATGGGCGATCAGCGGACCTACGAGAACACATGTGCCGTTCGGGCTGTGACGAGTGTGGACGGTATGACGGCCGATTGGGTGGATCTGCCCCATGAACTACTCGGCCGGATCTCCACGCGCATCATCAACGAAGTGCGTGGAATCAATCGAGTTGTATACGATATTACGAGCAAACCGCCCGGCACGATTGAGTGGGAGTAGGGCGCTTTGCCAGGCGCCAGTTCGGGCCTATCTGCACGCCAACTGTTTGCCGAGTTCGCAAGCGCGTGACTGCAGATCGTCCGCGTTTCCGAGCCGGCATGCGACACCCCAGACATGGCACGCGCCGCGCACGATTCGGGCGGCATCCAGGCACCCACTTGCGTCGCACAGCTTGCACGCGCGATGCAGGTGCGTGACCGCCTTCTGGGCCAGCTCCCTACCGCCGTCGCCGTCGGTCGACAGCTTGTGTTCAACCGCTCTCCACGTCGCCAGCCCAACATGGCGACATGCGGCGCCGGCTCCAGCTCGACAGGCTTTTTCCAAGGTTGCGAGCGCAGCGCGACGTCCTGGTGCGTCGTTTGCCGCGGCGAGAAGATCGACGCCATGACGGGCACAAGCTGCGACCGACCCGAGCGCGCATCCTCTCTTGGCCTGGCCCGCCAACATGCACGCGTGACCGTCGGCGAGCCGGCAAGCGTGGGCGAAAAGGACGTTGCTGCGTTGTTCATCCACCGGGACGCCCCAACCGCGTGCGAAACAGAGGCCAAGCCGTCGGCAGTCCTTGCCCTCGCCCAGCTTGCAGCTCGTCGCCAGCGAGTTTGGGGTTCGACAGGCGCGCTCGGTCAGCCAGATTTGCCGTTCCGCGGCGCATTGGTCGGCGATCCACAGCCCCCTGGCGCGATCTTCGGGACCGGTCCGGCCGCGCCGTGTGCTATCCGCCCGGGTCCTTCGCGGACTCTCGTCAACCGTCCGAGCCGCCACGGGCGTTTCGCCAGCAGAGCCCTCCGCTTTTGTCTGCTGGACACCACCTCCGATCCAAGCGCCGCAGCCAGCGGTCATGGCGGCAGACACCACCACAACGGCCGCCTGAGCCGCTCGAACGCATCGGTAATTGGCCCATGGGGGCGCGATCATTACACTCTCCGTTGGATGAGCTTGTCGCCAGCCAGGATCCGTGTCCATTTCCTCGCCCTTGTCGGCGCGGCGGCCATCGTTTGCATCAACGCGGCAACCGCCCTTGCGATTCCCACCCCGAAAGGATCGTGCCCGCAACCAGAGCACACGCTGGTCCTCTCGGAGTTCCAGGTTGGCGACACCAACAAACCCCGCTGGCTGGAGATCGCAAATCCCGGCAAGTCTGCTGTTTCATTGGATAACGTTGTTGTTCGCGTGAAGGCCAAGGGGATCGCGAAGGGCAGCGGCATCGCGGCCGACGTACTCGAGTTTGCGGTCGCTGAAAAGATCGCGTCTCTGCCCGCCAAGGAGGTCTTGCTCGTCGGGCACTTGCCCAAGACGCCGGGCGGAAAAGGGCCCTATTTCGGCCTGAAGCTCATCGATCTCGGCTCCAAGTTCGTCCTGCCGCCCTGCAAGGTGAAGCTCGAACTCATCGGTCCGGCGGGTCCGATCGACAGCTTCGAATACGACCTCTGCAAGGGCGCTACCACCCCGCCAGCCTCGGCGTGGCAGACCGTCATGGCGTTGGACCAGGGCCACCTCGACATCTGCGTCAACGATCAGAAATCCAACTGGTGCATCCCCACTGCGAAGGCCAGCCTGACCAAACCTTCGCCCGGCAAAGCCAACCCGTGGTGCGATCTCGACGGCGACGGCTACACGTTCACAAGTGGCGATTGCGACGACGGTTCCAAGTCGGTCAATCCGGCATCCGTCGAGCACTGCAACGGCGTCGACGACGATTGCAACAGCAAGACAGATGACGACGTCATCGTGCCGCCGGGCGTCTGCCTGTCACTGGGAATCTGCGCACTGCCCGGAAAGAGCGGTGAGCCCGTCGCCAAATGCGATGGGGCCAACGGCTTCACATGCTCTTACCTGGAGGGCTACGAGGCCGCCAACGAGACCAAGTGCGACGGTGTCGACAACGACTGCGACGGCCAAACAGACGAAGCGCTTCTCAACAACTGTGGCACCTGCGGAACCCTTCCCGTCGAGACCTGCAACGGGCTCGACGATAATTGCAATGGAGCGACAGACGAGGGGCTCGATCTGAGCAAACACGACTGCGGCGACGGGATTTGCGCGCTGGCCAAGCCGGTGTGCAATGGGGCTGATGGCGTGTCCTGCAAGCTGCCGCCACAACACGAAAAGGACGAGACTCGATGCGACGGCCTCGACAACGACTGCGACGGCACCACCGATGAAGGGCTTGGGCTTGGCAACGCGTGTGCCGTCGGCGTGGGGGCCTGCCAGGGCGTGGGCGCCTGGGCTTGTGGCAACGACGATAAGCGCCGTTGCGACGCCAAACTCGGCGCGCCCAAAGAAGAAAAGTGTGGCGACGGGCTCGACAACGACTGCGACGGGACCACAGACGAAGGGTTCGGCGTGGGCGAGCAGTGTGTCGCGGGTATGGGAATTTGTCGCGTGGTTGGCAAGAGGGTATGCGACGCCAGCGCTCCCAACGGCTCACGGTGCGAAGCCCGCCCGGCAGCTGCGGCGCCCGCGGAGTACTGCGCCAACGAGCTCGACGATGACTGCGATGGGCTGACCGACGAACCCGGCTGTCGTACGAAGACGAAGACCGATTCGACCGGATGCGGCGTATCAGCACGCCCCGAGCGCTCGGGCTACCCGTTCCCATATGGCTGGTTGATTGTAGCGGCGGCGTGCCTGGTATTGCTTGATCGTCAACGATCGCCAGGCGGCTGACCGGACCTACTCGCCCGAACCCAGCAAGGCCGCCCGGGCCCCCGGTTTGGCATGAACCGTGGACCGGCCGCCGCCACCGATATCACCGTGCAAGGGCCGCAAATCGTCGAGGCGTCGCTGCACGCGACCCATCACGGTGTCGGCGGGATAGCTTCCGCGCCGATCCCGTTCGCCTGACCTCTTGCCGGTGAGGATCTCGATCCCTTCGTCGATCGTCTTGACCGGCCAGACATGGAACGTCCCGGCGTCCATCGCCTCGCGCACGTCCTTGTCGAGCATCAGGTGCATGACATTTTGGTGCGGGATGAGCACGCCCTGGTCGCCGGTCAGTCCGCGTGCCTGGCAGCACCGGAAGAATCCCTCGATCTTGTGGTTGACGCCGCCCACCGGCTGGATTTCGCCGAGCTGGTTCACGCTGCCGGTCACGCCGATACCTTGGGCAATCGCCACATCAGCGAGATCACTGATGATTGCGTAGAGCCATGTGCTTGACGCGCTATCGCCATCGACCGCTCCGTAGCTCTGCTCGAACGTCACGGTAGCCGTCAAAGCGAGCGCGGTGTGCTGTGCGAATCGGTGCCCCAGGAAGCCCGCAAGGATGTGCACGCCCTTGTCGTGGATCTCCCCAGACATGTTCACTTCGCGCTCGATGTTCACGATGCCTGCACGACCCGCGAAACAGCGCGCCGTCACGCGGAAGGGGCGCCCAAACTCGTGTTCGCCAACCGCCAACACCGCCAATCCGTTGATCACGCCGATACGCGAGCTCGCGAACTCGAGCAGCAGCTGCCCATCGACCAGGTCGTCTTGCATCTTGTCGGCGATGAGACTGGATCGAAGCTGTCGTTCGCGGATCGCTCGCTCGACGTGAACGCGCGAAATGAGCTCCTTGTCATCGGCCTTGGCGTGGAAGTTGGCCTCGATCAAGACATTGCTGATGTCATTGAACCGGAGGGTGAGCTTCCGC
This sequence comes from uncultured Enterobacteriaceae bacterium, assembly GCA_964560875.1. GTDB lineage: Bacteria > Myxococcota_A > UBA9042 > UBA9042 > UBA9042 > CAZLMW01. The sequence goes on from CAZLMW010000017.1 coordinate 32,079, forward strand.
TGGGATTCTACGAGGCGGCTGCCGTGCGCGATGACAGCGGCCACGGCCTCTCGATCGAGGGGCGCGCAATTGTTGTTATGGGCCGCCGTCGCAATGAATCGAACGTACTTGTGAACCGCGTCGTCCGTGCGTCGGATCTCGTCGTCGAAATCCGCCTTCACCTGGAAGATCTTCCGGAAATCATCATCGCTGCGATAGGCCATGTGATACAGCGTGTTACCGCCGATGAAGATCAGCTTGAACTCGATGGGAATCGGCTCGGGTTTCAGGCCGCTGGTGGGTAGCAGACCGGCGCTCTCGCCGAGGTCTTCGATGGCCGCTTCCCGGTTTCGCAGCGTCGTCTTCAGCGTCTCCCACACGCCGGGGAGGGCGAAGACATCCGCGGCGTGAACAACGAGGAATCCGCCGTTTGCGCTGAGCAGCGAACCGGCTTGGATCATCGTGTGGTCGGTGAAGTAGATGCCCTGCTCAACGCGTCGTTCGATTTTGCCGAAGAGGCGATAGAACGTCGGGTGTGACTCGAAGATGACGGGCGCACCCTCGGTCTTCGAGTTGTCGACAAGCACCTTGACGCGGTAGGCCACAAAGGGGTCGGCCGCGTGCGGGTTGTCGTCGTCCTCGTCGGGCAGAAACTTCGCGAAATGGTCGACGAAATCCTTGATCATCCCGTCGAAGAAGTTGCGCAAGCGGCGGTTGCAGCCGCGGTATTTGCGCCTCAGCCTCGATACGGGCTTGCGAATCACGCGCTCGGCAAGATCCCGCGTGTATTTGTCGAGCAGCTCCTGCGTCTCCTTCTCAATTTGCCGGTTCGCCTGCACGAAGTCGGTCAACAGGGGCTCAAGCAGCTCGCGCCGCGCCTCAACTTCCTGTCGCGCCTCGTCGGGCAGCGCGATGATCTCCTTTTCGTCCAGCGCCTCCCCCTCGACTACGGGCATGGTCTTCAGCTCGCCCTCGTCGCCGGTCACGATGTCGAAGTGGATCTCGGCGGCCCGCCGGCGTAGCACGTGGAACGCGTCGTTGCTTCGCGCATTGCCCTCGTAGATCGCCCGCTGAAGCCGCTCTTGATGTGCGCGCGCGTGGAAACTTTTGGCGAGGTCCTCGCGAACCCTCTCAAGCAGCTTCTCGAGGTCGGTCTTGAGCTTGTTGCCGCGGCCCGGGGGCAGGGCAAGCGCGACCGGCGCCGCCTTATCGTCGAAATTGTGCAGGTACACCCAGTCCGAGGGCACCTCCCGCTTCGGCGCCACGCTGCCCAGCAACGCTTTGAGTTGGCTGCGTTTTCCAGTGCCCGACGCACCCGCCACGTAGACGTGGAAGTTGTGGCGGTGGATGGCGAGGCCGATTTCCAAGCTGCGCTGCGCGCGATCCTGTTCGATCACCGATTCGAGGATCTCGACATCGCGCGTCGTCTCGAACGTGAGCGTGTCGATCGCCACCTGGACGGTCGTCTTGCTCGATTCGAGCGACTCGGGGCGCTTGACGGGGTGGAGCCCGCCAGTGTCGAACGTCGTCGGCGCGTTGGTCATGCTTTCCTCCAATCTCAGGCACGAACTACGGCCCGCGAGAGGCCCATTCGGAGCGGACGGAAGACTTGCGCGCTAGACGGCCATCGTGTCGATCAGGGCCTGCGCGGCAGACCGCTGGGATGGCGCGCGACGCAATCGTGGCCGTCGCCGAAAGGCGCAAGCGAGACGGCGAAGCGTACCGTTCTCAGTTGCTCATGACCATGGTGGCGTAGGGCTCTTTCGCCTCGAACTGGCGGCGCGCCGATGACGCCGCTGCGTGCGATGTGTACGGCCCGAGCCGGACGCGGAAGAAGGTGCCCCGCGCCGGCACGACGATCCGCGTAATCATCGGCTTGTGCCCTTTGCCCTTGAGCAGTTTCACGAACGAACGCGCCTCGTCCGCGCTCTTGAAAGCCTTTATCTGGACGAAGAAGCGGCGTTTACCCGCGGGCGCTGCTCCGCGAGGCGCTGCCGGTTTGGCAGGCGCGGCCGGGCGGGTCGTTTTCACGGCTTTGTTACGAGCGGTCGCGACGCGCTTTTTCGCCGCCGCCTTCTTCTGCTGGGCCGCCTTCTTCTGCTGGGCAACGCGCTTGTGCTCGGCCGCCTTCTTCTGCTCTGCGATCTGCTTTTCTGCGGCGATTCGCGTGTTTTCGGCGATCCGCTTTTCGTCCGCGGCGCGCCTCGCCTCCGCCGCTTGGCGTTGCCCTTCGAGCCTCTTGGCTTGGGCAACCTGCTCGGCGAGACGTTTGGCCGCGGCCGCGCGCTGCTGCGCCGCGATCCGCGTCTGCTCGGCGATTCGTTTTGCGTCGCTCGCTCGCTTTGCGTCCACCGCCCGTTTCGCTTCCGCGACTCGTTGCTCGGCCGCATGTTCAGCGACCGCGACGGCGGCGCGCGCGGCAGAGGCTTTCTTCATGGCCACTTCGGCGCGCACGCGCGTCATTTCGAGCTCTGCACGTCGGCGCTGTTCGGCATCTTGGCGCGCCCGCGTTTGGGCGAGGAGTCGCGCTTGGGTTTCCCGCAGCCGTGCCTCGCGTTCCGTGGCCAGCCGGGCTCGTTGCGCGGCCTTCTCTGCTACGCGAACACTCTGTTCCGCCTGCAGCTGTGCGATCTTGCGCTGCTCTTCCGCCGCCGCGCGCTGCTTTTCCGCCGCCGCGCGCTGCTTTTCGGCGACCTGCGCCAGTTTCGCCGCCTCGTCGCGCCGCTTGAGGGATTGCGCCGTGGCGGCTTCGGCCTTGGCGATGGCGAGCTTCGCCTTGCGCGCGCGTTCTTCCAACTCAAGCATCGCGCGCTGTGCCGTGGCGGCGTCGACGGCTGCGTTGAACGACTCGGCACGTCGCCGCTTCTGCTCCAACGTGAGCCAGGCCAGGTTGCGGCGGGCATGGTCCACGGCCTCGATGTGCCGCCGCCGCAACGCTTTCTGAGCCATGTCCTGCATGCGCACAGCGTCGATTCCGGCTGAGCAAACCTCGGCGACATCGGCGCCCCGCTCGCTCGACCCAACGGGCACGTTCTCCGTGGCCCAGGCAGCGCCATCGGGACCTACCAGGTTGCCGCGGTAGAGGTCGGCTGGTTCGCACGGGCGCTCAGCCGCCGCGAGGCCACTCGACACGTCTTTGGGAGCCCGCATGGGTTCGCTGCGCACCAATTCGGGAGAGACGCCGTCCGCCCCGTCTGCCTCGGCCGCGGCCTGCGCAATCTGGGCCTGGCGCGTCGACTTCCAAGCGCGCCGAATGCCTGCGCTACGACCGACGGCCTTGGGCATGATCGGCTCGGACGAGGGCAGGGCTGCGGCCGCGCGGTGTTTGTGTCCTGCGGCAGCGACCCGAGCAACGGGCGTTTCGACATGATGGATGGCCATTGGCCGGGCATCGATCGCGGCGGGGGTGACCGCGGTGACATCGGCATGTTCTGCGGCCGTCAGGAACCCGCCGGCGAAAGCGGCGCCAAAACCCGCTGTGGCGCCCATGGCGATCCACAGGACATGCCGCACTTCGAGGTGCAGCTCGATTCGCTCCCTGACACGTCCCCATTCACGCAATGCCACGTGTCACTCCTCGGTCCCCGTTGCCGAGCCGCGCTCGGGCAAAGACACCATTCGATCGGGGGCGGTAACGCCCAACATCGCAAGCCCGTTGCCAACCACACGCTTGAGCGCTGCGATGAGCGCCAGTCGCGCCGCGGTCATCGCCGCGTCGTCGGTGATCACACGCCCGTCGGTCTTGCCGCGGGTGTAGTACCCGTGAAACTGCTTGCAGACATCCAACAGGTAAAAGGCGACCTGGTGCGGTTCACGCTGCCGCGCAGCACGTGCGACGACCTCGGGAAACGCCGCGATGGTCATCGCCAGCGCGCGTTCGTCATCCCGGTCCAGCGCGCTGAGGTCGGCCTTCTCGTCGATCGCGAGCCCGGCATCTCGCGCCCTGTCCAAGATCGAGGCCAATCGGGCGTGACCGTACTGGACGTAGTAGACCGGGTTGTCCATCGACGTTCGGCGCGCAACTTCGAGATCAAAATCAAGCTGTGCGTCCGGTTTGCGGGTCAAGAACGTGAACCGAACGGCGTCGCGTCCCGACGTCGCTTCGGCCGTTGAAACCTCTTCGACCACGTCGCGCAGCGTCACGAACTCGCCCGCTCGCTTGCCCATCGGCACGGGTTTGCCGTCCCGCAGCAGCGCCACCATCTGCACCAGGAGAATCTCGAGTCGGTCGCCGCTCCAGCGCTCTGCGCGCGGATCTCCTTCGCTACGTCGCACGTCGCCGAGCGCCTCGATAACACCCTTGAGCCGCGACACGTAGCCGTGATGGTCCGCTCCGAGAATGTTGATGAGGTGATCGAACCCGCGGCCAAGCTTGTTGTCGTGGTACGCGATATCCGCGGCGAAGTACGTCGGGCGGCCATCGCTGCGGATGACCACGCGGTCCTTGGTGTCTCGGTACTTCTTGGGGATGTCCTCGCGGGTGCCTCGGAACGACAGCGGCACGCCGGACTCGTTGCGCTTCTCTTCGTCGTCGAACGTCCAGTCGCGCGGTCGCAGTCGCTCGCAGCATTGCGCGATCAGGTTGCTGGCGTCGGCGTCGTCGAGCGCCTCGAGGCCATGCAGCGAACGTTCTGAAAAGAAGCGGTCGAAGCGAATATCCAGCAGCGCGAGGTCCCGCCGGATGTCCTCGAGCATCGCCCGCCACGCCGCGACCGCCACACCGCGGTTGTCAGCACGGCCCGTGGGGTTGCCCCCCTCGTTGGCGCTCCACCAGGCGTTGTCGTCCCATGACGGGGCGTCGGAGCCGCAGAATACGTCGCTCTGCAGCAACTCGGCGGCCGTCTCCGCGATATAGCGACCGCGGTAGCCGTCCTCGGGAAAATCGGCAGGCAGCCGCAGCGGTTCGGCCTCGATGCGAGCCTTTCTGTCGGTCTCAGAGACGTGCGTAAGTTCGCGAATCCACGACCAAACACTCAACCCGAGCATGGCGATCTGGTTGCCGACGTTGTTGACGTAGTACTCGGTCGTGACCGCGTACCCGGCAGCTCGCATTACCCGAGCGAGGGCGTCCCCGAGCACGGCTCCGCGTCCATGACCGACGTGCAGTGGTCCGGTGGGGTTGGCGCTGACAAACTCGAGCAGCACCCGCTCGCCTCCGCCAGCGTCTGAACGTCCGTAGGCGTCTGAGTCGTTTGCGACGTCGGCGATCGCGCCCTGCCAGCCGGCGGGCGACAACCGGATGTTCACAAACCCCGGTCCGGCCACGTCCGCCGAGGCGATGAGGCCGTCGGTGTCCGCTGACTCCAGGTGCGCAATGAAGCCCTCCGCGAGCTTGCGCGGGTTGGTGCGCGCGGCCCTGGCCATCGAGAAGCACAGGTTTGTCGATATATCGCCGTGACTCGCCTGGCGTGGACGCTCGAGCGGAACGTCGCTGGCGTCCATAGCGCGCGGCAGGGCACCTGCCTCGTGGGCTGATTGCGTTGCGCGGGCGATCGTCGCCCGGACTCGGTGGTGAAGTGTGGCCATGTGAACTGGACCGCCGTCGATGTTGAAACGTGGCCCGCGTAAACCGTAAACCGGGCCGCCTTTCCGTCAAGAAAAGGGGTAGCTGGACCGCAACCGCCCGCGCGTCAACCCCAATCACCGAAAATCGACGGATGCGAGACGACGGAATATCGCGATGTCGGGCACTTGCGAGCCGCCGCCGATCCGATTTGGGCCGGAGCCGCGTGATCGGCTACCTTCGGCCGCCGGCCCGCCTCCCCCCAAGACACCGAGAGGCCAGGGTCGTCGCTGACGGGGTAACAAATGGTCCAGGCCCGAACAGTCGTCGTCACCGGCGGAGCCGGATTTCTCGGCTCAGCTCTGTGCGACCGCTTCATCGCGGACGGATGGCGTGTCATCGCCGTTGACAACCTCTGCACCGGAAAACGGGCCAACGTGGCTCACCTGGCCGACGAAACGCGCTTCGAGCTTGTCGAAGCCGACGTCTGCGAAGGCCTTCCGATCGCCGGCCCTGTTGACGCCGTTCTCCATTTCGCGTCGCCAGCGTCTCCTCGCGAATACCAACGCCTCGCGATCGAGACGATGAAAGTCGGCTCGGTCGGCACATTCGCCGCCCTTGAGCTCGCCGAAACCAAGGGCGCGACGTTCCTCTTCGCGTCCACAAGCGAGGTGTACGGCGATCCGCTTGTCCATCCGCAACGCGAGGACTACTGGGGCAACGTCAACTCCATCGGTCCGCGCAGCATGTACGACGAGGCGAAGCGCTTCAGCGAAGCGGCGACCATGACGTGGCGCGACAAACGCAGCGTCGACACCCGGCTGGTGCGGATCTTCAACACCTATGGTCCCCGGATGTCCGCCGACGACGGCCGCGTTGTCCCCAACTTCGTCTGCCAGGCGCTGCGTGGCCAGCCGCTCACGGTCTATGGCGACGGCAGCCAGACGCGTTCGTTCTGTTACGTAACCGACACGGTCGACGGAATCGTGCGCGTGTTGGCCGGCGGCGATCATCTTCCGTACAACATCGGCAACCCGGTCGAGCACACCATCTTGGCGTTCGCCCGGACCATCGCCGAAGCGGCCGGAGACACCCAGGTCGTCTGCAAACCCCTGCCGGGCGACGATCCGAAACGCCGCAAGCCGGACATCGAACGCGTGTCGCGTCTGGGTTGGGCGCCGCAGGTAGAGCTCGCCGACGGACTCGCCGATACCGTGTCCTATTTCCGGTCGTCCCTCCGACTCTGACGCGGTCGCGCTGGCCTTCGACGGCAACCGGTCTACGACCAGCACAGCCCAAACACAGCCAAAAACGAAAAACGACGCAGCCTCGAGGCAGCGCCGTATTCGAAAGTATGTTCGCTTAGTTGCGAATCAGCGTCTTCGGATCGATGCCGTGCTTCTTGCAAAACGGGAGCAATCCGACCTTCGCGATGCTGCGAAGAGCACGTGCGGACACCTTGACGCGGACGAACTGACCCAACTCCGGGACCCAGATTCGTTTGCGCTGCAGGTTGGGAACCTGGCGCATCTTCGTCTTGTTGTGCGCGTGGCTGACGCGGTTGCCCACGAGGGGACGCTTTCCGGTGATCTGGCATCGACGGGCCATGGCTTCCTCCGCTGATAGAGCCGCGCAGTGCTCCTAAAAGGGACGCGGTGTCTACAGCCGCCTCAAACCGGTGTCAAGCAAGAATCCGTCAGTGGGGCGCGGTCCAGCGTCTCCATCGCCCGGGCGAACGCGCGTGCCCGCCAACAAACGCGCCGTCGAATCCGCCTTCTCTCGCGCCCGGCATCGGGTACAGTTGCGCCATGTCTCACCGCACCGCGCGATCCGCGATCTCCGCTGGCTTCGAAGCCGCCACCGCGATCGTAGCCGGCGCCTCCGTCGATGCCGAAGTCGTGGAGCCCGGGGTTATCCGTGTCCCGTTGACCACCCCGACGCTGCCGCCCGCGACCGAAACGAACCACTACCTGGTGGGCGACGAGGTAGCCGTTATCGTCGATCCGTCCACACCGTCTCCGAACCTGCGCCGCGCGCTGGTGGATCTCGTGGAGTCGCTCCAGATGGAGGCGAGCTGGCGCTTCCAAGCGCTGTTTCTCACCCACCACCACAACGATCACGCCGGGGCCGCGGCCGCCTTTGCCGAGCGTCTCGCCTTGCCGATTTGGGCGCATCGCGAGACGGCTGCTCGCCTGCCGAATCTGCAGATCGATCGCCTGATCGCCGACGGTGAGGTCGTCGCACGCAGCATCGAGGGCCCTTGGCGAGCCGTCTTCACGCCGGGACACGCGCCCGGACACCTCGTCCTGCATCGCGAGGGCGGCGGCATGATCGCTGGCGACATGGTGGCGGGCGAAGGCACGATCTTGATCGACCCGCACGAAGGCAGCATGAGCGCGTACCTGGCGAGCTTGCAGCGGATGCGCGACCTCGATCCAGCGTGGCTTGGACCCGCGCATGGCCCGATCCTCCACGACGCGGACGAGCTGCTGGACTACTACCGGCACCACCGCCTGGAGCGAGAAAGCCTCGTGGTCGCAGCCCTGACGACGGAATACCGCGCCGACGACGCGCTGTTGCCGGATGTGTATGCCGACGTACCCCGTTACGTGTGGCCCATCGCGTTGCGATCGCTGCGCGCTCACCTCATCCACCTCGCCGAGCAAGGACTGGCTCAAAGCGACGCTGACAACCGCTGGCGGGCCACTTGACGGTGTGTCTGCAGAAAACGGCGCGACGGGGTGGAAAAACGAGGCGTCGGCCATTGCATGTGCGTAGGGCCGGACGCATAATCAGCCGCGGTCTTCACATCGAGGACCGCATCCGGGACAACCGGAGGCGGGTTCACGAATCGGGACGAACACGGCAGGCTCCAGCGGCCGCGTGAGGCCCGTAACACGCTTCCCCAACACAAGCCGCGCACACGACGTGACAGCGGTGATAAGAAAGGACGGACGGAGACGCCATGACCTTTTACATCCAGCGCGATGGCCAGCCCAAGCAGTACTCCATCGAGGCGCTTTCCGACATGGTCAAGAACGGCCAGTTGCGCGCCGATGAGTACGTCTTTGATGGCCGCACGCAAAAATGGATCGGCGCAACGCAGGTGCCCGAGCTGGCCGACGCGTGGAAAGCCGCCGGCGGCGGTGGTGGCGGCAAAGCCGATGCCCCTGCGCCAGCGAAGCCACAAATCAAAGCTGGCGGCGCCAAGCCAAAGAAACGCAGCAGCAAGAAGTTCAGCGAGACTTCGTGGTTCATGTCCGCCGTCACGTACGAGGAAGGCGGCCTGACCCCGAGCGAGATGGACGACCACGACGTTGGCGACAAGTTTGAAAACCTGCCGCCGGTGCCGGATGAACTCCGCAAGAAGTTCTCGCTGTCGATCGCTGATCTCGAAGACGGCAAAAAGAAATAGCGGTCGTCGGCGTCCCAAGCGCCGCTCCGCAACATCGCGCATTCTGTCCCGCGCCCCGAACCGGTGACCGCTCTTGCGGCCCCGCGCTGAGACAACGACGTGCGCTACAACACACTTCCCGGTACCGACCTTCGAATTTCGGAGGTCGGTTTCGGTTTTTGGGCGGCCGGTGGCCTCTGGTGGGGCGATGACGTTCGCGACGACGATATCGCCGCGGCGGTCGACGTCGCCCTCGACTCCGGCATCAATTTCTTCGACACCGCTCCGCTCTACGGGCACGGCCACGCCGACGAGCTCCTCGTTCGCTGTTTGCGCGGGCGGGACGCGGTTATCGCCACCAAGGTCGGGGTCCGCTGGGACGGCGAAGGTGCGCACGCGCGCAGCGATCTCACCGCCGACTACATCGCGGCCGACATCGACGCGAGTCTGAAACGCCTCGGCGTCGACACAATTGATCTCCTGCAGATTCACTGGCCTTGCGAGCTCAATACCCCCCTCGACGAGACGTTCTCGGCCCTGCAGCGCGCCGTGGACGCCGGGAAGGTCCGCTATCTCGGCGTGTGCAACTACAACGCTGACGGACTGCGGGCCTGCGCTGACGTTGGGCAGCTCGCCGTGCTCCAGACGCCATACTCGATCTTGCGCCGCGAATACGAACACGGGCTTTCCGAGGCCGTCGAGGGACTCGGCCTCGGCGTGCTGGCCTACGAACCTCTCTGTCGCGGTCTTCTCACCGGCAAATTCACCGCCCGTCATCAGTTCCCCGAATCCGATCTGCGAGCGCGCGACGACCGATTCAAGGGTTCGCGATTCCTGCGCGGCCTCACCATCGCGAGCCGGTTGAATCTGCTCGCCAAGCGCCTGGATACGAGCGCCGCGGCATTGGCGGTCGCATGGGTCCTGTCACGGCCGACCGTCACATGCGCGCTGGTGGGAGCGAAGCGTCCTGAGCAGGTCGAACAGAACGCTGACGCCTCGCGTGTGGCAGCCGATTCAGATGCCGTCGCGGCCATCGAAGCGATCGCGGGAGCGTGGCGGGGGTAGGTGCGCGAGAATCAGGTGCGCGAGAATTACGTGCGCGAGAATAGGTGCGCGGGGACAAGTGCGCTGGGTTCCGTCTATCGGTCGTCGCGGAGCAGCCACGCCTTGATGAAGCCGTCGATTGCGCCATCGAGCACGGCGTCGGTGTTGCCGACTTCGAAAGACGTGCGGTGGTCTTTCACCATGCGATAAGGCGCCAGGACGTAGCTGCGAATCTGGCTGCCGAAGTTGATGCCCTGTTTGGCCGCCTCGATCTCCTCGCGCTCGGCGTTCCGTTTTTTCCGCTCCAGGTCGGCCAAGCGAGCTGCCAGGACCTTCATCGCCTTGCTGCGGTTCTTGTGCTGGCTGCGTTCGGCCTGGCATTGGACGACGATTCCCGTCGGCAAGTGCGTGATGCGAATCGCGGAGTCGGTCCGGTTGACGTGTTGACCGCCCGCGCCGCTCGCACGATACGTGTCCACGCGCAGGTCGGATTCGAGGATGTTCACGTCGATGTTGTCGTCTTCTTCGGGCACGACGAAGACCGATGCGAACGCGGTGTGCCGGCGGTTGGCGGCGTCGAAAGGCGAGATGCGCACCAGGCGATGTACGCCGTTCTCCGCCTTGAGGAAGCCATAGGCCCAAGCCCCGTCCACGCTGACCGTGGCGTTCTTGATGCCGGCCTCTTCGTGCGGGAGCACATCGAGCAAGGCGACCTTGAACTTGTGCTCTTCAGCCCATCGCGTGTACATGCGCAGCAACATGTTGGCCCAGTCGCAGGAGTCGGTGCCCCCGGCGCCGGCATTGATCTGCAAAACCGCGCCGTTGCGGTCGTTTGGCGACGTCATCATGCGCCGGAACTCGGCCTTTTCGACCTCGGCAGTGACGTCGTCGAGTTGGGTCGTCATGTCCGGCAACAGGCTGTCGTCGGAGTCCAGCTCGGCAAGCTCGAGCAGCTCTTCGACTTCGGTGTTGCGCGATTCCATCGATTCGAGCGCTTCGACCGCCTCAACGAGGGCCGTGCGCTCTTTCATCAGCTTCTGCGCTTTGGTCGCGTTGTCCCAAAAACCGGGCTCGCCACTCATCCGCTCGAGCTCGTCGATTCGGGCTTTCTTATCGTCGACGTCAAAGATGCCCGCGCAGCGTGACCAGGCGGCTACCCAGATCGCTGACGCGGGACCGTATTTCGGCGAAGGAGGACATGCGCGGAAGGTAGCGGAACTCGGTTAGCGGAGCCAGAGGGTGGTGATCATGTAATCCACAATCAGCACCGCGACCGAACTCGTGACCACCGTGCTTGTCGTCGCGCGACCCACACCACGGCTTCCACCTGTCGCGAAAAAGCCCTTGTAACAGGAGATTGCGCCGACAACCGCGCCGAAGTTGAAGCCCTTGACGATCGAGCACCAGATATCGCTCGGCTCGATCCAGGCATAGATGCGCGAGAAGAACATCGCCTCGTCGATGCCGAGCATGCCTGTCGCGACGAAGTACGCGCCGAAGATCCCGACCGCGTTAAAGCCGACGGTGAGCAGCGGCATCATCAACAGGCACGCCAGGATTCGTGGCGACACCAGGTAGTGCACGGGGTCGACCGCCATCGTCTCGAGGGCGTCGATCTGCTCGGTCACGCGCATGGTTCCGAGCTCGGTTGTCATCGCCGAGCCGACGCGTCCGGTGACCATGAGCGCGGTCAATGTTGGCGCAAGCTCGCGCACGAGGGCGAGGGCGACCGATCCGCCGATCAACGATTTGGCGTTGAAGATCTCAAAGGCGACGGCGGTCTGGATCGCGAACACCGCGCCCGTGAAGACCCCGGTGAGCAGCACGATGCCGAGCGAGCCGACGCCGACGAATTCCATGATCGCCGCGACGTGGAACGGTCGGTAGGGTGGCTGCGCGATCCTCGCCAACGCGCCGATCGCGAAGAGGATCGTGTCGCCGATGGTCTCAAGGCTGAACAGCGCCCAAGCGATGAGCGACCGAACGAACTCAACCGCTGGGTTGAAACGTTGCGCGGAAGCGGCTTGGCCTGACATGCCCAGACGTTAGCGCAAGCCCCGCTCCGGGCCAGAAAATGAGGCCGAAAGTTTGGTTACGAACAGTCGCCTTCTTTCCACGTGAAGCTGTCGCCGTTGTAGCACTTGGCGTGGCACGCGTTGAGATACGGGATGCCGTCCGCGCCGCAGACCGTCTTCTTGGTCTTGTTGCACTTGCAGACGCACGGACTCGGGTACTTGTATTCCCACTGCGGGCCCTTCGAGTCCTTCTTGGCCATCTTGTCCCAGCAATCCCACTCCGCCTTGCTGCGGAACGTGTACCACTCGGCCTTGGCGCCCTGTCCAAGCGCGGCGCAGATCGGGTTCTTCAGCTCGTATTGGACGTCCTTGCAGCAAGGTCGCTTGCCGTCGAGGTACAGCTGCGCGCTGCACTTGTCGGCTTTGGTCGTCGTGATGCCGTCACAGCCGCCGACGATGGCGCCTTCCGCCTCGGCGATGCACTTGTTGCGGAAGTTGACGCCCTTGCCGTTCTTCGCGATGCCGCAGACGTTCTCGCACGTGGCCGGGCATTTGCCCCACTTGGCCTTGTCGTAGCACTCGCCGTGGCACTCGACTTCCATCTTGCTTTCGCTGCACTCTTTGGTGGCGCCCGTCTGGCCCGCGGCGTAGCAGCCCTGTTTGGAACAGTTCTGCATCGCGCACTCCGTCGCGTACGTCATGCCGTCTTTCTTGCTGCAGACCGGCTGCCACGTGCTCATCGAGCAGCCACCGCCGCCCTTATCCTTGGGGAAGCTGCATTTGCTCTTGCAGGCGCCGTTTTTCGGGTTCACGCCGACGTTCTTGGCGAGCTCGAGGCACTGCGCTTCGCACGGGATCTCGACGGTCACTTTCGCGCCCGATTTCAGCGTCGCGCAGACCGGTGTCCACTTGCAATCGGTCTCGTTCTTGCAGGAGTCGCCGGTGCTCTTGCAGTTGCCCTTGTCGCACGCCTCGCATTCGCCCTTCTGGGTGTTGCACTGCAGCTTCTTGCCGACACACGCCTTGCAATTGGGGCATTTGCCCTGCGAGATGGTCACGCCCTTGGGCCAGTCGAACGCCTTGAGATCGCAAATGGCCTCGCAGTCGTTCTTGTAGGTCTTGCCGTCGAGGCACAGGGGCGTCTCGGCGCACTTGTCGCAGTTGAAGCACGCGCCCTTGGCGCAATCAGGCAGCGGGAGCTTCTTCGGCGGAGGGCCCGCGTCGACCGGCCCGGCATCAACGGCACCGCCATCGGCACCACCGCTGGAACCGCCACCATCGGATCCGCCGCTGGAGCCGCCGCCGTCTGTCGCGCCGCCCGACGACCCCGAATCTGCGCTGCCGCCTGAGCCGCCGGTGTCGGAAACGCCGCTCGACGTGCCCCCATCGGCGGTGCCACCGCTGCTTGCTCCGGCATCCGAAGCGCTGGAACCGTCGGCTGGTCCACCGTCCGCCTCACCCGTGTCTTCGGTCTCGTCCGTGTTGTCTTCGACCGGCGGGTCACTGCAAGCCGCGCCGATAGCGACGACTGCGAAAGCTGCGATGAGCGGTGACCACGTGCCTTTGGCGACTATGTTCATGGCGTACTCCTGGGACGGCCGAGGCGCGCGCGACCTGAAGATCGCTCGCCGAAGGGTGCCGGATGCGACCGGCGTTGCGCTTGCGCGCTGGTGTTTGTGCCCCGAAACGGATACTACGAAAAGCCCGGGCTCGGCAACAAATTGGGATGCATCTGAATGCGATTACGCGGCGGTTCCAACCCGTTTTTGGTCGTCCTTGTGGCGCTTTCGACCCTCCTGTCGCCCGGCTGCGGTGGCGACGATGACGCCGCGACGGAAGGCGGCAGCGGCAACCTGGCCGACGGGGCCGGTGGCACGGGCGCTGACGGCGGCGTTCAACACCAGGACGCCGGTTCGGGCTTCATCGGCAAGGCCTGCACCAGCCAGCCAGGCACCAATGACGTGCTCGTGCTCGCCGGCACAATCTTCACCGGTCAATTCGTTGTGCCCGACGGCGAGCTCGCCGTGTCGCGCACCACCGGGAAGATCCTGTGCGTGGGCGACTCGTGCGCGACGACACCCGGCTACAAGGAAGCGACTCGCCTGTGCACGGACGGGATCATTACGGCCGGTCTCATCGACCCGCACAACCACGGCACGTTCAACCACCTGCCGCGTTGGCAGCACGGCACCAAGCTGTTCGCCAGTCGCTACAAGTGGCAGAGCAACCCCGGCTATTTCAAGGACTTCCGGCCGGCGAACCTCCCCGTCGTCAAGCAGGCGGGCTGCGAGTTGGGCAAGTGGTCGGAGCTCCGCGCGCTGATCAGCGCAACAACCTCGATGCAGGGCACCAGCCACTTGAAATGCTCGCGTGCGTGGGTTCGCAATCTCGACAACGCCGGGTCCAACCTCGACGGCTACAAGATCAGCACGCGCACCGGCAAAGTTGCGTCGATGACGATTTCCAGCGCGAAGTCGACGCTGGCCAAGCTCAAGTCCGGCGAATATGACGCCTACTTCGTGCACCTCGGAGAAGGCGTGGACGAGCAGAGCGCGGACGAATGGGACGATCTCGCGGACAAGGGCCTGGCACATCCGGGCGTCGTCGCGATTCACGCAACTGGCTTGCCGGGTCGCAAGTTAGCGCGCTTGCGCCAGGCCCAGATGAGCATCGTCTGGTCACCGCAGAGCAACCTGGATCTGTATGGGACAACAACGCGCGTGCCAGCAGCCTTGAACATGGGCGTGAACGTCGCGATCGGTCCCGATTGGACACCGTCGGGCTCGATGAACCAACTCGAAGAGCTCAAGTGCGCGCGCAAGTTCAGCGACAAGCGCTGGGGCGGGTTGATCACCGATCGCATGCTGGTCGAGATGGCGACGAAGAACGCGGCCGAGGCCGTCGGTGCTGGCGATCTCATCGGCACGCTCGCGTCCGGACTCTATGCCGACGTCGCGGTGTTCGCGGGCGATCGCGGCAAGCCCTTCGCAAGTATAGTCGCCGCCCGTCCTGAGACCGTTCGCCTCGTGTTGATTGCCGGCAAGCCGTTGTACGGCGACAAGAAGCTGATGGACCTGGCGGGCGCGGCGGACAACTGTGGGCCCTTTGTGGCCTGCGGGGCCGCGAAGGTGCTTTGCGCCAAGAACACCGACGTAGACGAGGGCGGTGAATCGCTCGAATCGATCGAGAAGAGCCTCAAGTCCGTGCTTTCTGACGCCAAGGACGGTGGCGACGCCAAACCCTACGCTTACGAGCTATGGCCCCTGTTACGGTGCGGCAAAGAAGCCGACGAGCTCATCACCTGCGATACGAAGCCCAACGGTTCGTTTTCAAACTCGGTGGAGCCCAGTGACAAGGACAAGGACGGCGACGGCAAGCCCAACGACCAGGACAACTGCGCGACGATCTTCAACCCGAGCCAGGACGACATCGATGGAGACGGCGCGGGCGACGCGTGCGACAGCTGCCCGTTCGCGGAGTCGACAAGCCCATGTCCGAAGCTCAGCAAGACCGACACCGACGGGGACGGCATCGCCAATGACAAGGACAACTGTCCGGCCGACCCCAACCCCGGACAGGACGACAAGGACAAGGACGGAAAAGGCGACGCGTGCTCGGCGCTGACGGCCACGATCCCCGATCTGGCGGTGACGCCTCCGAAGGTTGCGATGGGGACCACGGTGAAGATCACTGGCGCGGTCGTTACGGCGGCCGCCGGCAAGGACGGGTCTATTCCGTCCACGGTCTGGGTGCAGCTTGCCAAGGGTCAAAAACACGGCGGTATCGCCACGGTTCCCAAGAACACGAGCGTTTACAAGAAGTTCAAGGCCGGCGACGTGGTCGATGTGACCGGGACGCTGGTCGACAGCTACGGGCTGCGAATTCTCAACCGCGCTGTGCTGACCAAGACGAAATCCGGCGCACCCCCCGCGCCGCTGGTGGTCGATCCCAAGGTGCTCGCGAAGGCGCCGTCGTCGCTGCCGTATCGATCGCTGCTGGTCGAGGTGGCGAATGTCGAGGTGACAAACGGAAACCCGGATTCGTCTGAGTACGGCGAGTTCGTGGTGACCGGCGGCCTGCGCGTCGACGATCGCATCTTGAAATGGGGTGACAAGACGATCGCCAAGCCTGCGAAGGGCGACAAGTTCAAGGCATTGCGCGGGATCGTCTACCACAGCTTCAGCACGGATAAGCTCGAACCGCGGTCGGTGGCTGATTTGGTCAAGTAAGGTTTACTAATTCCCTGCGGATGACGGAAACCACTCGCTCAGGGTCTCTGGCGCAGAAGGTCGCACACGGCCTTTTGCCCGTAGAATCGTCTCTAACGGCCGATCACGGCGTGAGGCTATTGATGGCAGGGCCCCCACCCAAAACGGCTCCAGGAGCCTCTGTGAGCCGCGTAGGGGCATATCGGCCTTGAAAATGGCTCCGCGGACGGTCGTGGGCGTGAGTTGCGGGGCGGGGGCGTCCCACGGTTGAAACCGTGGGCAACGGGTGAGCAAGTCCGCCTTCGCGGACTGTGTTGGGACCGACGCCACCTTCGGCAAGCGGAAAAGCCCGCGCAGCGCCTTCGTAGCGAGCGCAGCGAGCGTCCTGGTGTGCAAGCGCAACTCACGGCCGGAGCCCCCGGCTGAAGGCGGGGTCTCAGTTGAGCAAGTCCGCCTTCGCGGACTGTGTTGGGACCGACGCCA